>JAESPQ010000128.1 GCA_016765535.1 Alteromonadaceae bacterium | reverse complement strand
TATGTTCAGTTAAAACCGTTATTAAAAATGAGAATGATAGACTAAGCTATTATTTTTAGTAACGCACATAGTGGGGAAAAATAATGATCTGCCACTATTTAAATCATAAAACAACCTAGATAATTGGCGTAATTATTGCTAACTTATAACTTATAAATAACAATGCATTAGGTCTAAACCGTGAATAATTTATCACTTGATATGACAACCAAATTATTAAGAGCAACATTTTTAAATAATATGGAGGTCTTTAAAAATATTCTTCCTGAAATTTATGATTTTTTTAAAAATTACCAACAAGGAAATACCCTATTAACTATCGATGATGATGATAATGTTAATTTGGTTGATAATGGTAATTTAGTTTATAAAGGTGATCCTAAAAAATTAGCGGTTGAACAACTTGATGTGTTTGCTAAAAACCCTAAATGCTTTTCTTATGGTTTGGAGTTTAGTGAAGAACCCTATTTTGAACATGAGAAGGTTTTAAAAGCACTAACTGAACGTCAACAAGCAGAAACAGGGCAACTATCTGATTTACAAATTGAAGTGCCGTGGAATGAACCACAACTCGATTTTTTTTGTATGATAGGTTGTGGATTAGGTTATCAAATAGAAGAACTTTTTAATCGTAAAAAAATTAAAATTTTTTATTTATATGAACCCTCTGCCGATGTTTTTTATGCAGCTATGCATTGTATTGACTTTAAACCTTTAATTGATAAATGTAAGGCAATAGGAGGCTCTTTTACTATTGGTATTGGTAGTAATGAATTTCAATTTGTTAATCA
The DNA here is from genome assembly GCA_016765535.1 of Alteromonadaceae bacterium. GTDB lineage: Bacteria > Pseudomonadota > Gammaproteobacteria > Enterobacterales > Alteromonadaceae. The sequence goes on along the minus strand of JAESPQ010000128.1, from coordinate 10,452 downwards.
AATAAATGAATTGCTGAAAATTAATGGTTTTTACTTAGTCAGTCGAATTTTTGCCTATCGTCATTACTTTAGCGAAGAGAACCATAAAGCGTTTAAATTAATTCACGAAATAGCACATAGATATAGTGCTGGTTGGGGCTTTTTTGAAGATGAAATTATTAGCTTAGTTCACACCCTTGAAAATATAGATAATGACTTTCCTATTTTGAAAGCCAATAATCAAATAAACAATCCGATTAAACAACTACCAGTGATTATTGTTGGTAATGGTCCATCTTTAGATAATGACATTGAATTATTAAAAAATCGTCAAGACCAAATTATTATCATTAGTTGTGGAACTTCTTTGAAGAGTTTGTTGCATAATAACATCGTTCCTAATATACACATCGAAATGGAAAGAACGGCAATGCTCGATGATCATTATCATTTATTTACTGATGATGAACATTCTATTATTAAAACAATTCCAATTATTGCACTTAATACTGTTTATACTGGCTTGTTAAAACGATTCTCACAAGCTTATACGATGTTAAAAATAAATGATGGCGGTATGGATTTTGTTAAATTTCTTTCACCTGAAAATAGTTTTGAGATAGTTAAGTATTGTAATCCTACCGTTTCAAATACTGCTGTAATGGCGATGCTGCATTTAGGCTTTAAAAAAATATATTTACTCGGTGTTGATTTAGGTTTTGTCGATGATGAGCACCATCACTCTAAGAGTAGTATGTATTATAAAGGTGAATGGGAGGGTAAAGAAGAGTCAAATAAAAGCTTTAAAGGGGCAACAAGAACCACTAAGGGAAACTTTAGAGAAGAAGTTTATACAACACAAATATTTGATTCGTCTGTAGGCGTTATGGAATTTGCTATTCAGGATTTTTCTGATGTTGATGTTTATAATTGCTCTGATGGTGCTTTGATCCGCGGAACTAAGCCATTACCTTTTGATGAATTAGTCGTAAAACCACAAGATATAAACCTAAGAAAAGAACTATTACATTTATTAGATGATTCTTTTGCTTTATTTTCAAAAAGTAAAAAATATGTACATAACTTTTTGGAAACGCAATACTTATCTAAATTAAAAATGGTTATTGATACTTTTATTGAATTTTTAGATGAACCTATCAATTCTCGTACAGAACTATCGAATATGTTTTCAAGGCAAAATGATTATATTTATTTACTTTCTACAAGAAAAGATACGCTATTGTATTTTAGATTTATGAAAGGATCGATGATTTATTTTCAGAGTTGTATTATGACTAATTGTGCTAGTTATACTAACGAAAAGATGAGAATGGAATATACGGCTTATGCATTGTCGGAAATGAAAACGCATTTTTTATATTTATATAATGACTTAATTAAAGGGTATAATAAACCTGCAAAAGTATAATTCAGGTTGGTTTAACCGATGGATTCAATTGATGTGGTAAATCATTTCAATTGAATTTTTTAAATCGTTTTTTAAGTACCCTTGTTTCGTTCTTTTAAAGCCTATTTTTTCATAGGCTTTAATTGCAGCGATGTTATTAATATCTACGCCTAAATTAACATGAGTAATGTTTAGATGGGATTTTAAGTATTTAGCCGAAGCCACAATAACTTCACCTGCCACCCCTTTACTATGCCAAGATGTGTCTCCAATCATAATACCCATGGTTGCAACTAAACTATTTTTGGGCATTATCTCGTATTTAATGTTACCTATATGTATTTGTTTATCTTGGGTAAATACACCTAAAAACAAACAACTCTTATCATTATATTTATCATCTATATAGTTGGCTAATGCTATTAAGTCTGTTGATTTGTATTCGATGAATTGAATAGTATTGCTATTATTAAACCAATTTAAATAATTTATTGAGGCATCCTGCTTAGTAAGCTCCTTTAAATAAAATCGATTCGTAGGGATTTTAATTAATACATTCATTTTAAATGTCCTTCAAGTTCAACATATTAGGAGCAGTAGCTGCTTTTCTACCTTGGCGAATGAGTGTTAACGACTCTTTAAAACCAGAATAAAACAATAAATCAATTATGCTTAAATAGGGAGTGAATTCACCCTGCTTTTGCTGGTAGATAGGGTGTTGGTAATTATGATACATCAATTTAATCTTATGAGAGCGAAATTCATCATTAGCATTACTACTTTCAAGGTAAGGTGATGATCCTAAAGGCGATATATAAGCAGAACACTCTAAATTTAAACAAATTTCAATGAGCTTTTTTTCTCTGTTCGTTTCTATGTTAGATAATGTTGAGTTGATTATTAACTCTGTTGTTATGCCTATTTTTACGGTGATAGCTTTTATTATTGAAATATTTAAATCTGCTAAATAATGATATTTATTTTGTATAAATATATTTTCTAAAAAGGAATAAACTTCATCAAAATAAGGCGCTTTACTGTAGTTATAAAAAATAGTTTTGAGCTGTTTTTTTACCCAAGGTTTGGTGTAGTTAATTGCAACCTTATTGATGTTTGTACTCAAATCACATTTTTGTAATGGTACCGTTAACCATGAAACACCATTAGCTGTTTGAACTTTGTTTCTACATTGCCAGCTTTGCTTTGAAAATTGTACATCATCATAAAAAACAAATTTATCAACGGAGTCTATTAAATCGAAATAGCCAATCCAAGGTAAATAAGTAGGCTGCATTATTGCGCAAAAAACATTCATGTTTGCATATCTTTATTTTGATTAACTTAAAATGTATATAGTACCAAAGAGGCTGAATTTTATTAAGATTACAGCCTCTATTAAGATGTTATGCTAAAGTGCTTTATCGGAAAATAAGTAGACTTTAGTGTGGTCTTTCACCAACTCTTTTAGCGGGACTTCCTATATAAATACCCCATGGTTCGCAGTCTTTATTTACAAAACTTCCTGCGCCAATAACACAGCCTTCACCTATTTTTATTGGCATAATGGTACTATTAGCACCAATATACACATCATTACCAACTTCTAATCTACCACCTAATATTTCGGTTTCACCCTCTCCCATACCATCAACCATTTTAATACCAGGTTTATGATGGGAATAAGTTGCTGATAAAAAGACGGTGCCAGGCCCTGTAGATACTCTATCACCGATGATCGTTAAACCACCTCCCCACACGACTGTATGAGGTTGAATATCTGAATATTCTCCGATAATCATCCCTTCACCTGCAAAGATAAAGGCAAAGTCTCTAACTTTTGAATGAGCACCTATCTCAACGACATGAGGAAAAGCTATTTTAGCCATAGGGTATATAATGACATCTTCTCCGCATGATTTTAATTTGCTTTTTACATTTTCGCCCATTAATTCAATACCATCAATTTCTAACATAATTTATTCCTTCTAGTTGTTTGGAGTGTATTGGTCTATATTGTTTTTTCTTTTGGTTAATAAATGTTTATATTTTTCACTACTTGTTTCTTTTATGAAGTCATATAGCATTTCTTTAAAGCTAAATTTTGGCTTCCAGCCTAATTCTTTTTCTGCTTTTTTTATATTGTAATAAAAAGAATCAATATGGTTAGGAATTTCAGGTTTTTTAATTATAGTAGGTTTCGATTCGTTTCCCCAAAACACATCGGCGATAGTTTCAGCTTCTTCTAACAAAGAAAGTTTATAACCTGATGATATGTTATAAAGCCCCCTTGCAACAGGATTGTCAATGGCGAGAGTAAAAGCGTTAATAACATCTTTTATATAAACAATATCTCGTCCTGTATCGCAATTTCCCCATACCTCTATTGGCTCACAAGACATCGCTTTATCTATAAATATTTGAAAACCTGTTTTTATAGGTTTGCCCTCTTTAAATATTTCAGTGTGAGGACCATAACCATAAACAGGGGGAAGTCTAAAAACTATTCCTTGTAAGTTATGTTGAACACAAAAATATTCAACTAAATCTTGAGCAGCAGTTTCTGAAATACTAAATAGTGTGTATTCCGTATCAAATTTTACAAGTCTTCCGTCATCTTCAGTTAAGGCACATTCGTTTTTCCATAAACCTTGGGTATTACGGTGTGAACTTGCATAAATTATTTTTTTTATTTGTTGATTTTTACAATATTTTAAAATGTTTAATGTACCGAGTACATTTACATTGATGTATTTTTCAGGTTGATCGTTACTATCACTCACATTTGCGGGCTGGTGAGCTGCAAGATGAATAACGGTTGTATAAGTGTCTTTATTTAGCTTTTCAAAATCGCTAGCTTTAGTTATATCAATAGCAATAAAAGGGATGTTTTGTTCTTGATAATAAGAGGTTGTACTTGTATCGATATCTGAGGCTGTAACCTTATAGCCAAGTTTTATTAGTTCATTAACTAAATAAGTTCCCATGAAACCAGCTGCCCCAAAAACAAGGATATTATGTTCAGATATGTTTGAATTAATTGTCATGGTGTTCATGCTTATTTAATATTGCTATACCAAAACCTTCGCGCCCATACCCATTACCAGAATACAGCATGTAAGTATTTTTTTTATGCTGGAATACATTAGGGTAGCAAATCATTTCTGAGTCCCAACCTGATTCGGATAGTTCTATGCCAACCTTATGATCTAATCGTTGAAATTTAATTCCGTCTTTAGACTCTCCATAGCCCATTTTATAACCGCCAGTACCCATAGCATAGCAGTACCACATTTTGTAAATATTATCTTCTTTGATAATACTTGCACGAGAAACTCTTGTTTCATCATCGCTTTTATAATCTACAGATACTACTCCTTCACGAGTCCAGTGAATGCCATCGGTAGATTCAGCATATTTTATGTTATATCTAGGGAGTTCCTCATTAATCCAATAATCGGCAGAGTCATACCACATTCGCCAAATACCATTTTCAATTATAATGCACGATATAACGAGAATAGTGTAGGGTTCTTTATCCGTTCTATCAATAATTGGTGCTCTAGAATATCGAGAAAATGTTGCGCCATTATCTAAACTTAATGCAAGTCCTGATACTTCTGCTGCTCTAACTTTTGAACCTTTATTCCAGCCCATAAAATAAAAATATTTTTTATTTTCATGATTTACCATACAAGTTGGTGAAACACCGTTGTCGTCAAAAGAGCCTAACTCTCCAATATCTAATATAGGAGAGCTAGAAAGATGTAAAATATCTAATGGTTTTTTTATGTCTATTTCAACAAAACCTGTTTTGGATATGTTATCTGTATCTCGGCCAGAAAAATAAATTCTGAATAAGTCATCTTTAATATGATCTACAACGGGCAACATGCCATGAGTACTAACCCAATCAAATTGACCTGCAGGGTTAAATATTTGCCCTATCTTTTTCCATTTAAAATTAGTATTCATGCTTTAATAATATCTCTTGAATAATTTGATCTTTTCCTTCTCCAATAGCCATTTTTTTGATTTTTGAAGAATGAGGAAAAATGAATTGATTGTTTGTTATCATGTAAGACAATTGGTCTATATCTTTTTTATCGACTGTTGGTAATATATCTTTATAAGTTTTTTGCTGCAGACTATCTTGGTGAAAGCCTATTACGGGTGTACCAACCACTAGAGATTCAAAAAAAGAAAGTCCAGGGGAGGCTAATACAAGATCATTTATTGACATCATTTCTGCGATGTTAGTTACATTACGATAAATATTTATTGTTGATAATGAGCCATTAGATTTAATTACTTTATCTAACTCTTTTTGATGTTGAAAAGCGGCACCTAAAACTATTGATATTTTAAAGGGGATATTTATAGTTAATAACTCATCGAGAACTATTGATGATAAATTAGCAGGGTCAGCACCGCCAAATATCAACATTATATTTTTAACAAGAGAGTCGTCTTTTTTATAATTACTTTTCAATAGAAAAAATTCTGGGCGAATTAACCAATATTTAGGACCATATATTTTTATTTGACCAGTATCTTTATTCTTTATAAATATATTTTCAAAATTACTACCTATATCGGCAAGAATAGCTACATCAGCATGATCATTTGCAGTGGTTAGATTGGTAAATATTAATAATTTAGCCGTTAGTTCCTGCTTTATTTTTTTTGCTAATAGAGGCGAAACGTCAAGCTTATCAAATATAATACGATCTGGTTTTTCGCTGGCAAGTAGATTAAAAATTTCATTATCATTTTTACATGAAACAACATTACAGCCGGAACTCTTTAATAAAGATATAACGCAGTGATCACTTTTAGTTATAAAAGTAATATTTAAATCATAATCTGCTTGCTCTAATAAATACCCAACTAATGTCATAGATTGGTATATGTGTCCCATTCCTAATTGATTGTTACCATCGGTAATAATAAATATTTTCATTGAGTTATTCTTATCAGATTAATGATTGTCATTGCTTATTAAATTCCATTGAAATCGGTCACCTTTTTGTGCGTTTTTTATTACTATTTTACCTAATATAGTTTCGTAATGTTTTGGCGAAAGACCGAAAGATGGGCGAACTGATACGACATTATCACTTGTAATTATATCGCCAACTTTAATATTCTTTGCGACATATAAAGAACGCCTTGCGAGCATGTTTTTTTGTGACGCTGGTGAAATAGTGTAATCAACTTTTCCTAATGCTTTTTCAACACAACGAACATCATCAACCAACTCTTTAAATTCTTTAGGTGTTAATGAAAAGAAAGCATCAACAGAATTATCATTTTTATCTAAAACAAAGTGCTTTTCTATGATTTTTGCCCCTAACGCTATTGCCGCAATAGCAATACTATTATTTAAACTGTGATCTGAAATTCCAGATATGCAATTAAACCTATCTGATATATCGGGTATGGTTTTTAAATTAATATCTTCCGGTGGAGCAGGGTAGGCAGTAGTGCATTTTAAGAATGCATATTGAGAGCAACCATTTTCTTTTAAAGTCGTAACCGCTAATTCAATATCCTCAATAGTCGACAATCCCGTTGATAAAATAATCGGCTTCCCTGTTTGAGCAACACGCTTTATTAATGGTATGTCGGTAATTTCAGGGGATGCAATTTTATAGACTGGACAGTCTAAGTCTTCAAGTAATTCTACAGCGCTAAGATCAAAGGGAGAGGAAAAAATATCAATGCCAATTTTTTTTCCTTCGTCGAATAACCCTTTATGCCAGCTCCATGGTGTATAAGCTTTTTCATAAAGAGAAAATAATGTTTTATGGCTTTCCCATGGATTATCAGAAGGAAGTCTAAAATCCTCTTTGTCGGAATCTAATGTTATTGTGCTTGCAGTATACGTTTGTAACTTTACCGCATTTGCCCCTGCTTTTTTTGCAGCATGAATTATTTCAATTGCTTTATCATAATCACCGCCGTGATTAGCCGACATTTCAGCGATAATGTAGCATGGTGATACATTGCTTATTTGATGATCATTAATTATTAACGGTGTCATATTAGTCTTATTACCATTTATTGTTTTATTAAATAATCATTGTCAATCGACTTAAGTAAGCCTTCATTTCTAATGATATGACTGTTTAATTTTTTTATTTCAGGGTGATTATCAAGATACTGTTTGGTCTGAAAAGAGGTTAGTGACTGTAAATTAGCAATATTATTTTCAATTATATTGCTAACAACAGTAAAATCTTCTTGGTTATCTACAGTAAATCGGTAATGGCTATCATCTGTGTTATTGGTAAGTTTTACATTTAAAAATAATTCAGGATGATCATATAAATAGAGTGTTACATGTTCTCGTTCAGACATTTTATTAGCATTTTTATTTGCTATATCTAATGCTCTTTTTGATATAACTTCACAATCAAGCCCTTCACAAAAGTGACTACTTAAATAAGCATAATCAGCCTTTTCTTGTAGGTAGTACTCTATAAGTTGATCACAAATAAAAGGATCTATTAGTGGCGAGTCGCCTGTTATCCTCACAATGTGATCGGCATTAGTTTTTTCAGATGCCTTTACAAATCTGTCTAGTACATCATCTTCATTCCCTCTAAAAACGGAATAATGAAGTGATTTTACAAACTCACAAAGTTCATCATTTTCTTCATTTAAAGAGGTTGCTAGTATGATCTGTGTAATTAATTTACTTTGAGATAAACGTGAAAGCAATATTTCTATCATGGGTTTGTTGATTATTTTTTGCATTACCTTCCCTGGGAGTCTTGTTGATCCCATTCGAGCTTGAACTATTGCTATTATGTTTTCTGACATTAGTTTAACCGGCTAAACCCTGAGTGGCAGATAGGACCTTCTAATAAGCGCTGCAATTGGTTAGATTTATCTGCATGAGAAATTAAAGTAAAAACTTCTTTTACTGCGGATAAATATAAGTCAACAATTTTTACCGTATGTGCAATTGAGACATAAATAACATTACTCGCTAAAAAGCCTCGTTTAAGCATTTCTTGAGTAAATATTGTTTTAACCAATAAAGGATTTTTATATTGAAAATCTAATACTAATGCTGAATCTATCCCAAGCACATCAAGATTAAACTCGGTATTTGTTGCTAATTTAAGTAAATTTTCTTTTATATATGCCCCTGTTTTATTCACTTTTATGATGACGTTATCTCGTTCAAAAATATCTAATGTTGTTAAAGCTGCAGCAAAGCCTACTCTCTCTGTCCAGTAGGTGCTGCTGATAAAAGAAGATTGAGCGGCATCCATTATTTTTCTTTTACCGATAATCGCGCCTATAGGATGACCGTTACCCAATGCTTTTCCTAACACACAAATATCGGGATTTATATCCCATAATAAATGTGATGCTCCTACGTTTAATCTAAACCCAGAAGATATTTCATCATAAATCAAGACGATTTTTTCTTGTTTACATAATTGTTTTATTTCTTTTAAAAATTCGATATCAGGAGCTGAATTTCTAAATACTTCCATAACTACACTGGCACATTCATTTTTGTTTTCAGCGAGTATTTTCTTAAAGGTAGTTATATCACCATTTTTAAATGGAATAACAGTACCAGTCAGGCTTTTCGGTACTCCGTCAGGAGCTAGCCCTGGCAGAAGTTGTTCATCTAAATTTTTATCATCTTTTAAGTTGGTCGCTAAATACCAATCGTGCCAACCGTGATAACCGCAAAAAATAATTTTCTCTTTTTTAGTGTAAGAACGAGCTATTCTAACTGCGATAGCACAGCTTTCGCCACCCGTGCGAGCAAACCTTACTGAATCAGACCAAGGGTGTAGCTGTATTAATTTTTCTGCTAAGTCTACTTCCTCATAACAATTTAAACTGCTCATACTGCCATTATGAATGGCATCAATGACCACATCATTTATTTCAGGGTGAGAGTAACCTAATACACAGCTACCAATCCCCATAATACTTAAGTCATAGTAATGGTTATTATCTAAATCCCATATTTCACAGCCTTTAGCTTTTTTGTAGTAAGCGGGCCAAAATTCAGGTAAAAACATTTCTGCACGTTTAGATAAAAGCTGATTCCCCCCTGGTATTATCTTTTTAGCTTTTTGCCACAGTTTTGCACCTGAGCCTTGTTGTAGTTTTTTCATGTTTTTTTCAGTTATCTATTTAGGTAAAAGTTAAAAGGATCATTGATGGTATTTATCAAGCAATTTTCATGCACGTATTCTATGTTTTCCAATTATTTGGTAATAATAAATTTTCATCAGGGTAAGCAAGAGCGGCTAAATTTTCTTTTATTGTTAATGTTATGTTGTAGGTGTTAATGATTTCTTGCAATTGTTTTACATTACAACACCCCACAACTATTTTATTAATGTGTTTTTGTTGGCAAGCAATTACTAAAGAGAGCACTAAATGAGATATAGCTAATTTTTTTTCCATTTGAGCAAACTTTTTTAAAGGTAATAAATAAGGTAAAAAGTACGGTGCTAGTGCTTTAATATCCATCAATAATAAACCTTGCAAAAAAACCGAGCGACAATGAACTTCTATTCCTCGTTCAGTTAACTTTGCTAGCCATCCCGTGGTAATAAAACGTTGATCTAAGGCATTTAATGGCAATTGCACAATATCTATATTAAAATTATTTATGCAATATTCAAGCTGTTCTGGTGTATAAATTGAAATGCCTATTTTTTTTATGTTTCCTGATTTTTTTTGTTGTATCAAAGCCTCAACTCTTGTTTGTGCTAAAGGTGAATGAATAAGATCATCAACTTGATGGAATAAAACGGCATCAAGCTGTTTTACCTTGAGTTGTATTAGACTTTTTTCGATAAATTGATCTATTTCGTTTTGACTGTCAGTTTCTTTTAGCGGTGGAATTTTGCTTACTATGTTAAATTGTGATGCTAATTTACTTTGTCCTAAAACTTGTTCACTATTACCGTAGGCACTGGCAGTATCAAGTGTTGTTATACCAACTTCTGTCGCTAAAGAAAGTATGTTGTTCACTTCTTGTAAAGATACCTGCCCTTGGTTATTACTAACTCCATAATCAC
>JAESPQ010000127.1 GCA_016765535.1 Alteromonadaceae bacterium | reverse complement strand
AAGTTACATCCATGTAACGTAGCCCATCAATTCATGTCATTTATTCTGCCTTTGACGACATAAATGTCGACCTACAGAAGAATTACCGAATTAAATAAGGGCTCCTGAGTTATCTGCATAGGCATGTAACTTTATCACCAGCAGATGAAAACTATGAAATTTATTTCATGTAGATATGTCATAAAATATCTTCTGGGATCAAAATAAACCTTTTGCGAATCATATTTATTCGCAGTTAATTTAGCATGTCGCATGTTGCTTTGAGACAAAAGCATTTTAGATTGAATCTAAGTTTCATGCGATTTTTTATCAAAAATAAGGAATATACAAGTGAAAATATTTCTAGTCAATATAACCGCAGTTATCGTATTGCTATTGCCTACACCTTTTGTGGCCGCTAACAATATAGATAAAACAGCCTTTGTAGAAACTGGTATGTTAACCGAACAAAAAGCGATTGTCATAGCGCTTGATAATAACCCCAATTTAGCACAAATGCAGGCGCGTTATGAAGCCATGCAAGCAATACCATCACAGGTAAGCTCTTTAGACGACCCTATGTTATCGCTTGGCGCTTTGAACTTTCCTACCGATACTTTTTCGCGTAGCCAAGAAGGAATGACACAATTACAAATTGGCTTTACCCAAGCATTTCCTTTTCCGGGAAAGCTCAGCCTAAAAGAAGAAGCCGCCGAGTTTGAAGCAAAAGCCGCTTTTTATGATGTGGCAGAAATGCGTTTGCTCTTAACTAATAATGTTAGCAATAAGTGGTGGCAAATATTTTATTTAGACCGAGCCATTGAAACCGTAAATAAAAATCAAGAATTACTGCGACAGTTTATTGAGGTAGCTAAAACTAAATACACAACCGGTAAAGGTTTACAACAAGATGTATTGTTATCTCAATTAGAATTATCGAAGCTTATTGACAAAAAAATTCAAATAGTTGCCCTACGTGATAATCAAATCATCCGTTTGAATATACTGATGGATATTACGCCTCGTACAAAAGTGACGCTACCTGCACAAATAAAGGTGGTGACTAGAAAACTATTATCAGAGCCTAAATTGTTTCAACGGGCGAAAAAATCTAGATCGATATTACAAAAACACAAGCAATTGATTTCTGCGGCAAAATCTAAACTTGATTTAGCCAAACGAGATTATTATCCCGACTTTAATCTTGGCGTAACCTATGGCGATAGAATTGGTGATAATCCTCCTTTTATGGGAGGGAATAGAGCCGATTTATTTTCAATTAAATTAGGGATAAAAATTCCATTATATGCTGGAACTAAACAATCACAAAAAGTAAAACAACGCGTTAGCGAACAATTCAAATCAAAATACGCTTATCGCGATGAATTGAATCAGGTGCAAGCAGATATCGCAAGCAGCCTCACTGATTTTAGTCGTTCACAACAGCAATTATCTTTATTTAAAACCGGAATATTGCCACAGGCAAGGCAAACGGTGCAATCAATGTTAGCGGGTTATCAAGTGAGCGAGGTTGACTTTCTCAATTTAGTACGTAGCCAAGTAACATTATTTAATTATGAATTGCAATATTGGCAATCATTTTCGCAAAGCAATCAAGCACTAGCACGTTTACAAGCGTCAATAGGCAAGGGATCAATTTATGAATAAATCTACAATAACAACGGCAATACTTATGTTAGGTATAGGTATAGGGGTTGGTTATATACTTTCGCCTTCCGATAATGGCGCAATGGTAAATAGCGATAATTCTCAGCAAAACGGTCGTACTGAAAAAACGGAAAAAGGTAAGCCTTTATTTTATCGAAATTCAATGAATCCAACCGTCACATCACCTGTACCAGCAAAAGACTCAATGGGTATGGATTATGTTGCTATTTATGCAGATAAAACTGACAGTGAAGCTGTGTTAGGTACGGTAAAAATTGATCCTGTGGTGGTGCAAAATATTGGTGTTCGTACTGCATTTGCCAAACAAGAATCTATGAGTCGCACAGTTCGTGCATCTGGTCGAGTTGATTTTGATGAAGAAAAAATGGCACGTTTACATCCTAAAGTTGAAGGCTGGATTGAAGAATTAAAGGTAGATAAAACAGGAGAGACGGTTAAAAAAGGTGATATTTTAGTGAGTATCTATTCCCCAAAACTCGTGTCAACGCAGCAGGAATACTTATTAGCATTAAATAGTTTAAAGTTACTTGAAAAAAGCCCATTTGAAGATGTTAGGCGCGGCGCAGAAGAAATGGTTGAAAGTGCAAAAGAACGTTTGCAGTTACTTGATGTGCCAGAGCATCAAATTGTTGAGCTAGAAAAAACGCGAAAAATTAAAAAACAGTTACATATTCATAGCCCAGTTGATGGCACGATTACTCGTATTGGTTCTAGACAAGGGCAATATGTTACTCCTAAAACTGAGCTGTATATGGTGGTCGATTTGAGTCAAGTATGGGTTTATGCCGATATTTACGAATATGAATTACCTTGGGTTAAAATAGGTGATGAAGTGGAAATGTCTTTGGCCAGCGTTCCGGGAAGAATATTTTCAGGACGAGTAGGTTATATTTATCCTTATTCTGAGGCAAAAACACGAACAACAAAAGTCAGAATTATATTTGATAATCCCAAAGAGTTATTACGTCCAGATATGTTTGCCGAAATAACGATACATTCAGATGTCAGTAAAAACGCCATTGTTATTCCTTCGCAGGCGGTAATCCATTCAGGTGATCGCTCTCAAGTTTTTGTGGTAACTGAGCCAGGTAAGTTTGAGCCAAGGTTAGTCACTTTAGGTATAGAGTCAAGTGGAAAAGTAGCGGTGCTCTCTGGCTTAAAAGAGGGTGAAGAAGTGGTTACGTCAGCGCAATTTATGCTTGATTCTGAATCATCACTGCGTGAAGCCACACAAAAAATGATTATACAGTTAAAAAATAAAAACACGACGGAAAAAGTGCCTTCGATGGACATAAAAAAAACGCCTAAAATGAAAACTGAGGAGCAATAACTATGATTGAAGCCATCATCTCTGCTTCTTTAAAAGACCGTTTTATGGTCATATTAATGGCATTAATCATTACTTTAGTAGGGTTGTTTGCTTATAAAAACACCCCGCTTGATGCTATCCCTGATTTATCTGATGTGCAGGTCATTATTTTTACTGAGTTTCCTGGTCAATCTCCGCAAGTGGTTGAAGATCAGATAACCTACCCGTTAACAACGTCAATGCTTGCCGTACCAAAAACAAAAGTGGTGCGCGGCTATTCCTTTTTCGGTATATCATTTATTTATATTATTTTTGAAGATAATACCGACATGTACTGGGCAAGATCGCGGGTATTAGAAGCATTAAATTATGTCAGTGACCGATTACCACCAGGTATTACACCCACACTGGGGCCTGATGCTACCGGTGTTGGCTGGGTTTATGAATATGCCTTAGTGGATAGAACGGGCAAGCATGATTTATCAGAATTACGGTCATTACAGGATTGGTATTTACGCTATCCTTTGCAAACCGTTGAAGGTGTTGCTGAGGTTGCTTCAATGGGGGGATTTGTTAAACAGTATCAAGTTGAAGTCGACCCAAGTGCCTTAGCGCGTTACAACATTCCACTTAGTAAAGTAAAAGAGGCCATTAAATCATCAAATAAAGATGTCGGTGGGCGTTTAATTGAAATATCCGAAATTGAATACATGGTGCGCAGCAAAGGTTATATAAAGTCTATTGATGATCTCAATGTAATTCCAGTTGGGGTAACTGCTGATGGCATACCGATACGCTTAAAGGATGTGGCTCACGTACATATTGGACCTGAGTTACGCCGCGGCGTGATGGATCTTAATGGTGAAGGTGAAGTTGCTGGTGGTGTTGTCATCATGCGTTTTGGTGAAAACGCGTTGGCCACTATTCAAGCGGTGCGTGCCAAGTTAGATGAACTTAAAGAGGGACTACCAGAAGGTGTTGAAATTGTTACTGTTTATGATCGCGGGGATTTGATTGAACGTGCCGTCGACAGTTTAAATACTTCATTAATGCAAGAACTTGGCATTGTAAGCTTAGTGGTAATTATGTTCTTGTTACACGCTCGTTCAGCTTTGGTTGCCATTTTAACATTGCCATTAGGCATTTTAATGGCTTTTATTGTCATGCGCTTGCAAGGATTAGATGCCAACATTATGTCATTGGGTGGTATTGCGATAACGATAGGCACCATGGTTGATGGTGCTATCGTTATGGTGGAAAATGCCCATACCTGTTTAGCAAAAGCGCGAGAAGAAAAAGGGCGGGAACTCAATAATGACGAGCGTTGGCAAGTGATTGGCGACAGTAGTCGAGAAGTGGGGCCGGCATTATTTTTCTCTTTATTGGTGATTACGGTCTCTTTTATACCTATTTTTACCATGCAAGCTCAAGAAGGTCGGCTATTTAGTCCGTTGGCTTTTACGGCAACATACGCCATGGCTGCATCAGCTATACTCGCGGTAACCTTAGTACCGGTAATGATGGGCTACTTGCTTCGTGGTAAAATTATAGCAGAGCATAAAAACCCAGTGAATCGACTGCTCCATAAGCTACATAGCCCCGCATTAGCAGTATTGATGAAATTTCGAGGCCTAACAATGGTATTGGCGATTTCGTTGCTTGCAGTAACTTACTACCCTTATTCGCAAATAGGTAGTGAGTTTATGCCACCACTAGATGAAGGCGACATTTTATATATGCCCTCTTTATTTCCAGGGATTTCGATCACTAAAGCGAAAGAGTTTTTACAACAAACGGATAAAATTTTAAAAACTTTTCCTGAAGTACATCATGTTTTTGGCAAAATTGGTCGTGCTGAATCAGCCACCGATGCTGCGCCATTGTCTATGGTCGAAACCACTATTCGTTTAAAACCAAAAGAGTTATGGCCAGATCCTACTAAAACAACACCCGAGCTTATGGCTGAAATGGATAAAGAGATAAACTTTCCAGGGGTAGCCAATGCGTGGACCATGCCGATTAAAACACGTATTGATATGTTATCAACGGGTATAAAAACCCCTATAGGCATTAAGGTGTCAGGGCCAGATTTAGTTGTATTGCAAAAAGTGTCTAAAGATATTGAAATGGCAATGAAAAGTTTACCCGAAACAGTTTCTGCTTTTGGTGATCGTACTGTTGGTGGTTATTATTTAGACTTTGATATAGACCGTGAAAAGGCGGCACGTTATGGTTTAACGGTTGGTGCGGTGCAAGATGTTATTCAAAGTGCCATTGGCGGTATGAATATTACCGAAACGGTCGAAGGCTTAGAACGTTACCCAGTTAATGTACGCTATCCACGCGAATTACGTGATGACTTAGAAACGCTAAAACGGGTGTTAATTTCTACGCCAACGGGCACGCAAATTCCTATGGCTATGGTGGCAGAGCTTGTTTATCGCCGAGGTCCTCCGGTAATAAAAAGTGAAGATGCTCGCCCTAACGCATGGATTTATGTCGATATTTCTAGCTCCGACATTGGCGGTTTTGTACGTGATGCTAAAAAAGTATTGGCAGAGAAAGTGGTTATTCCTGCGGGTTATACGGTCGTTTGGTCGGGGCAATTTGAATATATGGAACGTGCAGCTAAGCGTTTGAGTATTATTGCACCTGTTACCTTATTTATTATCTTTCTATTGTTGTATTTAAATTTTCGCAATGTCATTGAGCCTGTTGTGGTGATGATGTCGATGCCATTTGCCGTAGTGGGTGGGATCTGGATGGTTTATATCAATAATTATAATATGTCTGTAGCTGTTGCCGTTGGTTTTATTGCCTTAGCGGGTATGGCGGCTGAAATAGGGGTATTGGTTTTAAGCTTTATTGATACAGAGATCGTTAAACGTCGTGCAGCTAGTAATGGGCCTTTATCGTTGACTGAAATTAAAGAGGCAGTACTGTCGGCAACGTCAAAGCGAGTAAGACCTGTGGCTATGACTGCTATTTCTACTATGGTTGGCTTAATTCCTATTATGCTTAGTACTGCAACCGGCTCTGGCGTAACTCACCGAATAGCCGCGCCAATGTTAGGTGGTATGTTAACGGTGTTAATTTTGAACCTATTGGTATTGCCAGTACTGTATAGCTTTGTTTTACAGTTTCAAGAAGCTAAAAAACGAAAAATGGCAACCATTGTTGAAACAACTTAATAAGTTTGATTTTTATTAATACAGATCCGTGATGCATTAATAAAAAACATGCCTATGCAGATAACTCAGGAGCCCTTATTTAATTCGGTAATTCTTTTGTAGGTCGACATTTATGTCGTCAAAGGCAGAATAAATGACATGAATTGATGGGCTACGTTACATGGATGTAACTTATTCGACAATGCAGGAGATATTGTCCTGAAGCCCAACAAGTTTACCTGAACCAAGTACATAGGCATGTAAAAAAATGAAATTGTAAGTTACTCAATCACTTAGTGTGATTGAGTAACTTATATGATAGTTACACCAAAACCCATACGGTCTACACTGTACAAGGCGGTATTAAACTTTCGATATATCAAAAGTTTCAATTCACAACATTAAATACCTTACCGATGTAAATCATCAACTAAACAAAACAAAGTAAAAATAATATTAACACTTTTAAAGTAGCTATTTCTTAAATGCACCGCAGGTGTATAGGTCTATAGATTTACCAACCAAACGGTCAGGTTTTTAGCGCACATTAAAGCTTACACTGCGCTAGCTTTTAAATTATAATACGCGCGATTTTTACCCTATCCTTATTAATGAAAAATTTAAAATTTACTGGTGATTAAATTTATGGCGATGTTGATTGAAACCCTTCGCGGCGCTCCGGCACTATCTAATTTTCGTACGAACAAGCTACTTGCTCAGTGCGCAGACTTACAACTTTCGATAACGAATATTTATGCAGAGTACACTCACTTTGCTCATCTTGCTGCGCCATTAACAGCAGAAGAATTAACTGTTTTAGCGCAACTATTAAAATATGGCCCAAGTAGTAAAGCCCATCAAGCGCAAGGCGAACTTCTATTAATAACACCTCGCCCCGGCACTATTTCACCATGGTCTTCAAAAGCCACCGATATTGCCCATAACTGTGGTTTAGCTAAGGTAACTCGTATAGAACGTGGTATTGCTTATTACGTGCAAACCAGTAAGCCATTATCAAGCGAGCAACAACAAAGCTTACACGCCCTATTACACGATCGCATGATGGAAGTGGTTTACACCAACATCGACAAAGTGAGTGAATTATTTGCTAGCGCCGAACCCGCACCATTACAATCTATTGATATTTTAAATGGTGGTCGCGCTGCCTTAGCACAAGCAAATATTGATTTAGGTTTAGCCCTTGCCGATGATGAAATAAATTATTTAGAAGAAAACTTTAAAAAATTAAATCGTAACCCTAATGACATTGAATTGTGTATGTTTGCACAAGCCAACTCTGAGCATTGTCGTCATAAAATATTTAATGCCGATTGGACTATTGATGGCAAACATCAAGAAAAATCATTGTTTAAAATGATCCGCAATACTCACGAATTAAACAGCGATTATGTATTAAGTGCCTATAGCGATAACGCCGCAGTAATGGTGGGTAGTAAGGCTGGTCGTTTTTATCCAGATCCTAACAGTAATATTTATGGTTATAGCCATGAAGACATTCAAATTTTAATGAAAGTTGAAACGCATAATCACCCGACGGCTATTTCGCCTTATCCGGGCGCGGCAACGGGTAGTGGCGGAGAAATTCGTGATGAAGGCGCTACGGGTATTGGTTCAAAACCTAAAGCAGGTTTAGTCGGTTTTAGCGTTTCTAATTTACGTATTCCTGATTTTGAACAACCGTGGGAAACTGACTTTGGCAAACCAAGCCGTATTGTTTCAGCGCTAGATATTATGCTTGAAGGGCCTTTAGGTGGCGCAGCGTTTAATAATGAATTTGGTCGCCCCGCTATTTTAGGATATTTTCGCACTTACGAAGAACAAGTTAACTCATTTAATGGCAGTGAAGTTCGTGGTTATCATAAACCTATTATGCTTGCGGGTGGTTTAGGTAATATTCGTGACGAGCACGTACAAAAACGCGAAATTTGTGTTGGCGCTAATTTAATTGCTTTAGGCGGTCCGGCAATGAATATCGGTTTAGGTGGTGGTGCGGCATCAAGTATGGCATCGGGTCAATCAAGCGAAAACTTAGACTTTGCCTCGGTACAACGCGAAAACCCAGAAATGGAACGTCGTTGCCAAGAAGTTATCGACAAATGTTGGCAGTTAGGCGATAAAAACCCTATTTTATTTATTCATGATGTTGGCGCAGGCGGTTTATCTAATGCTTTTCCTGAATTAGTGTCAGACGGTGGACGTGGTGGCAATTTTGAACTACGTAAAGTACCTAACGATGAACGCAGCATGTCACCGCTAGAGATTTGGTGTAACGAATCACAAGAGCGTTATGTATTGGCTGTTTCAGATGCAGATTTACAAACATTCACTGAAATTTGTCAACGTGAACGCGCACCATTTGCGGTTGTTGGTAAAGCTACCGAAGAAGAACATTTAACCGTAACCGATGAGTATTTCGCTGACGATCCACAAAGAAAAGCGCCCATTAATTTACCGCTTGAGGTGTTATTAGGTAAAACCCCTAAAATTTATCGAGATGTTAAAACTGCAACCGCGCAAGGTGATGATTTTAATAGCACTAATATCGACTTAACCGATGCTGCTGAACGTTTATTACGTTTGCCTACCATTGCTGAAAAAACGTTTTTGATCACCATAGGCGATCGCTCAGTAACAGGTATGGTTAATCGCGACCAAATGGTCGGCCCTTGGCAAGTACCTGTAGCCGATTGCGGTGTAACGGCAGCCTCACTTGATAGTTATCATGGTGAAGCCATGTCGTTAGGTGAGCGTACACCTGTGGCATTATTAAACTATGGAGCCTCAGCACGTTTAGCGGTAGCAGAAGCAATAACTAACATTGCAGGTACTGATATTGGCGATTTAAATCGTATTAAGCTCTCAGCTAACTGGATGTCGCCAGCAGGTCACCCCGGTGAAGATGCTGGGCTTTTTGAGGCAGTAAAAGCCATTGGTGAAGAATTATGTCCTACCTTGGGGTTAACTATTCCCGTAGGCAAAGACTCAATGTCGATGAAAACGACTTGGACCAAAGAAGGCTCGGAAAACAGTGAGCAAATGTCGGTCACTTCACCCATGTCGTTAATTATTACCGCTTTTGGTCGTGTTGAAGATATTCGCAAAACCGTTACGCCACAATTACGTGACGATTTAGGTGACGGCTCTAATGAAAGGACGCGTCTAGTCGCCATTGATTTATCAAAAGGTAAAAATCGTTTAGGTGGTTCATGTTTAGCGCAGGTTTACAAACAACTAGGCAATGAAACCCCTGATGTTGATGATGCACAAACCCTAAAAGCATTTTTTAATGTGATGCAAACGCTAGTGCGTGAACAAAAATTAGTCGCTTATCACGACAGATCAGACGGTGGTTTATTTACTACAGTTTGTGAAATGGCATTTGCGGGACACACTGGCGTTGATATTGATTTAAGTAAATTTAACGGTGATAACGCCGCTATTTTATTTAATGAAGAGCTCGGTGCAGTTATACAAATTAAAGACCGCGATATTGAAGCTATTCATCAACTTATAGAACAACATGGACTTAGTGATTGTTTCACCGAAATTGGTTACTTAAACAATGAAGATACTATTCGCTTTACTCGTGATGGTGAAGAGGTACTTAGTAATTCTCGCACTTATTACCGTACTGTTTGGGCTGAAACGACCCATAAAATGCAATCGTTACGTGATAACAGTGAATGTGCGCAACAAGAGCACGATGTCAAATTTGATACCGAAGATCCCGGTTTAAATACTGATTTAACCTTTGATATTAATGAAGATATTGTTAGTGAACTGATAGCCAAAGATGCAAAAAATGGTACTAACCCTAAAGTTGCTATTTTGCGTGAACAAGGGGTTAACTCCCACGTCGAAATGGCAGCAGCGTTTGACCGCGCTGGCTTTATTGCCGTGGATGTACACATGTCTGATATTTTAGCTGGACGTACTGACTTAGCTGACTTTAATGGTTTAGTCGCCTGTGGTGGTTTTTCTTACGGTGACGTATTAGGTGCGGGTGAAGGTTGGGCAAAGTCCATTTTATTTAATGATAAAGCTCGCACCATGTTTAAAGCGTTTTTTCACCGTGAAGATACCTTTAGTTTAGGGGTTTGTAATGGTTGTCAAATGCTGTCAAACCTTAAAGAACTTATTCCGGGTGCCCAATTATGGCCACATTTTGTCACCAATAAATCAGAGCGTTTTGAAGCACGTTTTAGCTTAGTTGAAATTCAAAAAAGTCCATCAGTATTATTTACTGATATGGCAGGTTCAAAAATGCCCATTGCCGTTTCTCATGGTGAAGGCTATGCAGAATTTGCTGATGATGCTGCTATTGATGCCGCCAATAACTCAGGTACAGTGTCAATGCGCTTTGTTGATAACTATGGTCAAATAACTGAAACCTATCCTGCCAACCCTAATGGCTCAGTTGATGGTATTACCGCATTAACCACTACAGATGGTCGTGTTACTATTATGATGCCACATCCTGAACGAGTATTTAGAACCGTTGCCAACTCATGGCATCCTGATAACTGGGGTGAAGATTCACCTTGGGTACGGATGTTCCGCAATGCGAGAAAGTTTATTGGCTAAGATAACTAGAACCTAGGTTCTAGGTTCATTATAAGAAATCAAAGCCCTGAAGTGAATAACGACAGGGCTTTTTTAATACAAATAATTTTCATTACACTGTTTAAAAAAACAAGCTACACTTAAGAAACGTCACTATAATATCCTAGAAGTGAACATGGAAGGATTTGACATACGAACACTAGCCTTAACGAACCTTTTTCTGAGCGTGCTACTTGGCTTAGGCTCTATTGTTTTTTCTCGTATTGACACTTCTTTTCGCAGTTTTAGGCAACTTGGCAGTGGTTATTTTCTTTTTGCACTGGGTTTTGTTTTAATCGGTTTACGTGCTTATGTTAGCGACTTTTTCTCTATTATTATTGCTAATGCTTTAATCGTTGCAGGTTTTAGTATCTTGATCATGGGGATATTAAAGTTTTTAGACTACCCTACTCAACATTGTAAAAATGTCACCCTAACACTTATCTTTTTACTTATTAGTAGCTTTCTTTATTTTACTTATATTAATAATAATGCCAGTTTACGTATTATTATTATTAGCGCAGTAATTGCGGCACAATGCTTTTTTAGTAGCTATAAAATTATGCGTCATAAAGAAAAACTTTACCGCTTATTTACTCGGTTTTTGGGGTATGCTTTTCTTTTTTGTGGGCTAGTATTTAGTTTACGTGTTTATATAACCGCCACATCACCTTTAGTTAATAATTTTATGGAAGCAGGCTCGATTCATGCAATGTCACTTGTCGCGCAGCAATTAGTGGTGATCACCAGCTGTTTTACATTATCATGGAGCGCTAGCCAAAAGCTTGTTCATAAATTAGCAATACAAGCGACTATAGACCCCTTAACACAAGTCTATAATCGTCGCGCCATGGAGGAATTTGCTGAGAAAGAAATTTTACGTGCGCAACGCAATAAATCACATCTTGCCATTATTTTAATGGATATCGATTTATTTAAACAAGTTAATGATAATTATGGTCATCAAGTGGGCGATAAAGTTTTGCAAGAATTTGCCTTACGATTAAAAAATAGTTTACGCCAATATGATACCTTAGCGCGCTATGGCGGCGAAGAGTTTTTATTATTACTGCCTAATACAGAGGCGGAAATAGCCATAACTATTGCTGAAAAATTACGTAACACCATAGCACAACCCGTTTTTGAACTTAACATATCACCACCACTTTCGGTAACCGCAAGCTTTGGCGTTGCTTGTGTACAAGGAGATAAAATTAATTGGCAACAATTAGTTGGCTTTGCTGATAATGCCATGTATCACGTCAAAGCTAATGGTCGAAATAAAGTACAATTACATAGTGCAGATATTCATCCTTTAAAAACAAACGATTTATTGATATAAAAAGCTATTCATTCGTAATTTATAAACTAAAACCACCGTTGAATTTTTTTACGTCGCCACATCAATAAGATAAAACTCATCATAAAATATAATAGTGGCTCACTCACATCAGACTTAACTGACCAATAAAAATGCACCGCTACTAAAAACACAATAAAGTAATTAAAGTTATGCAATTTTTGCCAATTACTGCCCATGCTGCGTTTTAATTTAGTTATTGAGGTAATAGCTAAAAGTATTAACAACACAAAAGCTAGCATACCTATGGTGATATAAGGGCGTTTAATTATTTCACTTAATAGTAAACTAAAATCAAATTGCAGATCAAAAGCAATAAAATTAATTAAATGTAATAATGTATAAGTAAACGCATACAGCCCAAGTAAACGCCGAACATTCATTAAGAAACTTTGTTTGAGTAGTTTAGCTAATGGTGAAATACATAAGGTGATCAACAATAAATTAAACGCGCCAATGCCCGTATAATGAATAACCGCTTTAACAGGATCTGCGCCTAATTGATCAGCAAAAGCATCAATATACAAGTTAATGATCGGCAATAATGCAGCTAGATGAATAGCGACTTTTAATAATAGAGTTTTAGTTTTTTGGCTTCTTTTCATTGATTAGCTTTCATAAATTTGAGGTAATGGGTAAGAATCAAAAGATCCTGACCTTCGTCAGGATGACAAATATCGTCATGCAACAAAACCGTCATGCTGAACTTGTTTCAGTATCTAAATGCTCATAAATAAATCATTAATAATACTTACTAAGATCCATGCCTTTATACAGTTCTGCCACTTCTTCACCATAACCATTAAACATTTGTGTTTTTATACGATTACGCGCTAATAAGCCACCAGAGGTAATTCGACGTTCACTGGCTTGACTCCAGCGCGGGTGATCAACAGTAGGATTTACATTCGCGTAAAAACCATATTCATTCGGTATAAGAGTATTCCAAGTATTTGCTGGCTGCTGCTCAACAAACTTAATGGCAACAATCGACTTAATACTTTTAAAGCCATATTTCCATGGTACGACTAAGCGAATTGGTGCACCATTTTGTGGTGGTAGTGTTTTACCGTATAAACCAACACTCATTAGTGTTAACGGATTCATCGCTTCATCTATACGTAAACCTTCAACATAGGGGTAGCTAATACCGCCACCTAAACGACGATTTTTTTGTCCTGGCATTTGCTCGGGATCATATAAGGTTTCAAAAACCACATACTTGGCGCGTGAATTGGGTTGTGCTTTTTGTAACAATTTGGTCAACGAAAAGCCCAACCACGGAATAACCATAGACCAAGCTTCAACGCACCTTAAACGATAAATACGTTCTTCAAGTTCAAAAGAAGAAAATAAATCGTCATAATCAAGGGTTAATGGATTATTACAATGTCCTGAAATCGTTAATTGCCACGGTTTAACTTTAAACTGTTGTGCTAATTGTGCAGGTTGACTTTTTTGAGCGCCAAATTCATAAAAATTATTATGACTGGTAACTTTTGCTTCGGGGGTTAATATTTGTGCAGTTACGCTAATTTCCAGAGGTGCTTGTTGATATTTTAATGGCGAAACTGTAAAAGCTTTCACGGGATTTTTTTTAAATAAATCAAATAACCCAGCATTTGCCGTAGAAGTTTGTGCCAATAAACCACTAGCACCAATAAAGCCCAATGATTTAAGTAAAGTACGACGGCTTTGATAAATGCCTTCGTCGGTAACTTGATTTTCTTTTAAAGCAGAAGGTTTTGGTGATTTTATTAACATAAAAATTCTCAACTCTGGTATTTATAATCAGTATAAAGAACTAGAGTTGAGAATAGTTAATAAAATTTCGCTTGTGATACTTTTGTTAACTTTAGTGGGACTGATATAAAGAAAAATTGTCGAGCCTCGCTACGCTCGTGTCGACCTACAATATATTACTATTGAAGGTCGTTGCTTACGTTACATGGAGGTAACTTATTAGAGAATGCAGGATGCATATTCTCCTGAGCATATTGCCCTGCTGCTACACCGCTTAAAATAAAGCTAAGGAAACAAATACTTAAGCTATTTTTTGCAAATGAGCAATAATCTCATTCGACTCGTATAACCATTGCACTTTATTGTCTTTTTCAATGCGTAAACAAGGTACCGTACGTTTACCACCTTCGCTAATTAGTTCTTGGCGAAAATTTTCATTATGACTAATATTACGTAACTCAATTTTTAACGCATTACGTTTAATAGAGCGACGTACTTTGACACAAAAAGGACAAGCAGGAAGTTGGTAAAGAGCTAAATTTTCAGTACCTTGATCAATTTTTTGTTGTTCTTCCTCACTGCGTTTAACCGCTTTTGGTGAAAAAACAAAACTTAACAATAAAATTAGCTGACCTATTGGCCAACGAATAAGAAACATAATAGTTTTCATGGTGTTCCTGTTTGTTTGCTAACTATTTATTTATTTATAAATAGATAGATAGTTAGTTACTACAAATTTAAAAAACGTATTTTAACATAAATCTAGCTTTAGCCGTATCAATTAAAATAGATTAACTAGTCCCAGTTTTTTTCATTAGCGAGTTGCCAATTAGACCGCCAATTTTCTGGAATGGTTTTATCGTCTAATAAACAATTTTCAGTCAAAGACTCATACAACTCACCAAAATGATGTATTTCACTATTATGAGTACGTTGATTCATATGGTGAGGCTCTATTTGATTTAAATGCTGCAAGCCTGCCGCCGCTAAAAACTCCATTAAATTTTCAATCATCGCTTGATGAAAGCGATATACTCGTTGCCCTTTTTTATCGACATCAAGTGCGTTATAACGGCGCGCATCTTGTGTGGCAATACCTGTCGGGCATTCATCCGTATTACAATGCCTTGACTGAATACAACCTAACGCGAGCATCATCGCACGTGCGGCATTAACGGTATCGGCACCTAATGCCATTAGCCTAAAAATATGAAAAGCCGAAAACGTTTTTCCCGAGGCAATTAACTTAATTTCACTACGTAAACCACAACCAATAAGCGCATTATTTACAAAGACCAAACCATCTCGTAATGGTGTACCAACTGAATTAGTTAATTCAATAGGTGCTGCACCGGTACCGCCCTCACCACCATCAATAGTAATAAAATCTGGTGTTATTTTAGAACTAACCATCGCTTTACAAATGGCTAAAAACTCTTCTTTGCGACCTATACATAATTTAAAACCAACCGGTTTACCGCCTGACAGTTCACGTAATTGTTTAACAAATTCAAGTAAACCAATAGGTGTAGAAAACGCATTATGTGCAGCAGGAGAAATAACATCTTTGCCCATAGGCACGTGGCGAATATCGGCAATTTCTTGCGTTAATTTTATCGCGGGTAAAATACCACCATGGCCGGGCTTTGCGCCTTGTGATAATTTTATTTCGATCATCTTTACTTGATTGTTTTTTGCGCCCTGTACAAATAAAGTACTATCGAAATTCCCCTCACTATCACGACAACCAAAATACCCTGTACCAATTTGCCAAATTAAATCGCCACCATGCTCTAAATGGTATGGACTCAAACCGCCTTCGCCAGTATTGTGTGCAAAGCTGCCTATTTTAGCGCCTTTATTTAACGCTAAAATAGCATTTTTACTTAGCGCACCGTAGCTCATCGCCGAAATATTTAAGGGTGATGCCAAATAAGGTTTTAAGCAATCTTTACCGCCAAATTTAATACGTGGATCATGCTCTATAACTGCTTTTGGAGCTAATGAATGATTAACCCATTCATAACCATTGCGATAAACATCAAACTGAGTACCAAATGGACGCGTATCACGTACCCCTTTAGCGCGTTGATACACTAAATCTCTAAACTCTCGATTTATCGGGCGACCATTAATGTTTGATTCAACAAAATATTGCTGTATTTCAGGACGTATGGATTCAAAAATATAACGAAAGTGCCCTACGACAGGATAAAGTCTTAATAGCGTATGATCGCTATAATGCATATCGTGATAGCCTAAAGCGATCATAGGTAAAAGAAAAACCAGTAAAAATAGCGCATCAGGCCAAAAAAAACTTAACATCAAGGTTGTTAATAAACTTAATACACTTAAAGCAATAAACCACTGATTTGCAGACAAATTACGTAACATAATCGGCATATACTGCCCTCTTTTTTTTATGAAAATGCCATTATAAGACCTATGATGGCATAAAAACGTTCAAAAAAATGATATTATAAACAAGTAAATTCACTATCAATAAGATCACGATGAATCGTAAAAAGAAAATAAATGAAACACTCAAGAAAAAAGCTAAAAAAGCTAATGCAAAATTACAGAAAAGTAACAAGCCTAAATATATTTCAAAGGCTGAACGCGAACTATTAGCAGAGAAAAGCAGCGAAAACAAAAACGCAGAACAAAGTTAAATTTTTTGCGTTTTTACTTATTAGAAACAGCCTTAATCATAAAAAATAAATTACCACATCAAATCGTCAGGAATTTGATAATCGGCATAAGGATCATCTTCATCTAATTGCTCACTTGCTACTTTGTTGTTTTGCACTAAAATTACGCTAGCATCAAGCTCCGCTAGTTTTGCTGCGGTTTCAGCAGTAACAATATAAGTAAGTTCATCCCAGCCGCATAACGCTAAACGACCATTAACGAGTGCTTTATGGGTAATAGCATCAACACATAGTTTTTTAATTTTAGCCGCAAAAGTATAGTTATACTCACTTTCACCATTAACATTGCTTAATTGGTGATGTTCTAAAATTTGTTTAATACGTAAATGCTGCTCTTTAGCGACTAATTGCTGTTTTTTCTCAGCATTAAGTGCGGTATCTTTCGCTGCTTTTTCCGTTTTTTTCTTCGCTAGGTCTTGTTTAACTTGTTCTTGCAAAGTAGCTTCGTGTTGCACACCGCTGCGTTTCTGTTTGTTTTTTTTACGTTTATCGGCATTGGCTTGACGCGTTTTTTGTTTAGTGGTTAAACCTGCTTTTAATAATTGCTCTTGAAGTGACGCCATTATTCATAGTCTCTTAAAAAAATATAATGGCATTTTATCTACTCCTCATAAAAAAAACAGTGCTTATTGAAATAAACAGCATTTATTTAATAAAAGTTATTTTAACGAACATTTTCCTAATACCTCCCTAATAATAGTTTTTTCAGGTACAGTATTATTGATACTAACAAAAAGAAAAGTTTATGAAAAAAATTCGCACAATATTAATTAGCCTGTTTTTTATTTCTATTTTGATTGCGGCTACTGCTGCCACTTGGATTTATAGTCAAATAGACAGTTCGTTACCCGAACTCAATGGTAAAGAAACTTTATGGGGTCTTACTAACACCACTATTGTTGAACGCGATAAACAAGGTATTGTCACGATTAAAGGTAAAACGCGAACCGATATCGCCTTAGCCACTGGCTTTGTACACGCCCAAGAACGATTTTTTCAAATGGATTTATTACGCCGTAACTCAGCAGGCGAACTATCAAGTTTATTTGGTAAATTAGCATTAAATTATGATAAAAGCATTCGTCGCCACCGTTTTCGTGACCGTGCTAGAGCCATTGTTAAACAATT
Source organism: Alteromonadaceae bacterium (assembly GCA_016765535.1). Lineage (GTDB taxonomy): Bacteria > Pseudomonadota > Gammaproteobacteria > Enterobacterales > Alteromonadaceae. Next base: position 23,517 of record JAESPQ010000127.1, on the reverse strand, counting down.
ATCTAAGGCGCAAAAAGCTTTATTAAAAGCTTATACACAAGGGGTTAACCAAGGTTTAAAAGCGCTTAAAGCCGTTCCTTTTGAATATTTATTATTACGTCAAGATCCTGTTGAGTGGCAAGAAGAAGATACTATTTTAACGGTATTTAGTATGTATATTGACCTGCAATCTCACGATGGCAAGCGCGAACGTACTTTAGCGATCCTTAATCAAGCTTTAAGCAGCAAAGCCTTTGCTTTTTTAGATCCTAAAGGCAGTATTTGGGATGCTGCTATTGACGGTAGTCATTATTTACCTTCTGCTATGCCTACAAACACTTGGTTAAAGCATTCAATAAAAGAAGCTAAAAAACAACAAACCAATTTGACTACCAAAAACAGTTATCAAGGCGATTACATGCCAGGTTCAAATAACTGGGCAGTATCAGGTAAATTAACCGCAACAGGTAGCGCAATAGTTGCTAACGACATGCACTTAGGTCTTCGTGTGCCTAACACTTGGTTTAGAGCATCATTTGAATACCCTGATAGTTTAGGAAACAAAATAAAAGTAACGGGAGCAACCTTGCCCGGCACTCCTAATATTGTCGTGGGTAGTAATGGTCATATTGCTTGGGGATTTACCAATAGTTATGGTGATTGGAGCGATATAATCACTTTAGACTTAAGCAATAACAAAGAACAATATTTAACGCCGATAGGCTATAAAAATTTCACTTATTCAAGGCAAATTATCGCCGTAAAAGGAGAGCCTTCGGTCGAAATAGAAGTAAAGGAAACCATTTGGGGACCTGTGATCGGTAAAAACCAACAAGATCAATTACTCGCTTATCGTTGGGTTGCTCATGATTTACAAGCCGTTAATTTAGCTCATACGAAGTTAGAACAAGCAAAAACAATTGATGAAGCCTTTGCTATTGCGGCGATTTCTGGCATTCCAGCACAAAATATGATGGTTGCCGATAGCCAAGGTAACATTGGTTGGACAATTATGGGCCCTATACCACGCAAAAAAGGCAACGTAGGCGTGCTACCAACCAGTTGGGCGAATGGCAAAAATGGCTGGCAAGGCTATTTAACCGCAGCAGAATATCCACAAGTGAAAAATCCGCAAAACAATCGTTTATGGACAGCAAACACACGCGTTGTTGGGGGTAATATGCTTAAAAAATTGGGTAATGGTGGTTATGCACTTGGTGCCCGCGCCAGTCAAATTCGCGATAATTTATTAGCAAAACAAAACTTTAACGAACAAGATTTACTTAACATTGCTTTAGATGATCGTGCATTATTTTTAGCCCGCTGGAAAACTTTTTTAAGTGAGCAAGTATTAACCTTAGCAAACATAGCTCAACATCCAAACTTCATTCAAGTTCAGCAGATTATGGATCAAGAGAAACAAAAAAACACTGAAAAGCAACGAACATTTAGTGCCAGCATTGATTCTGTAGTTTATCGTTTAGTACGCAATTTTAGAATTAACGTGCGCAACAATGTTTTTCATAAACTTAATAATTCATTATCCCAAACCGATAGTAACTATAATTTTCATAGTATTATCCATCAAATTGAAACACCACTATGGCAACTAATTAATCAACAACCTGATCATTTTTTAACTGAAAATAAAGTATTAGATACGAAAATAAACACTAACAACTGGCAAAATCTGTTTAACAAAGCGTTAAATAAAACCATTAATGATATGACTAGAAAGCAACCATTAGTACAAGCCACTTGGGGGCAAGCAAATACGACTACAATTGTTCACCCATTAAGTAAAGCGGTGCCTTTTATTGGTAAATGGTTAAATATGCCCGCGAATCAATTACCGGGTGACAGCTATATGCCGCGAGTACAAGGTAAATCTTTTGGTGCTTCTGAGCGAATGGTAGTTTCACCAGGACATGAAGAAGACGGTATATTTAATATGCCTACATCGCAATCAGGACATCCGTGGAGCCCTTATTACCGCATGGGACATAGTGATTGGGAGCAAGGAAAACCATCCCCATTTTTACCAGGAAAAACTAAATACACCTTAACATTACTGAGTTATTAGCACCTAAATCCTAAAACGAAACAACAACAAAACGAGAACCCTATGACACTTTTAATTTGGACACTAATAATCGCCGCCCTACTGCCTTATTTAGCCAAAGGCCCCGTTGCTCATGCAATGAATAAATTAGGTGGTTATGACAATAATCACCCGCGATCACAGCAAGCTAAACTTAATGGTTTTGGCGCGCGCGCTTTAGCAGCACATCAAAATGCTTTTGAATCTTTAATTGTTTTTGCTGCCGCTATTTTACTTGCAATAGCAACCAATAATACGGGTGAAATTATTCAGCAATTGGCGATAACTTATGTGGTTGCGCGTATCGCTTATAATATTTTATATCTTGTTAATATTGGCACTATTCGTTCTTTAGTGTGGTTTGTATCACTAGGTTGTTCATTAACAATAATGGTTTTATCTTTACCTTAAAAACAATAAATCAACATCCTATTCTTTATGTTATTTTTTCTTCATAAATAGCATAAATAAATGATTGACGAATAGACGTAAAGACAGCTAAAGTAGGGCTATGAATACTTTTAAGTCACTAAACCTCTTTCGTTTCTTTTTTATCTCGCCTTTTTGAGGTTGCGGATCGTTCGTTAGTGATTAAATAAAAGCAAAACGATTACCAAAACCTCCCTTACGGAGGTTTTTTTATGGGTCGCAATACTAAAATATTAAGCGATATAAGACTAAACAAACAAGTTGTGAGCAAAAAATGGTTAATAGTGAATTAAACTTAGATAAAATACGTGAACAAATTACCCAAACAGATCAACAGTTACTTGAATTATTTGCTAAACGTCGCGCGCTCACACTCAATGTAGCAAAAAGCAAGGCTCACCAAATTCGTCCAGTGCGCGATCAACAACGTGAACAAGCTTTACTTATTCGCTTAATAAAACAAGGTAAAGTACTTGGCTTAGATGCTCATTACGTTACCAGCGTATTTCAAACCATTATTGAAGACTCTGTATTAAACCAACAAGCTTATTTACAAACCCTAACCAATCCTAATTTACAAATGCCAACGGTAAGTGTCGCCTTTTTAGGTGATAAAGGATCATACAGCTATTTAGCAAGTCATCGGTATTTTTCACGTCGCGCTGAAAAAATAGTTGAGTCAGGTTGCAGTAGTTTTAACGAAATAATGGAGTTAGTCGAATCAGGTCATGTTGATTACGGCATGTTACCGATTGAAAATACTAGCTCAGGCAGTATTAACGACGTTTATGACTTATTACAACGCACTAATCTCTCGATTGTAGGGGAAATAAATCAACCAATAGAGCATTGCTTATTAACCGCTGTAAATACTACTTTAAGCAAAATAAAAACCATTTATGCTCATGGTCAACCGTTTGCACAATGCAGTAATTTTTTAGATAAACAAACTAATATTCGTATTGAATATTGCGATAGTACTGCAGATGCCATGGCACAAGCTTATGAATTACAAGACGATACCGTAGCTGTAATTGGCAGTGAAGAAGGTGGGCATTTATATAAATTACAGGCATTAGAAAAATCGATTGCTAATCAAGATGAAAATCACAGTCGCTTTATTTTAGTGGCTAGAAAAGCTATTGATGTTGCTGAGCAAATACCCGCTAAAACCACCATTATTTTAGCGACAGGACAAACCGCTGGTGCTTTGGTTGATTGTTTAATTATTTTAAAAAGTAAAGGCATTAACATGTGCAAACTAGAATCTCGTCCCATTCAAGGTCGTCCATGGGAAGAAATGTTTTATTTAGATGTTGAAGCTAATTTAAAAACAGTCGCATTGCAAAGTGCGATCAGTGAATTAACCGAGATCACCAATTTTATTAAGGTATTAGGCTGTTACCCAATAGAACATATTAGCCCAACGAACGTACCTTTTAATGGTGAAAATTAATTAACTAACCAAAATTTATTTAGGATATAAATCTTTAACAAAAGATCCTGAAATAAATCAGAATGACGTTTCTACACTATTTAACCTTGAATTCGGATAATAAGAGAAATAAATGTTTAACTTTAATCCCAGCCATAAACAAGCCTTTAAACAAGGGGAAGTGGCTTTAGTTGGCGCTGGCCCTGGTGATCCTGACTTATTAACCTTACAAGCTTTTCGTTTTATAAAACAGGCCGATGTGGTGGTTTATGATCGTCTGGTTAGCGATGAAATAATGGCGCTATTACCAGAAAATTGTGAAAAAGTGTATGTGGGCAAAAAACAAGCTGATCATCGCGTACCACAAGACGGTATAAACCAATTATTAGTTGAACAAGCACAGTTAAATAAAAAAGTTTTACGCTTAAAAGGCGGCGATCCCTTTGTTTTTGGTCGTGGTGGTGAAGAAGCACAATTTTTACTTAGCCATAATGTTGCTTGTCATATTGTTCCTGGCATGACTGCAGCGTCTGCTTGTACTAGTTATGTGGGTATTCCATTAACACATCGTAATGTATCACAAAGCTGCACTTTCATTACCGGTCATCTGCAATCACAAAAAGACGGGGCAAGTAACACTGATTTACCTTGGCATATTTTAGCCGATCAAAAACAAACGGTAGTGTTTTATATGGGCGTTAAAAATCTCCCAATGATCATCGCTAAAATGGTCGCTACAGGACGAAATATCAATACACCCGCAGCGTTAATTTATAAAGGCACACAAAAAGAGCAACAAGTGTATAAAGGGCAGTTATCCAACTTAAATGATTTGGTTGAACAACATAATATTAAACCACCAACGCTCATTGTTATAGGTGATGTGGTCAATGTATTTGATGAAAGTAGTTTGAAAAATATTGGTTATTTATCTAATAATGAATAAAAACATTGTTTCAAACAGAATTTAATTCGTTATTTAACCAATTTTTAGCCATTTGATTATCAGTAAAAAATTTATGTTTAATACCTGCGTTAGTATAGGCTTTGTAACACATGATTTCGGTTAAAGCTGATGTTTCACAATATTTTAAATTTACCGCAATAAGTTCAACCGCCACACTTTTTAAAAATTCCACATGATAATTAAATATTTCATTAATGATAACCGCGTCTCCTCTAAGAATAACAAGCGTAGCAAAGTTAACTAATTGAGACTGTGCTACGGTTTGAACCATCCCTTGATGTAGACCATCGAAAAATTCTTTATTACAAGGCCCTGTAATATCAACAATAAATATATTATCTTCAATGCTAAATTTATAGTTACCATGCATTTTAAATTGTAAATTCATTTATCATACCTTGTAAATTAAAGTGTTCTTTATGTTTTCGCATTAATCTCTCTACTTTAAGAGTAGATCACTCAGGCTCATAATCAAGATTAGCTGACAACCAACGCTCAGCTTGTGCTAATGTCATCTCTGTTCGTTGAGCATAATCTTCAACCTGATCTTTTGCTATTTTTGCGACCGCAAAATATTTGCAATCTGGGTGTGCAAAATACCAACCACTAACCGCAGCCCCTGGCCACATTGCATAACTTGACGTGAGTTCCATGCCAATATTTTCTTCAACATTTAATAGCTCCCACAATAAGCCTTTTTCTGTATGTTCAGGACAAGCAGGATAACCAGGAGCTGGGCGAATACCTTGATATTTTTCACGGATCAAATCATCATTTGCTAGGTTTTCATCAACAGCATAACCCCAGTAATTTTTGCGAATTTGTTCATGTAGATATTCAGCACTCGCTTCGGCTAGCCTATCGGCAACCGCTTTTAATAAAATACTATTATAAGCATCATTATCGTCATCATACACTTTTACTAATTCATCGACACCAAAACCAGAGGAGACTGCAAATGCACCAACGTAATCATTAATACCTGAATTTTTATCAGCAACGTAATCCGATAAGCAACGGTTAAATTGCGGCTTACCAGCAGACACTTGGGGTTTTTTACCTTGTTGACGCAATTGGTGTAAGGTAATTAACTCATCTTGGTGTTGCTCATCACTAAATAGCACCAAATCATCATCTTGACGATATGCGGGAAACAAGCCAAATACCGCTTTCGCAATAATTTTGTGATTGTTAATAATATCATCAAGCATGGCATTGGCATCATTAAATAAGTTGGTTGCTTCAACACCAACAACGTCATGTTTTAAAATTAATGGATATTTTCCCGATAGCTGCCACGTTGTGAAAAAAGGCGTCCAATCGATGTAATTTCGCACCACATTTAAATCAAGTTGTTCAATTACCGTAACACCAAGCTTGTTTGGTTTAACAGGCGTGTAATTTTCAAAGCTTATTGGCGTAGCATTAGCGCGTGCTTGCTCAAGCGAAATTAAGGTTGAACGAGGTCCTTTTTTATAATGGCGGTCACGTACTCGCTGATATTCATCATCTTGGCGTGCCATAAACGCGGGACGCTTTTCATCTGATAATAAATTACTGACCACAGAAACCGCACGCGATGCATTAGAAACATACACCACAGGGTTTTCATATTGGGGTTCAATTTTTACTGCAGTGTGCGCTTTTGAGGTTGTAGCTCCACCAATTAATAAAGGCAGCTCAAAATTTTGTCGTTTCATTTCTTTGGCAACATGTACCATTTCATCTAAAGACGGTGTGATCAAACCCGACAAACCAATAATATCCACTTGTTCGTCACGCGCTACTTGCAATATTTTTTCACATGACACCATTACGCCTAAATCGATAATTTCATAGTTATTACATTGCAAAACTACCCCGACAATATTTTTACCTATATCATGCACATCGCCTTTAACGGTTGCTAATAATATTTTACCATTAGAGCTGATTTCTGTTTTTCCCGCTTCAATAAACGGATTTAAATGCGCTACAGCTTGTTTCATTACCCGTGCAGATTTAACCACTTGCGGTAAAAACATTTCGCCTGCACCAAATAAATCACCTACCACATTCATGCCATCCATTAAGGGGCCTTCAATAACATCTAAAGGTCTTTTTGCCGCTAAACGTGCTTCTTCGGTATCTTCAATAATAAACTCATTAATACCTTTTACTAAAGAGTGCGATAAACGCTTATTAATGGGTAACTCGCGCCATGCCAAATCAGTTTTACTATTTTGACTACCTGCTTGACCGCGATATTGCTCTGCAACATCAAGCAAGCGTTCGGTAGCACCATCATCACTATTTTGAATAACATCTTCTACTGCTAAACGTAAATCGTCGGGAATAGAAGAATAAATAGCCAATTGTCCCGCATTAACAATGCCCATATCCATGCCATTTTTTATCGCATGATATAAAAATACCGCATGAATAGCTTCGCGCACTGGATTATTACCACGAAACGAAAAAGAAACATTAGAGACACCGCCAGAGATCATCGCATGCGGTAAATTTTGTTTAATATCGGCAACGGCTTCAATAAAATCTACCGCATAATTATTATGTTCATCAATACCTGTGGCAACAGCAAAAATATTAGGGTCAAAAATAATATCTTCGGCAGGAAAGCCAATTTCATCCACTAAAATTTTATAAGCACGCTGACATATTTTAAATTTACGTTTTCGGGTGTCTGCCTGACCTTCTTCATCAAATGCCATAACGATAACCGCAGCACCATAACGGCGTAATAATTCGGCTTGGTGACGAAAGTTTTCTTCACCTTCTTTTAAGCTAATAGAATTAACAACACCTTTGCCTTGAATACATTTAAGCCCTGCTTCTAAAATATCCCATTTAGACGAGTCGATCATAATGGGCACTTTGGCGATATCTGGCTCACCTGCAATTAAGTTCAAAAAACGCACCATCGCCGTTTTTGAATCAAGCATGCCTTCATCCATGTTGATATCGATGATTTGCGCGCCATTTTCCACTTGCTGTAAAGCTACTGCAATCGCTTGGTCGTAATCTTCTGCCATGATCAAACGTTTAAACATTGCCGATCCAGTAACATTAGTACGCTCACCAACGTTAACAAACAACGAATCCGCTTTGATGGTTAATACTTCTAAGCCAGATAAACGACAAGCAATTTCACGCGGCTGAATTTTTCGCGGCTTAATGCCTTTTTCGGCTAATGCTGCAACGGTATCTGCCATACCTTTAATATGCGCAGGTGTGGTACCGCAACAACCACCAACAATATTTAAAAAACCTGACTGTGCCCATTCTTCGATATGCTCATTCATATCTGCGACAGTAAAGTCATATTCACCAAAAGCATTAGGTAAACCTGCATTGGGATGTGCCGATACCGCGGCATCACTAATACGACTTAATTCTTCAATATATTGACGTAACTCAACGGGGCCTAATGCACAGTTTAAACCAAACGAAATAGGCTTCGCATGGCGTAATGAATTATAAAATGCCTCGGTAGTTTGCCCTGATAATGTGCGCCCAGAAGCATCGGTAATGGTGCCAGAGATCATTACAGGCAAACGTATTTGTAATTGTTCAAATACTGTTTCTACCGCAAAAATAGCAGCTTTGGCATTTAACGTATCAAAAATGGTTTCGATCATGATCAAGTCTGATCCACCTTGAATTAATGCGGTGGTTGACTCGATATAAGCATCTTTTAATTCATCAAAACTAACATTACGAAAGGCAGGGTCGTTAACATCAGGCGAAATAGAACAAGTGCGATTCGTTGGTCCTAATACGCCCGCGACAAAACGCGGCTTGTCTGGATTTTTAAGTGTAAATTCATCTGCAACTTCGCGAGCTAATTGTGCTGCAACAAGATTAATTTCACCACTCAGCGCTTCCATTTCATAATCGGCCATCGCGATAGTAGTCGAATTAAAAGTATTGGTTTCTAATATATCCGCACCCGCCTCAAGGTATTGACGATGAATAGTTTTAATACATTCGGGTTGGCTTAATACTAGTAAATCATTATTACCCTTAACATCGCATTGCCAATTAGCAAAACGTTCGCCGCGATAATCCGCTTCTTCAAATTTATGCGCTTGGATCATAGTACCCATAGCACCGTCTAAAATTAAAATGTTTTTGGCTAACTGTTGTTCAAACAAGGTGTAAGAAGCTGATTTTTTCATTGATATTTCCGCTGATTTTATTCGTAAAGGCTTAAGTTCTAGGTTCTATGGTCTAGGTTCTACACAAGTTTATGATCCACCCTAAGGATGCACGGTTTTAATACTTTTGGTACCAAGCTGATATGGGGTTATTTGATAAACGTAATAATTGAGCCAGTTAGTAAATAATAGACTACCGTGACTGCGCCATGAATTTTTAGGCGTTGAATTAGCATTATTTTCTTGGTAGTAATTTTCGGGCATTTTAGCTTCAGTGGTTAAGGCATTGAGATCGCGTAAATATTCATCATGTAAGGTGGTAGTATCGTATTCAGGATGTCCTGTTAAATACACTTGTTGTTTATTTTTGCTTGCCGCCAAATAAACACCTGCTTGTTTAGATTCAGCTAAAACTTTGATATGTGGCACACTTAAATAATCAGCTTTGTCTATATAACCATAACGAGAATGTGGCACGTTAAAGCTTTCATCAAAGCCACGCGTTAACAGCTCTTTACTATCGGTTGGAAAATGTTTAAATATCCCCGATAATTTTTTAGGTCGCAAATGGCGATTAATACCATAATGATAATATAAAGCAGCATGTGCAGCCCAACAAGAAAACATTGTTGAGGTAACATTTTTTTCAGCCCAGTCAAATACTTGACAAATTTTATCCCAAAAGGTTACTTCACTATAATCAAGTAAAGCTAAAGGTGCACCAGTAATGATCAAACCATCGTATTGCTCGTTTTTTACATCATCGAACAAGCGATAAAAATTTTCTAAATGTTCTTTCGGGGTATTTTTAGATGCTTCATTATGAATACGAATTAAATCAATATTTACCTGTAATGGCGTATTTGAAAGCATCCGCAATATTTGTACTTCTGTCTCAATTTTATTCGGCATCAAATTCAAAATAGCGACTTTCATTGGACGAATATCTTGATTAATTGCTCGGTATTCAGACATCACAAAAATATTTTCATCACCAAGAATATCTAATGCTGGTAGCTGGTCAGGAATTTTAATGGGCATGAGATTAAACCTAAATAATTTGATAAAACAGCTAAAAAACACGAATATCAACGCAAATAAAATGAGAGATTTAATATTACTTAGATTTCTAGCTATGTCAACATCTAAACGTATAGACGTCTAAATGCTTTTTATTTTATAAAATAAGACTACAGTTAAAATTTATAACAAAAAACCACTGACAAGCAGTGGTTTTATAACATTTAATAACAGCGTTTTTCCACCAAATAAAGTTATTCGGTAACAACTTCTTCTTTCTCTGCTTTTTTAGTTTTATTCAAAAATAAATCACGTAATTTAGTATCTACATCCTTAGCCATTTCAGGGTGATCTTTTAAATATTGAGTGGAATTCGCCTTACCTTGACCAATACGCTCACCATTGCAGCTATACCAAGCACCCGCTTTTTCAACAAAGCCATTTTTAACACCCAAATCAATTAACTCACCTAAGCTGTTGATCCCTTCACCGTATAAAATTTGAAATTCAGCTTGTTTAAATGGTGGCGCAATTTTGTTTTTAACCACTTTTACACGAGTTTCATTACCGATAATTTCATCGCCACTTTTAACCGCACCAATACGACGAATATCTAAACGCACAGAAGCGTAAAATTTCAACGCATTACCGCCAGTAGTAGTTTCTGGGTTACCAAACATTACGCCAATTTTCATCCGTATTTGGTTAATAAAAATCAACATAGTATTTGATTTTTTCAAATTACCGGTCATTTTGCGCATTGCCTGACTCATCATTCTGGCGGCAAGCCCCATGTGAGAATCGCCGATATCACCCTCTATTTCTGCTTTTGGGGTAAGGGCAGCAACTGAATCAACCACAATAACATCAACGGCACCAGAGCGGGTTAACATGTCACAAATCTCTAATGCTTGTTCACCAGTATCTGGTTGTGAAATTAATAGTTCATTAATATCTACTCCCAATTTTTCAGCATAAATAGGATCAAGCGCATGCTCTGCATCTATAAAGGCACATATTTTTCCATTGCGCTGGGCTTCAGCAATAACTTCTAACGTCAACGTGGTTTTCCCACTAGACTCTGGACCATATACTTCAACAATACGCCCCAGTGGTAATCCACCTGCACCTAACGCAATATCTAAACCTAAAGATCCTGTAGAAATAGTTTCTACATCCATCGTGGTATTATCACCAAGCTTCATAATTGAACCTTTACCAAATTGACGTTCAATTTGACTTAATGCTGCACTTAATGCTTTTTCTTTATTTTGATCCATGATAATTCCAAACGTTGATTAGTAGTTATGAGTATTGTGTTAGTCAATTTCGACTTGATGAAACAAGTATACTGTACAATCGTACAGTATCAAGTTTTTTATTGATTTATTTTTATTGATACTAAAAAACAAACAAAAGAGACTTTTTATCGGTTGATTTTATTGGTTTTTTTTGTGATTTGTAACTTTTAATAAAGCAGATTAAAAAAGTTACTCAGTAATTAATGCTTTTTTTCTTTTGATTTTTCACTACTTGTTTTTACTTTTTGTTTCTCTAGAAAATAATTGGGTACTATTCGTATTTCTTTATTTTCAGGCTGTTGCTCAATACTTTTAATCTCTGATAATGATTTTGATATATTAGGAGCTACCGTCGAAGTAATAACACTATTCGTTATTTTATCTGTTTTTGCTTTTGACATTTTTATCTTCTTTTCATTTTGAAACGAGCAGCTATTTACTAAAATCAATATAAATGCCGTTATAATTAATTTATGAATAACACTAATTATTTTAGTACCACTATTCATGATTGATACTCCTTAATTTTGTTAGGCCTATTATTGATAATATTAGGTTAATTATACGGTATAAAAATAAAAGCGGCTCATAATAAAAATATTATGAGCCGCCCTGATATTTCAATCACTTAACGTTAGTTACAAACCAATACTATTTAGTCATAACTACCTAGTAATAATTGATTTTTTTCTGCGATAAAAAGCAATTAACACCATATTAAATATTAATAAAAAGCCAAAACTACCACTCGATGGTTTCTTTTTAATATTAACAATCGTGGTTATTGCACTACCTAGTTCAGCACCACCTTGAGGATGACTTAAGGTGACAGAAAAATTACTATCTTTTTTTACTTTATTGGTTGCGATTGTAATGTTTTTACTTGCGGTGTCTTGATCTTCCCAAACTAAAGTTCCAGAATTTGCCGTATATTCAGTACCCGCATTAGCACTACCGTTACTGGTAGCATAGTTAACACTTACCGAAAAATTAGCACCATCAGTACGCTCAACCGTTAATGTTATCGTATTTTCTTCTTCTACCGTAGCGTTGGTAGCAGCAAAATGTAATAAACCATTGGGTAAATCCATAATAAACACTTCAATTGCTTTTTGTACACCTAAACTAGCCCCTCCTTGCGGGTTTACTAACTCAAGTGAGAAAGACAGATTATTATGCACGGATAATTTATTAGTTTGAATGGTAATAGTTTTACTTTCTGTGTCTAAATCACCCCAAGTTAAGGTGCCATTCGCTGCAACATAATCTTGTCCAACAATAGCGCTATCATCTATAGTTGCATAATCAACACTAATTGCAAAATTATCACCATCAGTACGGTCAACGGTAATTGTAGTAGTATCGTTTTCGTTTACAGTAACATTAGAAACAGCAAAGTTTATTACACCATTAGGTAAATCAACAATTGACACGTTTACAGCTTTTTGTTCACCTAAACTAGCCCCTCCTTGCGGGTTTATTAACTCAAGTGAGAAAGAGAGATTATTATGCACGGATAACTTATTGGTTTGAATGGTAATGGTTTTACTTTCAGTGTCTAAATCATCCCAAGTTAAGGTACCATTCGCTGCAACATAATCTTGTCCAGCAATGGCGCTACCATCTATCGTTGCATAATCCACACTTATCGCAAAATCAGCACCATCAGTACGGTCAACGGTAATTGTAGTGGTATCATTTTCATTTACTTCAATAGATGATATAGCAAAACCAAGTTGACCATTTTGCGGCTCAGCTACCGTTAATGAAACGGGAACAGATTTACTTACATATGGCGTGTCATCGACAAAAATCATATTTGCACGGTAATCACCAACGGCCAAATTAGCATCAACACTCAAGTTCTGCTCGAACGTGCCATCAATAGCTAATGTTTGTGTATCATCAATAGAGGTTAACCAAGCTGGAGTTAAATCACAAACACCGGTTTCAGCAGAAGAAAATCCAACAACCACTTGCCGATTTTGATCGAGTAACCATAAATTACCATCACAATCTATATCAAGGCCTGCTTCAATTATTATTTTATCGCTAAGAACACCATCACCATCTAGATCAAATTGCACATCAATGGCATCTAACGCTTCTAATGTCGCCGTATTCGCATCTAATATTACAATATCATTTAGCCCTTGATTAACCGAAACAAATAAGTGCCCTGAACTAGCATTAAATGCTAAGCCAGCGACCGCCAAGCTAACATTAATAGAGCGAATAATAGTGCCATCGGTGGTAAATTGATGAATAACGCTATCGTTCCAAGAGCCCGAATAAAAAGTATCTGAGAGAGGGTCATATGCAAGCCCTCGTTGCGATGTACCAAAAGCAGGGCAAATTTTATTCCCTGTTACAGCCATTATTGCAGTATCGATTTCATAAATACAATTATCACCACCAACATTTAATTGCCAGAGCATTCCTGTACGTTGATTAAAAGTAGAATCACCAAGAAACGTTCCTCCAAAATGGGTAACAAGTCCTTGTTCAGTTTTATTTCCTTGAGTATCATATCGCCATATTTTATCTTCTGCGGCCCCATTTTCAACAATATCACCAATATAAAATTGATTATCTTCAGATGAGCGAGAGAGTCCCCAACCATACGTAATATTGGTTGGGAAAGTTTTAATTGCATCGACTAATTTAGTACTTCCCAAAGTTTGTTTAGGAAAATAGCGAATTTTACTTGCGTCAAGATTTAATAAATCTTTGGGTCCCATATGACGAGTAGATTGCTGAAAAGGTCCATTAGGTAAAGATGCTGATGGCTTAAAAAAACGTACTTTATAATTGGCTACCGCAGTACCGCTATTCGTTACCGTAACAGTTTCTTCCTCAGTTCTTGTTTGTGTTATTGATATCGAAATAGCTTGTTTATCTAAGGACAATTTTCCCGCATCTAAACTTATTGGTGTTTCTAAACTCAAATCAGTCGCGGTAATTTGCTTGTTTTGGTATTTGCTGGCACTCACAACTAAATTGCTATCAACTGGCATAAAAAAGCTCACAAAACCATCACCAAGCACTTCATCATCGGCTGTTTTAGTCGATTTAGCTAGTTCAATACCATCAGCGGTAATACTGACATTGTTTAATGGCTCTCCCGTGTTAGTATCAGTAATATAGCCCGAAACCCAACTTCCAGAAACAGCTTCACACAACGAGTTACCAATACTTACATCATCAACAGAGGTGAACCATTCATAGACCGCATTATAATAACGCCAGCGTAATTGAAAACTAGTAGCGCCACTTAACTGAGTAGATAAATCTTCTGAATAATTTAATGTCCCTGTCGATAAAGAGGTAATATTAACCCAGCCATTGCCATCCACATTAATATCAACATCAACACTGTCTTGGCCTGTAAAAGTTGTATAATTAGCAACAAAGTCTAGCGTAGTAGAATTAATATCACTCACTTTAATAACCGGTGATATTAAAGAAGTATCAGCCGAAATACTTGGGCCTGCAGCGTCACTATTAGCTAAAGCAGCATCGCCTGAAGTTCCAGTTATATTCCCCAGCCCAGCTAAGGCACTTGACCAAATAACGCCATTACCCGCATCATCAATAACCGTCCAATCGGCAGGAGGAAAAGTATCACCATTAAAATGCTGCACAAAAGAAGGTTCAATAAATTGATAACCCTTTGTTGTGCAAGAATCATTGGTGGCTAATGATATATTTAAAGAGGTAGCGCTATTGGCAACAGTAGGTAAAATAGTTTGAGTTGTGGCAGAGTAATCAGATAACAGCGCACGCGCAGTAATATTAATACTGGTGCCAGCAAAAACAGACAATGTATATTCCCCTGTTTCAGGGTTAGTATAAGCCACGATAGTATCATTGGGCACTGATGCAGAAACCTTAGCATATAATGGCCATCCTTGTCCGCCACCATCACTAACAACACCTTTAATGTCAACTTTTGGAGCCACTGTTAAAGCAAAATCAGAGGTTATAGTGTCATCTTCTGCAACGGTTATTACTGGCTTTTGCATCGTCACCCAGCCATAACGAGAAACGCTTAGTTCGTAATCTCCCGTAGGTACTAATAATTTAAATTTGCCTTCATTATCAGTAATTGTTGATATATTAGCAGCACTCACCGTTGCATTGGCTATAACTTCACCAGATTCTAAACCAGTGACGGTACCTGATATTTCACCCGTTGGCCCTGTGCTACAAGTCGGTATTTTAAAACTAGCAATACGTGTTGACCAAGTTAATGTACTATCATTTGCTGATTTATAATATTGATTGGTATACCAAAAAGTACAATCATCTATTGGGTCTATACTCATACTGGCATAATCTCCCCAACGATTTCGGTTTACCGGACCTTGAGAACCACTACCTGCAATTAACACAAATTCATCGGTTAATTGATTCACAGGATCATTGGCTAAACGTGTGGCAGCATAAATAGACGGAAATATATTAGCATCGGCAACCGAATAACCAATAGCAATATTGCCGCTAGCATCCATAGCACCACTTGCCATCCAGCGAGAAGCACTACTTGGAACAAGTAAAGTATCTGGTGAAAAAGTGCCCTGCTGTTCAACCGATAAGGCATTGCCATTATTATGATCAATATCAATTTGATACCAACGAGCAACGGGTTGACCATTAGTTCCTGAAATATTATGGGTAAATAAAATTTTACCTAAACCGTTAAAGTTGCGATATGAAGTTCGAAACATCGCGCGAATATCAGATCCATCTAATTCAATTCCATTAGGCTGTATTGCATTACCTGGTGAAGTATACTGAGCTACGGTTAAGGACGTTTTATGAGTAAATGTCGCAGCACTAGCATTTGTCCAATCAACATCCATTTCCCATATATGGAGTAGGTTTGACGAGCCACTTGAATCAGAAGTTAAAAATAATTCTTTCATATCAGCTGGTGGAGGTAATATACCATCAACGTCCAACGGCATCGGAGTAAAAACTTGCGGCGTCATGCCTTCACCACTTATTACAACTTGCTGTGCTTCAGCGCCTATTAGCATTTTATTGCGTTCATAAGCCGCAACACCACCACCAGAGAAACCAGGACCAAATTGGTTAACCCCCATATAATACGCATCACCAAAAATACCAAAATGTGGGTAATCATTCATTAACACACCATAAGGGAAATCATATAGATAATAGGCACCAGTAGGATCAGCGGTTTGCGAAACCGCAATACACTGATGATTATCGTTGTCTGCTAATGCAAATTGACTGATCATCCAACGATCTGCCCTTTTATCATAAATAACAATAGGATCACCATTGTTATTATTTTCGCAAATACCACCAAAGCCTGCCCAAAGCTGATTAATCCCCACAGGCTGCATTAACTGATTGCCCGCTTTATCCCAAATAGCAATCGATACATTAACGGTTTGCACATAATGATTCAGGCCAACACTACCATTGGTATCTGGTGGTACATATCCTTGTGGATTTTGCATACCTTCAAAGTTAACACCAATGGTCGGTGCATTACCTGAACGTTTCTTAGTATCTAATGTTTTTTGTAAAACTGGGTCATTATAATCTTCACTTAATGATTGTTTTTTTTTACGAAAGTAATTTGGGACTTCCTTGATAACATCAACACCGGGAACAGGAATACCGCTTTGTATTAATTTAGTTTTACGTTGCGGAGTAATTTTCTGTAATGGGGGTAAATCTCGAAGTGCTTTAGAAACTTTAACTTTTGCAGAGGTTGATACCTCAATATTCATCCTCGGAGCACTGCTCGCCTTAGCTACAGATATCTGCCCCGCCAACGCAAAAACTATTACGCTGATTAATACTTTCCTCATTTAATTTTTTCTCCATGTTATAAATTGTTTTTTAAGTAAATAGCATATCTATCCAACAAAATAATAACATTTATTTTACAGTGTTGATATGGGAGGTATTCAAACTTCTAGCTCAATTTAAATTTATTTTATCGATACTTCTATGTAATAATATCCATCAAAATAATTATAACTAGCCACTACACACTTAAATGACGACAAGCAACAAAAACCTTACCGCTCACACCCCAATGATGCGTCAATATTTAACTATTAAGGCCGAATTCCCCGATTTATTAGTTTTTTATCGCATGGGGGATTTTTATGAATTATTTTTTGATGATGCAAGAAAAGCTTCAGAATTGTTAGATATTTCGCTTACCGCGCGAGGTAAAACGGGTGGTAATGCTATTCCTATGGCGGGTGTGCCTTATCATGCAGTGGATAATTATTTAGTTAAATTAATACAACTTGGTGAGTCGGTTGCTATTTGTGAACAAATTGGCGATCCAGCAACCAGTAAAGGGCCAGTCGAACGTAAAGTTGTGCGTATTGTTACCCCCGGCACACTTAGTGAAGAAGCTCTACTCGTTGATAAACAAGATAATTTAATTGTTGCTATTAGCTACAACAGTGATGAATTTGGTTTAGCGCATTTAGATATTAGCAGTGGCCGTTTTGTCTTATCCCAATGTAAAACATTAGAGCAATTACAAGCTGAAATAGAACGTTTATCACCCGCAGAATTACTTTATGCGGAGTCTTTTGGTCATGCTGATGTATTTGCTAAACGCCAAGGTTTACGTCGTCGTCCCGATTGGGATTTTGATTTAGCTACCGCTAACACCTTATTAAACCAACAATTTGGCACTAAAGAATTGACAGGTTTTGGTGTGGCTGCTTATCCGCTTGGGTTAATGGCCGCGGGTTGTTTAATGCAATATGTTAATAATACGCAACGTATGGCATTGCCGCATATTCGCGCCATAACCTGCGAGTCGAATGATAGTGCCGTAGTGCTAGATGCCGCGACGCGACGTAACCTTGAGCTAACCCATAATTTACAAGGCGGTACTACCAATACCCTTGCTAGTATACTAGATACTAGTGCTACACCAATGGGATCTCGTTTATTAAAACGTTGGTTACATTATCCACTGCGCGATATTAACGTACTTGAGCAACGTTTAAATACGGTCAGTGAAATTATTGCCAATGATCTTAATGATGAAATAAAGCCACTATTGAAACCCATTGGTGATATTGAACGTATTGTCGCCCGTATTGCTTTACGAAGCGCCAGACCTCGTGACTTTGCTCGTCTGCGCAGTGGCTTGCAACAATTACCACTATTGCAAACATTAATTAATGCCGACAACTTTGTCAGTGATGCACCTGCATTACAGCAGATATTGTCAACTTGCCAACCCATGCCTGAGATAGAACAATTGCTCGCTCAAGCTATTATTGAAAATCCCCCCGTATTAATTCGTGATGGTGGTGTTATCGCGCAAGGTTATAACGACGAATTAGATGTGTTGCGCGATTTAAGTCAAGGCGCAACTGACTTTTTAGCACAGCTTGAAGCACGAGAGAAACAAACCACAGGCATCGCTAGCTTAAAAGTGGGCTATAATCGCGTACATGGTTTTTTTATTGAAATTGGTAAAGCTTCGGTAGCACAAGTGCCTGATCATTATATTCGTCGCCAAACACTTAAAAATAATGAACGTTATATTACTGATGAATTAAAGCAGCATGAAGAAAAAGTATTAAGCGCACAAAGTAAGTTCTTAGCGTTAGAAAAACGTTTATACGAAGAATTATTTGATAAAATATTACCGCAACTTGCCACTTTACAAAACTTAGCAGAAACTTTAGCCGAATTTGACGTATTAAATACCTTTGCAGAGCGCGCTATTAGCTTAAATTATACTAAGCCTAAATTAACCGAAACAACAGGTATTGACATACAAGCAGGTCGTCATCCGGTGGTTGAACAAATGGACAATAACACCTTTATTGCTAATCCTGTGGTGTTATCTAATAGTCGTAAAATGTTGATCATTACTGGCCCTAATATGGGCGGTAAATCAACTTATATGCGGCAAACAGCGTTAATTGTACTATTAGCGCATATTGGTTGTTACGTACCTGCAAGCGATGCCACTATCGGCATTGTTGATCGCATTTTTACGCGCATTGGCGCATCGGATGATTTAGCCAGTGGTCGTTCAACGTTTATGGTTGAGATGACAGAAACCGCCAATATTTTACATAATGCCACCGATAAAAGCTTAGTATTACTTGATGAAATAGGTCGCGGCACTAGCACTTACGACGGCTTATCACTCGCTTGGGCATGTGCCGAAATGCTGGCGAGTAAAATTAAAGCATTTACTTTATTCGCTAGCCATTATTTTGAATTAACTCTATTAGCCGAACAAATAGACAGCTTAGCCAATGTACATTTAGATGCTGTTGAACACGATGATAAAATTATTTTTATGCATACTGTTCAAGAAGGCGCAGCAAGTAAAAGTTTTGGTTTACAAGTTGCGTTATTAGCAGGTGTTCCTAAAGCGGTTGTTACTCGGGCAAAACAACGTTTAGCCGAATTAGAGCAACAACAAGTCCCCTCTATTGCCACAGCGATACCAACGCTAGCAAATAATGAATTTAAACAACTTTCATTTGATAGCGGCGAACACCCCATTGTGGAAAAAATTAAAGCCGTTGATGTAAACGATTTGACGCCAAGAAAAGCATTAGAGTTATTGTTTAAATTAAAAGATGAAGTCTAGAACCTAGAACCTAGATTCTAGAGCCTAGGCTTCTGTAAATTTAACAAGTCACTTCAAAAAGCGTTTCTATTGATAAGTTTTGATGACTTAACATATCACGTAAACGTTTTAATGCTTCTACTTGAATTTGACGAACACGTTCTCGTGTTAAACCAATTTCAGAGCCAACATCTTCAAGCGTTGCCGCTTCATAACCGAGTAAGCCAAAGCGACGAGCAAGCACTTCACGTTGTTTAGAATTTAGCTCTTCTAACCAATGTACGATGCTATGCTGCATATCTTCTGATTGTAAATTAGTTTCAGGACCCGCACCTTTTTCATCAGGAATGACATCTAACAAAACTTTGTCAGATTCGCCACCAAAAGGGGTGTCAACAGAAGCAATGCGTTCGTTCAAACGCAGCATTTTAGTAACATTTGCAACAGGTTTGTCAAGTTTTTGGGCGATATCTTCAGCGGTAGGTTCATGATCTAATTCTTGGATCAATTCTCTGGCGGCACGTAAATAAATATTTAATTCTTTAACAACATGGATAGGTAAACGAATGGTACGAGTTTGATTCATTATCGCGCGTTCTATCGTTTGTCTTATCCACCATGTTGCATAGGTCGAAAAACGAAAACCACGTTCAGGATCGAACTTTTCAACGGCACGGATCAAACCTAAATTACCTTCTTCAATAAGGTCTAACAAGGGCAATCCACGGTTATTATATCTGCGGGCAATTTTTACGACTAAACGAAGATTACTTTCAATCATACGTTTACGAGAGGGCTCGTGACCTTTTAAGGAACGACGAGAAAAATAAACTTCTTCTTCCGCAGTTAGCAGCGGCGAAGCACCTATTTCACTTAAATAAATTTGAGTGGCATCTAAGCTTGATGATGACTCTTCCTGAGTTTTTTCAGTACGCTTACTTAATTTAGCAGTACTTTTGGATTTTCCTACTTTAACATCACCGATTACAGTTGTATTACTCGCTGAATCACTATTACTAAAGTTTTCTTGTTGTTGTTTTTTCATGCTACATCTCCCGGTTTAGCATTACACAATTTAAATTAAATATTCACGGTGGCTCCAATTACCTCTATATTGAGGTTTGATTAATTAATGTTATTTTTTCGGTAAATACTTCAACGGATTAACTGACTTGCCACGAAAGCGAACTTCAAAATGAAGCATGAATCTTTGGGCATCAGTATTTCCCATCTTAGCAATCAAATCACCTGCTTTTACTCTTTGTTGTTCTTTGACCAATATACGGTCATTGTGGGCATAAGCACTGAGATAGTCATCATTGTGTTTTATAATAATTAAATTACCATAACCACGTAGTGCATCTCCGGCATAAACAACTTTACCCGCAGCGGCAGCAACAACCCTGTTACCCCGTTGTCCAGCGATATCAATTCCTTTATTACCTTGTGTAGCAGTTGAAAATTTAGCAATAACTTTACCATAGGTTGGCCAGCGCCATTTTCTAATCTTATTAGAAAAAACCCTACCATTTACATGGTTATTTTTACTTATTTTTCCGTTGCTTACATTTTCACCATACGCCTGCTTTTTATTCAACGCAAGGGCTTTTTTATGCATTTTTTTCGAGGTCGTACCAGAGCTTTTATTCAACTTTTTGCTGTAGCTACTGCCCTGATTGACTTTGCTTGATTTTGCGCTTAAAAATATTTTTTGTCCGGGAAAAATATTATATGGCGCATGCATTTTATTAAGTTTTGCTAAACTGCGCACATCACTATTAGCTCGCCATGCAATTGAATAAAGTGTTTCACCTTTTTGCACTATATATTGACTCGCTTTAATGCTATCGCGATTTTTTTTATTCAGTTGTTGAGCGCTTTGAATGTCTACTATTGGCGCAGGAGTATGCCGACTTGAACAAGCCGAAATAATAAAAACTAGGCAACAATAACTACTAATTTTTATTATTTTCAGCAAAATAAATATTTTCCTTTAATATAATCTATTTTCATAATCGGGCATTAAAAAGGTTAACGCATTATAAAATAAGCTAGAATGATCAAAACAACAACACCCCAACCAATAATATCTATCCATTTTCGTAATTTTTCTTCCATTGCGGCTCCGCCACAGCGCATTAAACCAGCGACTAAAAAGAAGCGCATACCACGCCCCACAGCAGAAACAAACAAAAAAGGTAAAAAGGCCATCTGTAAAAAACCAGCGCTTAACGTAAATAATTTATAGGGAATAGGCGAAAAACCTGCAAGAAAAACCACCCAAACACCCCACTGTTCAAACCATTGCATTATTTGATCAAACTTGTCTTGATAACCAAAATCAATAATAAGTGGCTGAATTAATGGCTCAAATAAGGAATAGCCTAACCAATAGCCGACAGTACCACCAATAACCGAGGCAATAGTCGTTAAGGTAGCATAGTGCCATGCTCGTTGTGGTTTAGCTAACACCATGGGTGCTAATAGTACATCCGGAGGAATAAGAAAAAAAACAGATTCTGAAAAGGCTAATAACGCTAACGCATGCGGGGCAAATTTATGTTTTGCCCAGCGCATTGTCCATTGGTAAATACTTGAAAATAACTTCAATTTTGTTTCCTATCGTTATTTTTTATAAAGGTGAAGAAAGATCTGATCACAATAAATCGCCTTGCACTAAAGGCACAAAACGCACCGCTTCTATTTGTTGTTCACTAAAGTTATCGCCTTGGCGAGTAATAACTTTTAAAATTTGCGCTTGTTCACCCACTGGGATCACTAAGCGGCCACCGTCGGTTAACTGTTCTAATAAAGCTTGCGGTACTTGATTAGGCGCCGCAGTAACAATAATCGCTTGAAAGGGGGCTTTAGACTGCCAGCCTTGCCAACCATCACCATGCTTCATCGATACATTATGTAAATCCATTGCCCTTAAACGACGTCTCGCTTGCCATTGCAATGTTTTAATACGCTCAATTGAAAACACTTTAGTGGTAAGCTGCGCCAAAATAGCGGTTTGATAGCCAGAGCCTGTACCCACTTCTAAAATAGTACCAAGTGCCCCATTAGCCAGTAATAATTCTGACATTCTGGCGACAATATAAGGCTGAGAAATCGTTTGTCCCTGCCCTATCGGCAAAGCCGTATTGTCATAAGCCTTATGTGCTAATATTTCGGGCACAAATAGATGCCTTGGTGTTTGTGCTATAGCTTGCAACACTTGTTGGTTTTTAATCCCTTCATTAGCCAATTTTTGCGCTAATAATTCACCACTACGTCTTGATTTACCTGCCATTTGTATTCTACTTGTTCCGTATTTAATTTTATTGTTATGATGATCGTTTAGTTCTATTGAGCCTTATAAAACTTGCTCTGCAGTATCATTTTATAACATGCCTATGCAGATAACTCAGGAGCCCTTATTTAATTCGGTAATTATTCTGTAGGTCGACATTTATGTCGTCAAAGGCAGAATAAATGACATGAATTGATGGGCTGAAGCCCAACCTACAAGTTT
>JAESPQ010000126.1 GCA_016765535.1 Alteromonadaceae bacterium | reverse complement strand
GACTGGTCAAATAGCTATATTTTAGGGTAACACTTGTAGGTTGGCCTTTAGGCCATCAATCTATATTTGACGGGCTGAAGCCCGACCTACAAATACTCTATCTGTTACCTTGGTTTGATGAGTCCCAAACTTTTTCACCATTGATCCAAGTGCTTTGTACTTCTAATTCATCATTAAGCAGCACCATATCGGCTTGCTTGCCAACGGTTAATGCACCTAACTGTTGTGCTTTATTAATGTATTGAGCAGGGTATAAACTTGCCATACGTAATGCTTCATTAAGTTCTACCTCTAAATGTTGATGAATGTTGCGTACACCAGCAGCCATATCTAAAGCAGAACCAGCTAAACCACCATTGGGTAACGTCAATTTACCATTTTCTAAGATGACTTTGCGATCAAATAATTTAAAGGTGGTTTCGTCACAACCGACGGGCGGCATGGCATCGGTGACTAAAAACACTTTACCTTGCGGTTTTATTTTTAAAGCGATTTTACAGCTAGTGTAGTCAACATGATGACCATCAATAATTAGGCCGCAACTGGTATTGTCATTGAGAAAAGCTGCGCCTAATACACCTGGTTCACGACCTTGAATGGCTGACATTGCGTTATACAAATGAGTAAAACCATCGGCGCCTGCATCAATCGCTTGTTGTGCTGTTTTATAATCTGCATTGGTATGACCTAAGCATACTTTAATGCCTAAATTTACCATGCGGGTAATATCTGCGGGTGAAACGTTTTCAGGTGCTAACGTTACTAAAATTTGACCAAGGTCTTTACGTTCAAAAATTTGCCATTCATCGGTAGAAATAGGGCGTATATGTTCGGCAACATGAGCACCTTTTTTAGCTAGTGATAAGTGTGGACCTTCAAAATGTACACCAATAATACCCAAGGTTTTTTCGGCAATAGCTGCACTCATCGCATTAGCCGCTTGTTGCATGGTTTCAACAGTGTCGGTAATTAAGGTTGGCAACATTGCTGTGGTGCCAAACTTAGCATGGGCGTCAATGATGGTTTTTATACCAGTTAATGAGGGAGAGTCATTAAATAATACATTACCGCCACCATTGACTTGTAGGTCAATAAAACCAGGAACAAGTAAACCTTCGGCAATTTCATCGACAATGGTATTATCATCAGCATTAATAATGCTAGTGATCTTGCCTTGTTTAATGTCCAGTATTTTATTGTGATGAATTTTTTCACCATCAAAAAATTGTCTGGCTAATAAACGCAATGTGCTCATGTTTAAATCCTAGTGATATTTTTATCTATTATTACGTTATTGTAGGTGAGATTTTATCCATGGCAATTAGGAATAAACCCGCACCTACGAAATTATGTTTAAACAGCTATTTTTTCGCTTTTATAATGTACTAATTGTTGCTTGGCAAATAATATTGCCCCAACTTCGGGTGGCGATAAAGGCGTTGATAGCTTACTGGATATTTCTGTTGGTAACCAGTCGACAAGACGAGTGGTTAATCCACCGATCATTGACATACGTGCTGGTTTTTGTTGCCAAAGCTTGGTGGCAACATTGGTAATATATGCGCAACCTTCAGCAATGATCTCTTTAGCTACTTCATCGCCTTCTTCGGCGGCATCAAAAACTAAATTAGCAAATTTCGCATAAAAAGTAGCCGGTTTATTAGCAATGTTTTCTACTAAAGCTACATCGTCTTGGCAATTAGTTAATGTTAATAGTTTTGTGGTCATATTTGTTTGTGCAACTAAACCATCAAGCGACAGTAAAACTTGCTTGGCAGCTTGTAAGCCAAACCAAGCACCACTGGCTTTGTCGCCATGAGGAAAACCGTGCGCACCAATAATTAATGATTTTTGATCAACATAAGAAAAACCACAAGAGCCAGTGCCAGTGATCATCACCGCACCATCTGCTCCTTGATGAGCGCCTAAACAGGCAATGAGTAAATCAGTGGCTAAAAACATTTGTTTAAAAGGATGTTGCCAGTTGCTCATTTGTTCAAACAATACGGGTAAATTAACACCCGCTAAGCCAACGCCAGCGATAAGTTCAGTCAGGTTTACATTGCTTAAGTCTGCATCCGTTAAGGCCAATAAAGCAGACTCGGTAATCGAATTTGTTGCTTGTTCAAAACCATGTAACGGATTTCCTGGTCCAGAAATACCTGTGCCCAATACTTGGTTATTTTCATCCATTATAACGGCTTTGCATTTACTGCCGCCACCATCAATGCCGATGTAGAGTTGCTGAGTTTTCTTATTAGTGCTATTTTTTGTGCTAGCTGTTTGCTTACTAGGCATTTAGACCTCTGTTCCACTTCTTGTGTTTTGTCTTAATATTTTTACTATTTATTGCATCAAGTTTCTGTCAAAAAGTTAGGCAAAAAAACTGATAAATTCATCTTATATATAAATGACAGCGTTGTCATTTGTTTTTTGCATTATTTACTATTTTTTTGTAATAGTCTATAAATTATTTTATCTAACTTGAGAATAATATATTTTTAATTGTTTCTAGTTTGTTGATTTATATATTAATTGTTTATTTCATGAACCACTGAGCTTCTACTTTTACGCTTACCATTAAAACTACTAGTACGCACTTTTATGTTGCCAGAAACCTTAATTGGATGTTGGTAAACTTGCCATTTTGATTTCTGGGTCTTATCTTTTACTGAATTTTGTTGTAAGTATTCAATAGATAAACCTGTAAAAGCAGTATTGGCGTAGAGAATGTTATTTTTGATAATGGCTCCGACCGTGGGCAAACGATAATTAATATTGGCCTGTTCAAGTTTAGCCAGTTCTTTTTGTCCAATAGTGTTCGCAAATAACTGCCATTGTTGATCACGTTGTTTTTTTAATGTATTGCTAAAGTAATGGCTGTTTTGATCGTAAACAGCACCGTTGTAGTTATAAGGAACAGCCCAGCTAGCTTGATGCCATGCGCGTTCGGCTAAGGCAAATAAGCGTGGAAATATTTTATATTCAGCCATAGTGTCACTACGGGTGTTTTCGCTCCAAAGTTG
This sequence comes from Alteromonadaceae bacterium, assembly GCA_016765535.1. Lineage (GTDB taxonomy): Bacteria > Pseudomonadota > Gammaproteobacteria > Enterobacterales > Alteromonadaceae. The sequence goes on along the minus strand of JAESPQ010000126.1, from coordinate 25,637 downwards.
TCCTTGAATACCTAAAAATTTAATACCTTTACGCAATGGTGCTGAAACTAATTTACCTTGCTTATCATATTGCTTAGTATCATCGGCCGTGTACGGATTATCTTCACGGTCTAAATAAAACTCTGCGTTAGCTGGTAAATTATCTGGCATAAATTGAAATATTTTTTCGGTATTAGTATGGCGTGATGCCCAATAGTAACCGTATTCTTTTGGATCGGCTTCATAAGGAAAATCGAAATATAAAACATCAGGATTTGAAAGGACTATTTGCCAGTTTTGGTTAGCTAATTTATGAACATTTTTATGACCGCCCCAAAATAATACATCCCAAGCATTGGCTTGTACGATGGCAGGCATATTTTTAGGGTTGGTATGCGATAAACCATCGCTCCAACCTGCGGCTTCAATATCAAGTTTTGCAAGCATATTGGCAACACGCTCAATAAAATAGGCGCTAAGTTTTTCTGCAGAATCAACATTGTTTTCTTGTTTTGCCATAAGTGCTTTACATACAGGTGATTCAACCCAAGCCCCTGCGGTTTCATCTGCACCAATATGATAACGCGTTAATGGCTGTCCAGCATCAGCATGGATTTTTTTTACTTCTATAAGTACTTTTTCAATAAAGTGATAAGTAGAGTCCATGCATACATTTAGAGTATTGTCGTTATAGTACTGAACCGAAGAATATTGAGTAGTATCTTGATTATCATTAAGTAAGTATTCCGTCGCTTTATCATATTGCTCAGCAATAATGTATTTTTTATAACGTGCTTGCATCGCTTTTACTGCTGCACGTGAATGCCCTGGCATATCAAACGAGGGGATCACTTGAATATGATTAGCACTAGCTGCGCGTAATATTTCTTGGTAATCGGCAATGGTATAATAGCCATTTACTGCGCTGTTAGCATTAACACCAGCACCAAGTTGAGGTGATAAGCATTGATCTTCATTAAAGTCGTCATTGCTGCGGGTATTTGTCAAACAACGTTTTGAACTTATTTGTGTTAATTCGGGTAAGTCAGGTATCTCAATGCGCCAGCCTTCATCGTCACCTAAGTGCAAATGTAGTTTATTTAACTTATAAGCGCCCATTTGTTCAATTAATTTTAAAATAAAGGCTTTTGAATGGAAATTACGGGCAACGTCAACCATCATGCCGCGAAATTGATAGTGTGGTTGATCGTTAATGGTTAATAAAGGCAGGTTTTTATTACCTAACGTTAATAAACTACTTAAAGATGATAATCCGTAAAATACCCCTGTACTGTCAACACCCGTGATATTAATTGTTTTGGGGGTGATCGTTAAGTTGTAACTGCCGATCACTTGCTGAGAGTTTTCTTTTATTGATAAATTAACGGCAATTCCTTTGCTGCTTTGCTTAACACCCAGTTTGGCTAAATGCGCTAATGCGGCACTTACTTCTGCTTGTGGCACGTTATTAAAATTAACGTTTAAGCCTGTGCTAATGTTAAGTTGACGCTGTTGAGGATCAACAACTACTTGCTTAGGGGTTGGAATGATTTGTGTGCTGATATTAAGTAGTTTATTGCTAAGGTTTTGTTGATTACGCTGATACAAAATATCGCTTTTTAACCATTTTGTTTTATCATTTGCGGTGCGCTTGAACTGCGTTTTTTCATCAGTAAATGGGGTGACAAAAGGCAGCGTTTCGAGGTTAGTTACTACATTAAGTGCCGTTTTTGTGCTGGCTATAACCTTAGCTGTTAGCAATTTGTTGGGCTTGTTTGAGCTAACAATATAGTTTGGTAAAGCATCGGTTTGCGATAACATCCAAAAGTTAGCTCTAAACACGAGTTTTTTTGTTTCACCTGCTTTAAAACCTTGATAGTTTTTATTCAAGCTAATTTGGTGAAGATCACCATTAATATGCTCAATGCTAAACTCTTTACTGACAAAAGACTGCACAGGCGATATTTGACTAAAAGTTATTTGCCAGTCTTTTGCGGTTATCGCTTGTGGAGCAGTAAAACTGAGTTCAACAGTAAAACAAGCACCATCGGCTTTTTTAGTATCGCATTGACTATTTGGAATGTTAGTGAGTAAGTGGTAATTAACTTGTAATGAATTAGCAATTAAGTTGATATCTGCTTGAGTTGCGGTATGTAAAGCGGTTGACTGAGTATTGTTAGAGGTTTTAATCGTAGCTGCTTTGTTGTTTGATGCCGTGGAGTTCGTTTCTTGCTTACAGGCAGATAAAAGCGTTATTAAACTCATTACAATTAAAGCGCTTTTGATTCTAAAATTCTTGTTCATACTCATTCCGTGTTAATTAATGTAAATCGTAAAATGGTTAGTCAATAACCGTGATTTTATTTTATACAACCTTGTCATACTTTTGACAGCGCTGTCAAAAATTATTTTAGATAAGTACTGAATAGTGTAAAGTGAGTAGTTAAACTAATATTGATGATCACGCAGCAGTTATGAACGAATTAAAAGCTAAAATTTCTACCTTATTAATAAAGCTAGAACAAGCAGTGCAGCTACATCAAGCAAAAAAAGTTGAGCTATTAGCAAAACAAATATTACAAAAAAATATGGCAACGCTTGCTGCGTATCATGCTTTATTTCAGTTATATGAAGTGCAGCAAAATTATAATGAATTACTTAAAATAGCTAAGCAATGCTTAAAATTATTTCAACAAGATGCGTTAAGTTATTATAAATTGGCGTTAGCACAGCGATTTTTACACCAAGAATCTGCCGCATTATTGAATTTAGTGCAAGCATTATCCTTAGCTCCAGAGCAAATACAATGGCGCAATTTATATGGGGTGATGCTAAAAGAAAATGGTCAATTAAAGCAAGCGCAACAATGTTTTTCTGAGTGTATTACTCAACAAGCCGACTTTATACTCAGTTATTATAATCGTGCAAGCTTGTCCGCACTGTTAAATGCTAGCGATTTAGCTTATTTACAAACACAATTTAATAATGATAATCTTAGTGTGAGTGATAAAATATACTGTGGTTACACACTCTTTAAGCATTTTGAACAGCAGCAACAATATATACAAGCTTTTAGTTATTTAAGTTGTGCAAGCCAATTAAAACGCCAACAATTACACTATGATCACCAACAAGAAGTTATTGAACATCAACAAATTGAAGATGTTTTTTCAACAGAATTTATTTACCGCATTGCGGCCGATAACTTAGCGACGCCACAAAAAGCTAATTATTCTTGTTCTGCCATTTTTATTTGTGGTTTACCTCGCTCTGGCACAACGTTAGTCGAGCAAATTGTTAGTAGCCATTCGCAAGTGACTGCTGGAGATGAACTTTATGCTCTGGCGCAAGCAACGCAAAATGTTTTACAGCAATGTCAGCCTAAACAAGCTTTTCCGTTTTGTATGCAAGAATTAACAATACAAAACTTTACTGATATTGAGGTAAATTATCTTCATTTAACCCGCCATTTTCAATATAACGCTTTTCAATCTACTGATCCTCAAGATAAACATTTGCAAAAACAACGCTATTTTACCGATAAAATGCTGCTAAATTACAAAGCGATTGGCGTGATCAGCTTAGCTATGCCAACAGCAAAAATTGTTATTTGTCAGCGTAATGCTATGGATGTATTGTTTGGTTGTTATAAACAAATGTTAGGAGAGGGAAATAAATATAGCTACGACTTAGATGAACTCAGCGATATTATTATTGCACATCAACAATTAGTGCAGCATTGGCAAAGACTATTCCCTAATAATGTTTTTCTCTTAAATTATGAATCTTTAATTCACCAACAAGAAAGAATAACGAGGCAAGTGTTAACTTTTTTAGACTTGCCTTTTGAACAAGCCTGTATAGATTTTCATCAAAATAAACGTGTTGTACATACGTTAAGTAATGTACAGGTACGGCAACCTTTATTTACTCGTGGTATTGATCAGTGGAAAAACTATCAAACAGCACTAGAGCCTTTTTATCAAAAGTTTAAGCAAGCGGGTTTACTTTAACGTTAAAGTAATGTTTTTGTGAACATTGTTTGCGTGTACTATGCGGCTTTTTTCTTGGTTGTTTTGTTTGTATATTTACGCGTTTTTCGTTTTGGCTTAAATGCTATCTTTGGCAAACCAGTTAACGTTTGCTGTCCTGCTTGTTGGATCATTTTTGTTAACGTATTTTCTAACGGTTGCATAAAATGCTGATAGCTACTGTTTTGTTCACTAATGGCGTTAAGTTCTGCTTCCCATTGTGCGGTCATATCAGGCTTAGTAGCATTATCGGGTAGCGCATTAATTAATGCTTTACCAATATCTGTCGCTTGAATGTTTTTTCCTATTCGTTGTAAAAACTGCCGTTTAAACAGTAATTCAATAATACCTGCGCGGGTCGCTTCTGTGCCTAAACCATCATGGTCTTTAAGAATTTTTTTAATTTCTTTATCCTTAACAAAACGAGCAATATTAGTCATCGCGGCCAATAAAGTAGCGTCGGTAAAGTTTTTGGGTGGTTGAGTGTTTTTAGCTAATAATTCGCCTTGTTGGCAATGTAAAATATCACCTTGTTCTAATGGTGGGAGTTTTGCTTCTGTTAAGTCTTCTTTATTTGTTTTTTGTTGTTTTTTATTCACTTGAAATAGAGTTTTCCAACCTAATTGCTGTTCTGTTTTTGCGCTGACTTTAAATAAACCGCCTGCGATAGTGAGTTCAACTTGAGTTTCATCATAAATATAAGCAGGATAAAACTGTGCTATATATTGTCTCACGATTAGCTGATAAATATTTTTTTCAAAAGAGTTTAATGTGCATTTGTCAGTGGATTTCTCTGTGGGAATAATTGCATGGTGAGCGCTCACTTTACTGTTATTCCATGCTTTACTCTTAATGGTTTGATCCGCATTTTTAGCATGTTGACTAAATACCTGCGCGCTATTTGCGAGCATGTTAATAATTTTAGTAGCTTGTTTATGTTGTTCACTAGGTAAATAACGACAATCGGAGCGCGGATAGGTTATCAATTTATGTTTTTCGTACAAGCTTTGGCAAACATCCAGAACAAGCTTGGCATTCATCGAAAAGCGTTTTGCTGCATCTATTTGTAAATTCGATAAGCTATAAGGTAAAGGCGGTGCTTGTTTTTTTTGTTGTTTGTTGACGGAAGTAACTTTTGCTGGTTGGTTTTTAATACGCGTTACTACATTTTCAGCTAATGCTTTTACTAAAACGCGTTTTTCAGTATCCATATAAGGTTGGCAGGCTTCGCTTGGTTGCCATTTTGCTGTAAAAATCGTTACTGGTGTTTGCTCAAAAATAGCCAGATGTGCGATCACTTCATAAAATGGTTTACTGATAAAGTTGTCTATTTCATTATCGCGTGCGACAACTAAACCTAAAAGAGGGGTTTGAACTCGACCAACCGACAATACGCTGTTAAAACCTGATTTTTGCCCTTGTAGGGTATAGGCTCTGGTTAAGTTAATACCATACAGCCAATCAGCACGTGAGCGTGCTAATGCTGATATTGATAACGGCATAAAATTGGTATTACTTTGCATCTTAGCTAAAGCGCGTTTGACCGCAGGTAAATTTAAATCATTGATCAATAATCGTTTGATATTTGATTTTTTAGTTTTAGACACTTTAAAATAATCAATCACTTCGTCGACTAATAACTGACCTTCTCTGTCAGGATCGCCAGCATGTACTAAACTATCTGCTTGTTTTACTAATTTTCGTAAAACCGTTAGTTGTTTGCGGGTGCTAGCTTTCGCCGTTAATTGCCATTGCTCTGGTATAATAGGTAAATGTTCAAATTTCCATTTTTTATAAGCACTATCATATACTTCGGGCTGCGCTTGTTCGAGAATATGACCAATACACCAAGTCACCACTTCGCCATTAGCACATTCAATATAGCCTTGTTGGTTTTTATTGGGTTTGCCTAAAGTGCTAGCAATAGCGGCAGCAATGGCACGTCCTAAACTAGGTTTTTCAGCAATATAAAGTTTCATGGGCTAGCAGTAATAAGCAACGAATGAGATAAATATAGCGGCAAAATCACTGTTTGTCCATACAGTAATTTTATTAAAAAGGATAAAAATTAATATCTAGTCAATTTAAATTTATGGGGAAGTACAGTTAAACAGAGATAAAAGCAAATGTAGTTTAACATTTATTCAATATTAATTGTTGTCATTTGTTCTGTATCTGGGAATGAAGGGACTATAACTACCAACCGATACATTAAGATACAAAACGATGAAAAGTGACAACTGTTAACGAATCGTTAATTGGGTAGTATTTGAGTATCTACTGTTATTAGGTGCTAAGTCATGAAAATATTTTTATTTATTTTAATCAGCTTCAACATTTTAGTTTTTGCTTGTGTCGACAAAAGTTATGCCGAGCAAGACGCGATTAAAGTTACACAACAGCTAAAAAAATACTCCATCGATGATGTTGTTATAGAACAATATAAATGGCAAGGAGCAATACCTAGCTCTGGGCAAGTAAAAGTGATTAACCCTTTTGGTAGTATTAGTGTTAAAAATATTAATCAACCCATAGTTGCTGTTACAGGAGCTATGCAATTAATTGGTCACTCTCCCACTAAAGCTAAAATTATTACTAAGCAAGAGCATGGCGTGCAAATTATTGAGGTGACTTATCCTGAAGGTAATAGTGATGTTTTAGGACAAAGAACTGGACGTGTCGATTTAGGTATTTTTGTACCTCAAGGTGTTGCATTAACCTTAATTACTAACTTTGGTGATATAAAATCGCGTAAACTTAAATCAAATGTTATTGCCAAAACTTATAGTGGCAAAATAAAAATTGGTTCGAGTGCGACAATACAAGCACAGACTCATACAGGCGATATTAAGCTAACCATTCAAAAAGATAACAGTAAAAATGCACGTTTTGTTGAAAACAGCAAAACGCGTTTTAATACTGTCACTAGCACTGCAGGCAATATTCAAGTTTACCTGCAAGACAATGTAAACATTTCTCTAGCAGCTAATAGCCAACGTGGCATTAAGAGTAACTTATTAGCGAATAAATATACGCAAATTACTACGAAGACTAAGGGACTTTTTACTGCTGTTTTAGGTCAGGGTACACGCCATTATGAGATTAATAGTCAAACGGGGATGATTTATTTTTATCGTAGTGAATGGCATAAAATGAAGCTCACTATAAATGAAGCCACTGTAAATGAAGCCACTGTAAATGAAGTTACTATAAAAGTTCAGCAAGTCACCTCGCCTTAGTACATTCGCCTAGCAATCTTAAAGTTCAATGAGCTAATTACATTAATTTTAGTCTCATTGCCGCATAAATAAAAACATTGATATAAATTTTTTACACGATAGCTATATCGCTATCTAGGGTTAATTTTGTCTAAAAAGGCACTTTTAGCTAAACCAACCAACGGAGACGTTACTATGAAAAACAATAACTCAACGCATTTTGTTGATAATGATGTAAGTATAGAAACAAGAGGATTATCCCCATCATTTTTGCAAAATAATCTAACTAAAACGGTATTAGGTTTGCTTTTAAGTACCAGCTTTTTAGCGGGACAAACGCATGCTGCTCAGATTAATGATGTTGTTCAAAAGCAAGTTAAAATGGGGGCAGAATCTGTCTATACATCATTACCTACTGAATTTACTGGGGATCTTGCTGATTTACCTTCCGCGAATCAATGGCAACCTGGTGATGCGATAAAAGTCGCTAACCCAAGAAAAATGACGGATCCTGTTGGCTTACTACCCGCTGTTAATAAGACGATACCAACAAAAAAATTAGCTAAGCAACAAAAACGAGCACAAATGCGTGCCTCGACATTAAAGGTTAATATAAATAAAGATAGCTTTGATTTTTCAGGTGCAATGCCACCCGATCCAACGGGTGATGTAGGGTTAAAGTATTACATTAATGCAATTAATGGTGATGGTGGCTCTGCGGTACATATTTTAAATAAAGAAACCGGAGAACAAGTCGGCAATGTTTTTTCTATGGCAAGCTTAGCCAGTGGCGGTGATTGTGCTACTGGGCTTGGTGATCCCATTGTTCTTTTTGATGAAGCAGCAAAGCGTTGGTTATTAACTGAGTTTTCTGATGGTTCAAACCATCTTTGTGTTTATGTTGCTAAAACCGAAGATCCTATTGCTGGTGGCTGGTACGCTTATGAATTTTTAGCACCAGAATTTCCTGATTATCCTAAATATTCAGTGTTTGGCGGTAATTATTATGCTAGCGCTAATGAAGGTGGTGGAGCCGTATATGCATTAGATCGTCAAAAAATGTTAAAAGGTGAGCCAGCGACTATGGTGCGAAAAACAATACCATCTTTAGAAGGATTTGGTTTTCAGTCTATTACACCAGTAGATGCTGACGGTATTAACCAACCTGCAGATGGTACTCCGGGGTTATTTATTCGTCACCGTGATGATGAAAAACATAATGCGGGTACTAATGACGCGAGCAAAGACTTTTTAGAATTATGGGCACTAACACCTGATTTTAATACGCCAGAAAATACAAAACTTGAAGGGCCTTTTAATATTGCTATTAGTGAAATGGATTCTGATTTTACTTGTGCAGAAGAAGGTTTTGGTTGCTTAACACAAAAAGGTGATTCACAATTACTTGATCCTTTACGTGAAGTGGTTAATTATCGTGCTCAATACCGTAAATTTAATAGTCATGAAGCGATTGTTGGTAATTTTATTACTAAAGTAGGTGATAATACTGCAGCTTTACGTTGGTTTGAATTGCGTAAAACGAATGGGGATTGGTCATTACATCAAGAAGGACAAGTTGATGCTAGCGATAACAATAACCGTTATATGGGCGGCGCTGCACTTGATGGTAGTGGCAACTTAGCGCTAGCTTATATGACCACAGGGGCAACTCGTTTACCTAGTTTAGCCCTAACAGGGCGTAAGTATTATGATGATAATAATATTTTAACGCAAACTGAACAAATGTTAGTTGAGGGGACTAGTTTTATTGGTTCAGATCGTGATGGTGATTATTCACAACTTTCAGTTGATCCTGTTGATCAATGTACTTTTTGGTTTACCTCTGAATACGGTAGTGGTGATGGTCAATGGAAAGTACGCGCATCAAGCTTTAAATATGAAGATTGTATTGGCGTGTTAGATCCTAATCCTGGCTTTACAATAACGGGTGATAATCGCAGTCAAGAAATATGTCGTGCTGGTGCTTTACAACCGATCACTATTAACAATTCACCGTATAACAACTTTAATAAAAGCATTAATTTAGCATTTAAAGACTTACCTAGCCAAATTACAGGGAATTTTTCTGCAAACCCTGTTGCCGCTGGGGCGGCATCTAAGGCTAATTTAGTCGTTACTGAAAATACTCCTGAAGGTCGTTATAGTTTTACCATTACCGGCAAAAGTGCAGGCGCAAGAGATAGTAAAATTTCAGCTAGTGTTATGGTTGCTGATGGGAGCCACTCATCAACTTTACAATCACCCGTTAATAATAGCCAAAAACAAGATTTTCAACCTATATTACAATGGAATACTGATGGTTATGTACAATCGGCAAAAATTGAAATTGCCACAGATCAAGCGTTTACTAATATTGTTGCCACTGGCGCAGTATCAGGCGGTAACAACTATCGTCCGTCACAAGCATTAGCACAAGAAACGCAATATTTTTGGCGAGTAACGGCTAAAAATGCTTGCGGGGAAACAACCTCTGAAATATTTAGTTTTACCACTAAAAATCCTAAGGATGATTATACCGAGCTAGCTAATGGTGTTGCTACTTCATTAAATATTACCGAAGATCAAGGGAATAAAGTTTTTTATATTGATGTGCCTGATGATGCAACGGAATTAAAAATTAATACCACCGCTGGTACTGATGGTGATGCTGATATTTATGTGAAATTTGACAGTGTTTCGGCAGACGCAGAAGATTTTGTTTGTAAGGGCATTGAAGAAGGTAGTGCGGAAGAATGTATTATTAAAGACGCTGATATTAAAGCAGGCACTTGGTATATTAGAGTACGTGCATGGCAAGCGTTTAATGAGCTAAATATAGTAGCACAACATAATGGTACCGTTAATACACCACCAGTTGCCGTTGCAGATAGTGCTTTAGTCAATCAAAATAGCGAAACCAACCTTATTGATGTATTAGCCAATGATACCGATGCTGACACTGATGACACCTTAACCTTAGTGAGTGCAACCGCTTCAGCTGGTGGTACAGTGAGTGTTAATGACAACAAGCTAACTTACTCACCTAAAGCTGATTTTTATGGCAGTGAAACACTAACTTATATCATAAAAGACAGTAAAGATGCGCAAGCAGAAGGAACAGTAACAGTCACGGTTAATGCTTTACCAGTGGCAAAAGCCGATAGTATTAGTGTTATGCAAGACAGTGCCAGTACACTAATTGATGTGTTAGCGAATGACAGCGATGCAGATACTGACGATACCTTAACCTTGGTTTCTGTTAGCGCATCAGCAGGTGGCGCAGCAAGAATAGCGAGTAATAAAATTAGTTATACACCAAAAGCTAAATACTCAGGTACCGAAACCTTAACTTATACCGTAAAAGACTCAAGAGGTGCGCAAGTGCAAGGTACAGTTTCGGTAACGGTTAAAGCAAAACCTAAAAAATCAGGTGGTAGTGCACCCTTAATGGCTTTATGGTTATTACCTTTAATGGCTTATCGTCAAAGACGTTTAGGTAAATAATCATTTATTAGGCTTGATAAAAATAAGCAAAAACTTCTCTTTGATTATGAAAGCTTGTAGTTATAGATGTTACAAGCTTTTTTTATGTTTGATGACGTATGACGTATGACGTAAGTTAGATTATTTTATTGTAGGGGCTGTTTGACGATAGGAGAAAGAAGTCGTTTATTCAGTAGCACCATAGTGCTTTTAGATAACTAACTTCCTGTGACAAAGTTAGGTTAACTCAGTTTGTTGAGGATGAAACAGTGATATCAGAAAGAGTAGAAAATGAAAGTTATAGCCTAACCTTGCCAGTGAATGCTAAAACCAATTTGCCGTTCTGCTGAGAAAACACTTTTTTTATCTGCGCTGAGTAAATATTGTTTATTAAGCGCATTATTAAGCCAAAATGAACATTGCCATGAAGGGCTTAAGTCATAATTAAAGTGCGCTTGTATGGTATTTACTTGCGGTAAAAATTGCTCGCCAGCACTATAATATTTTTTAGTAAATCTATGTTTAAATTTTAATTGTGCTTGCCATTGAGTTTCTTGATAAGTGAGTGCAAATTGTATTTTATTGGCGGAAACATCACTTAAGGGCTGATTGTTATTCGATTTACCCGTTAAGTAATGACCGCTTAACAACGCATTAAATTGTGCATTTAAATTACTTTGTATGCTTAATTCGAGCCCTTTTATATGGCCGCTACTCACATTTTTATAACTACGAGTATTTTTATCTATTTGAATGCGCTCAATATAATTTTTAATCTCATGATCAAATAAAGCAAGGTTAACTTGATAATTATTTGTACTATTAGTAATCGCTTTGTATTGAAAATTTATTTCTCTATTTACCGATGTTTCTGCTTTTAAATTAATATTACCTAACGTGGTGCCACGGCCTGTGGTGCCAGAATAAAAGCGCTCTGATAAACTAGGGTAGCGAAAGCCTCGACTAATGGTGGCAAATAGTTTTAATTGTGGGGTAATTTCATAGCGCATGCTAGCAAAGCTAGTTAAGTGCTGATCATTAAAATTTTTATTTTGTGTATTGTTAGGTAAAAAACTTTTTTGTGAGATAAAGTTTATTCTTGCCCCTGCGTCTAAATATAATGATGACCAATGAGTATTTATATTAGCAAATAACCCCGCTTGATATTGATTTGCGGCTAAATTTTGTACCCAAGTATTTTGTTTTATCAGCTTTTTCTGCTCTAATTGATAAAAATTCGTTTGTAGTTCATTCGCTTTTACATTATCTCGGTATTGTTGATCAACGCCCCATTGACCGAAAATATCGGAAAAATTGTTATCATTAAAAGAGAAGTCTTTAATAAAATTTAGGGTGAAATCTGTCGAACTTAAACGTACTTGATTTTTTCTTTTACTATAACGTAATACTGACGTTGTTAATGCTTGTTGATGCATGGCTAAATTTAATTGCCAATCATCAGCAACAAGGGCTAGTTGGCTGAGCAAGTGTTGTTCTTTGGGGTAAAGGGTTAGTTTTTTACGTAAAAAATCATCACTGTTGGCTTTACCTATATCTTTTGCATAGCTAGGTAATAAAAAGAAGGTTAAGTTTAGATCATCACTGAGTTGTCTAGTATTTAAAAAGCTTGCAGAATAGTGTTGATATTGATTGTTTAATGGGATTTTGTCGGCTGTTTGCCCATTTTTTGCTTGTCGATAAGAGAAAGCGATTGAATTGTTTTCATTACCCCAGCCAATATTGGTCGCTATTTTTTGTTTACCGTTTTCACTATTAATGCTCATTGCCAGTGATTCAAAGTGTTTAGGAGTTATTTGGGTGACGCCACCAATAGCACCAGAACCATAAAAAGTTGAACTTGCGCCTTTGATTATTTCAATATTATCAATTAAATAGGGCGAAATAAAAGAGGTTGATGTACCAGCTCTACGTTCACTAACAATGGGAATTCCTGATATTTGTGTTTGTACTCTAGCGCCAGATAATCCCCTAATTGAAAAAACTTGAAATAAACCCCCTTGTCCATTTAAATCAACGCCAGGAATATCACTAACGATATCGCTAACCGATTGAAACGCATCAACGGTTTCATCAATAAAAATCATATCGCTACTTAGTGTTGCATCATTAGTATATTGATGTTTTTTTCCGATAACCTGAATAACTTCAATTTGCTCAAATTCTATTGCTGGTGTTGTTATTTTATTTTTCGTTGTGTTGTTTGTGTTTGCAAAGGCTAAATAAGGTAATAAGGTAAAGCAAGCGTAACAACAAAAAGTATGGATAAGAAAAACTAAAATTTGTTGCTGATACAATTTATATTTTTCAATCTTATGTTTCATGTTAACTCTCTAACTACGACTTACAATTATTTAACATTATTTTCTGTGAGTTGTGTTGGTAAATAATTGCTGAACATAGACCTTAACCGTGCAGTACACTAATAAATATTGAGTTTTTGTAGAGCTTTGTATCTGTTTGTAGTTTAAGTTGTTACAAGTTTACATAAATCACTTGTTGCTAACATGTAAAAGCATAATGTACTTTAGTGGTTCAACTGATTGACTAGAATGAAAATGGACTTGCTTTTTCATTTGTAAAAAAGGTAAGACAATGAAACTTATTGTATTAATTTTAGGGATATTATGTACTGCACCCCCATTAACGCAGGCAAAAAATAATTTTTCCCCAAAAGTCATACTTGAACATTATGTTTGGACTGGAAAATTATCGCAACAGCGAAAAGTTAAAGTGATTAATCATTATGGCAACATTGCTTCTCGTGTGCGTAATGAAAATAAAATAGGGATTTCAGCCACTATTCAAAAAATTGGCGTGACGCCAGCAAAACCTCGCTTTGATATAATTGAAACGCCAGAAAGTACAATAATCAAGGTTGTTTATCCTAATGGGCAATTTGATACACAGGGTAATTTTACTGGCAGAGTTGATATTGCGGTGACTGTACCTGAAACGGTGAGTGTTGATATGTACTCAACTTGGGGAAGTATAAAAGCGAATAAACATTTTTCACATTTATCTGCGACCACAACAACAGGGAATATTACTTTAGGATCGGTTGGTGAATTAAATGCTCATACCGTTTCAGGTAATATTAAACTCGATTACTACAATATTAATTGGCATAACACTCAATCGGTTGAAAGTAAAAAGGGCAACATATCGGTAACCTTATCAAAACTTGCTAACTTAAAGTTACAAGCGAGTGCTAATATTATCAGCAGTCATTTTTTGATTGATAAAATTAATACACAAACCTATTCTTCGCTAGTTTGTATGACGTTTAATGAAGTTAATAGCCAACTCAATTTAAAAGCCCCTTTGGGTAATATCACACTAAATATTATTGATACACCTCATGGTGGTTATATTAATTTACCTAAAGATGATAATAATAAAAAATTAACACCACCAACAGAATTTAATGGCGACATTCGAAATTTACCTACAGTGCCAGCATGGAAAGCTGGCGATCCGATCCGCGAGCAAAATGATAAAGGATCAGTTAAAAAAGATAATCAGTCACCTCAAGGTCGAGGTTCCGCCAAAGCTCTTTCAAGAAAAAAACTCTAACAATCTCTTCTTAATTTCAACTAAATTCGCGTTAATAATGAAAAAAATTAACGTCAAGAATTAGCACTATTTTTATCGATTAAATTCGAAAAAGCTAGCGCTAGTAAGCGTGATTTATTGTAAAAATATTTCGAATAACTATGAGTTTGTTTTTATAGTATTTAAACGCATAAAAAATTCGATGTTGAGTGAACATCGAATTTTTATTTTGTTTCTTAATTTATTCGACTATTTATTTTTATGGGCGATCCATTGGTTAATATTTTCTGCTAATACTTTCATCGGTACGGCGCCACCTAATAGCACTACATCATGAAATTCACCTAAATTGAATTTATCACCTAAAGCTTCTTTAGCATGTTTTCGTAAAGACAAAATTTTAAGCATACCTAGTTTGTAACCTAGTGCTTGTCCTGGCCAAGCCATGTAACGTTCTATTTCGGCAATAACATCTGATTTGGCAGAACCTGTTTGTTCTGCCATATAATCAATGGCTTGCTCGCGTGTCCAATGTTTGTAATGTAAGCCGGTATCAACCACTAAACGCACTGCACGGAACATTTCGCCTTGTAAACGCCCTAAATTACCAAAGGGATCATCTTTGTACATGCCCATTTCTGCTGCCATACGTTCTGAATACAATGCCCAACCTTCAGCATAAGCATTGTAGGGTGCTATACGGCGTAAAAATGGCATCTTGGTTTGCTCTAAATTAAGGGCTATTTGCCAATGATGACCAGGTATAGCTTCATGGTAGGTTAATGTTTTTAAACCAAATTTAGGGTTGGCTTTCATGTCGCGTAGATTAATCCAATATATACCTGGTTTGCTACCATCAATAGACGGTGAATTGTATTCACCGCCTGGTGCACCATCTTGAATTTCTACAGGGTAAGGACGAACTTCTACTTTATATTTAGGCGTTGCTTTGTAAGCGGTTGGCATTTTTGCGGTGATCTCTGCAATATAGCCGTTTACGTCTTTCAGCAGTTGTGCGCGACCCGCATCGGAGTCAGCATATAAAAATCGCGGTTCTTCGTTTAGGGCAACCATACGTTTGCCTACACTACCTTTAGTGTAGCCTTGGGCTTTTAAAATGGTATCCATTTGCTTATTAATACGTGCAACTTCGCTTAAGCCTAATTGATGAATTTCTTCTGCGCTTAAGTCACTATCACCTAATTGATGAATGGCATCTTGGTAATATTTGTCGCCATTAGGTTGTGCCCAAATACCCGCTTCGGCTCTTGCTTTTGTTAGTAGTTGCTCGGTGACTTGCGTAATTTTTTTATAAGCAGGATAAACCACGTTAGCCACTTCATTAGTGGCTTGTGTAATGAGCTGTTGTTTTTGATCGTCACTTAATTCATCGATTTTGTTCACTCTTTCAGCGAATGATGTTACCAGCGCATGTTTACTTGGCTCAGGTTTCGTAAAGCCGTGTAAATAACGTAATGCACCTTTTACAATAACTTTAGGTGGTAGCCAATTTTGTGCAGCATCGCTATTAACTTTAGCCGTAATACCATCAATCAGCTGATCAAATTGTCTTAAACGTGCTAAATAATCTTGTGCATCCTTTTCATTAACGATTTTTTGATCAGTTTGCATATTACGAACAATACCGATTAATGGGCCATTAATTTGGTTAATAATAAAGGGAGATAACCCCATCCACGGGTCGATATAACCAATAGAAAAATCAGGATCCCCCGCAAAATAACGGGTTAAGCTCAACATCACTTCTTTAGTTGTTTTAGCATTAGCGGTGTTAGCTGAACTTGTATCTAATGGTGTATTAGCAATAGTTTTATTAATTTTAGCCAATGATTGACGTAATTTAGCTTCATTAGTGGGGCTGTAGTCTTCCATTTTATCGGCATAATGCATGCCTACATCAGCATCGCTTAAACCATAAACACTCGCGGAAAGCTCTCGTTGACTAAACAGTGCTTTGGTCGCATCTTTATAAAGATCAGTTAAACTTTTTTGAGCTGTTTTACTGGTAATATTTTTAGTTAGTTGGGGGGGCGTTTGTTGTTTTACTAATTCGTTGTGATTATTATCATTACAAGCTGTTAAAAATAGAGCTGAAATTATGGAGCTATAAATTATTGTTTTTTTCATCAGGATCACTTTATGTAGTCTGTTGGTGTTTATTTTGTATTGTTATATTTTTCAGAATATTCTATCTAAATATTTATATAAAGAAAATTATTGTCTGTTTAGATAGTACTATATTTGAAATTATTAAATGGAAATAAAATTTTATAGCTATATACCCGTTCTACTTGAAGCTGAATCCTGCATCTTCAGGTGGAACGGGTATAATTGCCACGAAGCTCTTAGTAGTAAACCCTTGTTTTACAAGTGTAACGACTTATAAACAGCTTAAAATTAATAATTGAAAATTATCAATATATATTTAGTTAAATTCGTTTTACACTAGAGTCAAATACGGTGGAATTTAAGCGATAGATAAATAATAAAGCATAAATACACAAGAGCATAAGTATGAATTAAAACTTTAATTTTGGTTATTGCAGGGATAGCTTAGTTTTAATAAAAATAAAAATAAAAATAAAAATAAAAGGTGAACTAATAACTTTTCATTTAGCCTGAAATTATTAGCGCTAGGATAAAAAAATTAAATGCACAACATGTTGTACCCGAATACGCAAAAAAATAAGCAAACATTTACGATTGGTTTATATCGCTTATTCGCTTCAGTATTATTGTTAATTTCCTGTAATGTTTTTGCTAATATTAATAATGTAAATAAAGTTGTTAACGTTCAACAATTGAGTCAAAAATTTAACCACTTAATTACGCACATCAAAAAATTAAAAGACACCAATAGTAATGCCGCATTAAGTAAATTAAATACCGCGAGTAATTACATTGAAAAACTAAGTATAATTCAACAGATCACCTTTTATAAATACCAATCAGAGTTGTATAACGACTTAGCAAAATTCAAACTATCTAAACAATCAGCTAATAATGGCTTTAAAATAGCCAGTAGTTTGCAAACACCCTCAGTGTTAGTGGTTGCGTTATTATATAACCGTGGTTTTGCTGTTGAAAGTTTAGGTGACTTACCCTCAGCGAGTGAGGATTACCTTACTGGCCTTGATATTGCTCAATCTTTAAACGATCAACAATTTATCGCCCAAGGCTTGATTAATATTGGTGCTATTTATTATCAAACGGAACATTATAAACTTTCTTTAACGGTATTTAATGACGCTTTAAAAATAGCGAATAAATTAAAAGATGAAGACTTACAAGGGTTTATTAATACTGAACTGGGTATTTTATATGCTTATATCGGTGAAATGGATCAATCGTTAAAATTTTATCGTACCGCTTACCAGCATTATACTAATATTGGTAAAACGGCTTATGCGGTGAATGCTCTATCTAATATTGCAGTAAATTATCAAGAGCATAACCGTTATGAAGAGGCGATTAAAATTTATAAAGAGCTAATACCTAACATAAAAAAAATGGGTAATAGTGAAGCATTTTATAACTTATATATGGGGCTAAGTTGGAGTAATTTACGTAAAAAACAGCCTAATACAGAATCAGCTTATCAATATTTACATATTGCCGAGCAATATTTACCTGATATTGAACGCCATCTTGCAAAATTAAATTTTTTGATTGATAAGAGTTATATTCTAAAGGCTATGCAGCATTATGATGAAGCGCTTGATAGTCTTTTTCAGGCTGAAAAATTAATTGCTGATCAAGATAAATCAACGGATAATTTTGATTATTTGTCGATTATAGGGCTTAAAGCGACTATTTATCGCGCGCTAGGTCATTATGAAAAGGCTTATCAACTTTATTCTGAGTATACTGATGGTTACCTTGAAATTTATAAAAATGATCGTATTGCCGCTGTACAAGATGTCCGTATACGTTATGAAAGTGAACAAGCTGAACGACAGCGCAAAGGTTTAAAAAAACAAGCAGTATTACAATCGCTAGAACTGCTCAAAATTGAAAATAGCCGCCAACAACAAAAGCTGTATTTTTTATTGATGGCATTAGTAGTGGTTATTTTTGCTTGGTTATTACATCGTCTTGCTCGCGGTCAACAGCGTTTATTGACTTCAAGCCGTCTTGATAATTTAACCGGCTTAGTCAATCGTCGAAGGCTTATGCAGTTAGGCTTTAAACGATTGAAAATGTCTCAAATTCAGCAAACTCCTTTTAGCTTGTTGATGATTGACATTGATCATTTTAAAAAAATAAATGATCAATATGGTCATAAAACAGGTGATAACGTACTAAAACAAATCGCGGTTATTGGTGGTGGTCTATTACGAAAAAAGGATGTGTTTGCACGCTTTGGCGGTGAGGAGTTTATTGTATTGCTGCCTAACACCAATAAAACACAAGCGATAAGTAGCGCACAGCGATTGCGAGAATCAATTGCGAATAAAAACTGGGATAATGTTAATAACGTCACTATTAGTGTAGGGGTTGCCAGTGTTGATTATAAAAATATCACTCGTAAGGTTAATAAATCACAAATTAAAGCTGAATTAGAGCGGTTAATTAAAGTTGCCGATGATTTACTTTATCAAGCAAAGGCGCAAGGGCGAAATAAAGTATGCTCATAACCATTATTAATAAAAGTAAATTATGGATAAATACTACCTTGATTTTATGTTTTATTGGTGGAATTAATTTTTCAGTATTTGCTGATGTAGAAAATAATCATCTTAAAAAAGTATCATTAGATCAGCCGAATATAAAAAATCATCAGCAGAGAATAAGACCACAACTTTTATCTTTAATAAAATCAAGCCATAAATACACACAATCAATTGATATAAATAAAAAAATAAAGCTCAATATCAACACTTTTACTAATATTAAGCCGCATTTAAATGTAGCAGAACAATTTTTATTCGCAATTGTTAAGGCTCGTTTAGCTCATTTTCAAAATAAACCTCAACAAGTTATTAAGTTGTTGACCGCAGCAGAGCCCTTAGAAAAACGTATTGCCAAAGCACAATTAGATCAGCCGCTTTTTTTTGCATTCGATTTGTTGATGAGCAAAAGTTATGAAAAATTAAAAAAATTTGATAAAGCCTATAAATACAAGCGTAACTACTTACATAAATATGGGCGCAATAATGAAGCACAAAAAAAACATTTAGTTAAATTATTGACGAATAAATATCAGACTCAAAAAATGGCACAAGAAAATAAATTATTAGCTGGACAAAATGCACTTGAGAAAATAAAAATCCAACAAGTGACACAATTAAAGAATAATCAAAAACGTAATAATTTCATTTTAATTATTATAGGCATTAGTTTTGTTGTCATTATGTTTCGTCAGTATAAAATTAGACAGCAGTTAATTAAACTTTCTCGTACTGATGTTTTAACTGGGTTGGTTAATCGAAAGACATTATTTTATTTAGGTGAACAACTTCATGCCAAAGCGCAGGCTCAGCAGTTTGGTTACAGTGTTATTTATTTTGATTGTGATAAATTCAAAAAAATTAATGATGAATACGGACATCAAGTGGGTGATAAAGTACTACAAACGATAGCTAAAATAGGGCAAGAAGTGATCCGTACCCGTGATGTTTTTGCTCGCCTTGGTGGTGAAGAATTTGCGTTAATATTGCCCGATGAAAGTTTATCTAAAGCCAAAGCGGTTGCTGAACATTTAAGGGCTAAAATTGCGGCTCATCATTTTAGTTCTTTAGGAATTGAACATACTATTACCGCAAGTTTTGGTGTTGCTAGTTTGAATGACAATATAAACTATTTTGATCAACTCATAAACCTTGCCGATGCAGCTATGTATCAAGCTAAAGAATTAGGGCGCAATAGAGTCGTTTGCCATGATAACTCGCTTAATATTTCGGATGATCTTATGCCGCATAATTCAGCAGATAGCCAGCATAAAGTAACCATTCGTAGTACATAACTTAAAACTTGTTATAAAAAGCTTAAAAAATAAAAAACATTAACTGGCAATGGTTTTGTCTTAGCGTAAATTCATATAAGCTACCGTGATTATACTAAATTTATACCCTTTACTTTTTATATTTGGAACATACCCCTATGACTGATACGTTAGAATACAGTATGGATGGTGTTGAACAACAACCATTAAGACGTTTCACCGAAGAAGCTTATCTAAATTACTCTATGTACGTCATTATGGATAGAGCCTTGCCGCATATTGGCGATGGCTTAAAACCAGTGCAGCGCCGTATTATTTATGCAATGTCGGAGTTAGGTTTATCGGCTGCAGCTAAATATAAAAAATCAGCCCGTACCGTGGGTGATGTTTTAGGTAAGTTTCATCCGCATGGCGACAGTGCTTGTTATGAAGCCATGGTGTTAATGGCACAGCCATTTTCTTATCGTTATCCTTTGGTTGATGGGCAAGGAAACTGGGGCGCACCTGACGATCCTAAATCATTTGCCGCCATGCGTTATACCGAAGCACGTTTATCTAAATTTAGTGAAGTTTTATTGTCAGAATTAGGGCAAGGCACGGTTGATTGGTCACCTAATTTTGATGGCACCATGAAAGAGCCTAAAACCTTACCAGCACGCCTGCCACATATTTTACTCAATGGTATTACGGGTATTGCCGTGGGTATGGCAACCGATATTCCGCCGCATAATGTTCGTGAAGTCGCCAATGCCTGTGTGCATTTAATTGAGCAACCTAAAGCTGAAGTTGCTGATTTACTTGATTATATAAAAGGACCTGATTATCCAACGGATGCTGAAATTATTACCCCTAAAAGTGATATTGAAAAAATATATCTAACAGGGCGTGGCTCTATAAAAATGCGTGCGGTGTATACTCTAGAACATGGTGAAGTAGTGATAACGGCGCTGCCGCATCAAGCCTCTGGTGGTAAAATATTAGAGCAAATTGCGGGGCAAATGCAAGCGAAAAAACTACCTATGGTGGTGGATTTACGTGATGAGTCTGATCATGAGAATCCTATTCGCATAGTGATAGTACCGCGCTCAAACCGTATTGATATAGAACAATTAATGCAGCATCTTTTTGCCAGTACTGATTTAGAAAAAAGCTATCGTGTTAACCTTAATATGATTGGCTTAGATAATCGTCCGGCGGTAAAAAATATTCGTGATATTTTAACTGAGTGGCTTGAGTATCGTCGTGAAACCGTTCGTCGTCGTTTGCAGTATCGACTCGATAAAATTTTAGCGCGTCTACATATTTTAGATGCCTTACTTATTGCTTATTTAAATATTGATGAAGTGATCGAAATCATCCGTACTTTTGATGATCCGAAAGCCGAATTAATGTCACGGTTTCAATTAAGTGACATTCAAGCCAATGCCATTTTAGAAATTAAATTACGCCAATTAGCGAAGCTTGAAGAAATTAGAATTAAGGCAGAGCAAGATGAGTTAAATATTGAGCGTGAAAAATTAGAAAAAATTCTCGCCTCAAAAACTCGTATGAGCACTTTGATGAAAAAAGAGATTTTAGAAGCAGCCAAACTTTATGGTGACGACAGACGTTCAGTATTAGTCGAACGCAAAGAAGCAAAAGCGTTAACAGAAAAAGATTTAATGCCCAATGAGGCCGTAACCGTAGTTGTTTCTGAAAAAGGTTGGGCGCGTTGTGCTAAAGGTCATGATATTGATCCACAAACATTAAGCTATAAATCGGGCGATAATTATTTAGCTTCAGCCAAAGGACGAAGTAATTGTCCTGTGGTATTCATCGACTCATCGGGACGCGCATTTGCCACCGACGCACATAGTTTACCTACGGCGCGTAGCCAAGGAGAGCCTTTAACGGGGCGTTTTCACTTAGCTACGGGGAAATCTTTTGTACATATATTAATGGCTAACGATGAAGATAAGTATTTATTAGTCAGTGATGCGGGCTATGGTTTCGTTGGCTGTTTTGCCGATATGGTTAGTCGTAATAAAAATGGCAAAGCGCTGATCAGCTTACCAACAGCAGCTAAAGTGATGGCGCCGCAACCACTACATGATATCGCTAATGATTTATGCTTAACTATAAGCACCGAAGGACGTATGCTGGTATTTCCTGTAAAAGATTTACCCGTATTAAGTAAAGGTAAGGGTAACAAAATTATTAATATTGCCTCAGCACGAGCAAAAGCACGTGAAGAATATGTCAGTTTATTAACCATTATACCGCAAGGTGCTGCTGTTACCTTACATGCGGGTAAACGTAAGCTAACCCTTAAATCAAGCGATATTGAACATTATCGTGGTGAACGAGGTCGTCGTGGTAATAAGCTTCCTAGAGGCTTACAACGGGTAGATCGTATTGAGGTAGAAGAAACTAAGCCAGTAGATAACGGTGCAGATAAAAATAGTTAAAATTTTCACTGCCATTCTGACGCAGGTCAGGATCTCAAATTGGTATAAATTACAGCCAATAAAAAACCGGAATTTTTTAAATTCCGGTTTTTTTTGCTTTGCTTTTAATTAATAAAAGTACAAAACTAATTGTTGATTTTCGTTTTTAGTTTTGCTTGTTAAGGTTAAAAGTCTTCCAACATGTACTCTAACGAGTTTTCATAGATCCTTAGTTCTTTAGCTAATTGGAATTGCTCTTTAAGCTGTTCTATTTCGCGCCACTTTCTTTTTTTATTACTTGTAACTTTAGATTTAGATTGTTTTTCAATTGAATCATTTACTGGATTTAAATTATCCATATCACGCTCCTTTTTTAAACAACAGCGGTAAATTAATACCATAGAGCGTTACAATTTAAAACAAGTTTATGACATTTTAATGAAGAAAAATGTCATGTTTTTTGCGAAAAATTAATTTTATGCTGCTAAAGCATGTCAGCTAATTGATTTTCAAGCTTTTCTTGGTCAACAGCAAAATTACGGATACCTTCGGCTAATTTTTCAGTTGCCATGGCATCTTCATTCATTTGCCAACGAAATGTACTTTCAGTCAATGCTTCTTCTTTAGTCAAAGGTGTTTGCTCTGCATGAAGTTGTTGGATTATTTCTTCATTATTTTGTGCTAATTCATCCATTAAGTTAGGACTAATGGTTAATCTATCACAACCCGATAGCGCCAATATTTCGCCTGTGTTTCTAAAACTTGCACCCATAACAACGGTGTTATAGCCCATGGCTTTATAATAATTATAAATTTTAGTTACTGATACTACACCCGGATCTTCTAATGCAGGATAACTATCGCGTCCCGTGTCTTTTTTATACCAATCTAAAATGCGACCAACAAAGGGGGAAATTAAGTAGGCACCTGCTTCCGCACAGGCTTGTGCTTGGGCGAAACTAAACAATAGGGTGAGATTACAATTAATACCTTGTTGCTCTAATTGCTCTGCTGCTTTTATACCTTCCCATGTTGAGGCTAGTTTGATTAAAATACGATCATTACTAATACCTGCATCATTATAAAGTTTGATCAGTTTATGTGCTTTTTTAACCATGGCTGCTTGATCAAAAGATAAACGAGCATCTACTTCGGTAGAAATACGACCCGGTACTGTTTTTAAAATTTCTAAACCGATTAAGACTGATAATTTATCGGCCGCATCAATCACTTGTTGTTTATTTTCATTTGATTGTTGCTTTGCCCAAGTCACCGATTGTGATAATAAATTTTGATATGCAGGTAAAGCTGCTGCTTTGAGTAACAACGAAGGGTTCGTGGTGGCATCTTGTGGGTTAAATTGCGCAAGTGCCTCAAAATCGCCTGTATCGGCAACTACCGTGGTCATTGTTTTTAATTGGGAAAGTTGATCAGTCATTACTACACCTTACATTAGCTAGAAAAGATAAATTGAAAAATTACACTATGAAAGTTTACACCATTAAACGGCGATAAGTTAACCTGTTTAGTGACTATATTTAGATTGTTTGTAACTTTTATAGCGTTATTTGTATCAAACTTTCAGTTTTAATCAAGAAAAAGTTGACTGTATGGTTAAGTTTTCTGTTTATTAAGTTTTTTGATTGAATTAAAGTGAAATTTTTAACTTCTGTTCAGTCTTGAGTTAGGTGTATTATAAACGCTAAAATCTCTTGATGACTGTTATTTTATTATGCTTATTGTTGTTTCTCCCGCTAAAAATTTAGATTTTGAATCTCCGCTTACAACCCAAGAATATACTCAAGCTGAATTATTAGTTCATAGCCAAGTGCTAGCAGAACGCTGTAAACAACTTACACCTGCCGATTTATCTTCATTAATGAAAATAAGCGACAAGTTGGCAGGATTAAACGCAGCGCGTTTTGGTCAGTGGTCACAACCATTTACTCAAGAAAATTCACGCCAAGCAATACTCGCGTTTAATGGTGATGTTTATACGGGGCTTGATGCTGCGAGCTTTTCAACACAAGATTTTGCTTTTGCACAGCAACATTTTCGTATTTTGTCAGGCTTATATGGTTTGTTGAAGCCGCTTGATTTAATGCAAGCCTATCGTCTTGAAATGGGGACTAAATTGGCTAATGAGCGTGGCAGTAATTTATATCAATTTTGGGGTAATATCATTACTGATAAAGTTAATGAAGCACTCGCCGCACAAGGTGATGATGTGTTAATAAACTTAGCGTCAAATGAGTATTTTAAGGCGATAAAAGTAAAACAAGTTAACGGTACTATTATTACCCCTGCGTTTAAAGATTGGAAAAACGGACAATATAAAATGATCAGTTTTTTTGCCAAAAAAGCGCGGGGGTTAATGGCGCGTTATATTATTCAAAAGCAACTAACTGATGTTGAACAATTAAAAGAGTTTGATCTTGCAGGTTATCAATATAATGCTGAATTTAGCCAAGGTAATAATTGGACTTTTCTTCGTAAAGAAAACGCTTAAAGAAATGTAGAAAGATTAGCCCTAGAACCTAGTACCTAGACTCTAGACCCTAGGTTCTAGGTTCTAGGACTCTAGGACTCTAGGACTCTAGGACTCTATTACTTATAACAAATCATCTAACTTTATTTGTTTAAAGCTTAATACTTTACCGCCAAATTCTTTAGCAAACGCTTTTGCATCATCTTTTTTACTAAAGCTGGCAAGAGTTTTTCCCATCGCGCCCATTTTATTTGATCCTGCAACAAACCAGGCTTTTTTAGCATCAATAAAGTAGCTGTCGTTAGTTTTTCCCCACGGCATTTTACTCATGTCGTGAACAAAAAGTTGGCTGACATTACGTTTGTTTTCAGGATCTAAATAATAACTAAGCATATCGCGTGTTGAACAGAATTTTTTTACACTACCGCCTTCTTTTCGATAAATTTCACCTTTAGGGCCACCAAATTCACCGAT
>JAESPQ010000125.1 GCA_016765535.1 Alteromonadaceae bacterium | reverse complement strand
TAGTCGCAATATGTTCACCTTGCTGATTTAAATAAAAAGCTAATAAAGCACCGATAATTACCGCAGGTAAATGTGCAGGGATAGGGGTTTTTAAGCGTGGCCAAATCAACATAACCATTAAGGTTGTCACCGCGACTAAAGTAGTCGATGTTGACAGTTGAGGTAAGGCATTAAAAAGCACATCAACTTTTTCAATATAACTTTCAGGCATTTTAACCACAGTTAAACCAAAAAAATCTTTTAACTGCAATGTTGCAATAACAATAGCAATACCGCCAGTAAAACCTAAGGTGACAGCTTCAGGAATATATTCAATAAAACGTCCCAATCGTAGTAACGACATTACAATTAAAATGAGACCAGATAAAACGCTAGCGATCAACAACCCAGCTAAACCATATTGTTGAACAATAGGATATAAAATAACCACAAAAGCAGCGGTAGGACCTGAAACACTAAAACGTGAACCACCAGAAAGAGGAATAATAAACCCAGCAATTATTGCTGTATACAAACCATATTGTGGTGCTACGCCAACAGCAATAGCCAATGCCATAGAAAGCGGAATAGCAATAATACCAACCGTAAGGCCCGCCAATAAATCTTTAAAAAATAATGGCATGCTATAAGGCGATTCATTTAATACTTCACGTATGGCGTGACAAATTCGTAATGAAAAAAGATGCGCGCGATGCGACATATAGGCACTCCAGTGATTAAAAATATTTATTGAACATTATACGCCCATTAAAGCATAATTAAATGATAATTCGATTAACATAAATATACTGTTTTACCTAAATAACACAAAAGTAGATAATTTTATTATCACTGTGTTTAGAATAGCTTATAATTGTTATCCATCTTGATATTTAACTTAAAATAATAATGAATCAGCAACCAGCAAAAACTAATAAAGTAAACGGTACAGGCTTAAGCCGCATTTTTAAAGCAACTTATTGTTCATTTAAAGGTTTTAAAGCAGCCTTTAAATATGAATCAGCTTTTCGTCAAGAATTACTGTTAACACTATTTTTAGCGCCCTTTTCTTTTTATTTAGCGCAATCTAATTTACATCATATTATGCTTATCGCCAGTTTATTATTTCTACTCTTTGCTGAAATAATTAATTCAGCACTTGAAGCCCTAGCTGATAAAATAACCCTCGAACATGATGAATTAATCGGGCGCGCTAAAGACTTAGGCTCGTCAGGGGTTTTTATTGCGTTAACATTATTGTGTCTTGTTTGGGGCGAAGCTGTTTACACTAAATTTTTTATTTAAGGATTAAATAATGCTTAAACTAGGTAAATATCAGCATTTTAAAGGTAATTTCTATCAAGTATTACATCTTGCAAAACACAGCGAAACACAAGAATGGTTAGTCATTTATAAACCCTTATATACTGACGAATTCGGTAATGATTTAGGCATTTGGGCACGCCCTTTGGCTATGTTTGATGAAGTAATTGAACGTGAACGAAAAATCGTTAAGCGCTTTGCTTATGTTGATACTTAATCGTTAATACCATGAGTAAATAGGGTTTTATTGTGTCTCGATACCCAGCTAGTGAAAGACAACTTACGTTTTCTCACATTTATGTAATAATGGTTATGCACTTATTATACGAATTCAGGACAGACTAGTCGACTGTGAGAACTATTTTACCAATATTGGCATTAGCAAGCATTAGTTGATGTGCTTGCTCTGCCTCTTGCCACGAAAAAGTTTTACCAACTACAGGTTTTATCGTGCCATTCTCTAATAATTGAGAAAAGTCATTACTAAAATCAGTAATTAATTGCGTTTTATAATCATCGCTACGATTACGTAAAGTAGACGCTTTAATACTAATTCGCTTCATTAACAACTTAGCAATATCAACCTCTTTACTAAAACGTCCGCCCAACAGCGCAAGAATAACAATACGCGCATCAAGTGCAGCAACCTTAATATTTTTATTTAAATATTCACCTGCGACCACGTCAACAATAACATCAAAGCCTTGTGGATGGTGCTCTTTTGTCCAAGTAACAAAATCGGTTTTATTATAATTAATCGCTGCATCAGCACCTAACGCGATACATGCTTGCGCTTTTTCTTCACTACTTACCGTTACGGTGACATAACATTGTTGAGCTTTGGCTAACTGAATTGCCGCCGTGCCCACACCACTAGCCCCCGCATGAATAAGTACTGATTGTTGATTTTGTAAATGAGCAAGAGTAAATAAACTTTGATAAGCGGTTAAAAATACTTCCGCGATTGCTGCGCCTTGCGCAAAAGAAAAATGTTTAGGTAATGTCATAATATGATCAACATTAATAGCAGCATATTGCGCATAACCACCGCCAGCTACTAAACCAAAAACTTTATCTCCAACATGCCTGTTTTTAACATTATCACCACAGGCGACTATTTCACCACACACTTCTAAACCTAAAATAAGTGACTCACCTACAGGTGGTGGGTATTTACCTTGACGTTGTAAAATATCGGCACGATTAACACCAATAGCATGAATTTGAATTAAACATTGCGAAGCCGTAATGATGGGACGTTCAACAACAGAAAAAATCAACTGCTGCTGTTTATTAACTGCAATGTATTTCAATACGCTACCTTTATTTATCTTAAAAATTAGCCAATAGAAAAATGATTAAACTCTTGCAAAGGTACTTGTTTACTTTGTAAATCGGTAACTTCAGCATTTTCAGGACCATGCTCTAACCATTGCAACATAGTTTCTACATTTTCTTGTTCGCCACAAATTATTAACTCGACATCACCATCAGCTAAATTACGCGCATAGCCACTAAGGCTATATTCAATGGCTTGTTGTTGAGTTGACGCACGAAAAAACACACCTTGTACGGTACCACTTACATGAACTTGAAAACACACTTTCATGGCAATTCCTATTATTTTTGTTCGTTATATTTAAAGTAAAAATTAAACAACTAAAATAAGTATAGGCATAGCTTGCCAGCTTGTTGTGGAAAATTGTCAAAAAAATGTATAAAAGCGTATCATCAACTAAATTAATCCAGATCTTGTATGGTAATTCCAACAAGATAACTTTCAGAGTTTTCTTCAACCACCCGAACAACTTTGCCACAGGCGTCAAAAGCTTGAACATTGTTATTTAATGAGTCTATTCTCATGCGAACTTTAGTTCCCATCTCTAAGGGATGTGCCATTTCTATTGCCATACCCGTTGCACTTAAATCTCGACATGTTGCAAATATTTTACTATTGGCTTCATCATCAATTACGGTGATTGCTACTTCACTATTAAGCAACATACGGTAAAAATTACGTTTATCGTCATAATTCAGCATTTGTTTTTCCTTAAAATGTACTACAAATTATTATACTAATTGTTATACCAATTATTATTCTCATTCCTTTATACTTTGCGCGTTAAAGTCTGTCAAATTTGAATTAAAGTGATGATTTAAATCACACCCCAGATTGTATTTTAAATACCCTCTAATTAACTTAAGTAAGCCCTTTTATCTTATTACTTATACGCTTCATCGAAATTGGATAAGATGTACCTAAATTTTGCGCAAAAAATGAAATCCGTAATTCTTCAATCATCCAACGAATATCACTAAATTCAGTTGGCAATATGTTTTGTTTTAGATGTTCTTTTTTTATTAACGTTTGGTATTGAGCAGTAACTTTTTCGACCTCTAACATTTTTAATCGGTCTTGGTTGACATCAATGGCTAGTTTTTCTAATCGCCGCATAATACCTTTAAGGTAACGGATAACATCGTCAAGGCGTTGCACACCTAATTCGCTAATAAAGCCTTTAAAAATTAAGCTTTCTAATTGTGCTTTTATATCGCCATGCGCTTGAATAACATTAAGGTTAACCCTAGCTTTTAATTTTTTGCGAATGTCATGACTTAAGCTTAGCGCTTGTTCTAATTTTATTGCTGTTGATAATACACAATCTGCAATATCAGCACGAATATGATCACGAGCCTCGTTAAAAGAAAATTCATTGCGCGGTAACTCAGGTAATTGTTGTAATAAATAACGACAAGCTGCGCTAACACAGTCATTAAGTAAGTCATTGATAGTACCAAAAGGATTAAAGTACAAACCTAATTTGGCTTTATTCGGTAATTTTTGCTGTAAATATTTAATGGGTGAGGGAATATTTAATAATGTTAACCGTGTCAAACCATCAAGCATCGCTTGCTCAGCCTGAATTTGTTGTTCAAATAATTCAATGGCAACCGTAGTTTTATGATCAACCAACGCAGGAAATGCTTTAATCGTAATATTAGCGATTTTTTTCTCGTAACTTTTAGGTAAGTCGCCTATCGTCCATTGTATGATTTTGGTTTGTTCTATACCTTTTTCTGCCACTTTTTGAATAGACTTTTTAACTTTACCTTGCAATTCATTTTTAAGAGCGATTAAATCACGCCCTTGTCTAAGCAATTTTCCACGCTCGTTAACGACTTTAAAGTTCATGGACAAATGTGCTGGTAATTCAATATCTACCCAAGAATCGTCAGGTAAACGAGCACCTGTCATTCGCAATAATTGTTTTGCGAGTGCTTGTGTGATCGGTATAGTTGATGATTTTTTATCATCACTAAAATGCGCTAAACACGCCTCGGCATAATTGGGTGCAGGCACAAAATTACGGCGTAAACTTTTAGGTAAGGCTTTAATTAAGGCGATAATTAATTCATTGTGCAAAGCGGGAATTAACCAATCAAAACCAATATTTTCAATTTGGTTTAACACCCCTATAGGAATAGTAATTGATACACCATCATCAATATCGTTAGGGCTAAAATGATACGTTAATGGCAGCGTTAACGAACCTTGTCGCCAAGTATCAGGATAATCCGTTTTTGATAGCGTTTTTGCTTTATCACTTAATAAAAATTCTTTAGTAAAGTGTAATTGTTTAGCCTCTTGTACTTTTACTTTTTGCCACCATGCTTTAAAACTAACTAAACAAACCACCTCTTGCGGAATTTTTTGCTGATAAAAATCAAACAATTGTTCTTCATCAATTAAAAAATCTTTACGCCGCGCTTTTTGTTCTAATTTTTCAATATGACGAATAAGGTTGTTATTATGCTGAAAAAAAGCTTCTTTTAACTCACAATCACCATTAACTAAGGCTTCACGAATAAAAATTTCTCGGCAAGTGTGCGCTTCAATGTGCTTAAAATGAATACTGCGCTTTGCAACAATGATCATGCCATAAAGAGATACTTGTTCAAACGCCATTACCGCACCCTGTTTTTTCTCCCAATGCGGTTCACTATAATTTCGTTTAACTAAATGTTGGGCAAGCGGTTCTATCCATTGTTGTTCGATTTTTGCCGCCATACGCGCAAACAAACGACTAGTTTCAACTAATTCAGTAGCCATTAACCATTTAGGTGCTTTTTTCGCTAAACCAGATCCCGGAAAAATATAAAAAAGAGTACCGCGAGCGCCTTTATATTCACGGTTTTCATCTAATTGCCCCAAATGACTTAACAAGCCTGATAGCATCGCTTGATGAATGATATCGTTTTGTTGCTGTAATTGCTGCTTGGTATTCTCAGCCTGACTTTCTTCATTAGGTAAAAGGGTTAAAAAGGTTTTACCCAACGGCATTTTTGATTCTTTTAGCGTTTGTGTTAATTGGCTGACAATATCTTGCCACTCACGCAATCGAACATAAGAAAGAAACTCTTTCTGGCACAAACGCCTAAATTGATTGTTAGTTAATTGTTGCTGTTGTTCACTAACATATTGCCATAAGTTTAGCAGCGATATAAAATCTGAATCTTTGCTTTTAAAACGGTTATGTTTTTCATCTGCCGATTGTTGTTTTTCCATTGGACGTTCACGTGGGTCTTGAATACTCACGCCTGCAACAATGATCATCATTGCTTGTGCACAACCTGTTTCTACCGCAGTTAACAGCATTTTAGCTAAACGCGGATCAATAGAAAATTTTGCTAATAAACGCCCTGCCTTGGTTAATTTATGCTGGTTATTTTCTTTATTGTTTTTATCTTTAGTCTTAACATTCTTAACATTCTCAACAGCCGCTAATTCTTCTAATAAGCGCACACCATCATTAATATTGCGATTATCAGGCGGTTCTAGAAAAGGAAAATCATTAATTTCACCTAAATCAAGTGCCAACATTTGCAATATGACCGTGGCTAAGTTTGTCCGTAAAATTTCAGGATCAGTAAATTCAACACGATTATTAAAATCTTCTTCACTGTATAAACGAATGCAAACTCCTGCCGATACACGACCACAACGACCAGATCGTTGATTAGCACTAGCTTGTGATATGGCTTCTATGGGCAAACGTTGTACTTTAGTACGATAACTGTAACGAGAAATACGCGCAGTACCAGGATCAATAACATATTTAATGCCAGGTACCGTTAATGAGGTTTCAGCCACATTAGTTGCCAACACAATATTACGACCACTGTGTGGGGCAAAGATACGATTTTGATCCTGAACAGTTAAACGTGAAAATAGTGGTAATATTTGCGTATGCCGAAGTTGTGCTTTTTCTAATGCATACGCGGTATCACGTATTTCACGTTCACCATTTAAAAAGATCAATATATCACCATGACTTATGTGTGATAGTTCATCAACGGCGGCTAAAACCCCAGAAATAATGTCTTGTTTATCACCTCCA
This sequence comes from Alteromonadaceae bacterium, assembly GCA_016765535.1. Classification (GTDB taxonomy): domain Bacteria; phylum Pseudomonadota; class Gammaproteobacteria; order Enterobacterales; family Alteromonadaceae. The sequence continues at coordinate 13,160 of JAESPQ010000125.1, read as the reverse complement.
TTATCACTTGCTTCTTTATCTTCAGATAAAAGTGGACGATAGTGAATTTCTACAGGATAAGTACGCCCAGACACTTCAATAATTGGCGCAGGTTTTCCTTGTTTATCACAAAAATGTTCTGCAAAACGTTGCGGATCAATCGTTGCAGAGGTAATAATAATTTTAAGATCGGGACGCTGTGGTAATATTTGCTTTAAATAACCTAAAATAAAATCAATATTTAAGCTACGCTCATGGGCTTCATCAATAATGATGGTATCGTATTGACGTAATAAACGATCTCTTTGCATTTCTGCTAACAAAATACCATCGGTCATTAATTTTATATAACTACGCTCACTCACTTGATCGGTAAAACGCACTTTATAACCAACTACCTCACCTACTTTGCTCTTTAATTCATCGGCAATACGACTAGCAACTGTACGAGCAGCAATGCGCCGTGGTTGAGTGTGGCCAATTAAACCATCAACACCACGTCCTAATTCAAGACAAATTTTGGGAATTTGTGTGGTTTTACCTGAGCCAGTTTCACCCGCAATGATCACCACTTGATTGTGTTTTATTGCTTCACTAATAACATCAACATTGTCTGAAACGGGTAAGTCAGGATAAGTAACCTTTGGCAAGTTAGCGAGTTTTACTTGCTTGGCTTTAATCGACTCGTCAATCACACCAGCCATAGTGGTTAATGCTTGCTGTTTTTTAGTTTCGTTCGTTATTTTTTTAATGCCATGTAAACGATTCTTTAAACGACCATGATCGCTATTTTTAGTTTGTTTTAGTAAGGAAAAGAGTGATTTTAATGACGGCACAACATCATTATCACCTGCATTAAGTTTTTTTTTAGCATTAGGCTGATTTGAACAAGAGTCCACAACTGACAAAATAAATCCACGCGGTAAATTAAACAACCGCGCGATTATAGCAAAACCTTAGTTTTATAAAAGCGCGAATAAATTTACGCTTACATTAATAGTCAAACTTATGCTCACTATACAATGTCGCCGCTTGTTGCCAAACGGCTCCAACATGACCATCACCAATAGGTTTATCGTCTAATATAGTTATTGGCGCTATTTCTTTAGAAGAACTAGAGATCCAAATTTCATCGGCATTTTGCGCTTCAACCAAAGTAACGATACGTTCTTCAACAGGAATGGAACCATCTTTACGTAAAATATCTAACATTAATTTACGAGTTACTCCTGCAAGAATATGATGGTTAAGTGGCGGCGTGATCACCACACCATTTTTTACGATATAAATGTTTGATGCACTCGCTTCGGTAAGATGTTTTTGGTCATTATAAAGTAATACTTCTTGGCAATTAGCCTCTTGCCCAGCTTGAAAATGCAATACGTTACCTAACAATGCGGTAGATTTAATATGGCAACGTTGCCAGCGTAAATCTTCCATACTTTTAAGCGCATAGCCTTGACGGGTATTTTTATCTGCTTGCTCTGATACAGGTATTGCGAAGGTCATCGCAAAAATGGTCGGTTCAACATTTTCAGGAAAACCATGAAAACGCTTATTATCAGCCCCACGACTCACATGTAAATAAACACCTAATGCTTGTTTTCCATTTTTACTACAAAGCTGTTCACATAGTTCACGCCATTTAATATGTTCCCAATTAAAATTAATGCCAATAGCAGCTAATCCATTGATCATTCTGTCAATATGAGCACTAAAACCGACCATTTTACCAAAGTATGATGGGATCACTTCGTATATGCCATCACCAAATAAAAAGCCACGATCAAGTGGTGATATTTTTGCTTGCGCTATTGGCATAAATTCGCCATTTAAATAGACAATACTCATGTTATTCCTATGTTTTGGTAACTAAGCACGAATAAATTCGCGTTTACATTAATTGGGTTGTAGATGCGGCTTCAACCGCATTTTAAAATGAATATTTTTCGTTTATCCGTGAAAACCAATTAAGGTTCTAATTTTTTGAATAAGCGCAATACCTTCGCTCGCGGGCAGGCTATCTTCAGTTAATTCATTTTTTCGTGTTACGCCATCAACACTACCTAATTTAGATAGGTACTTTAAAATATCTTCTGGACAAGTTTCACTTAATAAATCGTGCTCAGACCATAAACTTAAAAAAGCTAAAATACCGTACACGCCCCAATTTGATACATCCGCCACAATGAGTTCATCGCAACTAGTTACCGCAGGAATAATATCAAGTTCGGTTAACGTTGCTTTTACTTTACCCATGCCAATTTCATTACCACCATCACCTATGGCGATGGTCGGGCAATGGGCTTGAGTTAAAAAATGGTCAAAACAAGCTGCACGCGCGCTAATATCTTCACCGAGCATATTATGATAACAACCATTTTCAGCTAAACCTGGGCGTTCAATTGAAATAATCACCTGCGGTTGTAGTGTTAACAATGCCTGATGACTCACATGCTCTGCGCTCGCTAATTCCCCCTGATCAAGGCCATAAACTCGATAATCAGCACTTAATCGCTCAGCCATGGTTGTGCAACAAACTAAAATAGGAGTAGCACCGAGAATTTCTAATGCTTTATATAAAATTAAAGCACCGACTGGACCATCGGTTTCAAAAGTATCAACGACAGGAAAGCCGGTGCCAATAAGCACATTACCTTTTACCTTGTGCAACATTTGTGCAGCACGTAAACAATAACCAGCATTTAATACCTTTTGTATATGCTTCATTCCACGGAGGTTACGCGCAACTAATAAATCTTCAATTTGTTTACTTAATAAAAATTCATTCATTATTTTTCAATATACCTTGGTTTTTATGGTATTGCTTTTACCGCATTTGTTAACAGGTTTGTAGTGTTGTGCATTTAAATTGTTGTTGCGCTAATAAATTAGCATTGTGTGCATCTTCCATAGATATTTCTTCAAAGTATACTTTGGCACCTTGGCCTAATTGAGCTAATTTATTGGTATCTAAGGCAATAACAGCACCAACTTTTGGATAGCCACCAATGGTTTGCCTATCGTTTAATAACACAATAGGCTGACCATCGGCGGGAATTTGAATGGCACCATGACATATTCCTTCTGACAAAACGCCATCAATATCGGCGCTGATATGACTTTTTATATTATCGTTAGCAAGTCGATAGCCCATACGATCACAATGCTCACTCACGGTGAACTCGCTACTAAAAAATAACTGTTGTGCTAACCTTGAAAAATGTTGATATTGATAACCAACAATGGTTCTTAAGACAACTTCATTCATATAAATTGGACGGTATTTTTCAGGTAAGCTAAAATCGACTTCAACTTTAGCTGACAATGTTTTTATGGGTAAAAAATCATTATTAATTAATGCTTTTCCTTGTAAACCACCAATACTTTCACGACAAACGGTAGCACTACTGCCAAAACTTTTTGGTATTTGAAAACCGCCAACAACCGCTAAATAAGCCCGCATCCCCCTTTTTGCAAAACCCAATCGAATAATATCACCACTATTAATGGTGTGACTTCGCCATAAGGCTTTCGCTTGATTGTTAATAAACAGCGCTACTGTTGCTCCTGTAACCGCAATTTTAGTTGCTGAGATTGCGGTTAATTCTAAACCGCCTAAGGTGATTTCAAGTGCGCTACTATTTGCAGGGTTTTGACATAAACTATTGGCCCAATAAAAGGCTTGATAATCAAGGGGGCCGCCATTCGTTAACCCGATAGCATGGTATCCAAAGCGCCCTAAGTCTTGGATCAAGGTATGAATTCCCGCTTGTTTTACGATAAAACCAAAGTACTCTTTGGAGTCTTGACTATTGTTCATAATTCACCGCCTAAAGCAATAAACTCTGGCTGGTTAATCGCACAAAATTTCACTCTATCGCCAACACTAATCGGCATAATAGGCTCTTTTTCAGGAGTAAACATTGCCGTTGGACACAAACCAATTAAATTCCAACCACCGGGAGAAATACTTGGGTAAACGGCGGTTTGTCGATCTGCGATGGCAATTGCGCCTTTTGGTACCTTCATTCTTGGCGTTGCTAATCTAGGGGTGGCGATACGTGAATCAACATCACCTAAATAGGCAAAACCGGGGGCAAAACCTATCGCATAAACACGGTATTCTTGATTTTGATGAATATTGACAACTTCTTTAATACTCAGCCCTGCCCGTTTTGCTAAAGCAGCTAAGTCGGGGGCACACTCAATGCCATAATAAGCAGGCAATTCGACTAGACGTCCCGCGATAATATTACCTATTGGTATAGCGTTCAAACAAGTATACAATTTATTTTTAAGCTGTAAATGATCACATTTAAAACTATCAAAAATCACTAAAACAGAAGCATACGAAGGGATCAAATCAACTAATTCATTCGTACAATTTTCACGTATAAGCTGTTGTGCTTGATAAATTTGTGCCGCCACCTCGCTATTTTCTTGTTCAGCAAAATAAATAATTAACGCATTTTCGCCAGCGATTTTAATAGTAATTGATGACATAAAAAATAATACCTAACCCGCAAGTAATGCTTTGATTTTTTCGATAGCATTAACACTGTTCATATTATCACCATGTACGCATAAACTATCAGGATTTAACCGTAAATTTTTACCATTAATCGTGGTAACTGTACCGTCTTTTTTAAGCTGCTTAACCTGAGCTAACATTTTATCTGTGTTATGTACTGCATCTACTTGGGTACGCGCTAATAAGGTACCATCATCGTCATAACAGCGATCAGCAAAAGCTTCGGCTAATAAGGTTAGATCATATTTTTTTGCTTGTTGTTGATATTGTTTAAATTCGGGTGTTGCTTGTAACATAAGCGCAATAGGACGATAAAACTCAGCAATTGCCTGCATAATAGCAGCACGGATCTCTTTATTTACCATCATATCGTTATATAACGCACCATGAGGTTTTACATAACTAATTTCAACGTCTTGCATTTTTGCCATACCGTCAAGAGCAGCGATTTGATAATGCACAAAAGCAATAATTTCAGCACTTGAACACTGAAGCGAACGCCGACCAAAACCTTGTAAATCTGGGTAAGCTGGGTGCGCGCCAATTTGTACATCATGCTTTTTTGCTAATGCAATAGTTTGCTGCATAATTAAGGGATCGCCCGCATGAAAACCACAAGCGATATTTGCTTGATCAATATGTGGCATAACAAGTTCATCCAAACCCATTTGCCAGTTACCAAAACTTTCACCTAAATCGCAATTTAATAACATGTTGCTCTCATTTATAATTTTATCTTGCTTAGATCCTAGCCTGCGTCAGGATGACAGCTTTTATCGCACTGACAGTTCTTGAATAGTAATATTACAATACAGCTAACTTACTATTAGCAATATCCGTTACCAACATAGCTCCAGGGCTATGAGTAATACAAAAAGGTGGTTTTGCTTGTGCTAGAGCAACCTGTGGTGTTACGCCACACGCCCAAAATACGGGTATTTCATTGTCTTTAATGGTGACAGCATCACCAAAATCAGTGTTATTTAAATCATTAATACCAAGTAAACTCGCATCACCTAAATGTACTGGTGCGCCATGCACAGACGGAAAACGCGAGCATATTTGTATCGCCCTAATGGCGTCTTTTGCTAACATAGGACGCATACTGACCACCATGTTACCACTAAAACGCCCTGCACTTTTACAAGCAATATTACTGGTGTACATAGGCACATTTTTTTGCTCACTAATGTTACGAATTTCTAATCCATCCGCTAATAATGCTTCTTCAAATGAAAATGAACACCCTAAAACAAAGGTGACTAAGTCATCGCGCCACAGTGATTTTATATCATTAACTTCATCGATTAATTGACCGTTTTCAAAAATACGGAAACTAGGTACATCAGTGCGAATATCAATATTTTTACCTAATTCAGTTAATAGATAATCACCCGCATTACTCGACATGCCAATTAAGGGACACGGTTTAGGATTTTTTTGACAAAAGAGTAAAAAATCATACGCCCAATCTTGAGGTAAGATCACCACATTACCTTGCACAAAGCCTTGCGCCACACCAGAGGTATTATTGGTAAATTCATTTTTGCGAACTAAAGCTCGAAAGTCAGCAGGTGATAATGTTTTTATTGAGTTATTCATATTTAAAAATATTTTCTCCCATTATTTGATTAAAGATCCTGACCTTCGTCAGAATGACGCTGGTTATTACTTTATATGTGCTAACATTTTAGGTCGATGGTTGCTGCGACAAACATATTAATGATCTAACACCGCTTCATACACAAGCGATACCACACTACCATATTTACCTGTTTCAAATTGTTTACCTTTAAAGTAATAATTTTTGTCATCTCCTACTACCTTTGAGTGACGTGCATTGGTTAATAATATAATCGCTAAATCATGTTCGGGATCAATCACCGTTACCGTACCTGTCCAGCCAGTATGACCAAATGCTGATGGACTAGCATAAGGGCCAAATTGCCATTCACGCGTACCATTATCAGCTCGTCGCCAACCTAAACCATAACTACCATCACCATCATCAGGTTTAATAAATTGGTCAATAACACTTGGTTTGAATAATTGCTTATTACCATAACCACCACGGTTTAACAGCGTTTGTGCTAATACAGCCAGATCTTTCGCTGTAGAGAATAACCCTGCATGGCCAGCCACGCCAGCTAACGAATAAAAAGCTTTTTCATCATGTACTTCACCTTGTAATACGTAGTTACGGACATTTTCAAAATCAACACGACCACCACGCGTATTGCCTTGAATTTCTGTCGCTGCAATTTGGTTTTTACTAAAGCCTTTTTGTAACGGATTAAAAACCGTATTTTCAAGCTGTAATGGCTGATAAATTTCGCTTTCAACATAGGTATCTAACGCCATACCCGTAATATTTTCAATGAGTATTCCCAACAACATATAATCAGTGTCGCTATACATACGTTTGCTATGACGACCCACAGCAAACGGTACTTTAGTTAAAATAAGTTGTTTAGTTTTTTTTGCATTTTGAGAAAAAAACTGTTCACCCAATTTATTGTTATGGGTAAAAAATTTAACTTGTGGTGCATAGCCTGCGTTATGCGTGAGAATATCTTTAATTAAGCGCATTTCTCGCCCAGCACCACGATATAACGGTAAATAATCAACAATGCGTTTATTGGTATCTAATTTGTTTTCACTCACTAATTTCATTAGTGCAAAATTAGTGGCAAACATTTTCGTATTTGAAGCAATATCAAATAAGGTGTTGATCGTCATTTTTATCGGTTTTTCTAGCAATTCACCACCATCAGCAAATTTACGCGCATAGCCATAAGCCGTATTTTTAATAATTTTACCGTCTTTTATCACAACTAAAACAGCGCCTGGAAAACCATTTTTAACATCTTGCTTGATCAATTTATCTACTTTTTTAAAACGATTAATATTACGCCAATGCAGACTGCTATCGAGCAGTTTAGGATAAGGAATAGTAATATTTAAGCGGGCACCTTGTGGTAAAATATTTTTTACTCGTAAGGTATTATCACCTGTTTTAGTACGTTTTTTTAAACTGTAGCGGTAACTGTGATAAGGCAATAAAGGCTCAGCAATATTCAATTTTTGGCCATTAACATAGATGTCTGCAGACCTTGCATCATTATTATCAATAATAATATCGCCACGACGACGATAACCTTTAAATATTGCTCTGTCGTTAACTAATGCCCGACTACTACGCTGCTTTGTTGGAAAAACCTCATCAACTTGCCCTTTTTTAACAACGCTAACAAGCATTTTTTTAGATACTAACTCTTGCTGATAACGCGCTAATAGTTGTTGAGTTTTACTTGGGAAATATTTGTCGAGTAATGCAAATAATACCGCAGCAGTTTTTTCATCTGTGCGTCCAGTTACTTGCCAAGGTAAAAAATGCATTTGAAAAGCAGACAAAACATTTTTAGTTTGTTGATCATATTCTCCTGTTTCAACAATACCATACCCATAACTACGCAATGCTTTTTGTATTAAGCCAATATGAGGTAATTGCTTATCTAAAAATTCATTCCAATATTTTGTTACGGTTTCTTTTTCATACCAAGCACCAATACCTTGTGTATAAAGCTGATACCAAGGAAAACGTGGCCCAGGATCATTTTTACGCGCAGGTGCTATATCTGAATGACCAATAATATGAGTTGGGGTAATATCAGGGTTACGGGCTAAAATATCTTTCGATAATTTAATTAATAATTGAATTTGCTTAGGATCATAATCAGGGTAAAAGCAAAATTGTTCACTCGATTTATCTCGCCCTTTAGCTAAAGCATGCTCATCTTGTTTGGGTTGTTTACATTCAGGCACATTAACAATTTCAATACCGATAGATTGATCGTTAACATCACTTCGACCTTGCCAAAAACTATTTCCTGCATGCCAAGCTTGACCCGTTTCTTTCACTAACTGTAATACTTTAAGTTCTTCAGTAGGATAAGTACTATCATGGCTTTCGGGGACTAGATAATGCGAACTAACACCACGCCCTACATCCACTAAATCATGTAATGAACCTTGATAATTTTCAGCAGTATAATGCATTACTAAAAATTTAATGCGTTCACTAGAATTATGTGACTGCATGTATTCAACATTGAGATCACTACAACTAGTTAATAACAAACTAGCAAGTAAAGGTGAAATTATTTTTTTTAGTATCATAAAATTATTTAAAAATCAGCAATTAAAATAAGAATATATTCTTTATCTTACATGATAAAAAATACTGAGTTATGAAAATATTAAGCAAAACTCACTTGATCAAGTAAATACAAAAAGGATTGATAACTAATATTACTGTGCTCGCTTAAACCAATCTCACAAGTACGACTGTTGCTAAGACCATGTTGACACGACAATGGTATTTGCGCAGATAAAGCTTGTAAGGCGCTTTTGTTAAGTTCAGGTAAATAAAAACCTTTATCCCCTGCAAAACCACAGCAGTGAACATTGTTAGGGATGATAATATTATCACTACAAGCTCGCGCTATTTTCTCTAAGTATTTACCATCATCCATTTTAATGCTGCTACACGTTTTATGCAGCATAAAAGTGTCAGTGCTTTTTCTAATGGTTAGTTTAGATAATACATGCTTGGCAATATATTCACTTGCTTCATAAATTTTAATCTTATTATTTTGATTAAGTGTGAGCGCACAAGGGCTTGCGTCCGTAATAATAGCTAATTCTCCCTGCTCAGAAGCTTGCATAATAAGGTCGATAAACGCTTGTCTTTTACTATTAGCCACATCATTTATACCTTTTGATGCCCACGGCATACCACAACATGAGTTATGAATATATTCAGGTATTATCATAGAAATTTTAGCTTTAGTTAATAACGAATGCATAACTTCAGGCAATACTCGCTGATCGTCTGCTTTATTATCAGCGGCAAAAATACGGTTGGCACAACTAGGAATATAAACCACCTTATCGGTAAAATAAGTTTCTTTTAGCTGATACTTTTTAGCGCCTTTTGGCCATGCTGGATACCATTTAGGTATTTTATTATGCGTTAAACGATTCATAACTGAAAAGGTTTTATAGGTGACATTTTCAGGGAATATTTTATTCATTAAACCAATACTATTTAGACCAAATTTGGCGATAGTAGTCAGTGCTGAAAAATGTACACCTAATTGTTGTGCTGTTTTTTTTGTCAATTGGCTTACTTTTTCAGCACGTAACTTTTTAATAAAAACTCCCGTATCAATACCTACCGGGCATTCTTGTCCGCAAAGCCCTGTTGCAGCACAACTATCAATACCAAAATATTGATAGTCTTGTTCTAGTTTGTCTAATTCTTGTTGTTGTATTTCGCTAATATCATCTTTTTTGGCAAAGGATTGTAATTGCGAAATACGCCGCCATAATGCAATACGTTGTCGTGGCGTTAAGGTTAAATTATTTGACGGGCAAACCGATTCACAAAAACCACACTCAATACATTGATCAATTAACTCATCGGCAAGCGGCATTGCTTTTAAATTTTCAATATGGCTATTAGGGTTATCGCTAATAATAACATCGGGATTGAATAAATTATCAGGATCAAAAATATGCTTAATTTGTTGCATTATTTTATAGAGATCACTGCCCCATTCTAACTCAACAAAAGGTGCCATATTGCGACCTGTACCGTGCTCAGCTTTAAGTGAACCTTTATAATCTACCGCGACCATTTGACATACTGCCGCCATAAAATCATGATAACGTTTTATTTCTGCTGGCGTATCAAAAGACTGTGTAAAGACAAAATGTAAATTGCCTGCTAATGCATGACCAAAAATAATCGCTTCGTCATAACCAAACTGTGTAAATAAATGATGTAATTGTTTAACACCTACCGCAAGTTTGTCTAGCGGTAATGCAATATCTTCAATAACCACCGTAGTCCCTAAACGACGGTTAGCACCAATAGCAGGAAACATGCCTTTACGTATTTTCCAAAGCTGAGTAATAATCTCTGTATTTTGAGTAAAGGTTTTGCTCGGTAATAAATGTGCGCTTAAAGGCTGTAATAGTGCGTCAAGCTTATGTTTAATATTAGCTAGAGATAATTCATCATCAGCACTAAATTCAATTAATAAACCGGCATAATCATTTTTAGCATGATTAAAATCAAGTAACTGAGTGAGTGATGATGCCACTGAATTTAAAGCACGAGCATCCAGTATTTCTACCGCATCCACTTGTTCATTTGCTAATTTAGTTACCAATTGACAAGCCACTTGCATATCATCAAATAAATATAAGCCCGCTGACTTATATTTTTTTATGGCTATGGTTTGATAGGTAATGTCGCTAATAAACGCTAATGTTCCTTCTGAGCCAATCATTAAATGGCTAATAATATCAATAGGATCGTCAAAATCGATTAAAGCGTTAATACCATAACCCGTGGTATTTTTAAGACGATACTTATGTTGTACACGTTGCAGTAATGACGGATTTTGTTTTATTTGCTCTGCTAAAGACTGTAATTGCTGTATTTGTGTTGGGTGAGTCGCTAAAAATTTCTTTTTCGAGTCGTCATCCGCAGTGTTTAATACACTACCATCTGCAAACACTAAATTGATTGCTGTTAACGTATGATAACTATTGTTTTTTACACCACAACACATCCCTGAAGCATTATTGGCGGCAATACCACCAATCTTACAACTATTTATTGACGCGGGATCTGGCCCTATTTTACGCCCATAGGGTTGCAATAATTTATTCGCTTGTGCGCCAATGATCCCTGTTTGTAATTTTATTTGTTCGCCGTTATTCATTATTTCATACTGTTGCCAATGATGAGATAAAAGCACTAAAACATTATCAGTAATGGCTTGTCCAGAAAGGCTTGTACCCGCAGCACGAAATGTTATCGGTAGTTGACATTTTTGCGCGAATAAAATTAACTGCTCTAGCTGATTTTGAGTATTTATTCGCACGACAATAGCGGGTATTAGGCGATAAAAACTAGCATCGGTACCATAGGCAAAACGTTGAATATCACGCGTGATAATATTATCATTTTCAATAAAGTATGATAGGTGACTCGCAAATAATTTAACTCGTTCACTTTTTAATAACTGCGGTTTTGCTAGCACGGTTTATCCTTTTAAGGATTGTATAATTATCGTTATTATTTCACAGTAACATTTATAACTGAATATTATATTCTACGTATATTTTTGCAAGAACCTCACAAGAATTTATTATTGATATTGTTTTTGTCGCTATTACTCAATCTTCTCGTCAAGGACGTAAATTTTTAGAAATATCGAGTAAAGTCGTGAGTGAATTAAAGCAAGGTCGTTAACTTTATTTACCATTCTCATGCACGACTAAAGCCATAATATTACAAATCATGTTCATTAAGCCAATTATTTAACAGTCCTATTTGGCCATTTTTATATGCGGCATAAGTGAGCCTTACTGCATTACTTAATATAATAGAGTCAGACCATTGTGTTTGCTCTTGTATTAACTCATAGCAAACCAAGGCTTCTTTTGATAAATAGCCACGCATTTCTTTTTTACCTTTAAGCTTTTGTCGTTCACGATAACGTTGTTGTTTCTGCGCATTAGTTAAGGGTAGTTTTTTCTTATTATGTTTATTAGCAATTGTATTATCGCTAGTATTTTTTATTTTTTTATTCATTATTTTTTCCTTGCTTTTTCAGTATTATTCACTGTAAAAACAGTCTACTTGGTTACGTATAACCATTTATTATACAACTATAACAAATTATTCCTTAAAAATGACGATTATTTGATTAAACACAAGCTTTTTTAACTGTTCGGAGTTGTTTAGTGTACAAGTGTTCGCTAAAGTAGCGCATTCAAAATTATCAATGGTTATTTAAAAATGATGGCACCAAAAGATTCTTATACTAAAGAAGATTTAGTTAAAGCTGGTACAGGCGAAATGTTTGGTGAAGGTAATAGTCAATTACCTTCAGATAATATGTTAATGATGGATCGCATCATTACCATTAATGATGACGGCGGTGAACATGGCAAAGGTCAAATAATAGCTGAACTCGATATCAACCCTGATTTATGGTTTTTTGATTGTCACTTTAAAGGCGACCCGGTAATGCCTGGTTGTTTAGGCTTAGATGCAATGTGGCAATTAGTCGGTTTTTTCTTAGCTTGGACCGGTGGTCCAGGTCGTGGCCGTGCGTTAGGTGTGGGTGAAGTTAAATTTACAGGACAAATATTACCAACGGCTAAAAAGGTTACCTTTAAAATTGATTTAAAACGCGTGATCAAACGTAAATTATACATGGGATTAGCCGATGGTACTGTTAGTGTAGATGGCCGTGAAATTTATAGCGCTAAAGATTTAAAAGTGGGTTTATTTGCCGATACGTCTAAGTTCTAGGCTCTAGGCTCTAAAGGATATCTTAACAACTCTATTAATATATAGCTCAATAACCTAATTTATTATTATGGTTATTGAGCTTTTTTATTCTCTTTTACTTTAGGTAATATATACCCAAGCTACTTGAAGATGCGAGTTTCAGGACGATTGAGCGAATCATGATCAAGGCGCATCTTTTTATTAATGGTTGTTCCCTTAAAAACAGATGCAACGAAGAGCATGTTTTGCTCAGTCGCCCCCGTAGGGCTG
>JAESPQ010000124.1 GCA_016765535.1 Alteromonadaceae bacterium | reverse complement strand
TGAAACCATGCGCTGTGCTAACTAAAAAGAGTATCGCAGACGCTCAGAAGTGGCGCAGCTTTTTTTCTGTATATTTTGAATATTTTACGATAGATATTTCCTATCATGATAATAGTTTTTTCCCATTTTATTATTTTTAAAATATCAGCCATACTTATCCCAACATCACAACGATAATTAGGAAATATTATGTCAATAGCAGCAGTAGCAAGTCAGAAAGAAGGTCAAAAAGTACCTAGTGTTAATTTTATCATGCGTAAAAATGATGATTGGGTAACTCGTACAACAGCAGATATTTTTAATAATAAAACGGTTGTAGTTTTTTCTTTACCAGGAGCTTTTACGCCAACATGTTCATCAACACATTTGCCGCGTTATAATGAATTAGCCAATGTATTTAAAAATAATAGTGTAGATGAGATAGTCTGTTTGTCAGTGAATGATACTTTTGTGATGAATGCTTGGGCAGCTGATCAAGAAGCTGAAAATATTACTTTGATCCCTGATGGTAATGGTGAATTTACTCAAGCAATGGGGCTATTAGTAGATAAAAAGGAGCTAGGTTTTGGTTCGCGTAGTTGGCGTTATTCAATGTTAGTTAAAAATGGCATTATTGAAAAAATGTTTATTGAACCTAATAAACCAGGTGACCCATTTGAAGTATCTGATGCCGATACCATGCTTAATTATATTAACCCCAATGCTACAGCACCAGATGATATTATAATATTCAGTAAGACAGGCTGTCCTCATTGCGCCAAGGCTAAAGCAGCACTGAAAGAGCAAGGACTAAGTTATGAAGAAATTATTGTTGGCAATGACATTAAATTAAAGGGATTACGTGCGGTTAGTGGTGAAGTTACTGTGCCACAAGTCTTTATTAATGGTAAGCTCATTGGTGATAGTGAACAGTTAATTACATATTTGGTTAATTAAATAAAATATTACCGTACTTAATGCGATTTGAGTGCGGTAAACTGCTATTATTTGTTTTTCAATTTACATCGTAATAATTATGAATGAACAGCCTTATAATCCTTTGCACGGTATAACCTTAAAAGCTTTAGTTACTACGTTAGTCGAACAGTTTGGCTTTGATTATTTAGGCAAGCAAGTTAATATTAAATGTTTTACCCAAGATCCTAGTATTCAATCGAGTCTAAAGTTTTTACGCAAAACGCCGTGGGCGCGTGAAAAAGTTGAACAGCTTTATATTAAAAACAAACACCAATTGACGATAGAATAACAATATCGTAAAGATGATAATCTAGATGATTAAATACTAAACACTCGTAATTAAGTCTAGATAAATAGCTTAAAATACGGCAATCTAATTAACTCGCTGTAATTTTAAAGATAGGGCTATGGAAAACACACATCATTATATTTTAACTTGGCAATGTCCTGACACCTGTGGGGTGTTAGCTAAGGTAAGTCAGTGTTTATTTGAACATGGCGCATTTATTACCGAAACTTCACAATATAGTGATCCCTATACCGAACAATTTTTCTCTCGCGTAGCTTTTGATGATCGTAATTTAAATGTCTCTATTGATGAATTTAAATTAGCATTACTGGATTTAGCGCAACAATTAGGTATGCAGTACCAATTGCGTGACAAACATGATTTTTCTAACATTGTGATCGCTGTTTCTAAAGACGATCATTGTCTAGTATCATTATTGACCAAATGGAAAGCGGGTGTCTTGCCCGTTAATGTTGCTGCTATAATTTCTAATCATAAAGATTGTGAAAGACTTGCTCAGTGGCACAATGTTCCTTTTCATCACTTACCTATATCACCTGAAAATAGACTTGAACAAGAAACAAAAATTTTAGCGGTGATGGAAAATACTAACAGTGAATTATTGGTCTTAGCACGTTATATGCAAATTTTATCCGACGATTTATGTGGTAAAATTAAAGGTTATGCCATTAATATTCATCATTCATTTCTACCGAGCTTTAAAGGGGCAAAACCTTATCATCAAGCACACTCTCGTGGGGTGAAAATTATTGGTGCTACCGCACATTATGTTACCCCTGATTTAGACGAAGGACCTATTATTGCGCAAGAGGTAAAACCTATTAATCATACTTTTACTATTCGACAAATGGTACATTTAGGCCATGATTTAGAAGCAACAGCATTGAGTCAAGCAGTAAAATTGCATGCCGAGCAGCGAATTTGTTTAAATGGTGATAAAACAGTAATCTTGTGATCGCTTTATAAAAGCACGTATATTTTGCTATAATGCTGAAATAATTCGTTTGTTTCAGCTTTTTTATGTCAAAAATTCATTATCAAATCTTTCCCGACAACACTAATGATCACCTTTTTAGTGTTAGCTTATCCTTTACTAGTAAAGTACAACAAAGTTATCAATTGTCCTTGCCTGCTTGGTTACCTGGTAGTTATATGATCCGTGATTTTGCTAAAAATATTGTACAAATTTGTGGGAAAAATGCTGAGGGTGATCCCCTAATATTACATAAAACTGATAAACAAACATGGCAGGTTAATGCTAATGATGAACAAGTCGTTATATTATATCAAGTTTATGCTTTTGACTTATCTGTGCGTAGTGCTTATTTAGATGAGCAACGGGGTTTCTTTAATGGCAGTTCGGTATTTTTAGCAATTGAAGAATTAAAAACACAGCCATGTCAGTTAACGATTCATTCGCCAGAAAAAAAACCTGATTGGCGTGTTGCTACGGGCTTAACGCGCACTAAAAATACTGAAAAATATTCCTTTGGTGAATATATAGCGGAAGATTATTTTCATTTAATTGATTGTCCGGTAGAAATGGGTAATTTTGATGCATTTGAATTTATTGTAGAAGGTGTTACTCATCACATGATTTTTGCGGGGGCTCATTTTGGTGATCGCCAACGTATTTCACAAGATGTGGCGAAGCTTTGTCAACATCATATTCATTTGTTTGGTGAAGCACCTTTTAAAGAATATTGGTTTATTACTAATTTAGTCAGTGAAGGCTTTGGTGGTTTAGAACATAAAAACTCCACTATTTTACAAGCCAGTCGTTTTGACTTACCTAACCCGAATAAACCCGAAGAATTAACCGATAATTATAAAACTTTTTTAAGTTTATGCTCGCATGAATATTTTCATGCATGGAATGTTTGTCGTATTAAGCCGAAAGAGTTTGTGCCTTATGATCTTCAACAAGAAGTTTACACCACGCAATTATGGGCTTATGAAGGTATAACTTCTTACTATGATGATTTTTCCTTGTATCGTGTTGGTATTATTAGCTTTGAAGATTATTTAGCTATTTTGAGTAAAACCATAACACGTGTTTACCGTGGTGATGGTGAGCTCAAACAATCCGTAACAGAATCAAGTTATTACACTTGGACTAAGTTTTATCAGCAAGGGGAAGACGCGGTTAATAACATTGTTAGTTATTACACCAAAGGATCTCTTATTGCGCTGTGGTTAGATTTAACAATACGTGAAAAATCGAAAGGACAGTATAGTTTAGACACGCTAATGCGTGAATTATGGATACATTTTGGCCGCACCAGCATAGGCACACAACAAGATGATTATATCAATATCGTTAATATTTTATGTGGTGAAGATATTAGTGAGGATTTTTTAACATTATTGAATATTGCGGAACGTGTTGATTTAGCGCCGTTACTGAATAAAGTAGGTGTTGATTTTAGTCCAGCTAAATTTAAAAAAATCAATAGTTTGGACACTTGTGTTAGTGATGAATATATTGTTTATTTGGGGGCTATGTATAAAGAATTACCGCAAGGATTAAAAATAACGCAAGTCGTTGCTAACTCTCCTGCTGCACAAGCCGGTATTGCGGTTAACGATGTTTTAATTGCAGTAAATTCTTTAAAAGTAACATCGCAATCATTACAAAATTTGGCTGATCATTTACCTGCTAATAAGCAAGTAAGTTGTCATTATTTTCGTGATGATCAACTTATGATCAGCACATTATCATTTTGTAATTCACCTACTATCGCGATTAACTTAACCGCTAAAAATGAAGGTTTGCTCTATCAATGGCAAGATATAATTGCTTGAACTATATGATTATATTTTATAATCGTAAACTATGTGATACAAGCGTATTAGATATCTGACAAAAATGATAACAACTAATTTAGAGTAAAATTAGGGAGAAACAACGCTTTATGATTAAAATTGCGCTATTAATTCAAAGATATAAATAATTTAAATAAGTGGGCTATTATGATCAATATTGAAAAAATTCACCATGTTGCTTATCGTTGTAAAGATGCGAAAGAAACAACCGATTGGTATAAAGATAAGTTGAATATGGATCTAGTACTTGCTATTGCAGAAGATGAAGTACCATCAACAAAAGCGCCAGATCCTTACATGCATATTTTTTTAGATGCGGGTAATGAAAATGTGTTAGCTTTTTTTGAAATTCCTAATTCTCCTGATATGGGACGTGATGAAAATACTCCTGTTTGGGTACAGCATTTAGCATTACGTGTTGAAAACCTTGATGCCCTAGTGGCAGCCAAGGAAGAATTAGAAAGTAAAGGTGTTGAAGTGTTAGGGCCAGTTAATCATGGTGTTTTTAAATCTATTTATTTTTTTGATCCTAATGGTCATCGCTTAGAGCTTGCTGCAAATACAGGTACGCCAGAACAATATAAACAGCTTAATGACGTGGGTACGGCTATGGTTGAAGAGTGGGCAGTCACTAAAAAAGCACCTCGTCATGCTGCTTGGTTACATGAGCAAGATTGATCCTCTGTATTTTAAGTAAACAAAGCCAGTTAAGACGTTAGCTGGCTTTGTTTATTCAGTTTTTAATCTGAGCGGGTTTAATTCCCCGCCGCTTGCGGCGTTTTGTAGGTTGGGCTTTAGCCCATCAAGTTGACGGCATAAATGCCGACCTACATTTCACGTTAAATATACCCCTCTTCGCGAAGCGA
>JAESPQ010000123.1 GCA_016765535.1 Alteromonadaceae bacterium | reverse complement strand
TTCGCGTTGTGTTCGTCGCGCATTTTTATGCGGCAAAGATAAAGAGTCGGGTATTAGCTACGAGCACCGCAGAGCTTGGGTTGAAAATAAGTTATTAGCGTTAAGTGAAGTGTTTTCCATTGATATTTGTGCCTATGCGGTAATGAGTAACCATACCCATATTGTGTTGTTTGTTGATGTTGAGCAAGTCAAATCATGGTTAATGCATGAAGTGATAACACGCTGGCATCAACTATTTAAAGGCACCTTAATAACTCAACAATATTTACGCGGTGAAACACTGATTGAGCCACTACAGAAAATGCTTGAAGAAACTGTTGAGGTTTACCGTCAACGCCTGATGGATATTAGTTGGTTTATGCGCATTTTAAATGAAGATATAGCACGCCAAGCCAATAAAGAAGATAACTGTACAGGGCGATTTTGGGAAGGTCGATTTAAATCACAAGCCTTGCTTGATGAAGCTGCCCTTGCGGCTTGTATGGCGTATGTTGATTTAAACCCCGTTAGAGCTAAAATAGCAAAAACACCAGAAGACTCAAGCCACACCAGTATTCAACAACGCATTAAAGCGGCACTCACAGGCAAACAACCCAAAACATTACAACCTTTTATTGGTAACCCCAGAAAAAACATGCCGACAGGTTTACCTTTTGATTTACAAGATTATATTCAACTGGTTGAATTAACAGGGCGTTGTATTCGTGAAGACAAACGTGGTTATATTGAGAATAACCAACAACCAATATTAAGTAGATTAAATATAAGCGCCGAAAATTGGTTGATTTTAACTACTCAATTTAGAAAAGTATTTCATGGTGCAGTAGGTAACAGTGAAGCCCTTGCTGATTTTTGCCAACATCAACACCTTAAAAAGCGAGCGACGGTTTCTATTTGTAAAAAGTTATTTGCTTAGTTTCATCAAAAGCAAATTTTTTATTCTTACTAGCTCAGTCTAGTCATTTCGTGTGCCTAATTCTTTAGTTTCAGACGAAAACACCTACTATTTAGCCCTTTTTTAAAATAACTCCTTAAATTGACGACTAGAATGAGCCGCTTTATGCTGTTAATGTTCGATTAAGTTTTGAGTGGCTGTCTGCTAAATTTGGTTTCAGACGAAAACACCTACTATTTAGCCCTTTTTTAAAATAACTCCTTAAATTGACGACTAGAATGAGCCGCTTTATGCTGTTAATGTTCGATTAAGTTTTGAGTGGCTGTCTGCTAAATTTGAATTTTAGTCTGCTAAATTTGCTAGCATGTTGTTGGTTGAAACGATGGGAAAGTGAGGTCTCAAAATAAGACTAAAAAATCACACTGACTTAGCAACTCAATGGAACAACATGCTTGAATATACCTTGTAAACATATTATACAGAAAAGAAACGAGCAGATAAATACCTTTGTAATTTCAATAGGTTGAACCTATTTGAAGTATTTTAAAGTGTCAAGTTTTTTAGCCTTGATAAGTCATTGGAAAAACAGAAATATTGAAGAGAGCCTTGATGAAAAAATAATTTTAATTTATTTTTCAGTCATCACCTCTACTGGTCATAAATTGCACAGACAGTATCAAAATGATAATCTCTGCGTGAAAACTATACCACTTAGTGTTATAGTTTTATCTAAGGAAAGAGGTATTAATGCGCATATTCAAGTCAAAATGGTTCAATAAGTGGGCTGAGAAAGAAGGTTTAATGGATAAAACCTTAACTGAAGCAATCACTGAAATGGAAGATGGACTGAACGATGGGGAATTAGGTGGTCATGTTTATAAGAAACGTGCCGCCATTCAAGGGCAAGGCAAACGCGGAGGACTGCGTACTATTATTGCCTTTAAGGTGGATGATAAATCCTTTTTCATGTTCGGTTTTGCGAAAAACCAAAAAGATAATATCGATAAAAAAGAGTTAAAAGCACTGAAATTAATGGCGAAAGATTTATTGAGCTATTCAGATAAACAGCTTAAACAAGCCATTGAAGTCAGTGAATTAATAGAGGTAAAAAATCATGAGTAATAGTATTTTAGATGTCATGCACGGCACGGCCAAAGGCTTAACCGATGCAGGAGTCATGGACGTTAAAACCATGAGAGAATTTGATGTTTTATGCTTACCTGAAGTTGAGCGTTATGATGCTGCGCATATCAAAGCTATTCGTGAAAATGCTCATGTGAGTCAAAGTGTCTTTGCCGCTTACTTAAATACCAGTCCATCGACTGTTAGGTCGTGGGAGCAAGGTGGTAAATCGCCCAAAGGCACATCACTTAAATTATTAAATTTAGTCGCTAATAAAGGCTTAGAAGTACTCGCTTACTAATCCTCGATGCTCAAATATTAACTGCTTGCTGTTAATATTTGAGTGTCATATTTTCTTTTCAAAATATTTTACCTCTCCAGATAAATTAACGACTTCTAGCGATAAAAATCACACCAGAAAAAGTGCATCTAGGGCAAAAAATTGATAGTGTAATGATCCGTTAGGAAATTGTTCTTTAAATGATTGAAGTGGTTAGGGAAAATACTTTTGTGAGCAAAAGTGTGCGTCAGGGTCAGTAAACGCACGATATTATGATCCAGAGATCGGGCGGTTTTATAGTAATGATCCGATTGGGTTCAGAGATATTCATAGTTTTAACCGGTACGTTTATGCGAATAATAATCCGTATAAGTATGTAGATCCCTTTGGTATGGTTCCAAAAGCCAAGGGTTTTACTTGTAGAGGTGATTTAGACTGTCCTTCAGGCGGAAGTGGTGTCAGTAGTAAATCATCTAGGCAGGCTAAAATTAATAGTTGGTATAATAAGTATAAGAAAGGGGTTAAAGGATATTCCACAGGAAAAAAAGTTTTAAAAATTGACGCTGCTTTAGATCAAATTAGTGAGGCGTTAAGCTTGTTGAAAAATTATAATGACATTATGGAAATTATTCCGTTAATGAATCGACAAGAGTTGCAAGCTTTTGAGCATTCTACAAAAGCTTTTTCAACACTTAGAATAGGAACCATGAGAAATATGGTTCAAATTATATACACGAGTAAAAACAGAACCAGAATTCAAGCTCAAGCAGGAGCGCTTTTATTGAAAGGTACAGTGGCTATAGGCGGCGTTTTTCTATCAATTCCTTTTAAATCGGTAGGTTATGTTTCATTAGCGCTTGAGGTAGCAAATTTTGATTATAGCTATATTAACAAAAAATAAAATTATTATGGAGGTATGATTAATGAAAACATTATTTTTCTTATTGTGTTTTTTTTCAATGTTACAATTGCCGCAGAATTAAGCGGTGTAATACCTAGTGAAAATACAAAATATAAATTTATCATCGATGGTATTCCCTTTTATATTCCTTTAGATAGTGAAATGAGTATGAATGGAGATCAAACTGACCATGTTACTATTATTATCAGCCTGAGTGAGGATTGGGTAGCTAGGAATAACATAAAAGGACCATTTTTAGGAGGAGCGATTTCAATTTATTTATTAAACTCAATTCAAGCAAATGAATTAATTTCTGAAACGTCGAATTATAGCTCCATTGAAGTTGAACATTCTGAGTATGTTCAAAAATGCTCTACCTTATTGTTGAAAATATAGCTAGCTTAACTATTCATACAATAAATAATATAGTTACATATACTGGTCAGACAGCTTTGTTAAAAGAAATGTTTGATTTATCAAGTTATTGTGGGATTTCCAAGCTTGAGTGAATGAAAAATAAAACGAAAATTTAAAAATTAAATAAAAGGGGTGTGCGGCCGAGCAAGGTCGATAATTCTAGCGAGTGAAAGTAAAAGAATAAAAGGGGTCGGTGACACTTGAGAATAAATCTCATTTGGTTTTTATTTACTCTTTTATTAAATAAAAAATGCACAAAGCCAAAGCAGTTAACTTAGTAGCTGCCTTGGCTTTTTTGTTAGCCGCTAATTATTTTTTCCTTACTACGTTTGAACTTTTTGGTGAGTTTTTCTTACTTGAACACCGTTAATGCAGTTGCCCATTTTTTATCAATTGAGTCATGATGTTAAGCATGGTAATTTAGTTAAAAATAAGTATGGCTGTCTATATAATATGTTTCATATCTTAATTATCATCTGTGAATATAAAGCCTCGCACTTGAATTTAAGAGGAAAAAATCAAAGACACCCTCTCAAATGGAAAATAATCACAGCATGGTCAGAATAAAAGGGGTGTGCGGCCGAGCAAGGTCGTTAATTCTAGCGAGTGTAAATCTCGCTCTGGTAAGGTAGGTCAGGCACTATTAATAGTGTATTAGCCTCATCGAGTATTTATAACGAATTATTCACCATAGACTTTGTTGAACTATAAATTAAAAGTTTATTTAAATATTGTACCTGGTTTGTTCCTTATTAATCTTCGATTATTCATCTATCCAGTCACTTTTATCCTAACTAAAAGTGGTTTTGTTGTTATTTTTATACTAAATAAAAACAGTATTACTCGATAATCATCACTCTTATTAATGTTCATTATTCATTTTATCTATCAATAATAAATAATGTATTTTGCATGCAATATTATTAAGACCCCTTTTAAATAAGAGAATTTATTGTATACAAAATATATCATTCAATAATTAGTGAATATTTATAATAAAAAAGTAGATAAAAACCCAATAATGGTGTTTTTATCTATTGACGAATAATTATTTTTCTGAAACAGGTAAATTAAATTTGTTTTTAACAATTGGAGTGATTATTCTAATTGTTAAATTTTGTACGATAGTTTGACTAAGGTGGAAAATATGAACCAGTTATTTATTGAAGCGGGTACTTTATTGTTTGTTGGCATGGTGTTTGTTTATGCCTTCTTAGGGTTATTAATTTTTATTATTAATTTTGTGTTAGCCCCGCTAGCGAAAAAATTTCCTGACCCTGTAGTGCAAACTAAAGTAAAAAAGTTCGTAAGTAAATCCACACTTAGTAATGGCGTTTCACCTGCTATTGTTGCTGCTATTACTGGTGCGGTAACGCAATATCGTCAACAGCACACTAATTTATCAATTAATAAAACTCATCTAAAAGCCAAGCAATAGGAGAAAAACCAATGACTAAGCCGTTAGGGATCACCGAAGTGGTATTAAGAGATGGCCATCAATCGCTACTCGCCACACGATTACGTTTAGAAGATATGCTGCCTATTGCACCATTGCTTGATGAAGTGGGTTATTGGTCAATTGAATCTTGGGGTGGAGCTACCTTTGACTCGTGTATTCGTTATTTAGGCGAAGATCCGTGGGAACGTTTACGCGCATTGAAAAAAGCGATGCCCAATACTAAGCAGCAAATGCTTTTTCGCGGACAAAATATTTTAGGTTATCGTCATTATGCCGATGATGTGGTCGAAAAATTTGTTGAACGCGCTCATGTTAATGGTATTGATGTTTTTCGTATTTTCGATGCAATGAATGACGTTCGTAATTTACAAACTTCAATTAAAGCCGCGGTTAAAGTAGGCGCACATGCGCAAGGTACATTAAGTTATACCGAAAGCCCTGTTCATACTTTACAAGGCTGGTTGACCATGGCAAAACAAATTGAAGACATGGGAGCCCATTCTCTTTGTATTAAAGATATGTCAGGGTTATTAAAACCCTATGATGCTGCTGAATTAATTGGTCGTTTAAAAGAAACCGTTGCTTTACCACTCTCTTTACATTGCCACGCCACTACTGGTTTAAGTATTGCTACACACATGAAAGCTATAGACGCTGATATTGATGTGATTGATACCTCAATTTCGTCAATGAGTATGACTTATGGGCATTCACCGACAGAAACGGTGGTTGCCATGGTTGAAGGTACTGCGCGCGATACCGGCTTAGATTTAGAAAAATTAGCTGAAGTCGCAGCTTATTTTAGAAATGTACGTGAAAAATATGCCAAATTTGAAGGAAGTTTACGGGGTATTGATGCGCGTATTTTACTCGCACAAGTGCCGGGTGGCATGTTAACTAATATGGAAAATCAGTTAAAAGAGCAAGGTGCAGCGGATCGTCTTGATGAAGTGTTAACTGAAATCCCTAAAGTGCGTGAAGACTTAGGTTATATTCCACTCGTTACGCCAACGTCACAAAT
Organism: Alteromonadaceae bacterium; assembly: GCA_016765535.1. Classification (GTDB taxonomy): domain Bacteria; phylum Pseudomonadota; class Gammaproteobacteria; order Enterobacterales; family Alteromonadaceae. Next base: position 60,551 of record JAESPQ010000123.1, on the reverse strand, counting down.
TGTTGGTACGCAAGCGGTGCTTAATATCTTAACAGGTGAACGTTATAAGTCGATCACCAAAGAGACTGCGGGTGTGTTAAAAGGTGAATACGGCGCAACTGCAGCTCCGGTCAATGCCGAATTACAAGCGCGTGTTTTAGATGGTGGCGAGGTTATAACGTGTCGACCTGCTGATTTATTATCGCCAGAAGTTGATGCGTTAACGGGCGAATTAAAAGCGTTGGCAAAAGTGAAAAATATAACCCTTGCCGATGAAAGTATTGATGATGTATTAACTTATGCCTTGTTTCCGCAAATTGGCTTGAAGTTCTTAGAAAATCGCAATAACCCTGATGCTTTTGAACCCGTGCCAAGCAAAGACGATGTTAATGCAAACAGTGCTGTTACTTGTAACACTTTACCTGAAAGTTATTCTGTAAAAGTAGATGGTAAAGTATATGACGTTGTAGTTGCTGCTGGTGGCACTTTAGACAGCATAGCACCGGGTAAAGGTTCAGGTGGCGAAGTGTTAAAGCAGTCGGCTTCGGTTACCGCTGATGAAACTTTAAATTCACCACTAGCCGGCAATATTTTTAACGTGGTTGTTGAAGAGGGCGAACATGTAGATGCGGGGGATGTGGTTATTATTATGGAGGCGATGAAAATGGAAACAGAAATTCGCGCCGTTAATGCAGGTACTATTACCGCAATTCATGTTAAAGAAGGCGACGCAGTAAGTGTTGGTGATGCCTTAATTAGTATGTCGTAGAGGATATTATGGAATTATTAAATACGTTATGGCAATCAACAGGCCTCGCTAATTTTGTCTTTGGTCAAGTGATCATGATGTCAGTGGGGGGCTTGTTACTGTATCTTGCCATTGCCAAAGACTTTGAACCCTTATTATTATTACCGATGGGCTTTGGTGCAATATTAACAAATATTCCACTAGCTGGTTTTACTGAAGCGGGTGGGTTACTACACTATATATATGAAACGGGTATTCACACAGGCGTTTTTCCATTAATTATATTTATGGGCGTTGGCGCAATGACCGATTTTGGTTCGTTGATTGCGAACCCTAAAGTGTTGTTATTAGGCGCTGCAGCTCAGTTAGGTATTTTTGCTACTTTGTTTGGTGCTATTGCCTTAAATGCAGTGCCGGGCATTGAATTCACCTTAAAAGATGCCTCAGCCATTGCTATTATTGGTGGTGCTGATGGACCCACGGCAATATTTTTAGCCTCTAAATTAGCACCAGATTTACTAGGTGCTATCGCGGTAGCGGCTTATTCTTATATGGCCTTAGTACCAATTATTCAACCACCTATTATGCGCGCATTAACCACTGAAGATGAACGTAAAATTGAAATGGCACAACTACGTCATGTGACTAAAGTTGAAAAAATAATTTTCCCACTGGCAGTATTGCTAGCAACTATTTTCTTTTTACCTGCGGCAACACCACTAGTCGGTATGTTTTGTTTAGGTAATTTAATGCGTGAGTCTGGTGTGGTAGACCGTTTAAGCTCTACTTCGCAAAATGAGTTAATTAATATTACCACTATCTTTTTAGGCTTAGGTGTTGGATCAAAGCTAAGTGCAGAAGCGTTTTTAAATATACAAACACTAGGAATATTAGCTTTGGGTGCAATTGCATTTTCAATCGGCACTGCTGGCGGTGTGTTAATGGCAAAACTGATGAACAAGTTTTCGAAAATACCAATTAATCCACTAATTGGTGCGGCGGGAGTTTCAGCGGTACCAATGGCGGCACGAGTAGCGAATAAGGTCGGTTTAGAAGCTAACCCTCATAACTTTTTATTAATGCACGCCATGGGGCCCAATGTGGCAGGTGTACTAGGTTCAGCTGTTGCTGCAGGGGTATTGCTTTCGTTGGTAGGATAAGATGGTTAGTTAGCTAATTTAATTGGCTATAGAATTATAAAAGGAAAGCGCATGCTTTCCTTTTTTGTGTAAAATTATGGATGCAATTTAAATTGCTGCCATTGCTCTTTGTCACTTGTCTCACTTGATTTCTCAAAACAAATCCGATCATGTAAGCGACTTGCTCTACCTTGCCAAAATTCTATATACGTTGGTTTTACGCGCCAACCTCCCCAAAATTCAGGATGCGGCACTTCGCCTTGCGGGTAGAGCTTATTAAAGTGGCTAACGCGTTCTTTTAATTCATTGTCGTTATTAAGTTGTTGAGATTGTTTTGATGCCCAAGCACCTATTTGACTACCTCTGTCACGGCTATGAAAGTAATTGGCTGATTGCTCAGTGCTTACTTTTTCAACGGTACCCTCAATACGTATTTGACGTTGCAATACGTTCCAATGAAATAATAGTGCAACTTTGCTATTTTCGCTAAGTTGTTGGCTTTTTTTACTCGCGTAATTGGTATAAAAAACAAATCCGTTTTTGTCGAATTCTTTTAATAACACCATACGAGAGCTTGGTTGCCCATTATTACCACAGGTGCTTACTGACATTGCCTCGGGTAATAATATTCCAGCTTTATGGGCATCGTTAAACCAGTGTTTAAATAATTCTAGAGGATCTTGATTGTCGGTGATTTCGGGTAAAGGTAAGGCAACACCTTGTCCAAACGTTAATAAACAGCGTAATTTTTCAAGAAAGGTCATAATGATTTGTTTGTCTTGTTAATTAAATAAACATAATAAAAAAAGTGCTACACATTAATTGTAGCACTTTGTTTAGTTAAACCAATCATTTGTTGGCTTAAAAGGTAAAACCTTCGTATTGAGAAGATAATATTAAATATCCCAATCATCTTCATCATCAAGTAATTCTTTGAGGCGTTTTTTTTCTAATAAGTCGTCAATGCGTTTACGAACTTCTTTATCGTGGGCGGCATGCTCAGCATCAGACCAATTTATTTTTTTATCATCTGAAATAGCATCGTAGTCGTCAACGTCGATAAAATTATCACTCATCAAATAATCCTCATTTATAAACTTAATAGTTTGAACTTAGGTACAAATGATCTTTTTTTCAAGGGGCAAAGAATAAATTTTTAAGTATTAATTATTTTCGAGCTTGTTAAACTAATACTCAATCTGTGTCTAGAGTCACCTTGTAAGTCCGAATTATGTCCCCTTTAAAATTTCAATCATGGTTTAAGCAAGCTAAACAAAAATTGCTTCGGCAGCAGCATCGACAACTTGTTGTGTTGGTTGGTAGCAAAACATGGGCGCATTCTTTGCTGTCTACTATTGATTCATATTCTCATAATAAGGGCAATGAAAGCTGGGCTATATATAGTGCAGATAAGCTATTTTTTTTAAACGATAATAAACTTGTTTTTAACAAGAGTAAGGTAGCAAAAAAGAATTATCGTCATTATTTAGGTACTCAGTATCAATATTTGGTTTTTGATGATAAGCAATTAACTATTGATGCATTCGCTGCACTTTCAGGGACTATTAGTGCAGGTGGAATGTTGTTTTTACTTTGGCCGGAATCACTAGATGATTCAGTATTAATTCGAAAAAGTTTGTTTTTACAACGTTTTTTTGAGCAAATCGTAACGGATAAAAATGCGCTTATTTTTGAACAAGGTATCGAACAAAAGACTGATTTTGAAAACTTTATTATTAATTCCCCCAAGGCGAATGAGTTACAAAATTCACCTATAGAAGTTATTCCTTTAACATGTAAAACCCGAGAACAATTTAAAGCCGTAAAAGCGGTACAAAAAGTATTCACAGGTCATCGTAATCGTCCGTTAGTCTTAACAGCAGATCGTGGTCGTGGTAAATCTTCGGCATTAGCCATAGCTTGTGCTGAATTAATTAAAAATACTGAACAGGCATTATCTATTATTATATGCGCGCCACATCAACAAGCGGTGGATATATTTTTCACACAATTAGCCCATAGTTTAGAACTAGAAAATAGCAGTAAAACAGAGCTGACTTATGCTCATATTCATTTAAAAAATCAGCTTGTTTCTCGGGTCACCTTTGTCCCTATTGATATTTTGTTAAAAGATCTGCCACAAACGAGCTTATTACTTATTGATGAAGCCGCTGCAATTCCAGTCTATTTATTGGAAAAGGTTATTGAGCATTATCATCGTGTGGTATTTGCGACCACACAACATGGTTATGAAGGAGCAGGGCGAGGTTTTGCGTTAAAATTTCAGCAACATTTACAGTGTAAAACGCCTAATTATAAACGCTTACATATTAAGCAGCCGATCCGCTGGGCAAAAAATGATCCGCTAGAACAATTTGTTTTTTTTGCCTGTTTATTAAATGCTGAACTTGAGCCACTTAATCAGCAGCAAGTTAATCTAAATTCCTTATCATTAATACGGCATAATAAAGCAGATTTACTTAAAAATGAAAAGTTACTAACACAGCTTTTTTCTGTGCTAGTTACTGCTCATTATCAAACTAGCCCAAGTGATTTAAGGTTGATGTTAGATAACAAACAAGTGACTATTGTTAGTCTGAGTCATGAAAGCGTTATCGTTGCAGTTGCTTTGTTAATAAGCGAAGGAATGTGTGCGAACGAATGTCAGCAACAAGTAATACAAGGGGTAAAACAAGGTCAGCAGCGTTTAAAAGATCAATTTTTACCGCAATCGTTAATCAACCATTGTGGTTTTGAGCAAGCTTTTGACTACCGTTATTTGCGCATTATGCGTATTGCTGTACATCCACAAATACAACAACAAGGTATTGGTCGCTATTTTTTAGCACAATTATCTGCTTATGCGCAACAGCAACAGGTTGATTTTTTAGGTACCAGTTTTGGTGCTAATTGCAGTTTACTTAAATTTTGGTTAGCAGCTGATTTTAAACTAATGCGTATTGGTTTTACTAAAGATCAAGCCAGTGGTGAGCATTCTGCATTATTGTTAAAAGCTATTTCAATAAAAAGTACCGTAACGTTAACTGAACTCAATCGAGAGTTTTATCGCAGTTTTCATTATTTATTGAGTGAGGCTTATCAACATTTATCAACTAAATTAGTGCGATTGATTTTACAAAATACCTCTGATCATGTTTTGCCACCTTTAACTTTATTTGATCAACAAAATATTGATGCATTTGCTAACAAAAAACGTCTTTATTATAGCTGTGTGTTTAGTTTACATTTATGGTTGTTACAACATTTAGCTGATGAGGGAGTTAATGATGAAGCGGTGTTATTATTAATTGCGCGCATATTGCAAAAACGATCTGTTAGTGATGTTTGCCAGCAATTTAATTTAACAGGAAAAAAAGCCCTTAATCAGCAGTTAGTTGATTATATGCAGCAATACTACCAAAAGAAATTCGAAGATACTGAAACGAGTTCAGCATGACCTTGTTTTTAACGTTTGTAATTACTGAGACTAGCCTTGTGGTGATTTAATATTACTAGCTGTCACCTGTATTACTAGCTGTTATCCTGACGAAGGTCAGGATTTATTAAGACAAGCACACAAAAGGCACCATTTAAATGACCATTATCACGGTTAATAATTTAGTTAAACATTATCAAATTAATAAAAAAAATATAGTTAAAGCGGTTGACGGCGTTAGTTTTACCATTAAAGCGGGGCATTGTTTTGGTTTGTTAGGGCCTAATGGTGCAGGTAAAACTACCACCATTGAAATACTTGAAGGTATTATTTCGGCCAGCTCTGGTGAGGTTTTATATCATGGTGAAGCACTGAATAAAAACATTGCCAGTAAAATTGGTATTCAATTTCAACATACTGCCTTGCAAGATTTTTTAACAGTACAAGAAACGCTTAATTTATTTTCATCTTTTTATGATCACACCATAGCTCAGCAAACCTTGGTTGAAATGTGCGATTTACAGGACTTTTTAAATCGCAATAATCGTTTATTATCAGGTGGTCAAAAACAACGTTTATTATTGGCGTTAGCGTTGATTAATGATCCCGATATCGTTTTTTTAGATGAACCAACCACAGGATTAGACCCACAAGCACGACGTAATTTTTGGCAGCTAATTAAAAATATTAAAGCGCAGCATAAAACTATTATTTTAACGACTCATTATATGGACGAAGCAGAACATGTTTGTGATGAAATTGCGGTAATGGATAAAGGTAAATTGATCGAGCAAGGTACGCCACCACAACTATTACAAAAACATTTTAGTGACATCTTTATTTATTTACCCAAAGCGCAAGTGCCTAATGAATTAATGATTAAAAATAATTGGCAAATAATTGATAAACAAGTTGAAATAAAAAGTAAGAATGTTGAAAAAACATTAACTTATTTAATAGAAAAACAAGTGCCGCTTGCTGGTTTACACGTAAAGTCAGCTAATTTAGATGATTTGTTTTTAAAGCTTACTGGTCATTCATTAAGAGATTGATTTTAGCCATTAGTTTTTAGTCACTTATTTTATAAAAAGAGATAAACATGTTTAACATCAAACGTTTTTTCGCCGTATTTAAAGCGCGTAATATTGAGTTTTTTCGTGATAGATCATCACTCGGTTGGAATTTACTGTTTCCGGTATTACTTCTTGTCGGTTTTTCTTTTATTTTTTCAGGTAATGGTCGTAGTGCGTATAAAGTTGGTGTTATAGATACTCAGTCAATCAATCAAAAAGCAAATACAGATGCTTTTTTAAAAACTAAATTTATTGATTTTATTCATTATCAACATTTAGCTAAAGCAGAGCTTAAATTATCGCAACATGGTATTGATTTAGTGGTAGATTTTACTCAAAAAAGCTATTGGGTAAATGAAAACTCGCCAAAAAGTTATTTAGTCGAAAAAATATTTTTATCCAGCGAACACGGCTTTACTCGTCAGTTAACACAAGGAAAGGGTATTCGTTACATCGACTGGGCATTACCGGGTATCTTAGGGATGAACATGATGTTTAGTTGTTTATTCGGTGTTGGTTATGTGATTGTTCGTTATCGTAAAAATTCAGTATTAAAACGGTTAAAAGCAACGCCTTTGTCGGCGTTAGAGTTTGTTAGCGCGCAATTGGTTTCTCGACTTTTTATCGTCATGTTTATTAGTTCTAGTGTGTATATTGGTTGTAATGTCTTTTTAAATTTTTACATGCTTGGCAGTTATTTTGACTTATTCATCGTTGCCGCATTAGGCGCCTTTTGTTTGATCAGTTTAGGTTTATTAGTGGCAAGTCGTAGTAAAAGTGAAGAATTAACGGGAGGCTTATTAAATTTAACTACATGGCCCATGATGATGCTTTCGGGGGTATGGTTTAGCTTAGAAGGCGCGCCTGATGGCTTAAAAGCGTTTGCTGAGTTCTTACCGCTTACTCATTTAGTGGCTGGTGCTCGCGCTATTATTACCGAAGGTGCGAGTTTAAGTGATATTAGTTACCACTTGTATGTACTTGCTATTATGAGCGTACTATTTTTAAGTTTAGGTGCTTATTTATTTGATTGGAATAGCGAAAGATAAAATAATATTTTTACTTATTTTATACACCTAATTAAAGATTATAAATATAGTTTTTATTAGTCATAAAACTGACATCAAAGCTGTTTAAACTTCTTTTAAATGAGGAGTTCCTAATGAAAGAACAATTACAAGTTATTCTTGCTGAAAAATTAATTACCACGGTTTTTCAGCCTATTTACAATGTAGATCGTGAAATTGTTGCTGGTTATGAAGCATTAACACGAGGTCCAAAAAACTCAGCACTATATGCACCAGATATATTGTTTGAGCAAGCTACTGCACATGGTTTATTGTCTGAGCTAGAACTACTATGTCGTGCCAGTGCTATTACACGCTTTGCTGATTTAAACTTACAGGGCAAATTATTTATTAATGTTAGCCCTGCGGTTATGCTTAATAAAGACCATCCTAATGGCGAAACTATTAAATTAGTTGAGCAAGCTGGTTTGTCATGTCAGCAAGTTGTGATTGAAATTAGCGAAAAATATCCGTTTCCTAATAATAATTTATTACGTAATGCTTTAGATAAATATCGCCAGTTTGGTTTTGATGTTGCCATAGATGACTTAGGTGCGGGTTATTCTGGCTTAAAACAATGGAGCTATTTACGTCCTGATATCGTTAAAATTGACCGTTATTTTATTGACCAATGCGATAAAGATGTAATGAAGCGAGAATTTTTGCGAACTTTATTTGACTTGGGCAAAACCTCTAATGCTCATGTTATTGCTGAAGGTATTGAAACTAAAGAAGAGTTTGAGTTACTGCGTGAGCTAGGAATGGTTTATGCTCAAGGTTTCTTTTTGGCTCACCCTAGTGAATTTCCACCCACCGATTATCCTAGTTTAAATGTTAACTCAACTTATTTAGATGAACCTTATTTAGGTACTGTTGCTGTATTAGCGTCGGCTGCAATAACGGTTAATTATGATCAAAGTGCTAATTATATTTATCAACTTTTTACAGACAACAATAATGTTCATGCAATTCCTGTACTTGATGGTTTAAAGCCTGTTGGTATGATTTATCGGAATGAATTAATGGAGTTGTATTCTGATATTTATGGACGATCTTTGTTTTCTAAAAAAAGTGCACTTGAAATTATGGATCACAAACCTTTAATGCTTGAACATACCATGCCTTTAGAGCAAGTAAGCGCCTTATTAACCGCACGAGAAAATTTAGAGTTTACCCATTCTTTTATTGCTGTTGAAAACGGACTTTTTAGCGGTTTGGTGTCTGCACGTGATTTATTAAAAAGCATAACCGACTCAAAGTTAGAGCAAGCTCGTTATGCTAACCCATTAACAGGTTTACCCGGAAATGTGATGATTGAAAAAGAAATTGATCACATGTTATTTAAACAACAGTCTTTTCATTTAGCTTATTTAGATTTGAATTTTTTTAAACCTTTTAATGACATTTATGGTTACGCTAAAGGTGATTTATTATTAAAAGCACTGGCTAACAGTATTGTTATAAATGCTAATAATAACAATTGTTTTGTAGGGCATATTGGCGGTGATGACTTTATTGTGATGTTTAAAAACGACAATGTAAAAACAGTATGTGAAGCAATATTAGCTGACTTTGCAAAACAAAGTTTAACCTTTTTAACGCAAGAACATATTGATCAACAAGGATATTATTCTTTAAATCGACGAGGAGAACGTGTTTTTCATCCATTAGTTAGTTTAGCCATTGGCGCTATAAAACCTGATATTTGTAGTTATAGTTCATATCATCAAATTGCCGACTTAGCTTCAAAAGCAAAATTAGAAGCGAAAAAAGTATCGGGTAATAATTTATTTATTTGCCGACGTAGTAATTTAGAACGCAATAACATGGACTTATTTGAAAATAAAACTGAAGTTGCTTAATCGACATAAAGCACACAATAAAATATACTAAGTTGATTAAATATTATTTTAACTAAAATGTTGTCGTTTTATTGGAGTTTTTTATGTCGGTTGTGATCAGCGGAACGGGATTATTTACCCCTCCTAATGTAATTTCTAATGATGAATTAGTTATCTGCTTTAATCAGTATGTTGACAACTTTAATGCTGAAAATAGTCAAGCGATTGAAGCGGGTGAAGTTACCGCATTATCATATTCAAGCAGTGAATTTATCGAAAAAGCTTCAGGTATTAAACAACGTTATGTAATGTCAAAAGATGATATTTTAAATCCTGATATTATGCGTCCAACCTTTGTTGAACGTCCTAATGAAGAACTTTCCTTACAAGCTGAAATGGGTGTTGCAGCGGCAAAACAAGCGTTAACTGCCGCCAACAAAAAACCAGCAGATGTCGATTTAATTATTGTCGCCTGTGCTTATACCCAACGTTATTATCCTGCTATTGCTATTGAAATTCAAAATGCATTAGGCGCGAACGGTTGGGGATTTGATATGGTGGTTGCTTGTTCCGCAGCAACCTTTGGGTTAATTAATGCGGCTAATGCGATTCGTAGTGGTACAGCAAAAACGGTTTTAGTGATCAACCCTGAAATATTATCACCACAAATTAATTATCGTGACAGAGATAGCCATTTTATTTTTGGTGATGTGGCTACCGCCAGTGTGTTAGAAGACGAAAGCACAGCCACCAGTGAGCATCAATTTAAAATTATTGCAGAGCAACCTATTACCCAATTTTCAAATAACATTCGTAGTAATATTGGTTACATTAACAAATGTACTCTTGAAACGGTTGACGCTGATGATAAGTATTTTATTCAACAGGGACGAAAAGTATTTAAAGAGGTGCTGCCTATGGTGTCCAAATTAATTGCGGCACAAATGGATAAAGTACAACTGAACGCTGGTGATATTAAACGCCTGTATTTACATCAAGCAAACATTAATATGAATGGTTTTATTGCTAAAAAAGTATTAGGTCGCGTGCCGAGTATTATTGAAGCGCCAATTATTTTAGATGAATATGCAAACACCAGTTCAGCAGGTTGTATTATTGCGCTGCATAAACATCATCAAGACTTAGTTGCGGGTGATAAAACAGTATTGTGTTCATTTGGTGCGGGTTATTCAGCTTGTTGTTTGATTTTAGAACATCTGTAGGACTGTAGACACACTCCTGTCGTGACAATGTTAAGTCATGCGTTACCATCATCTTGACAAATAAAACCGTCATCTTGAGAAGTAAACCGTCATCCTGACGCAGGTCAGGATCTAACACCAAACTCACAGTCCCCAACTCTTAATAATATTATCAATTAACTCATACGTTTCCTTTGGTTTTTCTAAAGGAAACATGTGCCCACCATCAATATGGTAGCGCTCAATATTATTGTTTAATTTAGCAAAACGTTTAAAAAAATAAGCGGGAGACACATCACTTTGATTGGCCGTGATCAATGCCGCAGGTATTTTTAATTGTTGTTTAAATTTAGCTAAATTCGTTGGCATATTACGAAAAATTTCAGTTTCTACTTGCCTGTCAAATACCAACTCTAATTGTTCTTTATTCAGTTTAACGCCACTATTTACATAATCTTTTAAACAACGCGGATCAAAATTACTAAATAATTTACTACGACTAAACTGTTTGGCTAAATCGGTTTCGGCAGGCCAAAACTGTCGTCTGTTTTTAGATTTACTCGCGGGAGAAATATTGTCAATGTAGGGGGTTTTCTTTAATAATTTAATTGCCCAACTTTCTATCCCTGTGATCACGGGCGGATCAAGCATGATCAAGCCTTTAAATAACTCAGGATGTTTACAAGCAGCAATAAACGATATTACCCCACCAAAAGAATGCCCCATAGTGATAACAGGTTCACCTTGTTGCTTAACAAAATGAATTAATTCCTCAACTAAATGCGGCCAATTATTAGTCACAGGAAAATGGTTATTATGTCCATATTGATCAAGCGCAACCATTTTATAGGGTGTGGTGGTATTACTAGTGTTGTTAGCCTGATTAAAATACTGAAAAAAAGTATGATAACTGCCCGCAGGAAAACCATTAGCATGGGCAAAATTAATAAGTGTCATAGTGCTAATTTTATTTTTAAATAGAGTGATTGAATATTAATTTAACACAAAGAGGTCGGAGGAGGTAGCTGGTTATTTACAAAGGGAAGTAAATAAAAAAACTAAGATAACAAACCATGTCATTTTAGGGACTAATCGTTAAAAATAATGGTACCGGTGGGCGGACTCGAACCGCCACGCATTGCTGCAACGGATTTTGAATATAACGCGCTTAAAATAACCCCGTAAATTCAACCAGATAAAAACCCTAATACATACTTTACAAAAACTTTACGTAAACACTTTGCCGGTAATCCCATAATCGTGCTTTAATTACGTATGAGTAAACAAGTAGCACGACACGATATAACTGACGAGTTATACATATATAAACAAGCAAACAGCCTACGCTGGTATGCTCGCTTTGTGTTGTATGGTAATTGGTATACTAAGACTACAAAAAAGAAAGACCTAGAACAAGCAATACCTGCCGCCCATCAGCACTTTATCGAATACAAACTCAAATTAGAAAATAACGTTCCTATTAATACCAAGCGCTTTAAAAGCGTTGCTGATTTAGCAATTAAACGTATGCAACAGCAACTTGCACAAGGCACAGGAAAACAGTCATACAATGACTATATCGGCGTATTAAATAAGTATCATATTCCGTACTTTGATAACAATTATATCACCAGCATTGATAATCAACGATTATTAGAATTTGATGTTTGGCGTATTGAACAATTAAAACGTACACCTGCCAAATCAACCCTACTCAACCATAACGCCGCAATGATGCGCGTCTTTGAAGAAGCACTATTAAACAAGTGGATTTTACCAATTCAAATACCCAGACTAACTGCTTCTGCAGGGTCTGATGGTCAACGCAAGGCTGCATTTAATAAAGAAGAATATCAAAAATTAATATCAGCCTTACCTAGTTTCATAGGTAATAGCAGAAAACAAAATACTCATATGTTACGTGAACTATTACAAGACTATATGGATATTGCTGTTTACTCAGGTATTAGACCTGGTACTGAAATGGAAAACTTAACTTGGGGTGATATAGAACTAAGGCAGAAATACGATAAAATTGTATTTTTAATTACAGTTCGCAAAGGCAAAACCACAAAGCACACGGGTGCTAGAACAGTAGTATGCCGTGAAGAAGTATTGTGGGCATTTGAACGATTAAGAGAGCGTTTTCCAAACAGAAAACCAAAAGACCTTTTATTTAAATTAGAAGATGGCAGTAAGACAAAAGAACTTAGCAGAGCATTTGATAAATTAATTATTGAGAATGAATTAAAAGAATCACCACGTGGTAAACGTACACTTTATTCCTTAAGGCATACGTACATCACATGGCAATTAATGAATCAATTACCTGCACAAATTATCGCTAAGCAATGTGGTACGAGTATTCAAATGTTAGAGCAACATTACAGCCATGTAATGCCTGAAATGTTTACTAATGAACTATCGGGTGTTGATTTTACAAATACCGACCCCGTTAAACTAATAGTGCAAGATACAGAAGAAGAAAAAGCAGAGTTAGCCAAAGATACGGCTAAATGGATGAATGAATGGAATGCTGAATATAAAAAACGTGGTTGCCTGTAATGCAGAATGATATTTTATATATTTTAGGTAACGGTTTCGATATTCATCACGGAATAAAATCACGTTATAGTGATTTTAAAGAATACATCAAATTAATCGATTGCGATGTTGCTGACTCAATTGAAAAATATTTAATGATTTCAGAGAACTGGAATAATCTTGAATCGGCATTATCAAGTGTGGATGTTGATACATTAATCGATGATGCAATGCAGTATCTAGCATCATACAGCGATGAAAACTGGAGTGATAGTGGGCATCATAGTTTTCAAATAGAGGTTGAACGATACACTGACTCATTGTCCTCAGAATTAAAAAGGCACCTACTTAACTGGGTACTTGAATTACGAATACCAACCCAGAAAAAAATTAAAGTTATTTCACCGTCTGCTTTTTTTCTATCATTCAATTATACCGATACATTAAATAAAATTTATGATGTTCCATGCGAGCGAATATTACATATACACGGCAAAGCAATAAACAAGGATAGTGAGTTGGTATTAGGGCACGATTGGTCATCATCAAAAACTTATACTGAAAATGCTAACATACAATTTGATGAGGACTGGGATACTAGAGTAATGGAGGGGTATGGAATTGTAGATGATTATTTTAAAAAAACATTCAAACCTGCTCAAGACTTAATTAATGATAACGAATTGTTTTTTAAAAAGTTAAATTCAATAAGGCATATTTACGTATTAGGTCACTCTATATCAGAAGTAGATATTAAGTACTTTGCCAATATCGTAAACAATATCGACAAACAATCCGTGCAATGGCATTTAAGTTACTATGATGCCGAAGATGAGCACTCTCACTTAAGTGCGCTTATATACTTAGGCATAAAAGAAAACCTCATACATATCTCACATATTGATTGCTTTTCTTAAACAAAAAGTTCGCTATTTGCGAATTTATTTGACATCGACGAAAACTACCTCTAGTATCTTAAGCGTCATTAAGAAAAGAGAGAAAATCGCCATTTAGAACTGAATGCTTGCATTCGAGGAGAATCTTGAATTCTCTAACCTTTTTCCCCCACATGTGCTCATCAGATAACTTAACTTAACTATGTAGCAAGATTGGTAGGGGACACACACCGCGGGCGAACCCGGTGTGTAAAACGAGGGGTATTTGCCAATAACTCTCACCTATATTTGGGCGAAACTGCTAGCAATTTTGCGAAACAGTAAATATGGGAGCATGAAAATGCAAAAAAGAATTAATGATTATTGGCAGGCACTTGATACTGAAGACCTAAAGAAGAAGAAACGACGAAAACTCTGGACTGCTATCAAACTCTTAATGAGAGTTGGGTATTGGATTTGGAGGTTATTAAATTGTTTCGGTTAACTAAGGGCGCTCATATCAAGTGTTCCCCTTAGTTTTTAAGGAATATACACATGATAAATAAAGCATTAAAGATTATTAGACAATTTCATAATTTAAAACAAGTTGAGTTAGCCGAAAGTCTTGCTATCTCTAAATCTTATTTGAGTGAAATTGAATCTGGTAAAAAACCAGCAAGTGTAGAATTGCTCGAAAAATATTCAAAGCAATTTGATATACCTATGTCTTCATTAGTTTTCTTTTCAGAGTCATTAGAAGACAAGAAAAAAATACCAGAAAAATTCAAACGTTTTTTTGCAGCAAAGATATTAAATATCATGGAATGGGTAACTGAGCGTGAAGAAACAAAAAAGACCCAAGTTTAAGATTAAAACATTAAACAAAGCATACGAAATTTCTGACTCTCCTTTATATAAACTAACAACTAAACGTAAACTTGCGGCTTTACTTTTACTTGAACCTGTAACTTTAAATGCTCTAATTAAAAATACTGACAATTACAATGTATTTGAGCAAGTAAATAGTAATGGTAAAAAACGGATAATTGAGCACCCGAACCTTGAGTTAGATAAAGTCCATACGAGAATTGCCAGTCTCTTGTGTCGGATAAAAATACCAGATTTTGTACATTCTGGTAGAGCGAAGCACTCACATATTACGAATGCGCGCATCCATATAGGGCACCATAAAGTATTAACAACTGATATCCGTTCTTTTTTCCCATCGACCTCTAGGACTCATTTATTTAACTTTTTCAATAGAAAGATGAAGTGTTCTTCAGATGTATCTGACATATTATCAAAAATTTGCACCTATAATGAGCATCTTCCAACAGGTAGCAGAATAAGTATGCCTTTGGCTTTGTGGGCTAATATTGGGATGTTTTTGGAATTAGAAAAAATAGCAGTAAAGCATGATATAAAAATGTCTGTTTATGTTGATGATATAACTTTTTCAGGGGATAAATTAAATAAATTATTTATATCAACAATTAAGAGAATTGTTGAACGTCACGGGCATATAATACATCCGGTAAAAACGGTTCTATACGCCAAGGATGATGCAAAGGTAATTACAGGCGTCATACTGAAAGACGGCAAACAATTTGTTAAAAACGAACAGCACAGAAATGTCTATCAAGATATAGAACAATGGAAAATCCTCAAAGACACCCCTTATATGCCAGAAACCCTAAAAAATAGGCTCCTAGGCAGACTTAACTCACTCTCCGCTATAGAACCAAAATTTAAAGATAAGGCACGAAGCATTCGAAATCACAAAACCCCAACACCTTATTAAGGAGTAGTTAAGTTTTTATTTATCTCCTCATTGCAATGCTTTGATGCGCTCTATACTTAACTTGGTTTCATTATCCATTCTAGCCTTTTCTAAGTCCACTTTTTGGTCATTGGTCAAAGACCCTTCTAGACCATACATAGTAGGTAAAAACTCTAGCCGCTTTTTCTTTTCTCTGTCTGCGTGGTCTTTAGATTTTCGTAAATTATGAATATGGCGTAATGTTATTTTTTCAGCCCCGAGTTCATAATAATCATTGTTCTGTAGTTCTTCCCTACTCAATGCTTCAGTAAGTTGCTTTTTCTTATGTTGGTAATTGGATTCTAGTATTTCGTAAAAGTACATGCTCGCTCCCTTTACCCTATTTATGAGTCATTCAATAATCACAGGAAATATACAAAAGATTGGATTATGCGCTAAGGCGATGAAATCATTACTCGATTAAACCTAATCAAAAAGGCTGCCGTATTTAATCCAATCATTTACTATAAATGCCAGTGAAAGAGTGGTTATTAGCAAACAAGGCAGCAAATAGATGAAACAAGCAAAAGTGTTATCAAGTAATGAATTTAAGCGTGCATTAGCCATAGCAAACTCAGGTCGCCACAGTTTACGCAACTGCCTTGCCTTACAGTTATCATTTTTAGCAGGGCTTAGGGCTAAAGAAATAGCCGCACTTGTTATTGGTGATATTTTTAGTGTTAGCGGTGAAGTTAAAACCATGGTCAATTTGAGTGCCGCACAGACAAAAGGCAAAAAGGGTCGTGTGTTTGCCGTCAATGATAAATTAGCCGCAGCATTACAGGCTTATTATGTAGAAATGGGATTAGGTGAGTTAAAGCGCACCACGCCATTACTGCGCAGTCAAAAAGGCTGTGCTATTACGCCAAATTCGATGGTTAGTATTATTAAGACGATATTTGAAGATGCGGGAATTGAAAGTGCCACAAGCCATAGTGGCAGAAGAAGTTTTTTAACTGGCTTGGCTGATAAAGGCGTTGGCATACATATTCTAAAAGAATTAGCAGGCCACGCCAACATACAAACAACGGCGAGGTATTTAGCCACATCGCCAACTACTTTGTTAAATGCGGCTAATTTGCTTTAGTGGTATATCAAGTCAACTTTACTTAGTTTATTTCACCTTAACTTCTTTTAATACGAAACACCTTGTGGTGAAACAAATTATAAAGCAAACGGTTTGCTGTAATTGGATTTGTTTTGTTAAGTTCACAAAGTGAACGGCTTTATTTCTTCTTTCAACGTGCTGTATGCCGCCTTATCCGAGTTAAAACACAACAAACGCCATAGCGGCAACATAATACTTAAAGGCGGCATTTGACGTCATTTATTTATTTGTAATTTACTTGCTGTTATTGCTCGCCTCTACACTTTACAAATTACAGGTTATTTCCGCGCACTTATTAGTCAATAAGAGCATAAGTGAGGCAAGCAATATCACAGAGATATTAGAGCAAACCAGTAAGCGCATAACCCCTTACTGAATACTATTTGTTTATTACTGCAAGTGTCTAACTTATTTGTTCAAGATACTCGTTATTAGCCGTTAGTGATTAGTTTTATTTAAGAAAGGAGAGATTATCGAATGGAAAGTAAAGTTATGCTTATCCTGTTGAGTATCAGGAAATACTGTTAAGGATAGGCTTAACTTGGCTTTTGTTATTAGTAGCACTATTAGAGTTGCTGTTGTTGCTGTTGGTTGTATTTGTCTGGCTACGCCAACCAAAAAACACTTTGCCATATTTAACTTCGCAGGCCCCGTTAAATAGTGCCTTTGCGTTTAGTTTTTTCCTTTTTTGATTTTGTTTTAATACTTGAGAGTGAATTAAATTTGTTAGTGTGGCGAAGTGTTGATAACTTTGTATTGGATTCATTGTTGAGTTTACTGTGTGAGCCACGATGAGAAACACTATAGAAAGCACTATGAGAAACACTTGAGAGTGGATTATATTTTATCAACGCTTCGCTATTAAAGCCCAGTCCAGTAGGCTTATCCTTGTGTAAATTGATGTCAATTGCTCTTAATAGTAAATATGGAATGCCACTTGAACTAATATGAAAAATTGGAATACTCACAGTAGCCTAAGCCACTGTCTTTGTGTAAGTCCTTAGTAATGTATTCAATCCAGCCGTTATCGGTAATATCTCTGAACTTAATTTGAGGTATTGCTTTTGGAGTTTTCTTTTTATCACTTGGGTCTTTAGGTTTATGCACATAGCCAAACCTATTCCAGTGTTTGATGATGCAATCTTGAAACTCCTCTTTGGTTTGTTTTTGCCTTGTTAGGCTTGCTTTAGTTGTTGGCACTTCAAAAGCAAGATGATAGTGGTAGCGGTTATTTTTACTAATTTCTATAACAGCAAACACCTGAATAACATCTTGCTTGTTTTCTTTAGTCCATCGACTACCCATATAAGCCTTATTCAAGCGGCACATCAATTTACGAAATTGTTTATCACAAAAATGATATTGGTCATTAGTTCGTTGCTTGTTGTGCGTGTTGACGTTGCTGTCAAATGGGCATTCGGTAAAAGTAAGCGTCACCGCCAAGTCTGGTTTGAAATTGCCATTGGTTAGCCTACCTACTGCTTGTTGTTGAACTTTAGTCATTCGGTAAAATTTTTCTAAAAATTGCCTTTTGGGTGCTGCTTTTAATCTCCGTATTTTCTTCATAACTAATCCTTGTTTTATTGCTTATGTTTATTTCCCTATCATTCTATTTATCTCTTTTCGCTAAAAAACAGTAAAAAACTGTATGAAAATAGCCTTTTTCCGTAATCTTTTTTCCACCAGTATTACTGTGCCGCTCGATCCACCCAAAACTCATTTTTCCAAGTCGTTATTAAAAGTCATTTTTCTCGCTAATTTTTCAACACAAGTGATAAATACAAGTAGATAAGGTAAGCCAACCCCAAATACTGCCAAGCAAGCCATATTAGGCAGTAAAAAACCAACCGACGATTTAGGGCTGAAACTATGAATGATTTAGACGCGATATATGCGAGTTTGAAAGACTTGGGACTCTGTAAAACAGGGTATCAATTTAGCCGAGAGTATTTAGGTCGAGCACCGAACTATTATTCGGTAGTTAAGGCGAGCGATAAACAGCCGGGCATTGCCGTGATGAATATGCTTTATTATTCTCTGGTGAAGCAGTCGATGTATTTAGATGGCTGTGATAGTGCCACCATCATTAAAGCAAAAACCGAACTTGATACACTTAGGCAAGCACTGGCTTATGGTATTCAAAACCGTTGTCTTAGCGAGCATCAAACACCGAAAGAATAATTCTATATAGGTTGCCGACCATTTCACATCGGCTTTACCATCGTTTTAATCATTAAACGAGAGGTAGAGCCAAATGAGTAAATCTTTATTAAGCCAGTTGTCACTTACAACTAAACCAGAAAAAGTAAAACTATCATCAATCGAAAAGCGCCGAAGTAAGTTATTATTAAAACTCACAGAACAACAAGAAATGGCGAAGTGTTTATTAGAAAACACTGAGTTCACCGCTTATAAGTTCAAAATAGTCACAGATTCAGAGAGTGGCGTGAAAAATAAAGTTAAAGTGCCTAAGCGTATTCGACCTTGGTTTTATGAATTGAAAGACTGTTATTACTTAGAAGTAAAATACGGAAGTAAATCATTAGAGTTGTCCAAGGGGAAAACTGCGATAACTGTCGGTAAAAAAGAAAACCTTTTACCAATACTAAACACCATTATCGAAGCAGTTAAAAATGGTGAGTTAGGTAACCAGTTAAATGCCATCAAAGCACCACCGAGAAAGTCTAAATAATGGCGCAGATGGGCTTCTGTCCCTGCTGTAAAAAGTGGGGATTACTTAAAATCTGTGTTAGATGCAAAATGGTATCGTGCAACAAGCAGAATTGTCGTGGGCAGATATGCCCGTATTGTAAAGGCAAAAAGCAGTCTTTGCGATAATGGCAATCTTACGAGAAATAGAGGTGCGTTATAAGTTTACTCAAGTTGATTGTGATATCACTGGCAAATTACTTGACGCACCACATAAAGTTTATAGCGCATTTAACTTCTTAAAGTTTGAACCAAAAGAGAAGTTTGTGGTTATCAACTTATCCAATCAGCACACCATTATGAATTACGAAGTTGTCGCCAGTGGCACAGTCAATTCAGTTTCATTAAGGCCATCGGAAGTATTACGCACAGCCGTCATTATAAACGCGCCTGCTGTCATATTAGCGCACAATCACCCGTCAGGTGTGCCAACACCAAGCCAAAGCGATATTCAATTTACAAAGAGGATGCAGAAAGTGGCTGAACTTTTGGATATAAAGGTTTTAGACCATATTATTATTGGCGAGGACGGTTTTGTAAGTCTAAATGAAAAAGGATTGATGTAATAAAAAGCCCTACTCAATTAAGAGTAGGGCTTGTTATTAGTGGTACCGGTGGGCGGACTCGAACCGCCACGCCCGAAGGCAGTTGATTTTGAATCAACCATGTATACCAATTTCATCACACCGGCAAAACGGTTAAACCTAAAACATAAGGTTTTGTAAAATTACTTCACAAGAAACTTTACAAAACTTTACGAGCAATTTTTATTTATTTTTAATTGAAAGAAATTTAACTTTCAATGAGTTACAAAAATCATAGCGAATACGCTTTGTTTTTTGAATCCGTCGTGTATACCAATTTCACCACACCGGCATTATGAATAGAGCTTGTAATAAGCTTTTCAAGAGATTGGCATTATAATTAAACTTGTCAGTTAAGCAACCGTTTTTATAGTTAACAGCGTTGTTTGCTGGTTATTTGTGCAAATGATTTGCTTGGGTTGCTTGTTTAAGAAATATAGCCAGCGATAAAATTCAACAATGTCGTTAATTTTGCTAGACTAGCGACAAATTTTTGTAGGGTTATTTTTATGTCTGCTGAGTCTGTTTTTCCTCGTGCTGGTTTTTTTCGTCGTTTTGGTGGTTGGTTTTATGACTTTTTAATTGCTATGGCGGTTTATATGATTGCAGGAGCGGTGTCGTTTGGCCTTTTTTATTTATTGATTCAGTTTGGCTTTATCGATATGGCAGGTTATCAACACGATATTGATGTGTTAATGCAAAACACTCTTTATAAATATACTAATGAAGCATGGAAGTTAGGTTGGGTGGTGTTTTTCTTTGTTTATTTTTGGGCTAAAAGTGGACAAACGTTAGGTATGCGCGCATGGCGTTTACGTGTGCAAAATCAAGACGGTAGCTTAATTTCTATAATGACAGGCCTAAAACGAATTTTGCCAACTTTATTAGGGGCGGGAAATGTTTTAGTGTTGTTTGATCGCAAAAATAAATTAAGTTTTCAAGATCGTTTAACCAATACTGAAGTGGTATGTATTTCTTTAGCGGCGAATAAAGGTAAAGATTGGGTTAATTAGTCTTAATATATTGTTTCGTATTAAACGGTAATTTTATTTACGTTTACCCTTAATCTGCCTATAATGCACGTTGCATTTTTTATCAGTAAGAGAGAATCCGCTAAGTGAGTAAAGCAATTCAGGCAATTAGAGGCATGAACGACTGCCTACCTAACGAAACAAATATTTGGCAAATGGTCGAAACGGTATTAAGACGCGTTGCCAGCAACTATGGTTTTAGTGAAATACGTATGCCCATTGTTGAGTCTACTGCTTTATTTAAGCGCTCTATTGGCGAAGTTACCGATATTGTAGAAAAAGAAATGTACACTTTTGAAGACCGAAATGGTGACAGCTTAACCTTGCGTCCAGAAGGTACAGCAAGCTGCGTGCGTGCGGGTAATCAACATGGTTTATTGTACAACCAAGAGCAGCGTTTATGGTATATGGGGCCAATGTTTCGCCATGAACGTCCACAAAAAGGTCGTTATCGTCAATTTCATCAATTTGGTATTGAAGCTTTTGGTTTTGCTAGTGCTGACATCGACGCTGAAATAATTATGCTCTCTGCGCGACTTTGGCGGGAACTTGGCATCGAAGACGTGGTCACACTAGAGCTAAATTCGTTAGGTTCAAATGAAGAACGAGCAAAGTATCGTGAAGCATTGATTGAATATTTAACCCTTCATCAAGAAAAATTAGATGAAGACAGTAAACGCAGAATGCATAGTAATCCTTTGCGTGTACTCGATAGTAAAAATTCTGAGGTGCAAGCAGTTTTAGTTGATGCACCTAAGCTATCAGACTATTTAACGCAAGAGTCGCAGCAGCATTTTGCTAGTTTGTGTCAGCGTTTAGAGGCGGCAGGCATAAAATATGTGTTAAATGACCGCTTAGTACGTGGCTTAGATTATTATAATCGTACTGTATTTGAATGGGTTACTAGCAGTTTAGGTGCACAAGGTACTATTTGTGCTGGTGGTCGTTATGACGGCTTAGTTGAGCAGTTAGGCGGCAAAGCAACACCTGCATTTGGTTTTGCTTTAGGTATTGAACGTTTGGTGTTGATGTTAACTAGCCTTGACAAAGCACAAAATATTCGTCCACAAGTTGATGTTTATGTGGCAATGTTAGGCGATGGTGTTGATATTAAAGCTAATCAATTAGCTGAGCAGTGGCGAGATAAAGTACAAGATATTCGCATTCAATGTCATTGTGGTGGTGGTAATTTTAAAAAACAAATGAAGCGCGCTGATAAGTCAGGTGCTAGCATTGCGATTATTTTGGGTGAAGATGAAATAGCGACACAAAAGGTCACTATTAAATATTTACGTGAACGAAAAGAACAGCAAAGTATGGACTTTAACCAAGTGCCAGCTTTTTTAGAAACATTATTATAAACCGTTAATATAAAAACGAATACAAAGAATTAAAAGGGTTAAGTTGTGGAAATTTATCAAACAGAAGAACAACAAGTAGAAGCGATTAAAAGTTTTTGGAGTGAGAATGGCAATTCAATAATTGCGGGTTTAGTGATCGGTTTTTCTGGCTTTATCGGTTTAAATTATTATCAAGATCATCAATTGGCTGAGCAACAAAAAACTGCGGATACCTATATGGTCAATATGGAATTAGCCGATAAGAAACCGGAAGAATTTAATCAAAAAGCAGCGGTATTTATTGCGCAACATAAAGATTCTAGCTATGCCTCATTAACGGCATTCGCTATGGCGAAAAATGTATTAAGTCATAAAGATTACACTCAAGCGGTTAAATATTTACAAACGGCAATTGATAAAGCACCTAATGCAGGCATAAAAGCCATTGCCATAATACGCTTAGCGCAATTGCAAACACAATTAAAACAGTACGATAAAGCGTTAGCTAATTTAGCGAACGTTATGCCTGAATCATTTATTGCGAGTATCGAAGAAGCAAAAGGCGATATTTATGTACTGCAAGGTAAAAATGATTTAGCACGTACAGCCTATCAAACGGCAATTGATAATGATGGTTTAAAAGCAAGCTCAGTATTACAAATGAAAATTGATGATTTAGCCATTGCGCTTGATTAATCGTTTTTAATTTTAGCTGTTTAATTAACCTTTGGGTGATGTGTGAAATTTATAAATAAAAAATTATTAGCAATATTAATGCTTTCTAGTACTTTAATGGCGTGTTCATCAACGGATGATGAAGATGAAGCAACCAAAGTTGCTGAATTACCTGAAATAACCCAACAATTTAAAGTTGATACGTTGTGGTCTAAAAATATAGATGGCATTGATGGGTACTTTTCTCGACTAAAGTCGACAGTTGCTTATGGTGCTCTTTTTAGTGCAAATCGTGATGGTGATGTTTACGCGTTTAATATTGATACGGGTAAAGAGCAGTGGCATACCGATATTAGTGCATTAAAATTCAAATCTGGATTTTTTGATAGCAGAAAGTCAGCCATGTTATCTGGTGGCGTTGTTGCGGGTATGGATAAAGTTTTTGTTGGTAGCGAAAACGGTGAACTTTATGCGTTAGATGCTAAAACAGGTGACTTGTTATGGCAAAGTGAAGCGAAAGGCGAAATTATTGCCGCTCCTGCTATTGACTCTGGCATTGTCGTGGTAAATACCGTGTCGGGCTTAGTTAAAGCCTTTGATGCGAAAGACGGTAAAGAAGTTTGGAGTATAGAACAAGAAGTACCACCTTTATCGCTACGAGGTACTAGCTCACCTGTTATTGCTTCGGGAGGCGTGTTAG
The DNA here is from genome assembly GCA_016765535.1 of Alteromonadaceae bacterium. GTDB lineage: Bacteria > Pseudomonadota > Gammaproteobacteria > Enterobacterales > Alteromonadaceae. The sequence continues at coordinate 36,681 of JAESPQ010000123.1, read as the reverse complement.
TTGGCGGTGCGTCAGGTGATATGACTGTTTATATGCTAACGTCTGGTCAAGAAGGTTGGACGACTGCGCTTGGCGATGCCACCGGTTCTACTGAGTTAGATCGTGTTATTGACATAGACAGCTCACCTATTGTTTTTGGTGATAAATTATATGCAATTTCTTCTCGTGGTAGTTTAGCTGCAATTGATTTACGCAGTGGTCGTATTGTTTGGAAACGCCAGTATTCTTCTTATCGCAGTATCGCTTTAGAAGGTAATAATATTTATATAACTGACATTAAAGGTCATGTGTATTCTATTGGACGTATTAATGGTTTAGAACAATGGAGCCAATTATTACTAACTAATCGTGGTGTCACTGGCCCTGTTGTGGTGGGTAAATATATTGTTGTTGGTGACTTTGAGGGTTACTTGCATTGGATAGACAAAGAAACAGGTGAAATGGTTGCTCGTCATCAAGTTGATAACAGTGCAATTTACGCGACACCTATAGTAGATAAAGGTATTATTTATGCTGAATCTCGTGATGGTGATATTGAAGCAATAAAAACGCCTTAAGCGTTTTTGGGCTAAAGTTATAAACGGCTCCCATGTTAATAAGCATTGGAGCCGTTGTTTATTTATTAAGTCTTAGAACATTGTTGTTCATTTAAGATACTACACTGTCGTTATACCTAACTTGTTTCAGTACCAGTATGACGATAAAATTAAAAAATTTAATATACTTAAATAATAGACATAACCAAATAAAGTTTTGTTTTATTAGTTTTTGAGGTGATCATGCTTCCTGTTATAGCACTTGTTGGTCGTCCTAATGTGGGCAAATCAACTTTATTTAATCGTCTAACGCGAAGCCGAGATGCTTTAGTTGCCGATTACCCCGGTTTAACGCGTGATCGCCAATATGGTAAAGCGCAAGTAGAAGGCCACCCCTTTATTGTTATTGATACGGGAGGTATTCACGGCAATGAAGAAGGTATTGATGCGTTAATGGCTGAACAATCGCTTATGGCGATTGAAGAAGCCGACGCAGTATTATTTTTGGTGGATGCTCGAGCAGGATTAACCTCTGCCGATCAAAGTATTGCTGAACATTTACGTAAACAAAACAAAAGTATTTTTTTAGTGGCTAATAAAGTAGATGGCATTGATGCTGATTCTGCAATCGCTGAATTTTACTCGTTGGCGTTAGGTGAGGTACATAAAATTGCTGCTGCGCATGGTCGCGGTGTTACCCAATTAGTTACTTTAGCACTGTTACCGCATATTGAAGAATTAGCTGAACAAATTGCAAAAGATGCAAATGAAAACGTAAATGAAGATCAGGATGAATTTGAACAAGAATTAAGCGTTGAAGAATTAGAACAACTAAGCCTTGATGAAAGTGCTGACGAACCGCAACAAGATGACAAAATTAAACTCGCCATTATTGGTAAGCCTAATGTCGGTAAGTCAACACTAACTAACCGTATTTTAGGTGAAGACCGCGTTGTTGTTTTTGATATGCCTGGCACTACACGCGACAGTGTTTATATTCCGATGGAACGTAATGGTCGCGAATATGTATTAATTGACACTGCAGGTATTCGTCGCCGTAAAAATGTCACTGATATTGTTGAAAAATATTCAGTGATTAAAACTTTGCGCGCTATTGAAGACGCGAATGTTTGCTTAATGATTATTGATGCCCGTGAAGGTTTGGCCGAGCAAGACTTAAGTTTGTTAGGGTTTATTTTAGAAGCAGGGCGCTCACTGGTCTTAGCGGTGAATAAATGGGATGGTCTTGATGAAGACGTAAAAAACAGAATTAAATCTGAAATTGACCGCCGTTTAGGATTTATCGACTTTGCTCGTATTCATTTTATTTCAGCCTTACATGGTACGGGGGTGGGACATTTATATGAATCGGTAGAAGAAGCCTTTGACTCAGCTACTAAACGTATTTCTACCTCAATGGTGACTAAAATATTGGATATGGCAGTATTTGATCATCAACCACCAATGGCACAAGGTCGTCGCATTAAATTAAAATATGCGCATGCAGGTGGTTATAATCCACCAATAATTGTTATTCACGGTAATCAGGCGAAAAAATTACCTAAAAGTTACAAACGTTATTTGATGAATTATTACCGTAAATCGTTAAAAATTATGGGCACGCCTATTCGTATTGAATTTAGGGAAACCAGTAATCCATTTGCAGGTAAAAAGAAGCTTAATTATACCGAGAGAAAGAAAATAGCCAGAGCAACACAAGGTTATAAAAAAGATTAATCTGTATTTAGGGATGCCGTTACAAGCCATTGCTGTAAAATCCAATCACTATGATTGGATTTTTGCTATTAAAAGCGCTAAATTAATAGTACCTGCCAATTAATTACTCTCTCAACTTCATGGTCGATGAAAAAAAACAAGTTACTACCGCAGATCGCTTAGCTCGACACTTAGGTTTGTTACAAGCCGGTTCTACCATCACTCTTGATATTTTAACACCAGCAGGTCAAAAAGCACGTTATCGCACTACTTTTATTGGTTATCTACCGCAAAATTATGTATTAATTCAATATCCTGATTCAAATAAAGTCGGCAGTTTTGCTGTGCATATTAAGCAAGGAGTTAAAACGGCAGTACGAGGTATTATTGAAGGGCATGAAGGTGCAGTAGTCGCTTTTGCGAGTAAAATAAAACAAACCGTGCTGCACCCTATTAAATTGTTAGTGTTAGAATTTCCTAATGAAGTTGGTTTGCAAAGTTTGCGTCACTTTACTCGCATAGATACCGAAATTAAAGCGGCTATTGTTTTTAACAAAAAAAAATGGCGTGTGCTAATTACCGATTTATCTATCAGCGGTTGTCAGCTCTATATTGAACGTGGCGAAAAACTTGCGTTAAGTCATGAAATAAATTGCCCGCTACTGATTGAAGATTATTTAGAACTAGGATCGTTAGAATTAAGCGTGAGCATTTGTAATATTAAACAATTACCCAATGCGGTTTCTATTGGGGTAAGCTTTGCTGATAAGGATTGTAAAAAAGTAAAAAAACTTCTATTAACCACGATGGGTGATGAAGGTTAAGTGCTTAAACCGCCTAACCAATCACTTTGGCTTTTATAGTTCCATCATTTAATTGAATATTAATTGTCTCATTCTTCTGCACTTGTTTACTCGAACTAATCGTTTGGTTACTTTTATCACGGACAATACTATAACCACGCGCTAAGGTTGCCAGCGGACTAACTAAATGCAATTGTTCAATAACCGCCGCAAACTTATCACCACTAGTACTTAATTTATGTTGCATTGCTGCCTGTAAACGTTGTTGATATTGCTGAGTGGATTGTTGTAAGTAATGAATGTTTTTTGTGGGTGATAAATGCTGTAATCGTTCAACTAAATATAAGGGTTGCTGCTTAAAACGCTTTAATTCACGAGTAATAACTTGTTGTAAACGTAGCGTTAAATCATCACATCTTTGTTGTTGTAACTGTAATCTTTGTTCAGGATGAACTTGTGCTAAACGATGTTGTAACGCTAATAACTGCTGATGCTGGCGTGCTTGTTTTTGATTTATACTGTGTTGTAAGCGTTGTTGAAGATGCTGTAATAGTTTTAATAGTTCGCCGCTGTCTTGCGAGACTAATTCTGCGGCTGCTGACGGTGTTGCGGCACGTAAATCGGCAACATAATCACTTAAGGTGGTATCAATTTCATGTCCCACCGCACTTATAATTGGCAAGGCGCTAGCAAAAATGGCGCGCACAACGGCTTCTTCATTAAAGCACCATAAATCTTCTAACGAACCACCACCGCGACCAACAATAAGCACATCGCATTCATTACGATTATTCGCTAATGCTATCGCTTGGCTAATTTGTGCGGCGGCATTATCGCCTTGTACTAAGCTCGGGTAAATAATTACTGATATACTTGGATTACGGCGTTGTAATACCGTGATAATATCTTTTACTGCTGCGCCAGTTGCTGAAGTAACTATACCTACACAATTTATATGACTTGGTAAGGCGTTTTTATGGCTAAGTGAAAATAGTCCTTCAAGCGCAAGTTTATCTTTTAATTGTTCAAATTTTTGCCGTAATAAACCAGTACCCGCATCTTCCATTTGCTCAAGTATTAATTGAAAATCACCGCGCGGTTCATACAATGATACTTTTGCACGCACTAACACTTGTTGACCATTGCGGGGCGTTATTCTAACGCGACGATTATTGCCTTTAAACATCGCGCACTTTACTTGGGATTTACTGTCTTTTAATGATAAATACCAATGACCAGAGCTAGCCGCGATAAAATTAGATATTTCACCCGTTAACCATACCGTATTAAGCTCACTTTCTATAAGAAAACGTACTTTTTTGGTGAGTTCACTCACTTGTAAAATGTGCTGTTGCGTCATAAAGGTTTAGTTTTTATATCATTAGTAATTCAAGTAAGGCGTAGTATAACTTTGTTGTGGGCCCTGATCTGCATTTTTTTCAATAAAAAGCTAAATATTGGTTTACCTAATGCACGAAAACGGTTAAAATTCTGCCGCAATATTTACTCCCTATTCACCTTGCTAGAGAGATGTTGCGATGCTACGAATTGCCCAAGAAGCGTTAACTTTTGACGATGTTTTATTAGTACCTGCCCATTCTACGGTACTACCCCATACTGCCGACTTAACTACCCGTTTAACTCGAAAAATAAATCTTAATGTACCAATGATTTCTGCGTCTATGGACACAGTAACTGAAGCGCGTTTAGCGATCACCTTAGCTCAAGAAGGTGGCGTTGGTTTTATCCATAAAAACATGACCATTGCTGAGCAAGCTAAAAATGTTGCTCAAGTTAAAAAATATGAAAGTGGTATTGTGTCTGATCCTGTTACCGTCAATCCAGACAATTCTATTGAAAGTATTATGCGTTTAGCTGATGACTTAGGTTTTTCTGGTTTTCCAGTGGTTGATGGCGATAATAATTTAGTGGGTATTATTACGGGGCGTGATTTACGTTTTGTTACTAATTTAAGTAAGCCCGTTTCAGCAATGATGACCACTAAAGATAAATTAGTGACCGTTAAACATGGTGCTAGCCGTGATGAAATTTTAGGGTTAATGCACGAAAATCGCATTGAAAAAATTCTGATGGTCGATGACGCCTTTAAATTAATCGGTATGATCACCGTTAAAGATTATCAAAAAGCAGAAAGTAAACCTAATGCATGTAAAGACGAATTAGGTCGTTTACGTGTTGGTGCTGCAGTTGGTGTTGGCGCGGGTACAGACGAGCGAATTGAAGCCTTAGTTGAGGCTGGTGTTGATGTATTATTAATTGATACCTCACATGGTCATTCTCAAGGTGTATTAGACCGTGTAAGTGCCACGCGTAAAGCCTATCCTTATTTACAAATTATTGCGGGCAATGTTGCCACAGGTGCTGGCGCAAAAGCATTAGCTGATGCGGGTGTTGATGCGGTAAAAGTAGGTATTGGCCCAGGTTCTATTTGTACTACCCGTATTGTTACGGGGGTAGGTGTGCCACAATTAACGGCTATTTCTGATGCGGTTGAAGGTTTAAAAGGGACTGACATTCCAGTGATCGCCGATGGCGGTATTCGTTTTTCTGGTGATATTGCTAAAGCACTTGTTGCGGGCGCGCATTGTGTGATGGTTGGAAGCATGTTTGCTGGCACCGAAGAATCACCTGGTGAAGTTGAATTATATCAAGGTCGTTATTATAAATCGTATCGCGGTATGGGTTCATTAGGCGCAATGAGTCAAAAAGAAGGCTCAAGTGATCGTTATTTTCAAAAATCAGATGGTGAAGCCGATAAATTAGTGCCTGAAGGTATTGAAGGGCGTGTAGCTTATAAAGGTCATGTTGCAGCAATTATTCATCAACAAATGGGCGGTTTACGTTCATCTATGGGCTTAACAGGCAGTGCAACCATTGAAATTATGCGCACAAAACCTGAGTTTATGAAGATCACTTCAGCAGGCATGGGCGAGTCGCATGTACATGATGTGACCATCACCAAAGAAGCGCCTAACTATAGGTCTAGTTAATTTAACTTCATCTTTTTGACGATATCAGCATCAGAAGTGCTCAATTAGTAAACTAGTTTCCGCGCTTCTTCTTTGCTCTCGAACAAAATTATTTTGTTAAATTTAACTAGATAATGAGGATTGTATGATTCTCGATTTGCTTAGATCGGCTTTTTTGTAGGTCGACACGAGCGTAGCGAGGCTCGACAATATTGATAATCAGTATAACTTGAGTTGTCGCAGCAAGCGGCGATCTACATTATTTTATTGGGATCAACCCAACCTAAATTGATAGGAAAAAACATGAGCAAAGACATTCATGATCATCGCATCTTAATTTTAGATTTTGGTTCACAATACACTCAACTTATTGCTCGTCGTGTGCGTGAAATTGGTGTTTATTGTGAGCTTTGGGCTTGGGATGTAACCGAGGCGCAAATTAAAAAATTTAACCCTACAGGTATTATTCTTGCGGGTGGACCAGAGTCGGTAACAGAGAATAATTCTCCACGCGCACCAGAATATGTATTTAATGCTGGCGTGCCCGTATTAGGTATTTGCTACGGCATGCAAACTATGGCTGAGCAATTAGGCGGTAGTGTACAAAGTAGCGAACATAAAGAATTCGGCTATGCTGCGGTAGAAGTTATCACTAAATCAGCGTTATTTAACGCTATTGAAGACCATGTTGCTGATAATGGTAATGCACTCTTAGATGTATGGATGAGTCATGGCGATAAAGTTGCCAGTATTCCTACCGGTTTTACTACGATTGCTAAAACTGATAGCTGTGCTTTTGCGGCAATAGCCAATGAAAATAAAAAATTCTACGGCGTACAGTTTCATCCCGAAGTAACGCACACTAAACAAGGTTTACGTATTTTAGAACACTTTATTGTTACTATTTGCCAATGTGAAAAACTATGGACATCAGCCACTATTATTGAAGATGCTATTGCCAAAATGAAAACACAAATTGGCGATGATGAAGTTATTTTAGGGCTTTCTGGCGGTGTTGACTCATCAGTGGTAGCAATGTTATTGCAACGAGCTATTGGTGATAAATTAACCTGTGTATTTGTTGATAATGGCTTGTTGCGTTTAAACGAAGGCCAACAAGTCATGGATATGTTTGGCGATAAATTTGGTTTAAATATTATTCATGTTAAAGCTGAAGATCGCTTTTTAGATCGCATGAAAGGTGAAGCTGATCCTGAGAAAAAACGTAAAATTATCGGTAATGTTTTTGTTGAAGTGTTCGATGAAGAATCGAAAAAACTCAATAATGCAAAATGGTTAGCACAAGGCACTATTTATCCTGACGTGATTGAATCTGCGGCCTCTGCTACGGGTAAAGCGCATGTGATTAAATCTCATCATAACGTCGGTGGTTTGCCTGACGATATGGCTCTCGGTTTAATTGAACCATTGCGTGAATTATTTAAAGATGAAGTTCGTAAAATTGGTTTAGAACTAGGTTTGCCATACGACATGCTATATCGTCATCCATTTCCTGGGCCTGGTTTAGGGGTACGTGTTTTGGGTGAAGTGAAAAAAGAATATTGTGATTTACTACGCCGCGCAGATGCTATATTTATTGAAGAATTACACAATCATGATTTATACCAAAAAGTAAGCCAAGCCTTTACGGTGTTTTTACCCGTACGTTCAGTTGGGGTTATGGGCGATGCGCGTAAATATGATTGGGTAGTAAGTTTACGTTGTGTTGAAACTATCGACTTTATGACCGCTCGTTGGTCGCATTTACCTTATGATTTTTTAGGGTTAGTGTCTAACCGTATTATTAACGAAATTGATGGTATTTCGCGTGTAGTCTATGACATAAGTGGTAAACCACCAGCGACTATTGAATGGGAATAATTTTATTCACAATATATACTTAACTTTATTATAAATATTTAAACCTCATTGTTGTAAAACAGTGAGGTTTTTTTATTACCTAATGAGAATGAAATTATATTGTTTAATTGTTATTAAACTGTAAACTAAAATGAGTTTTTCTCAATAGATAATAAGGAAATCAATGAAGTTCTTTCATTTTAATTTACTACTGATACTCATCTTGGGATTTAGTTTTAGTGCTAAAGCTAGTGAGATAAAATTTTCTGCGGGTACAGGTTATCCGTTCGTTAGTGTTTTAGATGTGTCTATGCCCGCGATGAATGATGATCAACGTTTTTTTGCCAACGTTAAAGCGGGTTTAGATTACGGTTTTTCACTTGGGTTTGAACAACAATTATCGGGTAATAACCAAACGTTAGGTTTTACTTTGGGTGCTATTGGTTCTAGAGATGCGACACATTGTAGTGATACTACCAATAATAGTACCAGTGAATTTATCTGTTCGTTATTTGAAGTGCTTGATAGTGAAACCACCAATGGTGTAGCTTTAAACTACAGTTATTATTTTTCAGGCGTTCACAACTCAGGCGTTAAAATTCGTTTTGAAGGGGGATATGGGCAAAGTAATCGCGCGAATGTAAATCGTTTTGATGGTGGGGTGATTTTAAGTTATCAGTTCTAAAAAAGTGATTAAAGAGATGAGTTTTTAACAATAAAACCAACAAGTTTATGTTGGTTTTATTATTTTATATCCTTACAGGCATTATCACGTATTAATGCGTTACAAACAGCATCAATACAAAAAAGGCAATAATAACGGCGTTAAAAGCAATGATGTAAGCAAAACCTTTTAAGCCTTGTTTTAATGTGTAACCCTTGTTATCTAAAAACCACCACCAGATAGCAGACATTAAAATAGGTAGTAAAAAGAAAAATTTAATCATTTCTATCCAAATTTAGAGGCAATTATATTTTATAAACGATGGTATTTTAATATACGTTATAAATAGTAATTAATCACATTTAACTTGTTGTTGTTGATTAATTAATTCTGTAAGCGGTTTACGAATACTATATAAAAACAGCAAGCTTGGGATCACCATTAATGCGGTGAGCACAAAAAACAATGACCAATTGCCACCTAAATAATCTACCATAATGCCTGAATAAGACCCCAGCATTACTCGGCCAAAAGTGCCAAGCGATGCCATTAGTGCATATTGGCTAGCAGTAAATGTACGGTTACATAGCACTGAAAGTAGGGCAACAAAGGCAACCGAACCCCATGCCGAAGTAAAACCATCTACCAATACGGTAAAGGCAAATAATGCTTTGTCAGGTCCTACCGTTGCCATTAAGGCAAATAACAGATTACTTGATGCCATAGCAATGCCGCCAATAAATAATCCTTTTAAAATACCATAACGCATGGTGAATACGCTGCCGATTAATGAAAATACTATGGTGACTGCCCAGTTGATCATTTTAGAATAATAAGCAATATCACTATTACTAAAGCCGATTTCACGATAAAACACGATAGACATTCGTCCTAAATAAGCTTCACCCAATTTAAATAAAAAGATAAATAATAAAATAGACAGTGCGAGTTTTGTGCCATTGCGTTGAAAAAACTCTTGAATAGGGGCTACTAAGGTTGTTAGTAACCAAGCGGTGAGTTTATGAATAGGTGTAACTGGTTTTGGTTTTAGGCTATGAGTAACATTATTTATTTTTTTATTAAGTAACGCTAGTTGTCGAGAGAAAACAACTAACAGCATTACAATAAATACGCTTAAAAAGCTAAAACGATAGTCGTTACTCATTAGCGACTCAGGCCAATAAGGATAGCCAATATTAGCATAAATGATCGCTAAAAAAATAAGCGGTAGCAGTAATAAAATAACTAACGGACGATGACCAAAATACGGTAAAGCGTTAAGATAATTTTGTTCAATAGCTGCTTGCTCGATTTCTCTATTATTAATGGGTTCTTTAACAATAAAAGCGGTGATCATTAATAAACTCATGATGCCAGCAAGCACTAAATAAACTTGCGACCACTGCCAATTGGGTTGGTCTACCAAAATAAAAGCGATACTACCTAACCCTGCATAGCCTGTCCACCAGCCAGAGGTGGCCATGGCAGAGCCTGCGGTCATTAAATTCGCTTCCTCTTCACCGCTTACACCTTGCGATAAAATATCAATACGATAAGCGTCAACAGCAATATCTTGTGTTGCTCCAGCAAGCGCAATAATTAGTCCAAATAACGCCATTAAACTTAGTTGATGTGCCACATTAAGTTGGCTTAATTGAAAAGCCGCGAGCACAATGATGAATTGCGTGACAACAATCCAACTTTTACGTTGCCCTAAAAAAGTCGTTAATTTATAAAGCCTTACTCGATCAACTAACGGCGACCATAAAAAATTAATGCTATAAGCAACAAAAATCAAGCCAAATAAGCCGATGCTAGAGCGACTTAATCCCTCGTCTTTTAACCAACCACTCATGGCCGAACCTATCATTACCCAAGGAAAACCACTGGCAATACCAAAACAAAATATAGTGAGTAGACGACGGTCTTTAAAATAACCAAAAACTTGGCGAAAAGAATGTGTTGATGACATGAATAAATAACTGAGGAAAACTTATTCCTAGCCTAGCAAAGACTTGCTACAGACAGAAGTGATATATGAAAGAAAATGTATTTATGCTTAAAAATAGCAGGAATAAAAAGTCTGGTCGAAAAAATAGACTAAGGTCTAGTTGTTAATACACTGCTATTTATTTAACTTGAATTTAATTGATGGTTAGTTTTTATGTAGTGGTCAAAGTAGTCTTTATTGATACTTTTGGTTATTGCGACTTTAGGAAAATAAGTAATGGTGAGTAACATTTCAACCTTGAATTCACGGATGAATGCTAAAACAATTATTTTGATCATACTATCGGCATTAATGATCACCTTTATTAATGTTTATAGTTTTAGCGTTTTTGCTGAAAAGCATATAGAAATTACGTTAAGTGTTAGCTTTATAGTAACGCTATTTTTTGCCTTGCTATTAAAATATTATTTAACTTCTCACCTACACTTACGTCAATCAAATGAAATACCTGCTGATATTTCCGCTATATTATCAAACGTTAACAGTGAGCAGTCAGCCGGTAATATAATTGATTTGCTTGTTAATAAGCTGATGCAGCACAATACCTCGGCTAAAATAATAGACAATCAAGCTAGTGAATTAGCGATAAATGCCGCTGAAATAAGTTTTTTTCTTGAGCAGTTAAATACGGCGATTAATAAATCAAGTGATGATGTTGATCAGTTAGCGACCGCAGCAGAGCAAATGTCAGTGAGTACCAATGAAATTAATAACAATGCGGCACTTGCATCAAAACAAGCAAACTTGGCGGTAAAAGCCAGTGACGAAGGCGCTGAAAATATTAATGCGAACATTCATATTGTCGAAACTTTGCATAATGATGTGCTCGCTGCGGCGGAAAAGATAAAATCGTTATCAAAAAAAGCAATAGAAATACAAAGCATTACTGAAGTTATTGATGGTATATCAGGGCAAACTAATTTATTAGCACTTAATGCCGCTATAGAAGCTGCACGCGCAGGAGAGCAAGGACGAGGTTTTGCCGTGGTTGCTGATGAAGTAAGAGCGTTAGCCTCGAAAACGGCTGATGCAACGGATCAAATAGCACAAATGCTTAAACAAATTAGTGATGAAACCGAAGAAACTACCAATGTTATGTCACAAATTGTTGTACAAACGTCCACCGTGGTAACAACTATGGGCGAGCTGTCTAGTGCACTTAATAATATTCGTCAACTAACCAGCGAATCTTCTGATGCTAGCGGCTATATTAGTCATGCGCTACAAGAATTTGATAATACCTCAAGCATTATTTCTTCATCTATTACTAACTTGCATGATTTTTTATTGAGTAAAGGTCGCGATACTAAGAGTGTTTCAATACAAGCACAAGGTTTATCAACCAGCACTGAGTCTGTGTTTGTGCAATTAGCTGATTTTAAAACCCATTCATTGATTGAAATTATGTCTGAGCAAGTGCAATTTGCAGCAGATGAGGTAGGGAAAATATTTGAGCAAAGTATTAAGCAAGGAAAAATATCTACGGGTGATTTATTTGATTTTAGATATCATAAAATAGCGAATACCGATCCGCAAAAGCATAGCACTAGTTTTGATAAGTTTACCGATCAAGTTTTACCCAGTGTTCAAGAGTCTTTGTTGGCAAAGTTTGATGCCATGATTTATGCAGGTGCGGTTGACATTAATGGTTATTTTCCAACCCATAATAAATGTTTTTCTAAACCATTAACGGGGAACTATCAAATAGATTTTGCTCAAAATCGTACTAAGCGTATTTTTTCTGATGCGACAGGAATACGTTGTGGTGCACATACGGATAAATTTTTATTGCAAACCTATAAAAGAGATACCGGGGAAATAATGCATGATATTTCAGCACCAATATTTATTGAAGGTAAACACTGGGGCGGATTTAGAATCGGTTTTAAAGCAAAAAAAAAGCTAGCCTGACTTATTAAGCAATAGGACGCCAGCCAATACAGTCGATTGGGTAACTACCTACGCCATCAAAAAAATCGATACAAGTATTAACTTCGCTTTTTAGGAATAAGTCATGCTGTAAGGCTTGTGCGCCATGTAAGCATAATTCGTGAATTAAATGCCAGAAGACTCGTTCACGGGCACTATTTGGGCTTTCTTCCGTGACTAACAAAGATGTCCATTCTTCCATAACATCATTAATAAATAAGTCTAATTCGGTGTAATGAATAGTTTTGGCTAAAACAGCCTTTATATAAGTATTAAGTTGCAGTGTTTTTTCATGGATAAACTGCTCAATTATCATAAATCCCTCTAGTCAATAATTTTGACTGCTGATTTTAAAATACATCAATTGCATAATGTCTCACACATCTAAAAAACAGTATGGGATTGGAAATATTTATTATTTTAATTTAACGTTGTTTAACATGCCTATGCAGATAACTCAGGAACCCTTATTTAATTCGGTAATTCTTCTGTAGGTCGACATTTATGTCGTCAAAGGCAGAATAAATAACATGAATTGATGGGCTGAAGCCCAACCTACAAGCTACAAGTCTACCTGAACCAAGTACATAGGCATGTTGTTTAATGGTTATTCTTTAATGGTTAATGTTAGCGTGTTTTTAGTTTTTGCTTGCTTAAGTTATGGGTGATAAAACGCTGTTTGTCAAAGTGGTCGATATACTACTTTGGTATAATCTGTAACTAAATAAGTATTAGCTAATATAATCAATAAATTAGCCATAAAATATAATTTAAAAAATATTAAGGTGAATTTCTTGATTATACCGTGTTTTTTTTAGATAAATACTTACTTACTTACTTACTTACTTACTTACTTACTTACTTACTTACTTACTCACTATTCTGCTGGTAGTAAGGTTGCTTTTATTAAAAATACGGGTGTAACAGGAACATCTTCCCAACCGAGAGCTTCATCATAATGAGTTTTAACTTTTCCTATGGCCTCGATTACTTCTTCGCCTTCGACAATACTACCAAATACTGCATAGCCCCATTTTCGCCCAGGATCTAAGGTTTTATTATCGGCAAGATTAAAAAAGAATTGACGGTTTGCTGTGTGAGGACGCATTTCTTTTGCCATAGCGATAGTACCAGTAACATTCTTCCAACCATTACCCGACTCATTCACAATATCGCCATTACTTTTTTTGAGAGTAAAGTCTTTATCGTAAGCGCCGCCTTGGGCGATAAAACCTGCAATGATACGATGAAATACGGTGTTGTTATATTCACCAGAAACGACATAAGTTAAAAAATTATCGACGGTTATTGGTGCTTTTACGCGATCTAACTCAACAATAATTACCCCTTTTGAGGTTTGCAATTTTACCTTAGGAAAAAGATTATCGGGATCTATAGCAATATTTTTTTTTGCGAATATCGGTGCGCTAATACTAAAAATTAATATAAACGCGGTAATGAAAGGGCGTTTTAATAAAGATAATTTCATTGGTTCAATCCTATTTACTGTGTTTTAGGTTTTACGTAAGAAAAATTATTATTGTTTAATAAACTGCTGCACTTCGCTATCGTTAACAATTTGGCTTATAAGTCGAGTTAATTGTTGATTGAAATCACGTTCTAAAACGGCTAAATCGGCTTTAAACGGGCCATTACTTTTACCATGCATGCTAAATGTTTTATTTAATTTTTTATCTTTATTTTGTATTGCAACACGTAACACTATTTCATTACTGGCTTTATATTTAACTAACGATTGCTGTACGTTTATCAAGGCTGAGTCGATATAAAGATTAATATTTGCCTTATTGTCGTTATTAGCAAGGGAAACGGTTAACCCTTGTTGAGTAAATATTTGTGTAAATGCCTTTTTAACCACCGCTTTCATTGCTTGCTTACTGTTAATTATTTCGGCGGCTTTATCGGTTTTTAGAATTTGCATAATATGGCGATTTGCACGGAAATCTTGCACCAACAAAGAGACACTTTTATCGCTATAAATAGTATTGAAGGCGTGGTTACTTTCTGGCGCTATGATCAATACTTTTGGCGTGTTACTACAGGCTGCAAGTAGCAGGGTAAAAAGTATCGTTATGGTTAACTGTTTCATTTTCTTCCTAATGATTGCATAAACTATTTGAATGCTTTAATGATGACGAATTTTTTGTTGCTAGCAATTATTTCAACCTTGCTGAATATTTTTGTCAATTTAGTATGATAGCCTAATTGCCGATTGCCAATAATACGTAATTCACCGCCCTTTTTTAACACTCGATGACTACCGGTAAACATTTGCCAAGCAATATGATCGGTTACCGCATGTTGCTGATGAAAAGGGGGATTACATAAAATCAAATCAGTACTATTAGCGTCAACATCAGTTAAACAATCAGTCCAAATAAAATTACATTGCATTTTAAGTGTTGGCAAATTTTGTTCAATATTTACCTTAGCTGAAGCTACCGCCATGTACGATTCATCAATAAAATCAAGCTGAATAGAACTTTGTATGCTAAATTTTTGTTTAGCTAATAACGACAAGCCAATAACACCGTTGCCACAACCTAAATCAATAACATGATCATTGCTCTTTAATAGCGGCAAATGCTGTAAAAAAAAGCGTGCGCCTAAATCTAACTGTTCACGAGCAAAAACATTAGCGTGATTAGTAATAACAAAATTAGTGTTTTCTAACGGCCAAGTTGTTGGAAATAAAGACTCGGTAAGTGTTTTGTTATTTATGTTAGAAAAAACTAAACGTGCTTTTTTTACCGCTAACGATGTTGTTGTAGTGCCGAGGTGTTTTTCAAAAAGCCTTAATGTGGAACTATGAATATCTTTTGCTCGTGCGCCCGCAATAAATAAGGTGTTATCGTTATAATGAACTGAAATTTTGGCTAATTGTTCAATTAATAAAGATTTACTCTTAGGGATTTTATAAAGAATAATATCGATATCTTTTGGTAATTCATCAAGGCTGTTAAGTAAGGTTAACGAGCTTGTCGTTAAAGCTATTTGCTGCTCATTTACTTGCAAATTATGTTGTAAACCTTGTTGACTAACATAAGAGTCGTTAACACTAAACACTTGCTGTTGCGCGCAACTTAGCGCTAAAGCACCAAAAGAGTCATTAAATATCAGTGCTGTTATATTTTTGTTGAGTAAATTATTTTCGTATAAATAATTTATTAGATACTCATCTGCGGCATCCCATGCTTGCAACGTTGGGTTGTTTTTATCCACGGGAAATCGAGATAAAGATAACTGGTTGTTATTAAAGGTAAAAGGACTTTGCATGAGTTAACAGTATGGTTTTTAAACAAAAATAGACGGCTATTGTGTCAAAAATAGAACTCAGTAGCTAGCTTGAATTCAAGTAAGAAAAATAACTTAAATTAAATTATCAATAATGACATTGTCTTAGCGATATTTTACTTTTTTAGCCGTCTAGATAGATGGTATAATCGAAAATTGTTACTAGAGTTAAAGTATAAGAAAGTATTTTCACTAAGGAAAAAACATGTCCGTAGAAGCAACAATTGAGCAAAAATTATTAAACACTTTTTCACCTTTATATTTAGATGTTGTTAACGAAAGTCACCAACATAATGTGCCTGCGGGTAGTGAGTCTCATTTTAAAGTAGTAATTGTTTCAAAAGAGTTTGAAGGCGAAAGGTTAATTAAGCGTCATCGCGCTATTAATAGCATTTTGGCCGATGAACTTGCTGAAAAAATTCATGCGCTAGCGTTACATACTTATACCCAACAAGAATGGCAAGACTATTACAGCGATGACGTGCCAATATCTCCAATATGCATGGGTGGTAGTAAAAAAGCGAGTTAGTTTTAATGGTTAAAGTGAGTAAATTTAACGTATAAATGGTTTCTTTTGGAAGCCATTTTTGTTTTTAATGGAGCTAATTATACACCGCTACAATTTATGTTATATTCTTTGTTAACATCGAAGGCAATTTATAAGAATAATAACCATGAAAAAATACCGTTCAATACCTTGCGTAACTGCTCTTTGTTTAACTCTAGTTATCAGTATGTTCAGTATTACGAGTACTGCGGCGAGTAGTAATGAATTTGATAATGTTAAAATAAACGTTATTAAAGCACGCAATAACGTTTATATGCTTAAAGGTGCGGGTGGTAATATTGGTGTGTTGGCAACCGATAAAGGCTTAATAATGATTGATGATCAATTTGAGCCGTTAGCCGAACGCATTGAAACCGCAATGCAATCCATTAGTAAACAACCTATTAAGTATATTATTAATACGCATTTTCATGGCGATCATACGGGAAGTAATGGTTATTTCTCTCACCAAGCGCCTATTTTTGCCCATCAAAATGTATTAGAACGCCTACTTGATGAAGGTAAAAAAGCAGAATTTTTACCTGACATTACCTATCAAGATGGCATCGTTATTCACTTAGCTGATGAAGAAGTACAATTAACTCATTATCCTAGCGCGCATACTGATAGCGATACTGCAGTGTATTTTAAAAAAGCGAATGTATTACATACGGGTGATTTATTTTTTGAATTGGGCTTTCCTTATATTGATTTAAAGCGTGGTGGTAGTGTTAAAGGCTATTTGTCGGCAGTGCAAACATTATTAGCACAAGTTCCTGATGATGTGGTAATTATTCCTGGGCATGGTAAATTAACCGATAAAAAACGCTATCAAGCCTTTGCCGATATGATCGCCTATAGCATTAAACGTGTTAGTCAGTTATTAAATGAAGGTAAAACCGAGCAAGAAATTGTTATTTTAGGTTTGGGTGATAATTATAAACAGTGGTCTTGGCAGTTTATCAATGAAGAAAAGTGGTTAAAAACGGTTGTTGCTGATTTAAGCTATCATTAACACTCTTTAAATTACTTTAACCTTATTGAAGCTGTTATAGCAGTGGTAATAGTTATATATTTAGGTAAAATAATAGCCAATAAAGACTACTTTCACCTGATTTTGTTTAGTTTTGAATACCAACGTTTTACACTCTGCTATTAATTATTTATCACGACGAGAACATTCTGCCAATGAACTCGTTGATAAGCTGCGCGCCAAAGAATATTCATTAAGCGATATAACCCCCGTTATTGAACATCTTCAGCAAAATAATTATCAAAGCGATCAGCGTTATGCTGAATGTATTGTGCGCCATCGCGTAACAAAAGGTTATGGCTGGCAATATATAAAACAGGCATTAAAGCAAAAAGGCGTTTGTGAAAGTATAATTAACCAAGAATATAAAAACCAACAAATAGATTGGTATCTTCAAGCTGAGCTTGCGTATAATAAACGCTTTGGTGATAGCGAAATAAAAGATAAAAAAGATAAGGCAAAACGACTGCGTTTTATGCAAAGCCGTGGTTTTTCGTTTGAGCAAATACTTGCCTTAATTAAGTAACTTACTAAAAATTAGCATTTAAACATTTACAGAAAACTGGATAAGTAATGATCAAATCTACTGCACAAGTACGTCAGGCATTTTTAGACTATTTTGCCTCAAAACAGCACCAAGTTGTTAAAAGTGGCTCTTTAGTGCCGGGTAACGACGCAACCTTATTGTTTACCAATGCCGGTATGGTGCCTTTTAAAGATGTCTTTTTGGGCGCAGAACAACGTAGTTATACCCGTGCAACGTCAGCACAGCGTTGTGTACGTGCTGGCGGTAAACACAATGATTTAGAAAATGTGGGCTATACCGCTCGCCATCATACTTTTTTTGAAATGATGGGCAATTTCAGTTTTGGTGATTATTTTAAAGAAGACGCGATTAGTTTTGCATGGCAGTTTTTAACGGAAGTTTTACTCATTCCTAAAGAAAAATTGACCGTTACTGTTTTTGAAGAAGACGATGAAGCTGAAAAAATATGGCTAGAAAAAATAGGTGTGCCAGCCGAACGTGTTATTCGTATTGGCGCTAAAGATAACTTTTGGTCAATGGGTGACACGGGTCCTTGTGGTCCTTGTTCAGAGATTTTTTATGATCATGGCGAAAATATTTTTGGTGGTCCTCCTGGGACTCCTGATGAAGACGGTGACCGTTTTATTGAAATTTGGAACATTGTCTTTATGCAATATAACCGTCAAGCTGACGGTAGCATGGAACCATTACCAAATCCGTCGATAGATACAGGTATGGGGCTAGAGCGTATTGCTGCGATAATGCAAAATGTGCATAGTAATTACGAAATTGATATTTTCCAAAACTTAATTCGAGACACTGCAAATTTATTACAATGTAATGATTTAGAACATAAATCACTGCGTGTTATTGCCGATCATATTCGTTCGTGTAGCTTTTTAATTGTTGATGGCGTTGTGCCGTCAAACGAAGGGCGAGGCTATGTATTGCGCCGCATTATTCGCCGTGCTATTCGCCACGGCCATAAATTGGAAGCGAAAGGGCATTTTTTCCATAAATTAGTTGCCTCGTTAATTACGCAAATGGGTGATGCTTATCCAGAACTTGTACAGCAACAAGCGATTATTGAAAAATTATTACGCATTGAAGAAGAGCAATTTGGTCGCACGTTAGATCGCGGTATGAATTTACTTGAGGATATTTTAGCCAAATTGGTTGGTGATACTATTCATGGTGAAGATGTATTTAAACTTTATGATACGTATGGTTTTCCTGCGGATTTAACCGCAGATATTGCCCGTGAACGTGAATTAAAAATTGATCATAATGGTTTTGACGTTGCTATGGGTTTACAACGTGAACGTGCGCAAAAAGCGAGTAACTTTGGTACTGATTATAATGAACAGCTTAAATCGGATCATGTCACTAATTTTAAAGGTTACACTAACCATGAGTATTCGGCGACAGTTGTCGAGTTGTTCGATGCTGTAACAGGTAAGTCAGTGGCGCAATTACAGACAGGTGAACAAGGTGTTGTGGTACTCGATAATACGCCTTTTTATGCTGAGTCGGGTGGTCAAGTTGGTGATACTGGTACTTTATATATTGGTGATGATCTTTGTTTTGAAGTGCAAAATACTACTAAATTAGGTAACGCCTTTGCTCATCAAGGCATAGTAAAAACTAATGTAGGCGTTAATGCTCGGGTTAATGCAAAAATTAATGTTGAACGCCGTCAAGCCATTATTAAAAACCATACAGCGACACATTTATTACATGCGGCTTTACGCAAAGTGCTAGGTGAACATGTGGCGCAAAGAGGTTCGTTGGTCGATGACGAAAAACTACGTTTTGATTTTTCGCATTTTGAAGCGGTAACGGCTGATGAATTGCAGCAAGTTGAACGTATGGTAAATGCTGAAATTCGCCATAATCATCAACGCAATACGAAATTATTACCAATAGATGAGGCCAAAGAGCAAGGTGCAATGGCATTGTTTGGTGAAAAATATGATGATGAAGTTCGCGTGGTAACGTTAGGTGATGCTTCGATTGAATTATGTGGTGGTGTTCATGTTGACCGAACGGGCGATATCGGTTTAATTAAAATAGTGTCAGAATCTGGTATTGCCGCAGGCATTCGTCGCATTGAAGCCGTATCAGGATCGGGGGCGATTAACTATGTTGAACAGCAATCACAATTGCTTAATAATATTTCAGCTAAAGTAAAATCTGATATTAGTGGTGTGGCTGATAAAGTTGAACAGTTGCTCACTAAAAACAAATCATTAGAAAAAGAAATTAATGCATTAAAACAAAAGTTAGCGGCACAAGCAGGAGCTGATATTTTAAGCCAAGCGATAGATATTAACGGTATTAAAGTGCTAATAGCCAATTTAGAAGGTGTTGAAACAAAAGCTTTGCGTGGTATGGTTGACGAGCTTAAAAACAAAATGCAGTCAGGCATCATTATGTTGGCTGCACCCAATGAAGGTAAAGTTGGTTTAATTGTTGGTGTGACTAAAGACTTAATTGGTAAAGTAAAAGCGGGTGAATTGGTGAATATGGTTGCTCAGCAAGTAGGTGGTAAAGGTGGCGGACGACCAGATATGGCACAAGCAGGTGGTAGTCAACCAGAAAACGTACCAGCGGCTTTAGCAACCGTTGAAGCATGGCTTGCAGAGCGTCTTTAACTTTTAATGGCAATTATTGTACAAAAATATGGGGGAACCTCAGTCGGTTCCCTTAATCGTATTGAAGCGGTCGCTGACAATATTATAAAAACGCGGCAACAAGGCCATCAAGTTGTTGTGGTACTTTCGGCCATGTCAGGTGAAACTAATCGTTTACTCGCGATGGCACACTCTTTAGATAAGCAACCATCAAATCGTGAATTAGACATGCTACTGGCTACAGGTGAGCAAACTAGCATTGCTTTGCTGGCAATTGCGCTAATTCAACGCGGTTATTCTGCGGTTTCATTATTAGCTCACCAAATTGGTATTTTAACCGACAATCACTTTGGTCGAGCGCGCATTAAATCAATTGACAATAAACGCTTATTACAATCATTAGAGCAAGAACAAATAGTGATTGTGGCTGGTTTTCAAGGTGTTGATGTTGAAAAAAATATTACCACACTTGGACGTGGTGGTTCAGACACTTCAGCGATTGCTATCGCGGCAACGCTGGGCGCCAGCGAGTGCCAAATATTTACGGATGTTGACGGTATATATACCGCCGATCCACGTGTAGTGCCAGCAGCGAGAAAACTCGACTGTATTTCTTTTGATGAAATGTTAGTGATGGCAAATTTAGGCGCAAAAGTGCTGCATAACCGCTCGGTAGAGTACGCGATGCGACATAATTTACCCATTCGTGTATTAAGTAGCTTTTGTGAGGGTAAGGGCACACGAGTGATTAATCAACAGAATGAGGAATGGTTGCTAAAACAGCAAGATATTTCTAGTGTTGTTCACCAACAGCAAGAAGTTATGATTAGCCTTAGTGATATTCCTACCAACGAGGTGGTCGATGCAATATTTATCGCTTTGGCTAACGAAAATATTGACGTTGATATGATCAATCAATCGTTTCATAACCGCCGAAGTGAAATTATTACCCCGTTAATATCCTTAAGTTTTACGTTGCATAAAAGAGATAGGTTGCACGCCGTTTCGGTGTTACAAAACGTTACGCAAACTTACCATTTACCTACTATTAAAATAGTTGAAAATATTGCTAAACTTTCGGTAGTAGGTGTTGGTGTAAAATCGCAAGTTGACATGGTATTTTCAATATTAGCACAAAAAAATATCACTATTAGCTTGATTTTTAGCTCTGAAATACATATATCTGTTATAATTAATGAGATAGATTTAATTAAAGGGCTTGATGCATTGCATGATGCTTTTAATTTAACGCTATTAACTTAATTTGAAATAATTGTTTGGAACAATAGTTTTAAGTTGAAAATAAAAAATAGCAAATTATCGTGTTTTTTATTTAATGTTATACTAACTTTATATTTACGCCTAGCTTAGTAAATATAGAGAAGAGATAAATTTAGTGAATTTCAATTTTAACCATAAAAAAAAGGGATAAAAGATGTTAATTTTAACACGTCGCGTTGGTGAAACATTGATGATTGGTGACGAAGTGACTGTCACTGTGTTAGGAGTGAAAGGCAACCAAGTACGTATTGGTGTTAATGCACCCAAAGAAATTTCTGTGCATCGTGAGGAAATTTATATGCGTATTCAAGCCGAAAAAGATGATCCAGAAAAAGCAGGAAACTTCTAGTTTCATTTTTTGAATTATCTCAAGCCAGCGAATAGCTGGCTTTTTTGTTTTTAGTATTTGTTTGAGTTAGTAAAATAAAGATGTATGCTCATTTTATTAAAGAAATTTCTGTCTATAATCCTCAGTGAAGAAATTGATATGCGTATTCAAGCCGAAAAAGATGATCCAGAAAAAGCAGGAAACTTCTAGTTTCATTTTTTGAATTATCTCAAGCCAGCGAATAGCTGGTTTTTTTACGCTTGTATTTTTATAGCCGTGACGAACAACATGTTTATATTTAGCGATATTTGTTGATAAAGTGCTTAAAAAAATACCTTGTTGCACGAATTCTCGCCAAACAGTCATTAAAGGCAAAAAAGTGTTTGACATATTTCTAAGATCCATTAATATTCGCACCCACTAGAGAGGCGGTCGATTATTTTTACTTTTTATAAGTAATAACAAAAGATAGTTTAACTGGTGAAAACAGAATAAAAGGTGAGCTGGCCGAGTGGCCGAAGGCGCTCCCCTGCTAAGGGAGTAACGGCTTTAAATCCGTTCGAGAGTTCGAATCTCTCGCTCACCGCCATTCTGTTAATATCTCTAACTGAGATATAAAAAAAGGTTATTGCGGACGCGTAGCTCAGCTGGATAGATTATTCAGGATTAGGTGGCTACGAACAAGGTTCGTTATCTCTAACCGAGATATAAAAAAAGGTTATTGCGGACGCGTAGCTCAGCTGGATAGAGTACCTGGCTACGAACCAGGCGGTCGCAGGTTCGACTCCTGCCGCGTCCGCCACTTTTATTCTTAGGAATAAAGTGGGTTATCTTGACCAAGATATAAAATAAAGGTTATTACGGACACAAAGCTCAGCTGGATAGCTTTTTGTTGGTAAAGAGTTGGCTACGACGATCCCTTTCGGTCGCAGGTTCGACTCCTACCGCGTCCGCCACTTTTCTTTCAAGTGGATAAATAATGAAAGTTAGCTACTATTAAGGCTAATAAAATAAATTTTAGACCGCGGACGCGTAGCTCAGCTGGATAGAGTACCTGGCTACGAACCAGGCGGTCGCAGGTTCGACTCCTGCCGCGTCCGCCACATCTTTTGAAGAGAGAAAAAACCAGTCTTTTGACTGGTTTTTTTTCGTCTGAAATTTATTTACTAAAATATCAGATAAATTCACTATTAATTATTTAGACCGCGGACGCGTAGCTTAGCTGGATAGCCTCTTGATGAAAAGAAGTGGCTATGAACCAGGCGGTCGCAGGTTCGACTTCGGAGCAATCGCCACATTTTTTGAAGAGAGAAAAAACCAGTCTTTTGACTGGTTTTTTTCGTCTGTAATATAATAAAAATTTAGAATGTTTATTAATAAAAGGCTATGCTTTATGAATCATACAAATTATTAGTGTAGATAATGATCCATTATAACTCGATTAAATATTATTCTATTGCAATATTCTTTTTGGTATTGATTCTATACTGTGCGTTATACTCTAGTTTTGCTCTATCTCAGAAGAATACTATAACCTTAGCTGAAAATGATTGGGCTTCTCAACAAGTATTAACTCATGTTATTGGTCACTTATTACAAAATTATGGATATAAGGTGAATTATCAAAAAATTTCAGTTAAAGATCAATGGGGTGCTTTATCACAAGGAGTTGTTGATGTACAATTCTCGGTATGGCAAGGAACCATGTCAAGTAAAGCCAAAGAGTTTTTAGCAAATCATAGAATTATTGATGCAGGTAAACACCTTGCTAGTACTCGCGAAGAATGGTGGTTTCCAAGTTATTTAAAAGAAAAATGTCCGCAACTACCTGATTGGCATGCATTGATTAATTGCAAAAAATTATTTCTAGATACGGATACTCAAAGACCTACTTTTTATACTGGACATTGGGGAAATGATGATATTTTGAGAATTAGAGCCTTAAGTTTACCTTTTGTGGTGAAACGTTTAGGTAATGAAGATAAACTTTGGCATAAATTACAATCAGCCTACCAAAAAAAACAAGGGATTGTATTATTAAATTGGCGACCTAATTGGACTGATAAAAAATTATTGGGAGAATTTATTGAATTTCCAAAATTTAATGACGCTTGTTTAAGTAATAGTAAATGGGGAATTAACCCTCATTTGACCCATGATTGTGGTAGTCCATCAAAAGGATGGATAAAAAAAGTTGTTTCATATGATTTCACCAAACAACATTTGTGTTTGTTTGATAAAATAAAAAAAATACAGTTTACTAGTGAAATGATTGCTGATGCTGATGCTGCTGCGATTAAAAAACAATATTCTGTAACACCCGAAAAAGCAGTAAGGTATTGGCTTGAAAGATACCCAATAATTTGGCGGAAATGGCTGAACTTGGACTGTTTATAATAAATTTCATTCTAAACAACAGCCACAATACTTACAAAATTTAGCATCACTATCATGTCCTTCTTCTCCGCAATTTTGACAAGCAATATTAGTTACATCACGTTTATATTCTTTTGCTAATTCAGCAGTATAAATCCCTGTTGGTACGGCAATAATGGCATAACCCATGATCATTACTGCTGATGCTAACATTTGTCCTAGACTAGTGTGAGGTGCTAAATCACCATAACCAACCGTGGTTAAGGTCACAATTGCCCAATAGATAGACTTTGGAATGCTGCTAAAGCCATTTTCGCTGCCTTCTACTAAATACATTGCAGAGCCAAAAATAATGACAAAGATAAATACGGTGTAGAGAAAAATAAAAATTTTAGTGCGACTGGCACGCATTGCACGTATTAACGCATGCGCTTCGCCTAAGTATTCACCTAGTTTGAAAATTCTAAAAATACGTAATACCCGTAGAGCGCGAATAACCATCATGGTTTGCGCGCCAGCAAAAAATAGCGCGATATAACTGGGTAAAATAGAGAGTAAATCGACAATACCAAAAAAGCTTTTAATATATAGCCAAGGTCTACGGACACATATAACACGCAGTATATATTCAAGAGAAAATAAAACGGTAAAAGCCCATTCTGAATAGGTCAGCCATTGTCCATATTCTTTATTGATGCTTTCAACACTGCTAAGCATTACTGCTAGTACACTAATAATAATGGTAACTATTAAAGCAATATCAAATAATTTTCCTGCGGGTGTATCTGCTTCAAATATAATTTCATGAATATGTTCACGCCAAGGAGATAATGGCTCACCTTGCATAAAAACTTTAACCGGTTTGTTTTGCTGAGTTTTTGGTGGTTTTGCTTTTTTAGTTTGTGGTGTTTTATATTGAGATGATGTACTTTTAGCCATTTTTCACTCTTGTTTTATTCTTATTTTACTCTTGTTTTATATTGGTAACTACACTTTTTCTTTGGGTAAATAAGGAGAAATTACATCAATCAAAGCATCTATATGATCATCCTTCGCATTTAATGCGGCAATATAAGTAAACTGTTTACCGCCAGAATTTATAAAAATTTGTCGATATTCACGTTCGATTTCATCTAAAGTTTCTAAACAATCACTACTAAAAGCAGGGCAAATTATAGCAATGTGTTTAACCTGTTGTGCCGCTAAATCAGTTAATACATTCTCAGTGTAGGGGGTTAACCACTGTGCTTTACCAAAGCGCGATTGGTAGGTCATCAAAATATCTTTGTCAGCTATCGCGTTATTAAGTGCGGGTATTAATAATTGGGTGGTTTGTTGGCAAAAATCGGCATAAGGATCGCCCCAATCATGAAATATTTGTGGCATGCCATGATAAGAAATGACTAATTTTTCCGGTTTACCATGTTCTTTTATATGTGATTTTATACTGTTAGCTAATGCTTGAATATAAAGGGAGTTTTTATGATATCCATTAATAAAATGCAAACTAGGCAACCAGCGCCATTGTTTTAATTCATCGGTAACAGCATCAAAAGTAGAGCCTGTTGTTGGACCACTATATTGTGGATAAAGCGGTAGTACTACAATGTTATCAATATGGGCTTGTTGAAATTTTTGTAATGCTTGCGCAATAGACGGTTTACCATAACGCATGGCGAGTTCAACTTGCACGTTGTCACCATATTTTTCTGTAAGCTTAGTCGTGATTTTAGCTTGCTGCTGCCGACTAATTACCATTAGTGGCGAGCCTTGCTTAGTCCAAATATTTTGATAAAGCTTTGCTGATTTTTTTGGACGAATACGCAAAATAATACCGTGTAATATTATTAACCAAAGCAAACGTGGGATTTCTACCACACGCGGATCAGATAAAAATTCACGTAAATAGCTACGCAGCGCGCTTGGTGTCGCTTGCTCTGGTGTACCTAAATTAGTTAACAGTACACCAACATGCTGGTTGTTATTTTCGTCATGATGCGATGAAAAATTTAGCCCTTGGCTTTTAAATCGTGACATTAGCTTGTTTTTACTCGGTTTTCATTACTTAGGGCACGCGCTGATTAATGACTAAAGCAAGTGTTTTAGTGGTATTTACGGCAATGTTGTTAAGTTCGGCTTTATAATCACCTGATTTTATTCCAGGAGTACCTTGCTGCGATACTATGGCGTAAAGATGCACTTTTTTAGCACTAGATAAATTAAATTGTGGGCTCATTGCTTGTGAATTGGTCAGTGAAATGGTTATTGGTAAGTCACTCAGTTTAATTTTCATTGCAGCTAATGGCATTCTGCGACCATCTGCAGGAGTCGCATAAACAAAAATAATTTTATCTTCACTTTGTGCCAATAGTTGTTTGAATTTAGCGCTTATAGTAATGTTTAAGGTTAATTTAGGCGTTGGTGCATTAGCATCCACAGAACGGGTATTTATTGTCATTGCTAATCTGTTTCTTGCTTCGGTAATAGCGCCAGTTAATGCTTCTACGTTAACATTGTTGTGACCACTATCAACAATAATTTGCCAGTAATGAATGGCTTGTTCATATTTTTGTTGAATAAAATTATCCATACCTAACAATACATTAGTTGATGGATCAAGTGGATCTAACGCGAGTGCTTGGTCAATTAGTTTTTGCACTTGTTTGCTGATTTTTTGACCATTACCGTAATACAGTGCTTGTGCTTTAGCCCCAAGTAATTCAGGTTTTTTCCCTTCAAGTTTGATCACTTGATCAAAGGCTTTAACCGCGCCATTAAAGTCACCAGTACTAATACTTGTTTGGCCTAAGTCGTACCATAAACTTGAATCGTCAGGTGTTTTTTCTAGTGCTTTTTTGATTTGTTGCACTTGTGCTAATGCTTGCTGTTCACTACTACCAACAGACGATTGTTGAGCTTGTTGTGGAGCTTGTTGTTGAGATTGCGTAAGCTTTAAGTAACTACCTTGTTTTTGGTATAGGGCAATACTGAAAACTAATACGAATAAGGTGATAAAAATTGGCCATAAAGGTGATAAAGTATTTTTACTGTGCTTTTCTTTTGCCGCTATTTTTTCGTTGGCTGTCATATCTTGTAAAAAGCTTTTATCTAATTCAGTAAGTAAATATTGATAGTTTTCATCGTCAATAGCGCCTTGTGCAAAATCTTGCTCTATTTCACTTTTATGCTCTTGATAAAGTTGTACATTAGTTTGGTCACGCAAAATATTATCGGCAGTTTGCTTACTATTGATAGTTCGAAAAAAAGGTCGCCATATAATAATTAGCATTAATAGTAAAAAGGTAATAATAAGAATTAATAAAGTGATCATTAGTGATTGTTTTCTTTAGGTAAATTGTCAGCAGAATCATTATCTGCATTAAGTAATTGTTCTAGTTTTTGTTGTTGAGCACTAGAAAGTTCGCTGCTTTCTTCTTTTGTGGTGCGTTTGCGTAAAATAACGACCACAATAATAGCGCCAAAAAATAAAATAATGGCAGGTCCAAACCATAGTACGTAAGTTAGGCTTGATACCCGTGGTCGATACAAAACAAACTCGCCATAGCGAGCAACCATGTAATCAACGATTTCTTTATCGCTTTTACCTTGATTTAACTGTGCGTATATTTGTTTACGTAAATCAGCA
The DNA here is from genome assembly GCA_016765535.1 of Alteromonadaceae bacterium. Classification (GTDB taxonomy): domain Bacteria; phylum Pseudomonadota; class Gammaproteobacteria; order Enterobacterales; family Alteromonadaceae. Next base: position 8,487 of record JAESPQ010000123.1, on the reverse strand, counting down.
GCAATAGGCGCGTTAGAATCTGCTAGATCTTGGTTTTGACATTTAGGACAACGTAACTCTTTAGTTAGTGTTTGAAAGCGCACCTTAGTAATATCATCTTTAAATTTAAATGTTTCTACGGGGCTAGCATTACTTGAAAAACTGATTAATAAATAAGAAATTAAAGCAATAGCGGTGCCAAATACTGTCTTGAGTTTTATTGTTTTGCTCATCATCATTTACCTTGTTCCGCTAAACGTTCTTGCTTAAGCTGAGCAAGTAAGGGTTTAAACTCTACTCGCCAAGTATTTGGGTTAATAACGCCCGCAAAACGTTTGCGAATTATGCCGTGATGGTCAACAACAAAGGTTTCAGGTGCGCCATATACACCCATATCTAAGCCTAAACTACCTTCTTCATCAAACATTGAAAAAACATAGGGGTTACCTAATTTATCAATCCATTGCTTTGCGGTTGTACGATCATCTTTTGAGTTGACTCCGTATAAAGTAATGCCTTCTTTTTTTACGATATCAATCAAATCAGGAAACTCATATTTACAATATACACACCAAGTAGCCCAGACATTAATCAAGATAATATCATCTTTTAAATCAGCTTTAGTGACCACTTTGTTTTCGTCAAGTAGTGTAGTTAATTTAAAGTCTGGCATAGGCTTACCCACTAATGCAGAGGGCATTGATTGTGGATTTAATGATAAACCTCGATATAACACCACACCTAGAATAATGACTAATATTAAAGGGATAAATCGTATTGCTTTATTCATAATTTAACAACTCGTTGATGAAGCCGGGGCTGCTGCAGTTGTACTAGCCGTTGCTACAGTATTTGTTTTGTTTGCACTATTTTGTAAACGTGTTTTTGCTTGTTGACTACTTTTACTGCGATAGCGTTTATCTAGCATAGTGAGAAAACCACCAAAGCCCATAAATAATGCGCCTAACCAAATCCAACGGACAAACGGTTTATAGTGAACACGCACTGACCATGCGCCATTATCTAGCGGATCGCCAAGCGCAATATATACATCTCTAAATAAACCAGGGTTAATAGCTGCTTCGGTCATGCCCATACTTTGTACTCGATAAACACGACGTTCTGGTTGCATTAAACCAATGTATTTTTCATTTTTATAAAGCTTCATTTGTCCTTGGTCGGCACTATAATTTGGACCTATAACTTTTTTAATGCCTTCAAATTCAATTTGATAACCTGAAATTTCAACCTTATCATGTAAGGCCATTTTTACATTGATTTCATTTTCATAACTTGATACTAAAGTAATACCTACAATAGTGATAGCGATGCCAAGGTGCGCGAAGGTCATACCCCATTGACTTAGTGGTAATTTTCCTTGATTAGCGGTTCGCTGATTACGAAATTCTTTAAGAATAACCAATGCAACCCAACAGGCTAATATAATGCCCATACTTACTTTTAAGTTAAATTCACCCGCATATAAAAATGGGAAAGCAAGACCAAAAATTATACTGCCAATAGATATTAAGGATAGCTGTTTACGTAATTCACCTTTTTTCGCTTTTTTCCAACGAATAAGGGGGCCAATACCCATAAAGACAAACAGTAAACTCATAATAGGTACAAATACCGCATTAAAATACGGAGGGCCTACTGATATTTTACCTAAATGCAGTGCATCTACTAATAACGGGTAAAGCGTACCAAGCAAAACGGTAACTGCTGCAGTGACTAAAATAATATTAGCAATTAAAAGTGCAGTTTCGCGTGAATATAAAGCAAAACGGCTAAAACTAGCAACATTACTGGCCTTAAAGGCAAATAAAATTAAAGAGCCGCCAATGGTTGTTGCGAGTAAATAAAGAATAAAAATACCGCGCTCAGGATCCGCAGCAAATGAATGTACAGAGGTTAATACGCCAGAGCGCACTAAAAACGTGCCTAATAAACTCAAGCTAAAAGCAAAAATAGATAATAAAATAGTCCAGTTTTTAAAGGTACCACGTTTCTCTGTTACCGCTAATGAGTGAATAAGTGCAGTACCTACTAACCAAGGCATAAAAGAGGCATTTTCAACGGGATCCCAAAACCACCAGCCGCCCCAGCCTAGTTCGTAATAAGCCCACCAACTCCCTAATGCAATTCCTACGGTTAAAAAAGACCATGCGGCAACTGTCCAAGGGCGTGACCAACGCGCCCATGCTGCATCCATTTTACCCGTTAATAGGGCGGCAACCGCAAAAGCAAAAGCCACCGAAAAACCAACATAGCCCATATACAATAATGGTGGATGTACAATCAAACCAATATCTTGTAGTAAAGGGTTTAAATCTCGTCCTTCGCTAGGAATATTAGGTAATAAACGTTCAAAAGGATTAGAAGTGAGTAAAGTAAAGGCAATAAAACCAACGGCAATAATACCCATAATAGATAATACGCGGGTAATAAAGGCTTGATCAACATTATTGCTAAATTTGGCTACCGCTAATGTCCAACAAGTTAATGAGAATATCCATAATAATAACGAACCTTCATGCCCGCCCCAAACTGCACTAATTTTAAAGTAGTAAGGTAGGTGAGTATTAGAATGGCTTGCTACATACAACACTGAAAAATCGTCAATAACGAAACTATAACCCAATATAGTAATGCTAATTGCAGTAAAGGCAAATAAAGCGAAAGCAAACGGTTTTGCATAAGCAGCAAGTTTAGGTTGATTAGTATATAAGCCAAGCATTGGAATGACGGCTAAACAAATAGCAAAGGCTAAGGCGGTAATTAAGGCAAAATGGCCTAGCTCAGGGATCATTAACTACTCCGAATTATGTTACTGTGTAAAGTTACAAAAGTGGTTACTTTTCATTATTTGCGCAATTCTAGCATTATATTCAATGGATGATCATTAGGCTTTACTAATATCATCAATAAAAAACGTAACAAAATTTATCCTACGATTTTTATGCGGCTAATAATATGGTAATCTGGGTTAAATTAGTAAGATCTAAATCAAATCATGAGGGTGTTTTATTCGTTATGATTTGTGATTAAGATCATTAGTTCATTTACTTATCACGATAGATAAGTAACGATTATTGAAATAACCATAGTAAAGTGATCACATTGTCTAAAAAACTCCCCTTGCTTAGCGCTAAAAACCTTACCTGTATTCGGGAAGATAGAATTTTGTTTGAACAATTAAATCTGCAAGTAAATGCTGGTGATATTGTGCAAATAGAAGGGCCTAATGGCGCGGGAAAAACAAGTTTGTTGCGTATTTTAGCGGGTTTGTCTCAACCTTATGATGGCGAAGTGTTTTTTAGTGCAAATATACAAGAACAAAAATTAGAGCAAAATATTCATGATGATAGCGAATTATATCATCAAAACCTTTTATATTTAGGTCATTTAGCTGGTGTTAAAGGTGAAATGACAGCGGCAGAAAACTTAACTTTTAATTTAGCCTTGCATGGTTTAAATACGGATACGGTAGATGAAAACTTAAATACAGTTAATTTATTAGGCTTTGAAGATAGTTTAGCGTCGCATTTAAGTGCAGGACAACATCGACGTATTGCTTTAGCTCGGCTTTTTTCTTCACAAAAGCAGGTTAATAAAGCAAAAATTTGGATTTTAGACGAACCTTTTACTGCTATTGATAAACAAGGTGTTGCCAATTTAGAACAGTTGTTTTTACAACATGCAGAACAGGGCGGTTGTGTTGTTTTAACCACCCATCAAGATTTAACTATTGCTAAAGAAAATTTGAAAAAAATCACTTTAGCGTATCGTTTTTATTAAGCTAGCAGGAAATTAAATTTATGAATAAAGCTAGCGAAAATTCAATTGAAAAACATGATAGCGAAAAAAACACTTTGCCAATTACGATAGAGTCACGCAATAAACTTTCCTATCGTGGCGCTTTTAATTTAATGGTTAAGCGTGATTTAACTATTGCTTTGCGTCATAAAGACGATATTTTAAATCCGTTATTATTTTTTATTATTGTCGTTACTTTATTTCCTTTAGGCATAGGTCCAGAAGCGAGTACGTTAAGCAGAATTGCCCCCGGTATTATTTGGGTGGCAGCACTATTATCTACGTTGTTATCACTGGATCGATTATTTAAAGCCGATCATGGTGATGGTTCGTTGGAGCAAATGTTGCTAAGTCCTCATCCTGTGTTTATTTTAGTCTTAGCCAAAATTGTCGCCCACTGGTTAATTACAGGATTGCCATTAATCATTGTTGCGCCTTTATTGGCTGTTTTGTTACATTTAAATGAACAGAGTTATGGTGCATTAATGTTAACCTTATTATTAGGTACACCCGTATTAAGTTTATTAGGTGCTATTGGTGTTGCCTTAACGGTTGGTATTAAAAAAGGCGGTGTGTTATTAAGTTTATTGGTGTTGCCGTTGTATATTCCAGTATTGATTTTTGCGACTAGCGCTATTGATACCGCAGCATTAGGTTTACCCTATGGTGGGCAACTTGCTATAATTGCCGCACTATTTTTTGGTTCTTTAACGCTGGCTCCATTTGCAGTTGGCGCTGCTTTAAAAGTGAGTACAAATTAAATGAGATTACGATTAAGCTCTTTAACGCTGGCTTTTCCTTGTTCTGCCGTTAGCGTTATTTTAAAAGTGAGTACAAATTAAATGGGATTACGATTAAGCTCTTTAACGCTGGCTTTTCCTTGTTCTGCCGTTAGTGTTATTTTAAAAGTGAGTACAAACTAATATGTTTAAATGGTTACATCCTTATGCAAACCCCGAAGTGTCTTATAACTTTTGCGGTAAATTGCAACCTTGGTTATTTCGCTTAAGTGCGTTGTTTTTAACTATTGGGCTAGTATGGGCTTTATTGTATGCACCAGCCGATTATCAACAAGGTGACAGCTTTAGAATTTTTTATATTCATGTACCCGCTGCCATTTTAGCGATGGGTATTTATTTTGCTATGGCAATTGCCGCACTTTCAAGTTTAGTGTGGCAACTAAAGTTAGCCGATGCTTCTGCGGCCGCTATGGCGCCTATTGGTGCTGTTTTTACTGCTATCGCACTAATCACTGGTGCTGCATGGGGTAAACCTATGTGGGGAACATGGTGGATTTGGGATGCCCGTTTAACGTCTGAATTAATTTTATTATTTTTATATTTAGGTGTTATCGCATTACATAATGCTTTTGAAGATAAAAATTTAGCAGGCAAAGCCGCAGGGATTTTATCTTTGGTCGGCGTGATTAATTTGCCGATAATTCATTATTCGGTAGAATGGTGGAATACGCTGCATCAAGGTGCCACAGTAAGTAAGCTAGGCGCACCGTCTATGTCGGCAGTGATGTATTGGCCTTTTTTAATGTGCTTATTGGGTTTTTCATTTTTAATTGCTGCGTTAGTTTGCTTACGTTTTCGTACAGAAGTATTAGCGCGTAACAGTATGCGTCCTTGGGTGCGAACATTAGCAGCTAATGCGTTAGAGTTAGAACAACCAATGTCGTGTAATTCTCATGGCAAACATAGCCAAAATCAGGGAGCTAAATAATGCAATTTAATAGTTTTGCTGAATTTTTAAATATGGGCGGTTATGCGTTTTATGTGTGGCTTTCATACGGTGTGTCTGCGGCGTTAATTGTTTATTTATTGTTCGCCAGTGTGCGTCGTAATAAAACTGTATTAGAGCAAATAGCGATACGACAAAAGCGCGAGCAAAGACTTCGTCAAGCGGCTGAATTGAATATGCAAGAACAAGGCATAAATGAACCTCAAATAAATGATGAAATGATTGAAGCCGCAGTAAAACAAAGTACACAAATTAGTAAGTGAATTTCAACAGATTAAGGTAAATTAACGTATGAATCCTCGTCGTAAAAAGCGTTTAGCTATTGTCAGTTCAATATTAATTGGTTTAGGTGCTGTTGCTGGACTTGTGTTATATGCACTAAGTCAAAATATTGATTTGTATTATACGCCCACCGAAATTGTACAAGGTAAAAAAGATACCGGTATGAAACCCGCATTAGGTCAGCGTATTCGTGTTGGTGGTATGGTGGTTGCAGGCTCAGTAAAGCGTGACGCTAACAGCTTAAAAGTGAGCTTTGATTTAGTCGATATTGGCCCTAAAATTACCGTGCAATACGATGGGCTTTTACCTGATTTATTTCGTGAAGGTCAGGGCATAGTTACCAATGGTGTGTTAGTTGGTGCTACCTTACTTGAGGCGAGTGAAGTTTTAGCTAAACATGATGAAAACTACATGCCAAAAGAAATCGCTGAATCACTGGGTAAAGATTATAAGAAAAAAGTAGAAAAAAAAGCGGCAGGTGAATAATAAATAATTCATATTACATTGTCGAGCCTCGCTGCGCTCGTGTCGACCTACCTAAATAGCGAGTTATACTATTAACTTGCTATTTTACTTTAACTGCCAACAACAATTTTTCTCTTTACCATTTATTCGCAGGATCTTGCTCCGCATTTTTGTGCCAATATAAATGTATATCAATGGCGGGGAGCTTTACGGTAATGTAAGTGGCATTTAGCTATTGGCAACAATTTGGCAGACCGCAGGTAAATGCTGGTAACGTAAACTCACCTCACGTTGTATACCTAAACGTTCAAATTCAAAATTTTCAATGCTTGAACCTTACACCTGTGACGACACTAATAAATGTTTTTGTACAAAGTAAGCAGTGAAACTACGCTTGTTTTTTATATCTCGATGATCTTTATTGATGAACACCATCACCACTAATTTGCCATGCTCTAAGGCATGATGACCAATATTAACATCAGGAGGCAATAACGCATCAACCGCTAAATCAATTTTTGTTTTATCCGTATTATGCATAACATGAATAAATATCTATAAATGTTATTCATTGGATTAATGACTGCTTGCAGCATATCATTAATTATTAAGAAATTAATTGAGGGCAAAAAATAATGATGAAAAAACTCAGCAAGGTAACAGGTTAATTTGCTCTATTTTGGTCGAAAATAATTTTATTTTCAGAGAATAATTTTTAGAGAATATAACATGTCAGCAATTTATTTAATTAGGCACGGACAAGCGTCGTTTGCCAGTGAAAATTATGATCAGCTTTCTTCATTAGGAGAGCAACAAACAACAATATTAGGGCAGCATTGGCAACACCTAGCTAATATTGATAAAGCTTATCGCGGAGAATTAGTACGGCATAAACAAAGCTCAGAATGTTTTTTTAGGGGCTATTATCTGAAAGAAATCAGCACCAATCCCATAAACTTAGTTATTAAACAAGGTTTTAACGAGTTTGATCATCTTGATATACTCGCGCAATATAACAAGCAATGGCAAAACCAACAAAATTTACAAGACTTTATTATTCAGCATTCAGGTGAATCGGTACGAGTAGGTAATAAAGTGTTTCAACAAGAATTTTCGCAAGCAATAAAACGTTGGGTTATTGGTAAACATGATGATGAATATAAGCAAACATGGCAGCAATTTAAACAATTGACTGTAACTGCGTTAAACGAATTAATAGCCGAAAACAGTACTAGAGAAGTTAAAAACATAATTGTTTTTACCTCAGGTGGGCCTATTTCTGTCATCGTCGGTCATATTTTGGCGTTAGACGATCAGCACGTTTTTGCGGTAAATCAACAATTAATAAATAGTAGTGTGACTAAACTGTTATTTAACTCACAACGTTTAAGTGTTGATTATATTAATAATTATAGTCATTTAGAGTGGAAAAATAGTAACTTAATCAGTCACAGATAAAAAGGAAATAAAGTGAATAAAAACCTCGTCTGCCTTACAAATAAAGTGCTGGCGCTATTGTCAATGTTGCCTCAGTTAATGGTGTTATTCCGAGTGATATGCAAGGTCTTTATTCAATCACTAAATCGGCAATTATGTCGATGACCAAATCGTTTACCAAAGAATGTGCGCAGTTTAATATTCGTGTAAATGCGTTGTTACTGAGAGCAACCGATACAAGTTTGTCGCCACTTTAGTAAAAAATTCTGTCATTTTAATACAAGTTATGGCACATGTGCCAATGAAACGCGTTGCTGAACCTCTTGCTAATGTGGCGCTGCAAGTTATTGCCGATGATTGTTAATGTCGTGATGGTAGTTATAATATATGGGCTGAAGAATAGATTTTTCTTTAAAATACTTATGCATAAGCTAACGCCTTAAAAACCATTCAAAAACACGGCTTTAAACAAGAGCTTTTTACTCACTTTTTAGGTGCCAGTGGCGAGCCTAAGAGGTTGCCTTTGTATAGCTAAACACCGAAACTTTATTTTTATTGGTTAATGTATTGAATTTTCCAATAAAAACAATATCTTGACATTAATCCACATAACTATTTAGCTCAAAAAAGTGGGGACTCATCAAACCAAGGTAACAGATAGAGTATTTGTAGGTCGGGCTTCAGCCCGTCAAATATAGATTGATGGCCTAAAGGCCAACCTACAAGTGTTACCCTAAAATATAGCTATTTGACCAGTCC
>JAESPQ010000122.1 GCA_016765535.1 Alteromonadaceae bacterium | reverse complement strand
GCATCTTTTTATTAATGGTTGTTCCCTTAAAAACAGATGCAACGAAGAGCATGTTTTGCTCAGTCGCCCCCGTAGGGCTGGTTTAGAAACGTTTTATGCAGCGTTAAATTAATTAAAAATAGAATGACTATTAAACAACTAATTTGCCTTGCCTAAAGACGTTTCTAATTCCAGCTGAATTCTGCATCTTCAAGTAGTTTGGGTATATACATCTCTAAATACTATTTATCTTTATCTATGGCGTTGATTATTACGACTACGATTTTGTCCGCCATTATGTGGTTTATGACGACGCTGACGTGGTTTTGGCTTTGGTAAATCGGTTAATAATGAATCTGGTTCATAATTAGAAACAGGCAAGCTATGGCTAATGTATGTCTCTATTGCGGGTAAATTAAACACATAACCTTCACAGGCAAAGCTTATCGCATGTCCCGTTGCACCTGCTCGCCCAGTACGACCAATACGGTGTACATAATCTTCGCAATCATCAGGTAAATCGTAATTAAATACATGCGTTACGCTTGGAATATGTAAACCACGCGCAGCAACATCGGTGGCGACTAAAATATCTAAATCGCCCGCGGTAAATTGCTCTAATATTTTTAAACGTTTTTTCTGTGGTACATCACCCGTTAATAAACCAACACGCAAGTTATCCGCTTCTAAATGGGCATGAACATTTTCACAACTATGTTTAGTATTAGCAAAAATAATGGCTTTATCTGGCCAATCATCTTCTATTAAAGTTTGTAATAGCGCCATTTTATCAATATTAGAGGGATAAAAAAGTTCTTCACTAATACGAATATTAGTTTTTTGGTCGGGTTCTATTTCAACACTTACAGGGTCGTTCATGTGTTCAAAAGCTAATTCTTTGACTCTAAACGACAACGTTGCTGAAAACAGCATGCTCAAGCGCTGTTTAGCGGGCGGCATTTTATTAAACATGTAACGAATGTCTTTAATAAAGCCTAAATCGAACATCCGATCAGCTTCATCAAGCACCACAACTTCAATATTACTGAGTTGATAAACCCCTTGTTTATAATAATCAATCAAACGCCCACAAGTGCCGATTAAAATATCAACCCCTTGCTCTAAGGTTAAGCGTTGACTTTCATATCCTTCGCCCCCATATACTACTCCGAGACGTAAACCAGTACTTTTTGCCATTTCAATAGCATCGCGATGAATTTGCACAGCAAGTTCGCGTGTTGGTGCCATTATTAAGGCTCTTGGCTGGGTTGTTGATGCTGTTTTTTGTGAGAGTAAAAGTCGATGAAAAGTTGCCGCTAAAAAGGCAATAGTTTTACCTTCACCTGTTTGTGCTTGACCAGCAATATCTGTGCCTTCAAGTAATATAGGTAAAGATTTTTCTTGGATAGCGGTGCAATAGTGAAAGCCCATGGCTTCCAAACCGGTCACTACTTGCGGATTAAGCGCAAGATCGGTGAACTTAGTTTCTGTTAAATGAGTTTTTTTCATAAACTAAGCTTAACACCTTTAACAAAAAACTGAAAATGATCAATCAACACTATGTGTGTATGATTTTTACGTATATAATTTTCATATTTAATTAATAAATCAAGTAATGGCAAATTAGCCAACATCAATGGAGAAAGAAATGAGCGATAAGATTGTTCAGTTAAGCGATGAGAGTTTTGAAGCTGACGTTATCAATGCTTCAGGCCTAGTATTAGTAGATTTTTGGGCAGAATGGTGTGGACCATGCAAAATGATTGCGCCACTACTTAATGATATTGCTGAAGAATATACTGGTAAAGTAACGGTTGGTAAATTAAACATTGACCAAAATGCAGCAACTCCACCTAAATATGGCATTCGTGGCATTCCAACCTTATTATTATTTAAAGATGGTGCTATTGCCGACACTAAAGTGGGCGCATTGTCTAAAACCCAATTAAAAGAGTTTATTGATAAGAATTTATAAGCTTTTATCGCCCATATTTGACTTATTCGCTAAATATGGGCTTTTATTGACTATTTTTTTTGCACTCTCCTCATTTTAATGCTAACTTTATTATTCAAATAGAGGTGTGCATTCACACTTATTCCATATTATTTTCAAAAAGAGTTTTCAAAAAAAGAAATTCAAAAAAGATTTCAAAATTCAACAAAACAAATTCAAAAAATAATTAAGAATACAACATACAACATATAACACAAAACTAAACTATGGCGCTTTCTGGCGACATGAATCACTGTAAAATAGTAAAGAACCCCACTATGAATCTTACCGAACTAAAAGAAAAATCTATCAACGAACTATTAAGCCTTGCTGAATCAATGAAACTTGATCACTTGGCGCGGATGCGAAGACAGGATGTTATTTTCGCCATTTTAAAAGCTCACGCGAAAAGCGGTGAAGACATTTTTGGCGGCGGCGTGCTCGAAATTCTTCAAGATGGATTTGGCTTTTTACGTTCACCAGATTGCTCCTATTTGGCAGGACCGGATGATATTTATGTATCACCTAGCCAAATTAGACGCTTTAGTATGCGTACTGGTGATAGCATTCATGGCAAAATTAGACCGCCAAAAGACAGTGAACGTTATTTTGCGCTATTAAAAGTTAATGAAGTTAATTTTGATAAGCCAGAAAACTCGCGCAATAAAATTCTTTTTGAAAATTTAACTCCTATTCATCCAAATCAACGTTTAATCATGGAACGTGGTAATGGCTCTACCGAAGATATAACTGCGCGTATATTAGATTTAGCCTCTCCTATAGGTAAAGGTCAGCGTGGTTTAATTGTTGCTCCGCCTAAAGCAGGTAAAACACTATTACTACAAAATATTGCGCAAAGCATTGCCCATAATCATCCTGATTGTGAATTAATGGTACTATTAATTGACGAACGCCCAGAAGAAGTTACCGAAATGCAACGTTTGGTTAAAGGTGAAGTTGTCGCCTCTACTTTTGATGAACCTGCAAGTCGTCATGTACAAGTAGCTGAAATGGTTATTGAAAAGGCAAAACGTTTAGTTGAACATAAAAAAGACGTAGTTATTTTACTCGACTCTATTACCCGCTTAGCACGTGCTTATAACACCGTTATTCCATCATCAGGTAAAATCTTAACGGGTGGTGTTGACGCTAATGCACTTCATCGTCCGAAACGTTTTTTTGGTGCGGCACGTAACATAGAAGAAGGTGGCAGCTTAACTATTATTGCTACTGCGTTAGTAGAAACTGGCTCTAAAATGGATGAAGTAATTTACGAAGAATTTAAAGGTACAGGTAATATGGAATTACATCTGTCTCGTAAAATTTCTGAAAAGCGTGTTTTTCCTGCTATTCATTTTAATCGCAGTGGTACTCGTCGTGAAGAATTATTAACAAAGCCTGATGAACTGCAAAAAATGTGGATTTTACGTAAAATAGTTCATGATATGGGTGAAATTGATGCGATAGAATTTATGATTGATAGATTGTCTATGAGCAAAACGAATAATGAATTTTTTGAGTCAATGAAGCGTAAATAGTTTTAAATCCTAAATTAAAACATAAAAACCAGCCACTTTTAGCTGGTTTTTTATTCGCATCTTCAGGTGGCATGAGTTTAAATATTTACCTATACCCAAGCTACTTGATTTGGGTATATACTTAAAAAAATTATGATTTAATAAAATACAATAAATGAAATACCTGCTACCCATCTTATTATTACTTTTTGTTGCGCCTAGCTTCGCTGACCTAAATTCAGAGAATAAAGTAGTAAAAAAAGTAAAAATTCAAATACTTGCCGAAGATCTCTATCCGTTACACTATATTAAAAAGGGTAAAGTTGTTGGTAGTTCGGTTGATTTAATCAAAAAAATAATGACGGAAGCAAAGCTTGACTATGAGATAAAAATTCAGCCTTGGGCAAGAATTTATCAAATAGCCCAACATAAAAAAAACATTTTATTGCTATCTATTTCTCGTATCGAAGAACGCGAAGCACTTTTTGCATGGATCGGCAGAACCATGAAAATAAAATACTCTTTATATAGTATTTCAGATACAAAAATTGATGCAGATATCCCTTTAAAAAATCTTGATGAATATCGTATTGCTATTATTCGCGAATCTGCCATTGATCAATTTTTAGCAGCTAAAGGGTTACATAATTTTCAATTGATAAGCACTTACCCGCAATCGATTAAAATGCTATTAGCACACCGAGTTGATTTGGTTTCAGGTGTTAGTCAGTTTTTTATTAAAAATTGTGTACGTTTACAATTAAACTGTCAGCCAATAAAAGCCGTATATCAATTTAAAAAACCATCGTCCTCTATTTTTATTGCCATGAGTAAAGTTACTGACAACAATATAATTAAACGTATTCAAATTGCTTACAATAAAGTGACGCAAAATAAACCTAATATCCTCAATAATTTAATCCCTTAGTAAAATAATAAATTCTGCCTTTGCTTAGCTAAGCAGGTTATAATTATTTAAATTTACCTTGTGTCAGTACAAATAATAGCCATGAAATATAGCGATTTAAGAGATTTTATTGCCCAATTAGAAAAAATTGGCCAACTAAAACGTATAACTCAACCCATTTCAACTAATTTAATGATGACAGAGATAAGTGATCGCACTTTACGTGCCGCTGGTCCTGCATTGTTATTTGAAAACCCTATTAACGAACGGGGCGAAAAAAGTGACATCCCTGTTCTCACTAATTTATTTGGTACTCCTGAACGTGTTGCCCTCGCTATGGGGCAAAAAGAAGTCAGTGCTTTACGCGATGTGGGTAAATTATTAGCCGCGTTAAAAGAGCCTGAGCCGCCAAAAGGTTTTCGTGACGCATTAGACAAATTACCACTATATAAACAAGTATTAAATATGCCGGTAAAGGTGATCAAAAAACCACTTTGTCAGCAGATAATACTTGAAGGTGACGAGGTAGATTTAACACAATTACCGATTCAAAGCTGTTGGCCGGGTGATGTTGCGCCATTAATTACGTGGGGCTTAACTATCACCAAAGGGCCACACAAAGCACGACAAAATTTAGGCATTTATCGCCAGCAATTACTGGGTAAAAATAAAGTGATAATGCGCTGGTTATCGCATCGTGGCGGCGCATTAGATTTTCAAGAGTTTAAAAAAACCAATCCAGGTGAAAACTATCCTGTGTCGGTAGCTTTGGGGGCTGATCCTGCCACTATTTTAGCCGCTGTCACACCCGTGCCAGACTCGCTTTCTGAATATGCCTTTGCGGGATTATTACGCGGCAGTAAAACCGAAGTGGCTAAATGTATAAGTAACGATTTAGAAGTGCCTGCAACGGCTGAAATTGTACTTGAAGGTTATATCGACCCTAATGAAACCGCACCAGAAGGCCCTTATGGCGATCATACTGGTTATTATAATGAAGTTGATAATTTTCCTGTGTTTACGATAACTCATATTACCATGCGTAAAGAGGCTATTTACCACAGTACTTATACTGGCCGCCCACCTGACGAACCTGCAGTATTAGGGGTAGCACTAAATGAAGTATTTATTCCTATTTTGCAAAAACAGTTTCCTGAAATTGTTGATTTTTACTTACCACCCGAAGGTTGTTCATATCGTTTAGCCATTGTGACGATTAAAAAGCAATATCCGGGTCATGCTAAACGCGTGATGATGGGGGTTTGGTCTTTTTTACGCCAATTTATGTACACTAAATTCGTCATCGTTTGTGATGATGATATTAATGCGCGTGAATGGAAAGATGTTATTTGGGCGATGACCACTCGCATGGACCCATCACGCGATACGGTATTAATTGAAAATACACCAATAGATTATTTAGACTTTGCTTCGCCAGTATCGGGTTTAGGATCTAAAATGGGTTTAGATGCAACTAACAAGTGGCAAGGTGAAACCACGCGTGAATGGGGAGAACCCATAGTAATGAATGATGAAACAAAGCAGCAAGTTGATGAATTGTGGGATGAATTAAATATTTTTTAAATTATTTAAACTGCGTATCAGCAAAAAAATACTGAAATAAATTAGTATGACGGATTTAATATCATCTAATACGGCGTAATTGTCATGTTATTTAGACTCAGATCAAAAGAATGTCATCCTGACGCAGGTCAGGATCTAAACAAATTAAGGTTTTAAAAAAGTATGAGTAAAATTAATTGTCAGGTTAAATCGTTAACACCTTTAACAGATCACGTTTATAAAGTGATTTTACTACCCGAGCAAAAAGTTGACTTTTTAGCAGGACAATACCTTAATTTTGTCATGAGTGCAGATGACAAACGCCCCTTTTCAATTGCTAATGGTCCGCATAGCAATTATATCGAACTACAAATTGGTGCCTTTGCCGCCGACAGCTATCCGATGCAAGTGATTGAGCGTTTAAAAAACTCAACTCATGTTGAAATCGAAATGCCTTTTGGGCAAGCACATTTACGTAGCGAGAGTGAACGTCCCTTATTACTAATGGCGGGTGGCACAGGTTTTTCTTACGTTAAATCTATGCTGGAATATTTAGTTGAGCATAATTCACATCGTCATATTATGATATTTTGGGGGTTACGTGAGCCGAGTGCTTGTTATGAACTTGCGCAAACTCAAGCTTTAGTAGATAAGCTACCGCATGCGAATTTTATTCCTGTCGTTGAAACCGCCGATGATAGTTGGTCATATCAAACAGGATTAGTGCATGAGGCGGTAATGCGCGATATTGTTAGCCTAGAATCTTATGATATTTATTTAGCAGGACGCTTTGATATGATAGGCAAAGTGCGCACCGATTTCATTGAACATGGTGCACTAGTTGAACATATGTACGCCGATGCTTTTGCCTTTCTTTAAGTTGATGTACTTTTTAATAAATTGATTTAGCTAATATAGTGTCTATTATTTAATGGCACGACCTAAAAAACTGTGACGCATAATAAATGAGATCTATTCAGAACCTGTTGACACTAAGTTTTGTAATGCTTTTTTAGATAAAAGTGCTGAAATTGGCACTAATTGAATATTTTCTTTAGCTAAACGTGGTATAAGCAGTGCTAATGCTTTAATTGTCTCAGGATGAGGGTGAGCAATGGCAATAGCGGTATTACTGCGACTATGGCGAGCTTGCCAAATCAAACGATTAAATTGTTGCTCAATATAGTGTTCATTTAATTGATTATCTAAAAATATATTGCGGTTTAACTCAGGCACATCAAAAGCTCTCGCAACACGTCCTGCTTTAGATTTATTACTGGTTAAGCTATCTAAAAATAAAAGGTTATTATCTTTTAAAAAACGCATGGTCCACGCCATAGGTCTATACATTTGCGTTAAACGACTGCCCATGTGGTTATTAATACCAATAGCAAAGGGAATTTCATCATACGAACTCGCTAAACTGGCGCGAATGGTCTGTTCATCCATATCGGCTGTCAATGCCCCAGGACCTAATAATTTGCCATTTTCAGACTCCATTGGAATATGCAACATAATATCGTGATGGGCTTGATAAGCTTGATAGGCCAAGCTTTTACCGTAAGGAGTATGCGGCAATATAGAGAAGGTTAATTTACCTGGTAACGATAGTACCGCACTGTCGGTTTTACGGTAACCAATATCATCAATAACAATAGCAATACGCGCCTGAGTTTGTTGCTCACTACTCGCATGTTGAGCAATGCTTTTTGCACAAGCTAACGTCGAAAATTGTAGGACGATAATAAAAAAAATAGCGCGCATTATGTTTGTTAACCGCAATAAGTAAGTCATTTTCATTTGTTTTTATTTTTTATAAGGGTAACAGAAAGCGTATTTTAAACAAGCAAAGACCTAACTTATAACTTTATTGGCACCATAATTTAGGGTTAACGGTTTTACCATCATGGCGCACTTCAAAATATAAAGCAGAACGCGTTTGCCCGCCACTTTGTCCAACTAAAGCAATAGGTTCGCCTGTTTCAACACGGTCGCCAACATTTTTTAATAGTGCTTGGTTATGCCCATATAAACTCATATAGCCATTACCATGGTCAATTACAATCACTAAACCGTAACCATTCAACCAATCTGAAAACAACACTTTACCGTTATGAATAGTTTTAATTTCACGACCAATAGGCGCGCTAATTAAAACCCCTTTCCACCTTAAATAGCCTTGCTTGCGATTACCAAAACTTTTTAATAACCGCCCTTTAATTGGCCACGCTAATTTATGCTGTAATTTATCTAAACCTGCCAAATCTAATTCTTCACGAGCAAGTTGCTGCAAGCGGTTTAACTCTATCGCTAAATTTTCTTCTTCACCTTGTAATTTTTTCAATAATTGTTGTTTACTTAATAGTTGGCGATTAAGTTGTTTTATAGTGCTTTTGCGAGCTTCATTTGATTTTTTTAACTCAGCTTGTTGCGCTAATTGTTGCTGTTTTAATTCGACTAATTTATCGGCTTGTATTTGCTGTTTTTTCACTACTGCTGCTAAATTTTCAACGGTTTGTTCAAATTGTTTTATTTCGTCAATGCGCGCTTTATTAAAATATTGATAATAGGTTAATGTACGTTGAATACTAGCAGGTTTTTCTTGGTTAAGAATAAGCTTTAAATAATCGTGATCACCATTTGAATACGCCGCTCGTAATTGCTGAGCTAATAATTCTTGTTGGTGTTGTTTTTGTTTCAACAATTTTGTTTTTTGTTGTTTTAACGTGGATATTTTATTTTTTGTCGAACTTAAGTTGTTATTCGTTTGATTTACTTTTTTAGCAACCGCTGCTATCGCTAATTCATCTGATTTTAAACGAGCCTCTAATTTAGCGCGTTTTTTATTGGTGTTAGCAATGGTTTGCTGCTGTGCGGTGATAGCTTTTTGAACATTGTTAAGTTTGCTGTTGGTCTGGTTTTCTTGCTTATCGTTTTGTGCTTGCTCAAGGCTACTTTTGTGCTCAAGGCTGCTAGCACTGACCCCAAAAGCACAGCTTATAGCACTAGCTAAGCTAATGCCCATAAGACAATTGCGTACAATTTTAGTTTTTTTAAACGATAACATGAACAACAACTGTTACTACTGATCTTTTAAAGACATTAACGATGTACCTGTCATTTCAGCAGGCTGAGCTAAGCCCATTAACGACAATAAAGTGGGTGATATATCACTAAGCGCACCTACTTTAACAGGCACAGCCTGACGTCCTATATAAATTAACGGCACCGGCTCACACGTATGCGCGGTATGCGCTTGCCCTGTTTCTGTATTAAGCATTTGCTCAGCATTACCATGATCGGCAGTAATTAAACATTCTCCGTCAACGCTTTTAAGCGCAGTAACAACACGCCCTATAGCGCTATCTACCGCTTCACAAGCTTTTACTGCGGCATCAAATTTTCCTGTGTGACCGACCATATCACCATTAGGATAGTTACACACAATAAAGTCGAATTGTTGGCCTTTAATTGCCTCAACCAACTTATCTGTTAATAACACTGAATTCATTTCAGGTTGTAAGTCATACGTGGCTACTTGTGGCGATGGTACTAAAATACGTTCTTCGCCATCAAAGGTATCTTCTTTACCACCACTAAAAAAGAAAGTTACGTGGGCATACTTTTCGGTTTCTGAAATGCGTAACTGGGTTTTATGATGTTTTTCTAACCACTCACCCATTACATTAACTAAAGGGGTTGGAGGAAAGGCACTCGGTGCTTTAATATCAGCTGCATATTCGGTCAGCATCACAAAATCACTAAGTGTAGGTACTTTGCTGCGCGCAAAATCATTAAAATTTTCATCGGTGAAACAACGACTAAATTGGCGGGCTCGATCGGCGCGAAAATTCATAAAAATCATTACGTCATCATCATTAATAGTAATGGTTTGTCCATTTTCATCTAAAATAGCACTGGCACTAACAAATTCATCATTTTCATCACGTTGATAAGCAGCATTTAAGGCTTCTATAGCATCACTATATTGATATTTAGCTTGACCAGAAACCATTAAATTATAGGCTTGTTCTACACGATCCCAGCGTTGATCTCTGTCCATTGCATAATAACGACCAATAACGGAGGCAATTTGTCCTTGTTGTTCGTCGCTGGTAAATAGTGCATCAAACTTAGCCTGTGCTTTTATCAATGACCCTTGCGCGCTGCGCGGTGGCGTATCACGACCATCTAAAAAGGCATGTAAATACACTTTTTTTGCGCCACGCGTTTTGGCAAGTTCAAGCATGGCAAAAAGATGATTTTCATGACTATGCACACCACCTGGCGATAGCAAACCAAACACATGTACCGCTTTGTCTTTAGTCACTGCTTTATCTACTGCCGCACATAAAACACTATTAGTAGTAAAATCACCCTCAGCTATTGCTTTAGTTATACGGGTAAAGTCTTGATAAACAATACGCCCTGCGCCTAAATTAACGTGTCCTACTTCCGAATTCCCCATTTGTCCGTCAGGTAAACCAACCGCCATACCTGATGTTTCAATAAGCATATTAGGGTATTTTTGTATTAAGTCATCAATAACCGGTGTTTTTGCATGAAAAATCGCATTAGATTGTTGATCTTGACGATAACCCCAACCATCTAAAATAATAAGAACCATAGGCTTTTTAACTGACATTGATGCTTTCCTAAAATAAATCTGTTAAAAAACAGACTAAAAATTGAATGAGTATAAACCGTTTGATTGTACCGCGAATAACGTCTCAATCACCAGCAGCAGCACTATACTTTTCGAGTATATGAGGCAATAACATTGAATATGTGGTTATTGTTGATTTTGGCTGTATAATATCGGCAATTTTTTAGGCAAATAACGGTTGTACTATGGAACAATATTTAACTTTTTTTAGTGATCACCCAATGCTAAACATTGCTTGGTTCGCTATTTTATTAATGATCATCTTCACTAGTGTTAAAATTAAAATGTCACCTATTAAAATCATTAGCACACAAGAGCTTTCATTTTTGGTGAATCGTGAAAATGCGGTATTAGTTGACATTCGTGACGAAAATGACTTTAAAGCACGTCATATTATTGATTCTCGTCGCTTAGCGAAAGAAAAAATAGCAAAGAATGACTTTGCTAGCCTTGAAAATAGCAAAGATAAACCCATCATTGTTATTTGTAATGCAGGAATTAGTGCGCAAAGTGTTGCTAATCAATTACTAAAAGCTGGCTTTACTAAAGTTAATGTACTTAAAGGTGGCATTAACGGCTGGGTAAGTGCTGGCTTACCCGTAATAAAAAAATAGGGCAAATTATGGCTAAAATAGATATTTATACCACTACCTATTGCCCTTATTGTGTACGTGCTAAAGCATTGTTAGCACAAAAAGGTGTGGATTTTAATGAAATAAAGGTTGATGAAAACCCAGAACTCCGTGCAGAAATGACCCAACGTAGTCATGGCGGTAGAACGGTACCACAAATTTTTATTGCCGATAAAGCCATTGGTGGCTGTGATGAACTTTATGCGTTAGCAGCAAGTAATCAACTAGATACGTTATTAAAAAACGTTTAAAACAATAATTTAATTTAACAAACAAATAAAACAGGAATACCCCCCATGAGTGATGAAATTCAAAACAGCGAAGAAAAGACTACTGAAGAACAACCACAATTTGCTATTCAACGTGTTTACACTAAAGATGTATCATTTGAAACGCCTAATTCTCCTGAAATTTTTCAAAAAGAATGGAAACCAGAAGTAAAATTAGATTTAGATACTCGTTCAAATAAAATTGCTGACGATACTTTTGAAGT
>JAESPQ010000121.1 GCA_016765535.1 Alteromonadaceae bacterium | reverse complement strand
CTGGTCAAATAGCTATATTTTAGGGTAACACTTGTAGGTTGGCCTTTAGGCCATCAATCTATATTTGACGGGCTGAAGCCCGACCTACAAATACTCTATCTGTTACCTTGGTTTGATGAGTCCCAAAATTCTAGTTTATAAAAATTTAAGTTTATAGAGAAAAGTTATGAGCAAAGCAATAGATAAAATTAAGAAAAAAAGCCAATTACAAGCAGGCGAAGTTGCTTTAGTTGGCTCTGGTCCTGGTGACCCCGAATTATTAACGATAAAAGTTTTACGCTTTATCGAACAGGCAGAAGTCGCTATTTATGACCGTTTAGTGAGTGCTGAAATAATGGCTTTATTACCTGAACATTGTGAAAAACTTTATGTGGGTAAAGAGCAAGCCAAACATTGTGTACCACAAGCGGGCATTAATGAAATGTTAGCAGAACAAGCTTTATTAGGTAAAAAAGTGCTGCGCTTAAAAGGTGGCGATCCGTTTGTGTTTGGTCGTGGTGGTGAAGAGGCAGAATATTTATTAGCCCGAGGCATTAGTTGCCATGTAGCATCAGGTATTACTGCTGCATCTGCTTGTACTACTTATGCGGGTATTCCGTTAACACATCGTGGTATTGCGCAAGGTTGTACCTTTATTACTGGACATTTACAAAACGATGGACAGCTAAACTTACCGTGGCAGAGCTTAGTCAGTGATTGCCAAACCGTAGTATTTTATATGGGTATTAATAGCTTGCCAATGATCAGCGCTGAGCTTATTGCGCATGGTCGCGCGGCCAGTACACCTGCGGCGATCATTCGCAATGGTACACGGTGCGATCAACAAGTATTACGTGGTACGTTAGCCAGTTTACCTGAATTAGTGATCAAAAATAATATTAAACCACCCGCGTTAATTGTACTCGGTAAGGTGGTTAATCAATTTAACCCCGCTAATATTGGTGACTTTGGTTACTTAAAATCCTTAATTGTACCGCAACAAAAAGAGGCGGTGTAATGACAGTTGTTAATTTTAAATTCATTACTTTTACTAGTGCTTTATTAGCTTATTCTGTTAGCGTGTTAGCATCACCAGTAAATGACACTTTATCTGCAAAAAAATTGTATAAAGAGCATTGCCAAAGCTGTCATGGTGTTGACCGTTTAGGTGGTATGGGGCCTGCATTATTTCCTGAAAATTTATCCAGGTTACGTAAAAATAAAGCTATAAAAGTGATCAGTAATGGTCGTGCTGCCACACAAATGCCAGCATTTTCTAAAACTTTATCTAAAGACGAAATTACCAAACTAATTGATTATATTTATACTCCGCCAAAAATAGTGCCAAAGTGGGATTTGGCTGATATTAAGGCGAGTCATATTCAGCACTTTCAGCAAAGTAAATTACCGAATACACCTCAATTTGACGCTGATCCGATGAATTTATTTATTGTCGTTGAGTTAGGCGATCATAGCGCAACTTTACTCAATGGCGATACTTTTACGCCAATTACTCGTTTTAAAACCAGACGTGCATTACATGGCGGACCTAAATATTCGCCCGATGGTCGTTTTGTTTATTTTGCCTCACGCGATGGCTGGATCAGTAAATACGACATTTACAATATGAAAACAATTAGCGAGGTTAGGGCAGGAATTAATACCCGAAATTTAGCGGTTTCTAGCGATGGTAAATATGCCATTGTCGGTAATTACTTACCTCATAGTATTGTTATTTTAGACACAAATACACTGCAACCAATAAAAGTGGTTAACGTGAGTGATAAAAATGGCATCAGTTCTCGTGTTAGTGCGGTATATAATGCACCTCCGCGAAATAGTTTTATTGTTGCCTTAAAAGATGTCAAAGAAGCGTGGGAAATATCGTATAAAAACAATACATATTTTTCCATTAAACGCATTACCACACAAGATTACTTAGATGATTTCTTTTTTGATCCTGATTATAAAAACTTAATTGGCACCTCACGTGAAAAGCACAATGGTGAAGTGATTAATTTAGATGCAGGTAAAAAAATAGCTACCATTAAGATGGACGGTATGCCGCACTTAGGCTCAGGGATAACTTGGGATTATAAAGGGCGGCAAGTGTTTGCATCGCCTAATATTAAAGAAGGTTTAGTGTCGGTTATTGATATGACTAATTGGCAAGTGATCAAAGAAATAAAAACTGACGGACCTGGCTTTTTTATGCGTAGTCATAGTAAATCAAAATATGCTTGGGTTGACGTGTTTTTTGGTCCACATAAAGATGAAATGCATATTATTGATAAATCGACGTTAAAAATAGTTAAAACACTTATTCCTGCACCGGGTAAAACTTCAGCACATGTAGAATTTACTAAAGATGGTAAATATGTTTTATTAAGTATTTGGGACAATGATGGTGCCATCGTTGTTTATGATGCAAATACTCTTAAAGAGATAAAACGTATTCCAATGAAAAAACCTTCAGGTAAATATAACGTATACAATAAAACGCATTATGATCGTGGTACGAGTCATTAGTTTTAACACCTTATTTATTACTGTAAAAAAACGATCGTTTAAATGATCGTTTTTTAAATTTTTTTATAAAAAATTTAAATCTTCATTTTACAAAACAATTAATTAGGTCTAAAGTTAAGTGATAAAAATCAGCTTAAACTAATACAATCAAATTAATATGACATTATCTAGGGTACTTTATTTAACTCTCTTTTTATTATTATCCTCATTTATAGCGTTTGCTAATGACGATAATAGTGTTATCCCCCCTGAAATTGATAACTCGCAATATATAAGTCTTTGGAACTTCTCAGGTTATACTAAAATATTAGCAGAAATTCCAACAGACGGTCGTAAGGCAAAAGCTGAACTAGATGATTTAAGTATTTATGTTTCAGGTAATATAAATAAGTGGTTTAATCCTTTTGTAGAGGCTGAATTTTTTGGTGGTACACTTTGGCAAAAACAAGGTGGTGGTTCTCTTAACGATGGCAATTTTATTTTTGAGCGTTTATATAATGACTTTAATATTAATCGTAATGATCGTATACGAGTAGGCAAGTTTTTAGCACCAGTTGGTTTTTGGAACTTAATTCATGCTGCGCCGCTGGTGTGGACGGTTAATCGTCCTGTTAGCTCTACCTATAGCTATTCTAATTATATAACAGGCATTGAATATGGACATTTAGTTGATGCTATTTCAGGTAGCCGAATAGATTTTTATTTACAATTAACCGATGAGTTTAACCCTAAACCTTTATCATCACACCCTCGGCGTTATAATAAAATATTTGGTGGTAGCTGGACATTAGCTGATGATCTTGATAGTCGTTCATCGCTTGATTTTCAGTATGCGCAAGTAAAAATAAGTGAAAGTGAACGGCTAACTGTAAGTTTTCAAAAAGCATGGTATTTACAATCATGGGATTTTGAAACACAAATTATTTATACAAAAATTAAAAATAATCATCTTAATTTTATTGGTGTAGATGAAGATAATACTTTTATTGAAAAAGATGATAGTGCTTTTGTCAAAAATGGTTGGGATGGCGGCGGCTATGTACAAGCGCGTTACCGCCTTAATTCAACATGGAATTTTTATGCTCGAGCGGAGTATTTTCATTATGCTATAGAAGCTAAAAGTGGGCGTAATTATATTTTTGGTAGCCGATACCGGCTTAGCAATTGGGGTAATATAAATATTGAATATAAACAAGGAAGTGGTGTTAAAAATTTAGGCCAAGATGGCATTAGTATTTCCTATAATGCGATGTTTAGGTGATGCTATGAGATTATTTATATATATAGCTATCGTCTTTGTGAATTTTGTATTTAGTCCCGTAATGGAAGCTAAAACCTTATATATTATAGGTCATAAAGGCTCGTTTAATAGCAAACAAACGAGTAGTGATTTTGCTGATTATTATTTATTAAAAATAAAAAGTAATGTGCATGGACAAATGATCATCCCAATTAATTTACCGATTAATCATCCTATGCGCCAAGAGTTCTCCACCGTCATTTTTAATCGCTCACCGTTGGCGTTAAGTGAATATTGGGATCGTATGTCTTTTCGGGGAATTAGACCACCCGTTATTCAAAAATCAGAAAAAGCCGTAATGTTATTTGTTAGTCGGGTAAAAGGTGCTATTGGCTATGTGAGTATAAAACCTAAAGAGAGTAGTAAAATTGAGATATTAGGTGAAATATCTCAATGATTAAATGGTATAAAAACCTAAATTTACGTTGGCGATTAGCGATGTTAATTGTCAGCGTTGCTATTTATACGGCCATTACAATATCTTTAGCTGTTTATTATTTATGGACTGAGCAAATTAGAAAACAAGTAAGCGATAGCTTGCAACAAAATACTGAGCTAGCTGCGTACAGCATAGGTCAAGAATTACAGTATGAAAAAAATAATTTACGTGCTTGGTCCCAACTTGATGTAATGATCGATCTTGTCACCGATGATATTGATAAGCGCATAATTAATACCTTAAATTTACTTAAAAAAAATTATAATCTTAGTGGTGATTTAGTCGTTGTTAATAACGAAAATAAAATAATAGCATCAACAAGCCATAATTTTGAACAAGTGGCTAATATGGAAGGCGAAATGATGCTGGATGGAGATTTAGTCAATATCAATGATAAAATGATCATGCGTGTCCCTATTTATTTATCAATTACCGCTAAAGATACCATTTCAGGTTACTTAATTTTAACCCATCCTTGGATGAGTATCGTTAGTCAGCTTGCTACACCGTTAAATGAGTTTTTAGTGGTTCATGCAGACACTGTTTTTCATTTTAACAAAACTGATTTGTTGCACACATTATCAAAAAATGAAATTAATTTAACTGATGTATATTGGGAAATGGATAACCAAGAAAAGCTACATTCTAAACAAATAAATTTAATAACCTTACCTAATAAATCTATTTATATTTATGGCATTGTTAATAAAGAAGATGCCTTTAAACCAATAAATGCCACACTTTTTCTTATCGCGATGGTAACACTGTTATTACTATTGCCTATTTTATTGATCAGTGTGTGGAGTTCTAATCGCTTTTTAAAACCTATGATTGATTTACAATTATCGGCAGAAAAAATAGCAGAGTCAGGTGATTTAAGTATAGTGATCCCTATTTATACTAAGGATGAAATAGGACGTTTGGCCAGTGTGTTAAATAAAATGACAGGTAATTTAAAAGAATCATTTGAAAAAAACCAACAAAGTAATCATGAATTGCAGCTACTTACCGAAAACTTAGAAACACGAGTGCAAGAGCGCACTCAAGAGTTAAGCAAAGCATTAAATCAATTAAAAAATGCACAAAGCCAATTGGTACAATCAGAAAAAATGAGTAGCTTAGGACAGTTGGTTGCTGGTATAGCGCATGAATTAAATAATCCAATTAGTTCTGTCCATGTTAATACGCCCATGTTAAAACAATATGTTGTTGATTTTGTAACGTTAATTGATTTTATTATACAACAAGAAAAAATTGATATTAAAGATATACAAGAAAAATTAATCGTTATTGACTATGATTTTGTCAAAGAAGATATTTTTGAATTACTTCATGCGCAAGAAGATGCCGCAAAAAGGATCAGAGATATAGTTTTATCATTACGCACCTTTTCACGTTTAGATGAGGCAGAAATTAAATCTATAGATATTAATCAAGGCATTGATAACACAATAAGTATTTTACGTCATGAAATAAAACATCGTGTTGAACTACATAAAGATTACCAATTAACCGAAAAAGTTGAATGTTTTCCAGGTGAAATAAACCAAGTTATATTGAATGTTTTAGCGAATGCAGCTCAGGCGATTAAAGAAAAAGGTAATATTTGGATTTCGACACAGACAGTTAATAATATGGCTCAAATTTGTATTACTGATGACGGTATTGGTTTACCACAAAAAATTATAGATAAAGTGTTTGATCCGTTTTTTACCACAAAACCTGTTGGTGTTGGTACAGGGCTTGGACTAAGTATATCGTATGGCATTATAGAGAAACATCATGGTCATATTGATGTTGAAAATGTTAGCCCTCATGGCGCTAAATTTACCATTAATATTCCGCTTAAACAGGATAAAAAATAAATGACTACCCCAGCAAAATATACCGTGTTGTTTGTTGATGATGAGCCTGATATTGTTGCCACATTATATCGTTATTTTCGTCAAGAATATCGCTGTTTAAGAGCTATAGGCGGTGCGGAAGCGATAGAAATACTGAATAAAGAGAAAATTGATTTATTGTTATGTGATCAACGCATGCCTGATATTACGGGTGATCAAGTTTTGGCGCACGCTTGTCGAGTTCAATCTGAAACGATGCGGATTTTATTAACGGGTTATGCTGATTTTGAGTCGTTAGTTAAATCAGTGAATGATGGTCAAATGTACCGTTATGTAGCTAAGCCTTGGGATCCTGACGATCTTAAAATGACCTTACAACAAGCGCTAGAAACGTTACAACTTAAACGTGATTTGGTTTTTGCTAAGCAACAGGTTGAGTCTGCATATCATAATGCTATTAATATGCTTTGTGTGGCTTCAGAAGGAAAAGACGAAGATACCGCAAGCCATATTCAGCGGGTACGTTATTATACTCAAGAACTGGCTAGTTTATGTGATTATAGTGAAAAAGAGTCTAATCACATGGGGGCGATGAGCATTTTACATGATATAGGTAAATTATTTGTACCTGATGAAATACTTAAGAAACCAGGTCCGTTAACCGATGATGAATGGATAGTGATGAAAAAACATCCTGAATTTGGTGTTAAAATATTGGGCGATGAAGTTTTTTATCAACAAGCAAAAGAGATTTCGTTAGGGCATCATGAAAATTATGACGGTTCTGGTTATCCTAATGGTTTAAAAGGGGACGATATTCCGCTTGCGGCACGTATTGTTAAACTAGCGGATGTGTTTGATGCTTTAACCACTAAACGTCCTTATAAAGAACCATGGTCAAATGAAGATACGATGGCTTTTATTGAAAGTAAAAATGGTGTTATGTTCGATCCCACATTAGTTGAAAAAATGTTGAGCCTATACAAGCAAGGAAATTTACAAGAAATTCAACGCCGTTTTCGAGAAGAAAAATAGATATATCATTCATTTAATTGGATTGGTAACGTTATTTTAACGTATAAACCAGAAAGTTTAATGGCAGGTAAATAACTTATTTTTCCTTGATAAAATTCAATAATGTCGCTAACAATGCCTAATCCTAAACCGTGGCCTTCAATGCTTTCATCTAAACGGGTGCCACGTTGTTGAATTATAGTTAATTGTTTTTCTGCAATACCTTTACCATCATCACTAACACCAATGTTTATTTGTGCCCTCGTGTGGTTTATATCTATTTCAACGGTACTTGTTGCCCATTTACAAGCATTCTCTAATATATTTCCTAATAATTCTAACATATCTTCTCGGTCGAACTGGGTGCTTGATAGTGGCTCAATGTTTTTGATTATGTGTAAATTTTTTGTACTATACATCATTTTTAGTGTGGCAATTAAATCATCTAAATCATGGGTAAAATCAAAATAGCTATGAGATTTTAAACTTCCTGCTAGTCTTGCTTTATTGAGTATTCTTTGAGTTAATTGCTTAGTGTTATGACTTTGTTTTAACAAGGTTTGTTTTATTTCAGGCAAATTATCTAACTGTTGATCTTGTGCAAGTTGTTGTAACACCGTTAATGGTTTTTTTAAGGCATGAGCAAGATCAGATAAGGCATTACGATGACGTATAATGCGATTAGCCAATGCTTTATGCAGCTGATTAATAGAGTTTTTTAAGGGTGTTAGCTCTGTAGGTGTTATCGTATTTAAGGTTTTTAATTGACCATTTTCTAATTTTTTTAAATCTTTTTGTAATTGCAATAAAGGCGTTAAACCTTTATTTAACATCCACATTTGTAAACTAATTAGCGCAAATAAAATAATGATCACAGCAAGGGTAAATTGTTGTTTAAATTGTGTAATAGCTGTATTAATAGTAGAAATGTCTTCAGCAATAGCAATGGTAATAATGTTATTGTCTTTTTTAAACTGGCTAACTAAAAGTAGCAATGGCTGCTGCATTGGTCCTAATATTTTCAGTCGTTGTGGCAGTGTTAACTGTAAATCTACTAGATTAAAATTTAATCTTTGATCCCATAACGAACGTGCACGATAAATTTGCTTATTATAATGAATTTCAAAATAATGTCCTGAAAATGGTTGCTGATAAACAGCACCTGCGGCAATTTTATTAAAATGATCAGGATTTTTAATAACCTGAGCCAGTAAGGTTTCACTGTCATGGCTTAAACGAGTGTAGATGTAATTGTAGGTAAGATAACGAACACTGAGGTTTATCATTAACCAAATAAGCATAAAAGCGACAATTAAACTAATTAACAAGCTCGAAGTTAATCGCTTTTTCAACGAGTAGTTCATTGATTACCCTTAAAAATATAGCCTTGACCTCGACGGGTTTGAATTAACTCTTTACCAATTATTTTTCGCAGTCGTTTTACATAAACTTCAATAACATTACTGTCTTTATCTGAATCAAAGTCATAAACATGCTCTGTTAATCTTGATTTAGGTAAAACTTGTTCGGGGTACATCATAAAATAACGCATTAAACGAAATTCTACACGGGTAAGTTGGTGATTTATGCCATTACTAGTCATAATTGTTTGCTGGCTTTGATCAAGTACCAAGCCAGCTTTGTGTAATTGTTCTGAAGGTGCCTTTTGATGTGAACGCTGTAGAACCGCATTAAGTCTTGCGAGTAATTCTTCAACATGAAAGGGTTTACCTAAATAATCGTCAGCGCCAGCTTTAAAACCTTCTAAGCGTTCGTGCCAACTGTCTCTAGCCGTTAATATAATAACGGGAGTACTAATATTATGAGCTCGCCAATGTTGTAAAACAGTTAAGCCGCTGAGTTTTGGTAAACCTAAATCGAGTATAATAATGTCATATAAAGATTCATTACCTAGGTATTGTGCTTCTATACCATCAGTTGCTATATCAACAGCATAACCAGCACGCACAAGATCCTTTTGTAGCGAGTTGATCAGGTCAAGATCATCTTCAACTAACAGTAAGCGCATTAAGTTAATCTTCCTTTTTTTGCTGTAATAATTGGCCTGTTGTGGCATCAAAAAGGTATTCAGTTACAATACCTTGTTGATCAACTAATTCTATTTCATAAATTAATTGTTGTTTTTCATGTTCAAGTTCAACTTCAATGACATTACCTTCAGCTATTTTGCGTAAATTTTTTAAAATGCTTTCAAGAGGAAGTATTTTACCTGCTTTTACTAACGCCCTTGCTTCGTCATGATCATCTGCTTGTATGAGTGAGCTAAAGCATAATGTTGTGAATAAAATAGCCAGTAATGGTAATGCTTTTAGCATAATACGTCCTTTAAAAAATGAAAGATATAATGCAGCGTTATACCTTTATAGCGTGTTAATTATTCATGCCAATAACCAACACCAGGAATACTAACTTCATCTTCATTAAATGAGCTTTTCTCTGCATTTAAGTGGCAAGCGTTACATTGACTAAAACTGCCTACTTTAGGATTGTTAATTACATACCTTTTTGGTATTTCGTGATGTTTTCTTATAAAGTAAGGTGTTTGAGTGATCCTATCAACTACTTTATGGTTTCTTAATGAACGCACTATACTTTTAGAGCGATAATAATTAGATTTGTCGGCAGCATTTTTTAATAAATAATTAGCAATATTTTGCTGACTTTCAGGTAATAGCTCGGCGTTATCACCAAAATGATCATCTAAATTTGTCATGATTTTTTGCCATGATTTCGCGGGTAGTAAACCTGGCGAGTACGCCATATGACAGCTCGAACATTCGTTTTGATATTCACTGTTTTTTACTGGCATTACACCTCGATATTGAATTTTGCTAAAATAACCTTCATTATCGTCATCAGAGCCGCCACTAACCGCCGTTTGTGAGAAAAAAAAGCTTGCTGCAACAAGTGATAATGTTGTAATAATTAATAGTGTGCCTAGTGTAGATTTACTCATTGTGTTCTCCTATATAAAGATATTATAAACTTTTTAAATAAGCTAAAATGTCAGCTTGTTGTTGTTTGCTACATGTTTTACCCATTGTCCATTTACAATTACGATAAAACCATTTTTGTACTTTTTTAGCCTCGGTATATCGAGCTGAATTAGCCGATAGTGCCATAGGTTTTATTAATTTTTTTGTGCGAATATGTTTACCTGCTTTTGATAAGTTATTCCCGTGGCAAGTTTCACAACTACGTTGTTGATAAGGTGCTTTACCGTTAAATTTTTGCTGCCATAATTGTTTCCCGCGCGCAATATTGTCTGCTGATACTGCATTAGCGTAGCTATGGGATGTTGTAAGTAGCAAAATAGCGACTAAAAGAGTTGAACACATTGTTTTAATCATTGTTATGATCCTTATTTTGTTCGGCTAATTTTTTACCGTTTATCATTGATCTAATTAAATTTTCTTTATGGATGAAGCTTTCAATTACTACTCCTACAACATGAACAAAAATAAGAAATAAGGTAAAGTTTGCAAAAAACTCATGAAGTTCTTCAAAAGTATCTTCAAAATCTGACCAGTTGTTGGCAATTAATGGTGCAAGTGGACCTTGTCCTTCGGATATTGCAAACAAAAATAGTCCTGTAGAGATTGTCATAATAAGGCTAAGCAATAATAAAAATATCATGGCACCGCCAGCAGGATTATGGCCTATATAACGTTTAGCTTTTAAATTAATAGTGTCTTTAATAAAGTTAATTATTTGTTGTTTTGAATAAATAAAGTCTGAAAATTTAGCGTGTTTCGTACCAATAAAACCCCAAAGAATTCTAACCAACAATAAACTGATAATGGTATAACCAGCCCAAGTATGTATTGTTTGAAAATCGTCCTCAGTAAAATAAGCTGTAAAAAAACTGATCACTAATGTCCAATGAAAAATACGAATAAGAGGATCCCAGACCGAAATTTTTTTAGTGTGGGCGAGGACGTTACTATGAGTATCCATCAAGTATTCCGTTTTAATTAGTTAATAGTGAATGTTTATACCAATTTTATTAAATTTCTTCCCAACTCAGAGCTATGCTCGATGTTCAATAACAAGGCAAATTTGTTTAGATCTAGTCATTCTAAATCAAATAAATTTAACGAAGTTAGTGGGCATCGAGCAAGCTCCCAAGGGCGAGTTTAAAAGGCTTATATGCGGCGTTATTGATTTTGATAAGGGAGTAACCATTACCTTCAATCAATGCCTTGCCTCTAAGCCTTTTAATTCTCGCTGAGTGGGAAAGAACTTAATCAACTTGGTATTACTTAAACTTTAACGGAGTAAACTGAATTTAAACTGAAAATGAATAAAATTAATTTAAAAAGGGGGAGGGTTGCTAGTTTTTATTTGAAAAGTGTTCATTCAAAATGTTTATTTAAAAGTTCTATTTTATCTGCGGTTACTTTTAACCATGCACCTTGTTCATACCAATCACCTAATACTATACGCGTAGCCTGAGGTGCATTTACATCATTATTAAGGTAAAAATGATGCTCATTAGGACGATGAGTATGGCCATGAATAAGTAATAATGATTGTGTGTTGGTTAACTGTTTTTTTACCTCGCTTTGGGTGACATCCATAATTTCAAGCGATTTGATTTGCTTGGCTTGAGTACTTTTTTTTCGGTAGTTTGCTGCTATTTTTTTACGTGTTTTAAGTGGTAAACTTTTTATAATAAATTGCCACCACCATGAACGAGATTTTTTACGAAATTTTTGATAATCAACATCGCGCGTACATAATGTATCACCATGCATTATTAATGCTTTTTGGCCAAATAAGTCAATAAGATGAGTTTCAGGCAGTAGAATTAACCCTGCCTTTTTAGCATATTTTTTACCAAGTAAAAAATCGCGATTACCATGAATAAAAAAGAGTTTTGTACCGTTGTCGGCTAACTGTTTTAACGTAGTAGCGATAGTATTAACAAAAACGCTGTCGTCATCGTCGCCAACCCAATATTCAAACAAATCACCTAAAATATAAAGCTGTGTTGCTTGTGGTGCATCATTTTTTAAAAATGATAAAAAACAGGCCGTAATATCTGGCCTGTCTGCACTTAAATGTAAATCTGCAATAAAATATATCATTAGGTAGTTTGTCTATGCATATTATTGATGAGTATGCTGTAGATCGATGCTTGCCTCGACAAGCACTTATCCTTCAATAGCTTAATCTTCAATAGCTTAATCTTCAACAACATTACCTTCAACATCATTACCTTCAACAATAACGTCTTCAACGATAATTTCTTCTTTTGGTACGTCATCATGAAAGCCCATACGACCCGTAGGAATGCTAACCATTTTATCAACAATATCCATGCCATCGACTACTTCACCAAATACACAGTAGCCCCAACCTTGTTCGGTTTCATTTTTATGATCTAAAAAATCGTTGTCAGACAGGTTAATAAAAAATTGCGCAGACGCTGAATGTGGCTCGTTAGTACGTGCCATTGCTAACGTACCACGTTTGTTAGTTAAGCCATTATTGGCTTCATTTTTAATGGTTGCGGTAGTTTCTTTTTCACTCATACCTGATGAAAAACCACCACCTTGCGCCATAAAACCTTTAATAACCCGATGGAAAATAGTGCCATTGTAAAAGCCTTCTTTGGCATATTTAATAAAATTTTCCGCACTAATAGGTGCTTTATCAAAATCTACTGAAATTTTAATATCGCCTAAGTTTGTTTTAAATGTGATCATAATAGTTACTCATTAATTCAATTATATTTATGTGGTAATTGTAACCTATTGTAGTGTTACTTTTAAATTTATGTTTAGTAAAATATTCATGGCACTTTTAATGATTATGGCTTGATGTTCGGGTACAATTGCCGTTTTATACTCATTAATAATCAATCAAACAGATAATAGGATAAATAATACTCATGTTACAAATATACAATACCCTTAGCCGAAAAAAGGAAGTGTTTACCCCAATAACGCCAGGCAAAGTGGGTTTGTATGTGTGCGGTATTACTATTTACGATCTTTGTCATATTGGTCATGCACGTACTTATGTTGCTTTTGATGTTATTGCCAGATATTTCAAATATTTAGGTTATAACTTAACACACGTACGTAATATTACAGATATTGACGATAAAATAATAAAACGTGCCAATGAAAATAATGAAACCTATACCGAATTAACGGAACGTATGACTAAGCAAATGTATCAAGACTTCGATGATTTGAACATTATGCGCCCTGATATTGCGCCAACAGTTAGCGGTAACATGCCTGAAATTATTGCCTTAATTGCACGTTTAATTGAGCGTGAACATGCTTATGTTAGTGACAATGGTGATGTCTTGTTTGATGTGTCGTCCTATAAAGATTACGGCAAATTAAGTGGTCAAGACTTGTCTATGTTGCAAGCGGGTTCTCGTGTTGATGTTGATGAGTCTAAACGTGATCCTTTAGACTTTGTTTTATGGAAAATGGCAAAACCTAATGAGCCAAGCTGGGATTCAGCGTGGGGAAAAGGTCGTCCAGGTTGGCACATTGAATGTTCAGCGATGAATTCAAAACATTTAGGTACACATTTTGATATTCATGGCGGTGGTAGTGATTTACAGTTTCCACATCACGAAAACGAAATAGCGCAGTCTTGTTGTGCTTATGATACACCCTATGTTAATTACTGGATGCATGGCGGCATGGTGCAAATTAACAAAGAAAAAATGTCAAAATCTTTAAATAATTTTTTTACATTACGTAGCGTGTTAGATACGTATGATGCTGAAAGTGTACGCTTTTTTTTAACGTCGAGTCATTACCGTAGTCAGCTGAATTACTCACAAGAAAATTTAGCACAAGCAAGGGCTGGGCTTGAACGGCTTTATACCGCATTACGCGGTGTTGAGTTAATTAAAACTGAGCTAGCGGGTAATGAGTTTGTTAACCGTTTTGAAAAAGCAATGAATGATGATTTTAATTGCCCAGAAGCTATTTCGGTTATTTTTGAAATGGCTAAAGAGATCAATCGTATTAAAGCTAACGATAGCAAACAAGCGGGTGAACTAGCCTTTATATTAGTTAACTTAGGTGAAGTACTTGGTATTGCACAAACTAAACCCGAGAGTTTTTTTCAAGGGGGTAATAATGATGACAGTGAATTTGCGGCTCAGGTTGAAGCATTAATTGCTCAACGCAAGCAAGCGCGAGCCGATAAAAATTGGACTGCTGCTGATGACGCTCGTGATAAATTGGCAGCAATGAATATTATTTTAGAAGATGGTTCAAGTGGTACAACTTGGCGTAAAGGCTAGGATCTAGGAGTAGCTTTAGCTACGAAAATTTCGAAAAATATTTATTTATATTAGATAATTTAAAAAGCCGATAAGTATAGTTACTTATCGGCTTTTTTATTTTATTACTTGTTTTATTTGTGCGGTAAAGCTGAATTTATTTCAGTATCTTTATGATGTTACAGTATCTGCTGTGATTGTTTGCGCTTGTCGTTTTTCTTGACGGCGATATTTATACACTAAAAAAACAATATAAAACTGAAATACTGAGGTAACTAATTGACCAAAGATTGATTGCAAAGCATCATATTTTTCGGTATAGGCATATAACGATAAATTACCAATGGCAAAAGCAAACCAAGTTGATGATGAAACACCTTGTGCAGATTTTGTTTTAAGCAAATAAAGTAATTGTACAAAGGTAGCGGCGGGAAAAATAATTGCGGGTATATAACCAACCAATTCGATGATGTTCATAAGTAATGTTTAACTCTCTGTGTATACCCAAACCACTTGAAGATGCAGAATTCAGCTGGAATTAGAAACGTCTTTAGGCAAGGCAAATTAGTTGTTTAATAGTCATTCTATTTTCAATTAATTTAACGCTGCATAAAACGTTTCTAAACCAGCCCTACGGGG
>JAESPQ010000120.1 GCA_016765535.1 Alteromonadaceae bacterium | reverse complement strand
GGACTGGTCAAATAGCTATATTTTAGGGTAACACTTGTAGGTTGGCCTTTAGGCCATCAATCTATATTTGACGGGCTGAAGCCCGACCTACAAATACTCTATCTGTTACCTTGGTTTGATGAGTCCCTAATGTTTAGCTATGCACAGGTAATATTTATCTTTATTATTAAAGTGTTATGTACTCTTTTAGTGAATGTTACGAACTAATGACGGTAAATAATTTTACCATCTAACATGGTCATCAGTATTTTTGTTTGTTTAATGGTACTGATCTCTACATCAAACAAATTACGATCTAAAATCACTAAATCGGCTAATTTACCTACTTCAAGGCTACCGACTTTATTTTCTTGACGCATTACATAAGCACCGTTAATGGTATAAGCCTGTATTGCTTGGGCTAATGTTAGTTCTTGTGGCGCACGAGTGATGGCATTTTGTAAACCAATAAAAGGATTGAATGGGCTAACGCTCCAATCACTACTTAAGGTTACGCGTGCTCCTGCATCATGTAAGGATTTTAAAGGTATTAAATTATCCGCTTTAACAGCACCGATAAATTCATCATTTTCATGCCAAAATTCAGGTTGGGTAAAGTCGCCTGCAACCTGTGCATCGGCAGTTATATTTAATTGTGCAAAACGAGGTATATCAATAGGGTCAACAATTTCAACATGGGTGATGCGATGACGACCTTGTTCGCTACCAGCATTTTCAATGGCATTAAGTGCTTCATGAATACCTCTGTCGCCAATGGCATGAATGTGAAAGTCGAAACCTTGCGGTTCTAATGCGCGGATATATTTTTCTATACGTTGCTGGCTGAAATAATTTAGTCCTTTGTTGTTAGGTAGATTAAATAGGTTAAAATGATAAGCATCTTTCATTGCCGCTGTAGTGTTAATGATAATACCATCAGCATATAATTTAATCTGATTAAAATGTAATAAGCTATTGTCATTATTGCTATAAAGTTGTTTTAACTGACTAATTTGATAATCGTCATCTTCATTGGGATACAGCCATAAGCCAACATCTACACGTACGGTAATTTTGTTATTTTCTTGGGCTTTTAGCCATGTTAAATGATCGTCGCGTTGCCAAAAACTACGAGCATCGCAAATTGAAGTAATACCATTTTTTGCTAGCTCGGGCAGGGTATACTGCACTAAACCATCATAATCGCGCTGCATACTCGCGGTCGTTGGTTGCATCGCTAAATCCATAACAATATTGCCCGCATTATCAATTAAAAGACCATTTAATTCACCTGTTTGTGGATCATGCCCAATAATACCACCAATGGGATCAGGGGTGTTTTTATCTATACCCGCACGAGTTAATGCGGCGGAGTTTACCCACATAGAATGTGAGGTTTGTTCCATAATAATTATCGGTCTATCGGCAACTGCTTCGTCTATAATCGTTAAAGGTGAGCGATTGGCCTCTAATAATGTAAAAATTGAATGACCATAACCAATTAACCACTCGGTATTAGGATTTTCTTGTGCAGCGTTAGCAATAACAGGGATAAAATTTTCAGCATCAGTTTCATTGGTGTTTAAGATGAAATTGGTATTATCTGAGCCTGATTCAATGGGATGAATATGTACATCATGAAACCCTGGCATCATCATTTTACCTTTTAAATCGGTAACTTTGGTGCTATTGCCAATGTAATCATTAATATTGTCATCACTGCCAACATAAATGATTTTATTACCTTTGATAGCGATAGCGCTCGCCCAAGGCTGTTGTTCATTGACGGTGTAAATCGCCCCGTTTTTAAAAACGTGTGATGCCATTGTTTTTACTGGGCTTGTTGTGAGTGAACTATTATTAACTATTTTGTTTTCTGAATTTGTACAGCCAGAGATCAATAAGATATTGACTAAAATGAATAAAATTGAATTAGTCTTGTTTTTTTTGAAAAAATCACCGTATAGAAATGCCATAAATTTGTACCTTTATTTGTGTTTATACTGCTTATTACGTTAGTGAGTATATATAAACAGAGGTTACCAAAAGGTAACAAAGCTCAAATAAGCGCTGGCATAATTGCAGCAGATGTTACCAAAAGGTAACAAAGCTCAAATAAGCGCTGGCATAATTGCAGCAGATGTTATTAACTTTAGTTATTGTAGATTAGATAAGAGCGTTCAATGTTGATACTACTTGCCGAAGATGAAAGTGATTTAGCCGAATTAACCATAGATTATTTAGCGAGTGAAAATATTGACTGCGATTATGCTTTTGATGGGATAATGGCGATGAATTTAATCGAAAAAAACAATTATAAGGTGATAGTTTTAGACGTTAATATGCCCAAATTAGATGGATTTAAAGTCTGTCAAAAATTAAAAGCGCAAGGTAACAATACCCCTATTATTTTTTTAACCGCGCGTGATAATTTACAAGATAAATTAAACGGCTTTGATTTAGGTGCCGATGATTACTTAAGTAAACCTTTTGATTTAGCCGAACTCGTTGCACGTATTCAAGTGTTGGCAAAAAGACAAATTAGCGTACAAACTAGTTTTCAGTTAGAGACACTTTATGTCGATTTTCAACAACGGTTAATTACTCGTTCACAACGTCGTTTATCATTGTCAAAAACACAATGGCAATTACTTAATTTATTAGTTAAACATAGCCCTAATGTGGTGGAAAAAATCACTATTGAAGATGAAATATGGCCTGAACAACATCCCAGTAAAGCAATGTTTAAAACCTTGTTGTTCAGGCTGCGTAATCTAATAGATCACGACGGAGAAACGCCTTTAATTCATACTGTGCGTGGCGCTGGTGTTGCTTTGCGAGTAGATGATCATGAATAACACCTCAATACAGCATTTTCTCAATCGTCGCTACTTTATTGTTTTAACACTACTTGTTGTTATATTTGCGTTTTTAATTGTTTATATGCATCTTTGGGGAATGGATGATACCACTGAATACTATATGTTTTATGAAGGTGAAATTTTATCTGAGTTTTATCAACCGACAGAAAAAATTGCGGAGTTTGATCAAGGACATAAAGAATATTATTGGGGTAACAAAATACTAGCTAAAAAGTATAAAGAGTTACTAAAAAAGTCGCCCTTAAAAAACAATGAATTAGGACTTTATCAGCTAAAAAACCAAACTGTTTATATTTTACCATATTGGAATAAAATTAAAGCAAAACGCTTTTATGTTATTCACCTTTTTGCTAATAACGGTCAGCTTTTTAGTGGCAATAAGCTTAAAAATATTTTTACATTGTTGATGGTGGTTTTTCTTGTTGGTGTGTTCATGTTTATGATTAAAACTAATCGACAGGTTAGTAAGCAAATTAAAGATTTTCATCAATGGTTGCAAGCAATCACGGATAAACAGCAAGTAGATAATATAGATAGTACATTGCCAACAAATTTTAATTTTATCGAGCTAACAGATACTGCAAAGATTGTACAAACGAGTTTAAAAGAACAACTGCAACTACAACACGCTGAACGTAAGCGATTAAAACAGCAAGAATATTTTTTAAGTAGTTTAAGTCATGAACTAAAAACTCCCCTCGCTATTATTTCTGCGGCTACATCGCTAATGGCAAAGCGTAATGAATTAAATGAAAAAGACCAAAATGCACTAAATAAGTTAATTAAAGCAACTAAAAAAATGCAACAGTTAACACAAATTTTACTGCAACTATGGCGTCAACAACCTTCACGGCAAGGTGTGGATAAATTTAGTTTAGCAAACATTGTTGAGCAAGCTATTATGGAATGTCAGCAGCATTTTTCGGAACAAAAAATTCATTTTAACGTTACACTAATCGCAAGCGAAAACTGTCTTGGGTTGAAGAGTTTAGCGATGATTGTTATTGATAATTTGATCCGTAATGCCTGTCAATATAGTAATACTGCGGAAGTAATTATTGTTATTGATAGGTGTAAATTATTCGTTAGCAATCAATATAATGAACAATATATTAATGAGCCGTTAATGCTCGATGCCGTTGTTGCTCAAGAACAAATGTATGGCTTTGGTTTAGGGCTTTATTTAGTGGATAAAATTTGCAACCAACAGTCTTGGTTATTCAACGTTAATATGACTGAAAATGAATTTAATGCGCAAATTAATTTTGCTGCGAATAAGATTATTCAGTAACGTTAGATCAATGTAACAGTGCCGCAATTAACGCAATAAATAACACTAACGAGGTGGTTTGCCAAAATTTAACCGGATTGCGCTGTAACAAAGGTTGCTGCTGATAGGCTTCAACCGCCGCAATGTTTGGTGTGGTTAAGTCCGTTAATAGTTCAGAATAGGCATCATAGCGGTTAGTTATATCGGGTGCGGTGGCGTGTTCTAACATTAAGTCTAACCACAAAGGTAATTCGGGACGAAATTGTTTTATAC
Organism: Alteromonadaceae bacterium; assembly: GCA_016765535.1. Taxonomy (GTDB): domain Bacteria; phylum Pseudomonadota; class Gammaproteobacteria; order Enterobacterales; family Alteromonadaceae. The sequence goes on along the minus strand of JAESPQ010000120.1, from coordinate 15,152 downwards.
TACGATATTGCCATAAAGCAAAGTTTTGTTGCTGTCGGCTTTGTCCAATCACTTGCTGCATATTTGAGTAAGAAAAAGGCTTAAACGGTAATTCGCCACATAATAATTGGTAGCCAATAACCCCAAGCGAAAACAAGTCACTTTGATAGGTGGCTTTTAGCGATATTAGCGTTTCTGGAGCGATATAATCTAGGCTACCTTGAGGCATGGTTTCTATCAAGGTATCTTGCTTTTCAGCTAAAGCAGCAACCCAAACGGTGCCATAATCAATGAGTTTAATTTGTCCGTTAGCGTTGATCATAACATTGTCAGGGTGTAAATCTCGGTGCACTAATTCTAGTCGTTGAAAAGCGCGTAGTGCAGCAACAAGTTGCCTAACAATATTTCTTACTTGTTCAATGGTTGGTTTAGGATTATCGTGCATCCAGTCAGTTAATGTTTGCCCATCAATATGTTCACATAAATGATAAAGAAATTGGCTATTATGCTCAGGTTCTTTAATGCGCATAACATTGGTGTGATCAATACGCTCACCAACCCAAGCTTCACGAATAAAGCCTTGTAAGTAAATACTGTCGTCAATAAAATTGGCAGAAGGTGCTTTTAATACTAACGGTTGTGCTTGCTTTATACCTTGGTTTGTTTTTTGTTTGAGTGCGGGGGCTGAACTTTGCTCATGTAGCACTAAATCTTGCTGCACTAAATATAAGTGCGAACGCGTGCTAGCGTGTAATACTTTTAGTACTTTGTAGCCATCAATTTTTTGCCCCACTTTTAGCGCTGGCGGAATAGCTTTAGCTAATAATTCTCGTTCTATTTCGTCTAATTGTTTTGTTGGTAATTGATTAACACTAACCAATAAACAACTCACATTATCATCACTACCCGCAGCAAGCGCTTGCTCTACTATGGTTTTACTCACCTGCTCAAGTGCTTGGTTGTCGGGTTTTAGCGGTAAGGTTAATAAAATATCGCGTAGGACTTTTTTGCTAATAAAATCGTGTACGCCATCGCAACTGAGCATATAAAGGTCATTTTCTTGTAAGTCGAGCTGATGAACGTCAACTTTTAGGCGCGAGTCTGCACCTAACGCTCGGGTTAATACTATATTGTTACGTCCTTGTTTTTGGTTATGATCTTTAGTGATCTGTCTGATTTTTTGTTGTTGAAATAAGCTTAAGCGTGAGTCACCGACATGAAAAACAAAGCCTGTGGTTGATTTGATGATTAAGGCGGTAAAGGTAGTTAGCCACTGTTGGTATTGTTCATAGTAATTGTCATCCTGACGCAGCTCAGAATCTCGGCTTTTTGTACCATCAAACGAAGGCGTTTCTAACACACTGCCTTGCGAGAACAACCATTGGTTTAAACTATTTAATACCTTGCCTGCCGATTTTTTAGTTGACCAAGTTTCAGGGGTCGCGTAATACTCAGCAATAAATTGCGTTACCGCCATTTGCGCCGCTTCTGCTGCTTTGCTGGCGCTAGAAACACCATCGGCGAGTACCGCAACAGCGCCTTTAGTGACCAATTCATAATTACTTGGTGTATGAGCGGCAAAGGCATCTTGATTCTCACTTTTAATACCAGCACAAGAGTAACCGCCAATAGCTAAACTCAGTTTGGCTTGGCTTTTGTGTGTGCTTTTGTTTGTGCTTTTTTGTACTGCATCGCTCATAGGTTAACTCACACTAATTAATTCTACTGTGCCATCTTCATGTACTTCAGTGATACTGCCTTTGGGTTCTTTCATAAATAATAAGACGATAAAACCTAGTACCGCAGTAGCGGTGATCACTAAGAAGAATTCTTGATAACTCACCATCGACAATACGGTTAAATAGACGACAGCACCAACATTACCATAAGCACCTGTCATGCCAGCAATTTGTCCCGTTAAACGGCGTTTTATTAGTGGAACTGCTGCAAATACAGCGCCTTCGCCCGCTTGCACAAAAAACGAACACGCCATGGCGGTGATCACCGCTAATGTTAATGACCAACTGCTGTTAATATTCGACATAGCAAAGTAGCCCAGCGCTAAACCTACAGTTAATATGAGTAGTGTTTTTTTACGGCCAAACTTATCGCTTAACCAGCCGCCACCAGGGCGAGATATTAAGTTCATAAAGGCATAAGTTGAGGCCAAAATACCAGCATAAACCATATCTAAATGAAAAACATCAGCAAAAAATAAGGGCAACATTGAAACCACTGCTAGTTCAGAGCCAAAAGTGGCAAAATACAAAACATTTAAAACGGCGACTTGTTTAAATTGGTAACGATGAATTTCGGGCACGGGTTGTGAAAATAAATGACTATTTATTTTCCATGTTTGTGCTAATTCATATAAAAATAATAACACTAAACTCAAATAAGCAATTAAGATACTGCTTTCACTGAACATGTTGACACCGTTAGGTGAAAGCTTCCATGTTAACAGTGCTAATGCACCATACATAGGCAGTTTCATCAACACTAATAAAATAAGATCGCCTATTGACGTGACTTCCATCGCGCCCGATTTTTTTGGTTTAAAATAGGTTGAACCAGCGGGAGTATCATTAACATTAAAATACCAGATAAAGCTAAATACTAAGCTGAGTAAGCCTGTTAACGCAATAGCGTAGCGCCAACCATTACCCTCATCAAAAGCCTCGCCAAAAAATAAAGCGATTACGGGCAAAGATATTGCTGCTGCCGCCGAGCCAAAGTTACCCCAACCACCATAAATTCCTTCGGCAGTGCCTAATTCGTTAGCGGGAAACCATTCGCTAACCATGCGAATACCAATAACAAAGCCTGCGCCAATAAAACCGAGTAGAAAACGAGCAAGGGCAGCTTGCTCAAAATTTTCAGCCAAAGCAAACATAAAACAAGGAATACTCGATAAAAACAGTAATACCGCAAAGGTTAACTTAGGACCAAATTTATCGGTTAATATGCCAATAACAATACGAGCAGGAATAGTTAGTGCAACGTTAAGAATTAATAAGGTTTTAATTTCACTGGCGCTTAGCCCTAAACTTACCCCTATAACGCCAAGCAATGGGGCATGGTTAAACCAGACTAAAAAAGTGATAAAAAACGCCATCCAACTTAAATGCAGCACTTTCATTTTGCCAGAAAAAGAAAATAGGGTAATGCCAGCGGGGGAACTCATTATTGCTCTCCAAAAATATTAATATTAGTGAATAGTGAGCAAAGGCAGTGCCATTTCAATAATTTCAGTTAAATCATGCTGTTAGTTTGTTTTTCTTTAAGGTTGTTAGAATGATTGCACTAACTAATAGGTGCTTTGCACTTTAATTGTGCAAGGTGTTAGTTTTTTGAGATCACTACATCGCTTCTAGGTATACAGCTACAGGCGAGAATATAACCTTGTTGTTTCTCCTCGTTAGTTAAACCATCTTTTGCTAATTGTTTAACATCGCCACTTTCAAGTTTTACTTTACAGCGACCACATATACCTACTCGACAAGAGTGAGCTAAAATCAAGCCAGCATTTTCGCCTTGCTCTAATAGTGTTTGTTGATTGTTACCCTGTATTTGTTTATCCCAACTATCGAATAAAATGTTTACTTTTTGTGTTGTGATTGTTGCTTGTTCGGCAACTTTCTTGGCTAATACTTTTTTAGGATCTGTCTTTTTGCGAGATTTTGTTGCTGGTGTGGCTGGCGTTGTAATGAAAGCTGTCGTTTTTGCTGTTTTTGCTGTTTTTTGTGCAGGAATATTATCAACATACACGCTAGCAGTTTGTGTGCTTAATATTTCAACCTTATCACCAGTGCGGATGATACCTTGATTAAGGGCGACGAGATTTTGCCCAAACATTACTTCTTTTTTAATGTCATCTAAACGATATTGTCTAAGGGTATTTAATGGTTCTTGCTGTGCATGCTTTTGTGCTGTTTTAGGATCTACAGTGGTAAAAATACAACGCGAGCAAGGTTTAGCTATTTCAAATTCAACCTCGCCAATACGTATTTTTTTCCAGCTATCTTCGGCAAATGCTGCGGTGTTATTAACTACTAAATTAGGGCGAAATTGTGCCGTGCTTACTTGAGTTGAATTTTGTAATGTTAAACGACTATTTAAGTCATCAAGTGAGGCTTGAGAAATAAGCATTAATGGATATCCATCGGCAAAGCTCAAATTTATATTCTCACTTTGCTCGTAACGTTTAACCTTTCGTTGTGAGTTTTCGCCAAAATAAACTAGCTGGCAGGGGATGTCTAAATATTCGCTAAACCATACATCAATGAGCACAGAGCAATATTGTGCGCTTATTGTGTCATTCCATATTTTTACATTTTCATAATGACGCGAAAAGTTTTTGTAATTAAGGGTTAACTCAGTCATGTTTGGCGCATTAAGTTGTAAGCCTTGCATGGTGAGTTTACAGTGAATAAGTGCTATTTTAGGGTGTGTTCGCACAGTGATAAAATTGCCCGCCATATCGGTAATAACAAAGCGGCGATCAAAGGCTAATCCGCATGGTTCAACCATACTGGTGGGTAAGGAAATTCCCGCAGATGATTTAATGGGATATATGTTTATTGCTGATAATTGTACTGAGGCGTTAGTGTTATTTGTCATAGCTTAATAGGTAAACATCATTAAAGTTAGCTTGATGTTACGCTATAGAGTTAGCCAATATTTGTCGAGTTTTTTATATAATAGCTTTTTCTTTATTGAGTAAAAAAACATGTAATAAACCAAGTAAACCATGACCAATAAGATAAGCTTCAACAAACCCAGTTAATAGTTCATGTAATTCTTTTATATCATGCTCCCATGAGGCACCAATATTCCAACCAATAAACCATAAAAGGCCAGATGAGACGACTAATAATACCGAGCCTAAACCTAATCCTTGAATAATAGCGGCTAACCCATAAGGTTGGGCTTCAGGCAATTTAAATGATAACAGTTGTTTAAAGTCTTTGGTTATTTGAGTGAATTTTCCACTCAAATAAGGAAAAAAATAGCTAAAGCCACGACGTTTAAATTCTAATACCACAAAAAGTAACGTTAACGGCACTAATATTAAACCCGTGATAAAATGCGCCCAAGTAGCGTAAAATTCAATGCCCTGAGAACCAATGTCACCATTGCGTTCTACTTCCATAAAATTGCTAACAATAATTTGGCTAATAATTAGCAACATAATAATGATATGAGTGTGACGGATCGCAGGAGGGAGTTTTTCTTGTAAATAATTTTTTAATAAAGACAAAATGTTCATATTATTACCGTTTTTTATGCGCTAACTATTTATATTAATAAAGTTTATATCAGTAAGTTAATGCTATGATTTTTGATACTGTTTTACCCAATTCAATTTATCATAGCATTATTAAGTATAGCTTAAGAAACTGATCTTTATGTTAATGCTATATTGGCATTAGCTAACTATTGAATGAGTGCTTGCCATTTTTTAACGGCCTCAGGCATGCCATTTTGCGCTTTTATATACAAATTAAGTAGCGTTAATTCATGACATTGGCGCTCTTCAATGGGTTTGGCTGGCACTTCAATTAAGCGAATGCCAGCATTAGGTTTTACGCAGTCTTTAAAATAAGTTTTAAATTCGCCGACTGTGTTGCAAGTTTTAGATTGCCCTTGATAGGCTTTAATAATGCTATGTACGTCAAAATTATTATCGTTGCAACGGTAAATATCAGCATCACTGCTTTTACCTAAGTGATAAACATTGTTACGCATATAAATAATAGTGACGTTGGTCGCATCTTTTAAAAAGTGAATAAGTTCATTTAGTTGAAAATGAAAGCCGCCATCGCCTGTAATAACCACAGCGCGATCATCATCGCCATTCTCTTTAATTAATTGGCTGGCAACACGGGCATAAGGCAATGAAGAACCCATAGCGCCATACCAAGGATTAGTGAGCCAACCGCGACCTATGGTAGATTTTTTAACTTTTAAACCATAGCTAGCAAAATAAGAATTGCCCACTTCAGGTAAGTAAAGGTAAGCGGTGTCATCTTCAAATTGTAGTTCGTTTAAGGTGTGCGCAAGGTTGTTAAAATCAATGGCGTTATTGTTGTTCACCTCAAGAGGTAAATCATAATCGCTTTGGTAATTAAAGCGTTTAATTTGTTGTTTTGCGGGGTCGGCTAACAGTAATTCAAACACTTCAATTAAATCTTTTTCTAATAAAGAAGAACCTTTTAGTACCGTTTTATTATCGAAACTATCAATTTTATGTGTGCCTGTACCAAAGGCTGAATTACTGTCTTGCGCGAAAATACTGGTGGCAATATCTATGGCATAATCCATTTGTTGATCAATATAATCTTTACCAATTGTTTGGGTAAAAATACCATTATACGCGCCTAAACAAAGTGGTGCGTATTCATCAAATAAGCCTTTAGCAAACCAAGTGGTCGCATAAGGAACGTTATAAGTGTAAGCAAAATCAATAATTAAGCGTTTTAACTTGGCATTATGTTTAAGTTTGTCGCCAATAAATAACACTGGTTTTTCGGCCTTGCTTAACTTTTCGATAATGCTATCAACAATTAGCTGAGTACCCGCTAATATATTACCGCCACAACAAATGTTATCAACTGAGCTTGGTAATTTAAGTGGTTGGGTTTTGGCAAAAACCAAATCGCGTGGTATTTCAATAAATACAGGCTGTTTGGTTTTATAAGCCTCGCATACTAATTGATAAAAACGTTCACCCGCAATATTGGGTTGACCATTTACGCGCTGTCCTTGTAGGCGCTCTACTTTCATGCCTAATGCTGAAAACGCTTTTAAGGCATTATCGTAATCGGCTTTCCATGACGAATTTGGGTGAATAGTATGATGCAAAGCCACATGATTAACTTCGGCCTCGGCAGGTGCGCCTGAAATAAACACCACAGGTAAGCTTTCGGTTAACGCCATCGCAGCAGCAGATGTGCAAGGTAAGCTACCAACCATATAAGTGGTTAATGCAAAACCAATGCCTGTTAATTCTGCATGCGCGCAGGCTGAAAAAGCGGCATGCATTTCGTTGCTTGACGGACAAATATCGACTTTATGCTCTAATGCTGAAATTAAGTTGGCAGCAAAATCGCCCCCAACACCGTAAATTTTTTGTTTTGATATTAGCTCGGTATTATTAGGCGGAATAAAAAACTGCATAACATCACCGATGACATCACCTAGAGAGGGTAAAGACTCATTATATTTTTGACCAAAATTCATTTCAAAATTGCTGCTGGTATTTGTTGGCATAACTTAGGTGTCCTGAAATATTACTTATGATGTTAGTTTAACCAGTTAAATTTTTTGCAAACTGATCAAGATCAGTTTTTAACAGTTACAGACAAAGCTAGGCGCTAGTGGGCTGTTATGGTAAATTTACAGTTAATGTAAACTTCTTTATTTTTAAGTGTGTTAATGAAACATATCCATATTTTAGGTATTTGCGGCACTTTTATGGGCGGTATTGCTGCTATTGCTAAAGAGCTTGGTTTTCGTGTGTCAGGTTGCGATGCCAATGTTTATCCGCCAATGAGTACTCAGCTTGAGCAACTTGGTATTGAATTATTGTCGAGTTATGAGGTAAGTCATTTAGACGATGAACCTGATTTGGTGATTATCGGCAACGCGTTATCGCGCGGTAATGTTATGGTGGAGCATATTTTAGATCGCGGCATTGCTTATACCTCAGGCCCACAATGGTTGTTAGAAAATGTACTTAAAGATAAGTGGGTACTTGCCGTGTCAGGCACGCATGGCAAAACCACCACCAGTAGCATGCTGGCGTGGATTTTAGACTATGCCAAGTTAACACCGGGGTTTTTAATTGGTGGTGTACCACAAAACTTTGACTGTTCAGCACGTTTAGGTAATGCGCCATTTTTTGTGATTGAAGCCGATGAATACGATACTGCTTTTTTTGATAAACGTTCTAAGTTTGTGCATTATCGTCCGCGTACTTTAGTGATCAATAACTTAGAATTTGATCATGGTGATATTTTTAATGATTTAAGCGATATTCAACGCCAGTTTCATCATTTAGTGCGTATGGTGCCAAGTAACGGCTTAATTTTATCTCCTAAAAATGAACAAGCGATTAGTGATACTTTAGCGATGGGTTGTTGGACACCGACAGAATTTAGTTTTGCGACTGAAAACAGTGATAGCGGTTGGCGCGCAGAAAAGTTAACCGCAGATGGTAGTCAATTTAAAGTATTTATTGATAATAATTTGCAAGGTACAGTGACTTGGCAATTAATGGGCGATTTTAATATCGACAATGGTTTAATGGCCATTGCCGCGGCGCGTCATGCAGGTGTACCAAGTGCCGTTGCCATTGAAGCGTTAGCCAAATTTATTAATACCAAACGTCGTTTAGAATTATGTGGTGATATTGCCGGCGTTAAAGTGTACGACGACTTTGCTCATCATCCTACGGCAATTAGTAAAACCTTAACAGGATTACGTGCTCATGTTGACGATATAACGCTTTATCCACGAAAAAAATTTGGTTCACAGCGAATTATTGCGGTGTTAGAGCCCAGATCAAATACCATGAAATCTGGTGTACATAAAGACACGTTAGCGCCGTCATTAGCCTTAGCTGATCAGGTTTTTATTTTTCAAGGAGAGCAAGTAAAATGGTCAGTAGATGAGTTAATTAATCAATGCCAACAACCTTGTGAAGTCAGTAATAATATTAATGCATTAGTCTCTAAAGTTGCTAATATTGCCCAAGCAGGTGATCATATTTTAATTATGAGTAATGGCGGCTTTGGTGGTTTTCACGCTAAACTACTTAATAAGTTAAAGACTAAATTTAATGTATAGCTTTTATCATTATGGTGATATTGAAAATATTATACTGATATTTAACCGTTATATTGATATTGAATCGTCATGCTGAACTCGTTTCAGTATCTCAGAAAGAAGATCCTAAAATAAACTTACTATGATGAACCTTATATGATCACTTTAATAACTTACAGCACCGTCACCCATGAAACGTACATAACAAGTAGAATTAAATGACACAGGCAATAAATCCATTTTCAGCAAAAATTACTTTAGCCATTACAGGAGCGTCTGGCTCTGCTTATGCGTTACGTTTATTAGAATGTTTAGTGGCGGCAAATTATCAAGTGTATGTGTTGTGTTCAAGTGCTGCGCGCGTAGTATTTGATACCGAAGTAGGCTTAAAATTACCTGCTGCGCCCGATGCAGCAAGTAAAATGTTAACCGATAAATTTAATGCAGAGGCTGAACAAATTACCGTCTTTGGTAAAGAACAATGGTTTTCGCCCGTGGCTTCAGGATCGGCTGCACCTAAGCAAATGATCGTGTGCCCGTGTTCAACAGGTACACTAGCGGCGATCAGCCAAGGCATGAGTGACAATTTAATTGAACGTGCTGCCGATGTGGTTATAAAAGAGCGAGGCCAGTTAATTTTAGTACCGCGTGAAACACCATTTTCAACCATACATTTACAAAATATGCTCACATTGTCACAAATGGGCGTAACCATAATGCCAGCCGCCCCTGGTTTTTATCATAATCCTCAATCGATTGCAGACTTAATTGATTTTATGGTGGGACGAATGCTAGATCATATAGGTATTGAACAAAGCATTATGCCGCGTTGGGGCTATATTCGTCATACTTGAAACCGCAGCTTTATTATCTTCGTTACTCATCACAATCACTTAGCTTTCGTTGGCTAAAGGCTTACTAAGTTCATATGATTCCAACTCGATGCTTCGCTGCAATTCCAATTATTTAGAATACATTTTTAATCCGATTTGTAGGTTGTCACGAGTGTAGCGAGGCACAACAATTTACCCCGCATTTATCACCAATTATCGTATTTACCCTTATAATTTTTAGTTAGCTTGTATAAAGTAGACTAAAAATAAATAATACCAATTTGATTAAATTCTCGCTGAGAGGGAAAGAACTTAATCAACTTGGTATAAGGATAAAAATATGACTTTTTTCCAACATAAAAAAATGCTGACCACTTTGGCAATAGGTGGTTTACTTGCTATAAGTAATATTAATGCATTCGCATCTGGCAGTAAAAAAACTAATACAGATGATAAAAAAGTAAAATGGTCGGTAAACGCGCCTAAAGGTGAGTTTACACAGGCAAATATTGATGTGCGTTCAGGTACTTGGATGAATATTGACTTAAGCCCTGATGGTAAAACGATTGTTTTTGATTTGCTCGGCGATATTTACACTATGCCCATTACTGGCGGTGAAGCAACCCCATTAATGACTGATATTGCATGGCAAATGCAACCACGTTTTAGCCCTGATGGTAAGTATATTGCGTTTACTTCAGATGAAGATGGTGGCGATAATATTTGGATAATGAATAGCGATGGATCAAATCGCCATGCTATTACCACAGAAACTTTTCGTTTATTAAATAGCCCTGCATGGTCGCCAGACAGCAACTATATTATTGCTCGCAAACATTTTACTGGATCACGCTCGTTAGGGGCTGGCGAAGTATGGATGTATTACAAGACAGGCGGTAGTGGCATTCAGTTAACTAAACGCCCGAATGAGGAAAAAGATTTAGGTGAACCCGCCTTTTCGCCTGATGGTAAATATGTGTATTTTTCACAAGATGCCACACCAGGTAAATACTTTGAATACAGTAAAGATTCAGAAAAAGGTATTTATAAAATAAAACGTCTTGATCGTGAAACAGGCAAAATTAAGGTGATTATTTCAGGGCGTGGCGGTGCAATTCGTCCAACACCATCACCTGACGGTAAAACACTCGCCTTTATCAGCAGAGAAGACTTTCAATCTAAATTATATTTATATGATTTGGCCAGCGGTAAAGAAACGCTAGTGTATGACAATCTAGAGCGTGATATGCAAGAAACATGGGCGATACATGGCGTTTATCCAACCATGGCATGGACGCCCGACGGTAAAAATATTATTTTTTGGGCTGGCGGTAAAATTAAGAAACTAAACTTAAAAAAACACAAAGCCAAAAATATTGAATTTCATGTAAAAACGACTAAAAAAATTCAAACTGCATTACGCTTTCAACAAAATATCGACATTGATAATTTTGATGTGAAAATGCTCCGCGATGTCGAAATATCACCTAATGGCAAACAAGTTGTCTTTGAAGCCATGGGACACATTTATACGCGCAGTTTGGTTAATAGCAAAGTAAAAGGTAAAGCTAAACGTTTAACGCGTCAAAAAGATCATTTTGAATTAAACCCTAGCTACTCTCGCGATGGTAAAAAAATAGTATTTGCTACTTGGGATGATGAAAAACAAGGACAAATTCGCGTAGTATCTTCTCGCGGCGGTAAAGGAAAGCCCTTACTTAACTCTAGAAACAAAGAAAAAGGTAAATATATAGAACCCAGTTTTTCTCCAGATGGTAAAACCGTGGTATATCGAAAAATATCAGGGGGGGTTATCACTGATCCTGTGTGGGGATTAAACGCGGGTATTTATATTGTATCAAGCAAAGGTGGTAAAACTAAATTAGTGACTGATCAGGGGGTGAAACCGCACTTTTCAAATCGTAATGACCGAATTTATTTTGTGATGGATGGTGACAAACCAAGTTTAAACCGTATAGATATTGATGGTCAGCATGAGAAAAAGCTCTATCAAGGTAAATTTTCTACCGAATATCATGTATCACCTAATGGTAAGTATTTAGCCTTTGCCGAGCGTTTTAAAGTATTTGTTACCCCGATGGTTGAACGTGGTGAGGTGATCGATATTGGTCCTAAAGGCGATAACTTACCCGTTAAACAACTGTCAACTCGTGCGGGTGAAAATATTAGCTGGAATGCAAAATCTAACGAACTTTATTGGAGTTTAGGTGCTAATTTATATCAAGCATCAGTTAAACATTTATTTGCCATTAAAAATGAAAAACCCACTAAAAGTACAGATAAGAAAATTGTCAAATTAGCGGTTAAAAAAACCTATCTAGGCTTTAAACAAAAAGCGGATAAACCTAGTGGTAGAATCGCCTTTGTGGGCGGTAAAATTATCACCATGGAAGGCGATACTATTATTGATAATGGGGTAATAATTGTTGAAAGTAATAAAATTGTTGATATAGGAAAAAAAGGCAAAGTAAATATTCCGACCGATGCGTTTGTTGTAGATACGACAGGAAAAACCATTATGCCGGGGTTAGTTGATGAACATGCTCATGGCCCGCAAGGCAGTAGCGAAATTATTCCACAACAAAATTGGAAAAACTACGCAGGATTAACTTTTGGTGTAACCACTATTCATGATCCATCAAATGATACTACTGAATTTTTTGATGCCAGTGAAATGCAAAAAGCAGGGGCAATTGTTGCCGCACGTTTATTCTCAACAGGAACCATTTTATATGGCGCAACGGTAGCTGGTTATACCTCGCATGTTGATAGTTTAGACGATGCTAAATTTCATGTTAACCGTATGAAAGCAGCAGGCGCGTTTAGCGTAAAAAGTTACAATCAACCGCGCCGTGATCAACGTCAACAAATTATTGAAGCAGGGCGCGAATTAAAAATGATGGTAGTGCCTGAAGGCGGTTCGTTATTAGAACATAATTTAACCATGGTGGTTGACGGACACACCACGCTTGAGCATTCTATTCCGACTGAAAAAGTGTATGGCGACATCACTCAATTATGGTCACAAAGTAAAACTGCTTATACGCCAACTTTAGGTGTAGCTTACGGTGGTATTTCAGGTGAAAACTATTGGTACGATACTACCGATGTATGGAAGCATCCACGATTAAGCAAATACGTGCCAATGGAAATATTAGCACCACGTTCAATGCGTCGCATTAAAGCACCAAAAAATCATTATAACCACTTTAATGTGGCAAAAACCGCAAAAGTAATGAGCGATGCTGGCGTTATTGTTAATGCAGGTGGTCATGGGCAACGTGAAGGTTTAGCCATGCATTGGGAAATGTGGATGATGGCTCAAGGTGGTATGTCGCCACTTGAAGCAATTCGTACCGCAACTATTAATCCAGCAAAAACACTGGGCTTAGATAAAAATATTGGTTCATTAAAAGTAGGTAAACTTGCTGATATTATTGTGATTGACGGCGATGTTAGTAAAGATATTCGTCAAAGCGACAAAGTGGTTTATACCATGATCAACGGACGTTTATATGATGCCGAAACCATGAATGAAATAGGTAATTATGATCATAAACGCAAGAAATTTTATTTTGAAAAATAATTAGTTGGTTTTGTTCTCGTTTATAAAAAGCCTGATCCTTGTTTTTTGAACAAGTTCAGGCTTTTTTATAATTACTGGATTAATAGCTAAATAATATCTGAAAGTGGGCTACGTACCGCATTAGCACCAGACTCAAGTACGTGGGTATAAATTTGTGTGGTACGTAAATCAGTATGTCCAAGTTGCTCTTGCACAGTGCGAATGTCAGCACCGCGTTGCAATAAATGCGTGGCAAACGAATGGCGCAACGTATGGCAGGTAACGTTTTTTTCAAAGGCTAATTGTTTACTAGTCGCTTTAACCGCTTTTTGAATATTTGTTTCGTGAATATGATGACGGCGCAATAATTCTGATTGAGGATCAATGCTTAAATGTGGAGAGGGAAAAATGTAATGCCAGTTAAATTCTTTAGCCGCCGTTGGAAACTTTTTATCTAATGCATAAGGCAACCAAACCCCTTGGTAGTTTGAGTTTTTCATATCTAGTTGAAAATAGGATTTAGCTATTGCTATTTGTTTTTTTAATGGTTTTATTAATTCTTTTGCTAAAGTTACTCGACGGTGTTTTCCTCCTTTTGCATGCCAAATTTGTATAGATAAATAATTAAAGTCGATATCTTGAATACGCAACCTAAGTGCTTCCATTAATCGTAAACCGCTACCATAAAGTAATTGAGTGGGCAGTTTTACACGATCAGGTATGTTTTTTAATAATAGTGCAACTTCAGTGGTCGTTAATACAACTGGTAGTTTAGGTTGTACATTAGTGCGATTAAAATGTAATTCTAACGTTAAAGGGGCTTCTAGAATTTCTCGATACAAAAAGACTAATGCGTTTAACGCTAGCATTTGCGTTTTTGGTGCTACTGTTTTTTGATTAGCTAAATAAGATAAAAAATTCTCTACTTCTTTGTTGTGGCATAAATCGGGATGTTTTTTACCTGAAAAATTTATAAATGCCTTTATCCAATATGAATAGCTTTCTATAGTTCGCTTAGCGTACCGCTTTAAATACATTTGTTCACTGACTGTTTGTAAAAAAGGTGATTTCATTTTGTCATTTCCTTATAACGCCGACTTAAATGTAGTGTATTTTTATACAGTGTAGTATTTAGGTGGTATTTTCGCCAGAAATAAAGATTAAATTCTGCTTTTGTTTTTTGAAATAATGAAAGTGTATATATAAGTGCTTGAAGGTGTGAAAGAAAGGATGTAGAGTTAATTCTTTGTTAAAATTAAAAGATGGATACTTTTCTGTGAAAGTATAGAATGGTTGCTCTGTCTAATAAGCTGTTAGCTATACAAGGAGATTTTGGTGCTTGATTGGCTCAAAAAAAGAACGTCAAAAGGCATTTGGTATTTATTAGCAGCTCTAATTGTTGCTTGTATTGCTGGGCCAGAAATAATAATAAGTATGGAACTCATGGCATTGGTAGAGCTTCTTGGAGCTTCAACATTCGCTCTAATGTATATTTCAGGTTTTAGATTGTTTATATCTAATGTATTAAATGAATTAAAAAAATTCGAGTCACGATCTACTTTTTTCATTCCATCACTAGATACATTGAAACAAATGCCTGTTTTGGCTATTCATGCAATACCTGAACGTACAGTCTACCTTTGTTTTTTTGTTTTACTTATTTGGGTGTCATATGCGTTTTTCAATCTCATATTTGGTGCTTAGTATAGCTAACAAGGCATTCAAACGGACACAAAAGAGCTGGCTGTGCTCGTGCCTCGCAAATTTTAGCCAGCAATTTTGTGCCGCTTAATGTGGCGTTATGCAACACCGCGCAACATGTTTGAATTAGTTGCAAGGTTTGTATTTTATAATTCAGTTTTACACTTGTTTCGGTCTGTATTTTTGGTTAACTTAGTGCAAAATTAAGTGAAGTATTTTTTGGT
>JAESPQ010000119.1 GCA_016765535.1 Alteromonadaceae bacterium | reverse complement strand
GTTAACAACTAAGCGATTCGCACCCAACTCGCTAATTTTTGCACGAGCGCGCTTAGCGCGGCGCAAACGAGATGTTTTCTTATCCATAGTATTATCCTACTTCTTCTTAGCTTCTTTACGACGAACATTCTCATCACTATAACGAATACCTTTACCTTTATAAGGCTCAGGTTTACGATATGCGCGAATATCCGCTGCGGTTTGACCAACTAACTGCTTATCAGCACCTTTCAGTACGATTTCAGTTTGGCTAGGTGTTTCCACGGTAATTCCTTCAGGAATTTCGTGATTAACCGGATGTGAAAAGCCTAAAGTTAAGTTCAAAGACTTACCTTGTGCTTTTGCACGGTAACCAACACCGTTTAACAATAATGTTTTGCTAAAACCTTTACTTACACCTTCAACCATATTATTGATCAAAGCACGTGCAGTACCGGCTTGTGCCCAAGCGGTTTTATCGTCGTTAGCAATTGTAGTTTTAATTACGTTTTCTTCTTGAGAAACAGCAACTAAACTATTGATTGTACGAGACAATTCACCAATAGGACCTTTAACTTTAACATCTTGACCTGATAACGTAACTGTAACGCCAGCAGGAATTTGGACTGGTGCTTTTGCAACACGAGACATATTTCTGCTCCTTAAGCTACGTGACCAATGATTTCACCGCCAAGACCCGCATTGCGAGCGGCACGATCTGTCATTAAGCCTTTAGAAGTAGAAACAATAGCAATACCTAATCCAGCTTGTACTTTAGGAAGATCATCTCTACCTTTATACACGCGTAAACCAGGGCGTGAAACACGCTTGATTGTTTCTATTACTTCTTTACCTTCAAAATATTTCAATTGTACTTCTAACTGAGGCTTAGCTTCAGTAGAAATATTGAAATCTGTGATATAACCTTCTTCTTTAAGCAAGTAAGCAATTGCTACTTTTACCTTTGAAGATGGCATTTTTACTGCAACTTTATTTGCAGATTGACCGTTGCGAATACGTGTAAACATGTCCGCGATAGGATCAGTCATCATAACCATTTACTCCCGTGAATTACCAACTAGCTTTCTTAAGACCTGGAACTTCACCACGCATCGTTGCTTCTCGCAACTTAATACGGCTTAAGCCGAATTTACGTAAGTATCCATGTGGACGACCCGTAATATTACAACGATTACGTTGACGACTACTTGACGAATCACGAGGCAAACTTTGAAGTTTCAATACAGCATCCCAACGTTCTTCTTCAGAAGAATCAGTCCCTGAGATGATTGCTTTTAACGCAGCACGCTTTTCAGCGTATTGTGCTACTAGCTTAGTTCGTTTTGCTTCACGAGCTTTCATTGACGATTTAGCCATTACTCTATACCTTTTTCTTAAATGGAAAGTTAAAGGCAGCAAGCAAGGCATGACCTTCTTCATCAGATAACGCGCTCGTACCGATAGTAATATCCATACCACGAATTTTATCGATTTTATCGTAATCGATTTCTGGGAAAATGATTTGCTCACGTACACCCATACTATAATTACCACGGCCGTCGAACGATTTAGGGTTCAAGCCACGGAAATCACGGATACGAGGAATAGAGATTGAGATCAAACGCTCTAAAAATTCCCACATACGCTCACCGCGTAGTGTTACTTTAGCGCCAATCGGGTAGCCTTCACGGATCTTAAAGCCAGCAACAGATTTGCGTGCTTTAGTGATCTGAGGCTTTTGACCTGAGATTGCAGTAAGATCATTCGTGGCGTGTTCCAATACTTTTTTATCAGTAATGGCTTCGCCAACACCCATATTAAGGGTGATCTTTTCAATCCGAGGGACTTGCATGATACTTTTATAACCAAACTTCTTTTGAAGATCAGCTATAACGGTATCTTTGTAAAAATCATGCAGTTTCGCCATCGTTTACTCCAACTAAACTAATTCATTATTCGATTTGAAAAAACGTACTTTTTTACCGTCTTCAAATCTAAATCCAACACGATCAGCCTTACCAGAGGTAGGGTTTAAAATCGCAATGTTAGATACATTAATAGGTGCTTCTTTTTCAATAATTCCACCAGGCTGCTGTAACTGAGGTACAGGCTTAGTGTGTTTTTTGATTAAGTTAACGCCTTCTACAAATACTTTGCCGTCTTCAACAAGAACTTTGGTCACTTTACCCGTTTTGCCCTTGTCTTTACCTGCAAGTACGATCACTTCATCATCACGACGAATCTTAGATGCCATTATCGTGACTCCTTATAATACTTCTGGTGCTAATGATACGATTTTCATAAATTTTTCATTACGAAGTTCACGTGTCACAGGCCCAAAAATACGAGTACCAATTGGCTGTAAGTTTGCATTCAAAATTACAGCCGCGTTGCCGTCAAAACGGATGGTAGAACCATCAGAACGACGAACACCTTTCTTAGTGCGCACCACTACCGCGTTCATAACATCACCTTTTTTTACTTTGCCGCGAGGAATTGCTTCCTTCACTGCAACTTTAATGATGTCACCTATGCGTGCGTAGCGACGGTGCGAGCCACCAAGAACCTTTATACATTGTACACGTCGAGCGCCGCTATTATCAGCAACGTCAAGCTGTGATTGCATTTGGATCATTGTATTGCTCCGTTATTACTATTAACTAAATAGTAATTAAAGTTTAAAATTCAAGGCCAGAAATTAAGCCGTCACTGCCTTATAAAACCCAAAAAATCCGACAAACGGATCCAAGGGGCGCGAGATTATAACACCAGCCATACAAAAGTGGTACTTTAATTTAGTTAAAAAATAAACAATTCGATGGCATGCAATGAAAAACAACATTACGATATACTAAAACGATATTTTAGCACTGTAGGCATTAACTTTAAAACGGCGGCCGACATAGGATCAAGCTCTCTTAGTTGATCAAAACATTGTAAAAATTTAACGCGATTGTTTTGCCACTGATAATAATGCGCGGCAATGGTTAACATGCTGCTGACCTCGGTAATATGAAACACATCACGCGCTGGGAAAAGTAGCTTTAAATCAAATTTACCCGCAAATATTTCTTCTACTCCCTTATAATTATTTTCTTCCATATAAATAAGCGCCAATTGAAAGCAATTAAACAAATAATCAGGGTCGTTTTTATAAGCCTTTTTTGTAAAATCTATATAAGCTTGTTTATCACCGTTAAGTTTATAAGCATTGGCTAAATAATTACCCAAGGCTTTGTCTTGCGGATATTGCTCAATCAGTTCTTTTAACTCATCAATAAATTCTGCGGGGGTATCGCTTAAATGATGATAAATAACTTCTTTACGCGCAATGAGCTGGGCAGGTAAATCCGCTGGCTGCCCATCGTCTAAAGGGTCGTAAGTTATTTGATAATTAAGTAACGCAAGTGCTGACGGCTCTGACTGCGATAGTGCTTTATTAGTTGCTTTTTGCTGTTGGCTCAGCTGCTTTTTTTTAACCGCCTTTTTACGGGCGTTTTTATCTTTTTTCTTGCTCATAGTTTTGATCTCAATTTTTTAGTGATTTTGGCTGCTTTGCTTTTGCTCACAAGGGATGCTTCGCGTGCTGCGGCTATTTTTGCCAATAATTTTTCTGCGGGTTCATCGTTGGGATCTTGCGGCACCAGTTCACCACGAAATGCTTTGGCTAACAGTGATTGGGTTAAGCGGTTGGTGTTTTTTCGTATGGCGTTATATTGTTTTTCAACGCTATCTGCTAGGGTGAATAAAGATTCAACGCGGCGGACGATTTCGACTTGTTCTTCCATTGGAGGGTAAGGAATAGGTAAGGTTTTGATTCTTTTTAACGCCAGTTTACCCTGTGCTCCAGACTTAATTTCTAATTTAATCATCCCTTGTAAAAGTTCTGAACGCAACCAGTAACTAACAAACTTACTATCAATAGGCTTTGTGAATTCACATATTTTTGCTGCATTCTCAGTTAAATTTGCACCATTTGACGATGAAGGAATGACTCCCGCATCACCGATAGATGCACCTACGATTGTAATGTACACATCACCTTCAAATACTGTATACCTTTTGATTTGTTCTTGAACATGCGGCTTTAAGAATAATTGCCTATTTCTTGCTGTATCAAGATTAATCACAGTGCCATTTTTTAGCTGGCCAGCTCGTATGTAAGGAAAACCGGTGTTGTTTTCGAGTAACTCTTCTCCTTTAGGTAATCTTTTTCCACCTTTTACAGCTCCAATATCATCAAAAGTGAGTAAAGACCAAGTTAAGGGTAATTCAAAACCATCTAAAGTAGTGTCCACTAAAATATTATTTTCTCGCCATTCTTTGGTTAACTCACCCGAAGTAGCGGCGGCGAGGACGGCTTGGCGGAAGCGTTTTAGTAGGGTGGGGATTTTGTCGAGGCGTACTTGGGCGGCATCGACTTTGGCTAACAGCGCATCGAGTTTATTGGCGATACGGATTTGTTCGTTTAATGGTGGTAATAAAATCTCATGTGACTTTATTAATGTTTGAGAAATATTAGGTTGAGCACCTCCCTTTCCCTTAGCAATAAATGCCTCCTTTTCATTACTTAGCATAAAGTAAATGAACTCTGAACTTATACCACCTTTGGGAGTTGCTACTGCACATGCCTGATTTGTCGCTACATCCATATTGAAAATAGAAACTTTACCAATAGTAGCACCATACATTGCTAAGCCTATTGAACCTTTTGAACACAATTTAGCGCTTGAGTTTTTTAATCCATCTTTGGTAATAAACTCATTAACTTTATTTAAATATCTAGAACCAAGATCTCCAGTTTTAACCCAAGGAATATCACCACTATAATAACTTTTATTTGCTCGACTGGGCGTTCCACCAGAAGTCCAATTAGCTATTTCTCCTAATGTTATTTTAACCCAACCTTTCGGCAATTCACTCACGAAACCACCTCGTCATTTTCTTCAGCTGCGCCTAGCTCTACAAGAATGGACTGTAACTCCGTCATGGCACCTGCCATTTCTTCAATGGCTTCATTAATCAATACGTCAGGATCGGGCAGATCAGCGGCGTCTTCAACACTGTCATCTTTGATCCAGCTTAAATCTAACGAGTCGTCTTTTTCGGCGATTTCTGCACGAGTGAAACAACGTAAACGACAATTTTCTGCGTTATTTTTTGCCTTATTTTCTCCCTTGTCGCCTGCTCGGGACTTACCGGCGGAAAAATCAGTAATAAATTTCGCTCTAGCGTTATCATCTACCGTGGTTAAGTCGTTACCGACCGCGTCAAAAAAGTCATTAAAATGATCACGGGTAAGCACCGTACGTTTACCAAACATCGGCATGTTGGAACGTAAATCGTAGACCCAAACCTTTTTGGTCTGCGCTTTATCTTGCACTTTTCCTTTAGCATCTTTCGGCTTAGAGAAAAATAACACATTGGTTTTAACGCCAGCCGCATAAAAAATACCGGTAGGTAAACGTAAAATGGTGTGTAAATTACATTTTTCCATTAAGTCCCGGCGGATAGTTTTACCAATACCACTTTCAAATAAGACATTGTCTGGCAGCACTACAGCTGCTCGACCACCCGCTTTGAGCATTTTATGGTACATAAGATGTAAAAAAGCTAATTGCTTATTACTGGTGTAATGCACTAAATCGTCACGGGTGGCAATACCGCCGCCCATTTTAGTACCAAACGGTGGGTTCGCTAATATCAAGCTGGCGGGTGGTAAGGCTTGTCCTTCGCTTGACAGTGTATCACCAAATAAAATACCGGCATTTTCGTCATCAACCGCAAGGTCGTGCAACATTAAGTTCATCATCGCTAGGCGACGCGTGTCAGGCACCAATTCCATACCAAAAAAGGTTTTGTGCTGATAATTATCGTAAGCTTTTTCATTTAACGACAGTATGTCGTTATGCTGTTTTAAGTAATGATGGGCGCTAATTAAAAAGCCGCCTGTGCCTGCGGTGGGGTCGACTATTACATCATCTAAGCTTGGTTTCATTAGCTCAACCATGACATTGATTAAGGTACGTGGCGTAAAATATTGCCCCGCACCTGACTTTTTTTCACCCGCGTTTATTTCTAACAAACCTTCGTACATATCGCCTAAACCTTCGGCTTTAGCACTGTACCAATCTAATTTATCAACTTCGGTGACTAATTTGCTTAAGGTCGCAGGTTTACGAATAACGGTACTAGCGTTAGCGTATATCGCTTTAGTGACTAATGAGCCATGTGTGCCTAAATGAATTAATAATTTTTTATATTCTTCTAAACGTGAGGCGGCATCGTAATTTTCTAAATTAGCCCAACGATAACCCTCAGGTATGCGCTGCTCACCCGTTTTATTGTCGGTTTCGGTATCGGTTTCTTGCACCATTTTTAAGAAGATAAGGTAGGTGAGTTCGTTAATATATTCGTGATAGGTTACGCCGTCATCTCTTAACAGATTACAAAGGTTCCAAAGTTTGGCGACTAAATCTTGGGTGCTCATGGTGTTTTCCTGAAGGCTTATAGCCGATAAATTTTAGGGTTAACTTGCTAGTAAGTTGTATAACTCACGGTTTAGGTAATAATTGTCTTTACCTAGTTTATGTTTTGATAACAGGCCAATATTAACTAACTGGTGTAAATATTTACTGGCGGTATTTCGGTGTACACCTAAATCATGGGCGACAAATTCAACTTTAGTATAAGGGTGCATAAATAAGTTATTAATAAGTTCGTGACTGTAAATTTTGGGTAACTTATCTTTAATGATTTGTTTATAACGTTGCATTAAGGCGATTAAACCTTTAATGGTTTTTAAGGTGTCTTGGCTGGTTAGTTGTAATGCTTTTAACATAAACAATAACCAAGGTTCCCAGTGACTATTATCTCTAACTTGTTGCAAAAGTTGATAATATTCAACTTTATTACGATTTAGATAACGCGA
Organism: Alteromonadaceae bacterium; assembly: GCA_016765535.1. Lineage (GTDB taxonomy): Bacteria > Pseudomonadota > Gammaproteobacteria > Enterobacterales > Alteromonadaceae. The sequence goes on along the minus strand of JAESPQ010000119.1, from coordinate 7,533 downwards.
TAAATACAAAATAGGCGCGCCAAGTAAATTTTGTTTACTGAGATACAAAATATTTAAAATGCGCCCAGTACGACCATTACCGTCATAAAATGGATGAATGCTTTCAAACTGATGATGTATTAATGCCATTTTAACTAAATCATCATAGTCACTCAATTCATCATCGTTAATAAATTTTTCTAAATTACTCATTAAATCAATAATGTGCTGTGCTGTTTGCGGCGGAGTATAAACTACTTGATCATTTTGTTGATTAATTAATTGAGTACCCCCTTGTTTTCTAAAACCCGCATTGTTATTTTCAATAATTCGCTGAATTTCAATAAGGGTATTATTAGTCAGTAAGCCTGTTTCATTAATGGTATTAAAACCTATTTCTAGGGCTTTAGCATAGTTATGTACTTCTTTGGCGCTGCTGGTTATAAACTGCTGAGACTTATAATTACTACGGTATAAATCATCTTGGGTGGTGATAATATTTTCAATTTCAGAGCTTTCTTTGGCTTCTTGCAATGACAATGTTGCCAATAACAAGTATTGATTAGGCATGGTAACGGCTAAGCCTTTTAACTCACCTAATGCTTGATGTGCTTTAGCGGTTGCTTTTAATACCGCTTTACTTTCAACATCACCTAGTTGCTCTAACGAGATAAAGTTATAATGACAATTCACTGTTTTTACCTAAATGAGTATTTAATAGCTTTACGTATATACTTATGAACCTATTTCTTGTGCACGTTCTTTACTTACGCACTCATTTTTGCATTTTCTTGTGCATATAACAACAACACAAACAAGAAATTTGGTTTATGTGTGCATGTTGTTTTTTAGGGACTGACCAGATATAGCGTTTTCGGGGCACATTTGTAGGTTGGCCTTTAGGCCATCATCCATAGATTTGACGGGCTGAAGCCCGACCTACAACAGTTTGAAATTGTTACCCTTGCTTCATGTGTACAGGTTGTTTGCTAGTAGACAAATAGGCAAGTCAACTTGCCCACAAGGCATAATTAAAGTCGGCAAGCACTTGCGTTATCGGTTGTGCAAACAATTTATTGGCGCGTTTAATGCCGCCAAGTTGTTGCTTGAAAATACCATTATCAAGCGCTACATCATCCACAATAGTGGTGGCTTTCATTTGTTTCGCAATAGCTTGTAACCATTGCTTTTGCGGGGTTTTCCATTGCTGTGAGGTTAAAATTTTAGCAAGTGCGTTATCAACTCTGGTTTCAAATGGAATAAGTGCCTCGCCTATCGCGGCTTGGCGGATAAAACCAATAATGCGGGCGGCAATTTCTTCATTTTTTACTTCTTGCCAAGCGGTGCACAAATTTTGTTCACGAAAGTTATTTTTCTCTAACTCAAAAGCGAGCTCTTTTAAGCTTTGCCGCGTTAACTGCCAAGGCCGTTGAATTACCGTTTGAATAGCCACTAAGCGATTGCTGTTAGCATTAATAAACGCTTTAAATGTCTTTAAATAATCTTCGGGTTTTTGTCCGTCGCCGTAACCATGAGTAATATCAATAATTTTATCTTCATGATGTGAAAGTACTATTGGCGCAGTACCAGAGCCACCTTGCACGCGCATATCAAGCAACTCACCTAAACCAGGGTGATTAGTAAACCATTGGGCAATTTGTGCTAGTTTCATGGATTTTAATTGTTGGGCAAACTCTTGTGGTGCTTTACCCACAATGCGCTCAAAGTTATCGGCTTGAGTATCGGTTAAGTGACGTCTTTTGCTGTGCAATTTAGCGAGAAATTGATCTTTGGCTAATTGCTGTAACTCAGTTGATGCTGAATGGGTTAATTCATGTTCAAGCTCAGCAAAGGTAATATCTACCTTGGTTACTACGGGCTTCATTGAGTTAACTTTTTCAAGCTGTTTGTAAATATCAACCGCGTCATAAATACGAAAGGTCTCTTTACCTATTTCATCACAACGTCTGGTTGCTCGTCCTAACATTTGTTCAAATAAAATACGGCTATTTACTCGACGTAAAAAGACGAGGTTGCTTATTGCTGGTACGTCGATACCCGTAGTGAGTAGGTCTACAGTTACCGCTATATTAGGTAGGCGATCATTTTTAAAACGTTTTATTTTATCTAAGGGTTTATCGCTCGCGCCCGTAATTTTTTGAATGGCGTCGTCGTCTATTTCACCATGATAATACTCGCAAGCCTCTTTAAACGCTTCAACCACTTGGTCGGCATGTTTATCGGTAACACAAAAAACCAAGGTTTTTGCGGCTGAATAGGGATCAATAGCATCGCTTTCTATCAGCCATTTAGTAACAACTTTGGTAAAATCAGCCGAAATAACCTTGCGATTAAATTCGGCAACATCAAAGTCTAGTTCATCTGGGGTGTTGTAGGTTTCAATACTGCTATTGGCGGCATCATATACTTGCACTGCTTCGTTCACTTGATAATGAATGCCTTGCTCTGCCAGTTTAGTATGAATGCGTATTGGTGGTAAATGATCAATTAAATAGCCATCAATCACCGCATCGGTATAGCTATAACTGTATACTGGCTCACCAAAAATATCGACGGTGTGTAATGCTGGCGTTGCGGTTAGCCCTATTTTAAAGGCGTTAAAATATTCTATTACCGCGCGGTATTTTGATTGGTAATCTTTTTGATTTCTAAATTCTATTTCGGTATCACTTAATTCTCTATCGAGTAAATAACCGCGATGACATTCATCAACCACAATACAATCGTACTGACCTATTCCGGGTTTGTTATTACTGCCATCAGGGTTGTCTGACGGATAAAGAATACGTTGAACCAACCCTTGCACTGTCGCTATATGCACTTTGGTTTCATCGTCAGGTTTTTTACTTACGGACTTATTAATTTGCATGCCCATTAAATCGAAGGTATCGGCAAAGGTTTGCAGGTTTTCCATGCGCACTTCGGTAAAGTCATCAGTGGCTTGTATGCCCAGCGCTGAACGGTCTACTAAAAATAAAATTCGGCGAAAGCGCTCTGCCTTTAATAACCGATAAACTAGGGCAATACAGGTTTTAGTTTTACCGGTACCAGTTGCCATGGCGACTAATGCCCGAGATTTACCTTGTTTAATGGTGCTTTCAATCGCTTTAATGGCGTCTATTTGATAATCACGTAGTTTTAAATCGTAGGCAAAGTTCATTTCATTTAATTTTTGATCCGCCTGTTGCGGTGTTTGCTTGAGATATTTTTTAATTTCGTCAGGTAAAAACCAACCCTTTAGTGCTTTACGCCGATTACTGTTATCACGAACATCTAAAAACCAAATACCACTTTCTTGCTCAAGCTGTTTTAAATAAGGTCGCCCATTAGTAGCAAAGGTAAGTGGTACTTTAAAGTCGCCCCAAGTATCGGTTATTTCAAAACTATGTTGAGTTTTTAAACCACTGGCATAACGTTTGGCTTGATCAATCGCTGAATAAACATTTTTACGACTACGTTTTGCTTCAATAGTGGCCACGGGCGTTAAGCCCATAAATAATACATAATCGGCAGGGCCTGAATCTGTTGGCCATTCGGCAATGGCTTTATTTTTGTTACGTTCAGGCTTTGAACCTTTTGAATAACGAATATTTACGGTATCAGCTAACCAACCCCTATCGTTAAGCTGTTGGTCAATGAGTATTCGTGTTGCTTCTTCATCTAATAAGAAGTTTGACTGTTCAACTTGATTGATGATTGCTGTTTGTTTTTGTTTTTCTAATTTTGTAAAATCTGTTACGTATTGTAAATTGGTTGCTACAGCCTGTTGGCTCAATGCTTCAATGGTATTCTCTTGATCTTGAGCGAGAGACTCCCAAATGGCTTTTTCTTGTGCCATGGTGTCAGCGCGTTGTTTTTCAGCCTCCGCTTTTTCTTCGGTTACTTTATTTAATTGCTCAACCACAACGAGGCGATCAGATGAGCGTTGTGATTCAATTTTTAGCGCATTAACTATTTCTTCTAGCTCGCGAACATAGTCTGAGGGATCTACTGGTTTAATAAATGCTTTAAATTTAAATCCTTTGGCTTTGTCACCACCAAAAGTCACATGATACCAACCACTCAACGCGCAACCTATTTGCATCGATTTAAGTGCATCTCGATGGCTAGAAGAAAGATATTGATGATTAGCAATATTGCCTAGCTGACGAATGCTATGAAAAGCGTCTTTAACGTTTTCATCTAATTTAAGGGTAAAATCTAAATCACGCAGTAAGTTAATTTGTTTGATCTGTTTACCAAATTCAACGCCAACACGGGCAGCAACATTTTGCGCGATGGCTTCACCTAATTGGCGCATTTTTATCAGTGACGTGTTGGGATCTGCGGCATAACAACGCTCAGCCGTTTCGGCTAAACGAAATAACAATTCATCATGATGCTTTAAAAACTCAAAATTACTAATAAAAGAAGACATTTAACATCCGTTTGTTACTTTAACCTAAAGCCAGCAATTAAATTTAGGTTAATTTTCAATTATTTAAATTCAGTAACAAAATGCAACTGTTATGCAAAATTGTCAACCTAATCAGTTTACTTACACCCCTCTATCATCCAGTCTTTATAATATTGAAAACAATTGTCTGCATATGCTTTCATTTTTTCTCGGTTATATTGATATTCATGCGCATTAAAAAAATAATCTGGATACATATATTGCCAATTTTCCATATTTAACACTTGTTGTAAAGGCAGCCAGTTGTCACCTTGGCGAATTTTTAGCTGCGGATTTAAGATATAGTGCCCGCGCTTTAAACGCTTAAATAATTTTCGATTATTTGCGTCATTACGATCAACTTCATTAGACGATAGATAACGACTAATATAAGCCTGTTTTTTCTTCATAGGTGGTAATACTGCATCAGGCAGCTTTGCCAACATTTGGCATAAATTCGCCGCGGTAATGGCTTCGCCTCGACTTAATTGATTGGGTAAATAGCCATACCACAAACTAAAGAATACATTCACTAAAAAGCCAAACATATTATGATCATCTAGTTTTTCTAACCGCCCATCTACCTGAATAGATATCGCTTGCGGTGCTAACATTACATACAGTTGGTCAACATGAGGAATATGAATTGATTCGGTTAAAATACGTGCAAGTAACATTTGCCAAGCATTTAGCCCATTATTAGCTAACAAGGTGTTATCTGCACCACGCTCGCTAATTGCATTAACTAAAGTAACATTGCCGATAAAAGCGGCGGTCATCAAAGGTGTTAAGTTAAAACGATTGCGATGATCAACACCGTATTTATCTAGTTCACGCACTACCCCTTTAGGTTGCTTTAAGTCGTAAAGCATAAAGTGATTTTTATAGAGTTGTTTAATTGCTTGCTGTTTATTTTTTCGTGCTTTGAGCGCACCATTAAATTTTTGATCGGTTAATAGGTTTATTGCCGCATTATTTTGGTGAAATAAGCTATATTCCAGTAACAATAGTTGCTGTTTCTTATTGGCTTGGCTTTGTAGCTGCTGATAGAGTTCACTTGCCTGTTCAGTGTCAAGCACTTGCCACGGCACTTGTTTTTCTTTAAGGATATTTTGGCGAATATTTTCAGCTTGTTGCTGCTTACCTTGCAATTCAAGTTTATGCGCTTCTTGCTGCCATTCTTCTAATGACGACTCTTGTTTTTGTAACTTAAGCTCACCCGTATAACGAGAAAGATCAAGCAGCGACATTAACGGATGTGACAAATCACTTTCTACAACATAGAGGTTACTTACCGAACGGGTGATCGCTACATATAAAGAGTTGATATAAAATTTATAGGCTTCAAGCGATTTGTCCGCTTTGTTTTTTGCTCGGGCATATTTTAGTTCGTTCACATCAAGATCACTAACCTGTACACCATGGGCAATTTCTTTAAAAATAGCTTGCTCGCCAGCAATAAAGTTAAATAAGATAATACTGTCGTATTCCAAACCTTTGGCTTCTTGAATAGAAAACACTAACGGGGTTGAAAAAATATCTGCCGCGATTGTTTTTTGTTCTGGGTGCATCACAATCACTGCAAACTTTGTAGAACGGGCGGTGCTTTCATCGAGTTGCTGACGCACTTTTTCGCTGTCATTCAATAATTGTAGTTGACCTTGCTGTTCGCCAATACTGGTAACTAAAAAGTTACTTTCTTTGTCTACCGAGCCAAAACGTGCATGTTTAAGTTTTAAAATTCGATTAGCAACGTCGGTGATCAACGGTGAGTTTCGATAATCGGCTTGCAAAATACGTAATGCCTGATCACTATGATGTAAATCATTTAAATTAAAAAACAAACTTTTAACTTTCGACCATGAAAAAAAGTTAGGGTGAACAATTTGATTGGCATCACCACAGAGTATAAATTCTCCTGCCTGATGTAATGATTTTAAAATTAATAATAATTGCGTATTGGTGAGATCTTGTACTTCATCGACAACGACAAAATCATACCGCGGTGTCACCTTAGACAAATACTGCTGACTAATAATATTGCTATCATAAAGCCTATTGCTTTTCATAAATTGCAGGTATTTTTCAAACACATCATAAACAATACTGCGCTGTTCATCGGCAATTAACGATTGGCGCACGCCTAAATCTATATATTGCTGACGTGGTAGCCAGGGTTCATCTACAGACGGCCCCGTTAAAACACCACGAAATTCTTCATACAATTTATACGCAGGTAAATTTTTATGACTTTGGCGATTAAACCACAATTCAAAATCTTGTCGAGTGACTTCGCTACCTTCAGGTACCGCAATGGTTTCAATATATTCACGTAATGAAAGAAAATCAACCTCTTCCTGATCTACATTTTGATAGCCATTGGCGTAGTATAAATCACGCGCATTTTTCACCAAATAAGGGGAATGGCTGAGATAAAGTATATCGCCCACGGCTTGTTTCATTTTCTCTAACATTAAAGCGGTTTTACCACTGCCTGCCGAGCCAATAATTACGACAGGTGCTGGGGTGTCATAAATAACTTGTTGCTGCTGATCAAAAGATAATATTTTATCAAGGTAGTAAAAATGTGCTTGCGCTTGATTAATATAAACGGCGGGAGCTGGTGTGATCTCAGTTAAATCAACGGTAGCTATTTTATCTTCATTAATATGAGCTTTGCCCGCTAAAAAACGCGATTTTTCATAATCGTGTTCAGGTAAATATTCCAATACTAGGCAATAATTTTGTTGTTGATACTGATATATTGAAAACAATAGTCGCGCTTTTTGATTTAGTTTGGCGCGATATAGATTGTCGGCAACTTTTTTAACCTCCGCTTGAATAAAATTGTTTGCTTCAATGGCTTTTTTGAATTTACCAAAGCCTATTATTTTTTTTGCATCGAGATCATTATAGAGAAGTATTTGCACTTATTATCCAACGTTAAGTAATAATATTGACTGGTTTACCGGGACTGGTCAAATAGCTATATTTTAGGGTAACACTTGTAGGTTGGCCTTTAGGCCATCAATCTATATTTGACGGGCTGAAGCCCGACCTACAAATACTCTATCTGTTACCTTGGTTTGATGAGTCCC
>JAESPQ010000118.1 GCA_016765535.1 Alteromonadaceae bacterium | reverse complement strand
TCATGCCTATGCAGATAACTCAGGAGCCCTTATTTAATTCGGTAATTCTTTTGTAGGTCGACATTTATGTCGTCAATGGCAGAATAAATGACATGAAATGATGGGCTACGTTACATGGATGTAACTTATTCGACAATGCAGGAGCATATTGTCCTGAAGCCCAACCTACAAGTTTACCTGAACCAAGTACATAGGCATGTTTTATTTAGTCTCTTTGGGAAATACTGATAAACCAGTCGCTAAATTTTGTAAATAAATATTTTTCATTCCTTGGTGATCTTGAGGATCAAAGTGAATGTGTAAACCACTTAAGGTTTCATCAAACTGTTCAGCTTGTTCAATAAAGCATGCTTTTGTTAATTTTGTACAACGCTTAGCAATGGCGACAAAAGTTTTAGCATTAATATAACCTTCTAAAGATTCGTGATTAAACTCACTAAAGCCCGCTTTTTTCATGGCACTTTGGTATTCTTTGACTATAGCTACCGTTGAATTTTTTGGTGATGGCACCACGTTACTTACATAGACACCATGCAAACTATTCAGCCGTTGTGCTAAAGCATGTGCACCAACAAAAGAAACACTAACAAAATCCCCTTGATAACCTTTAGCACGCATTTGATTAATAAGCTCGGCGATAGGTTGATAAGTACCAACACAAAAAACCACTTGTGGATACGCTCCTAACAACGCTTTTACTGCCTTATCAACATTACTGGTATTTCGTTTAAAGCGAGTACTTACTAGTGATTTTATCTTTTTTTGCTTTAAATATTTATCAATACCTCGAGTAACCGCTAAACCAAAAGCATCAGCTTGAATAAATAACCCTATTTGTGAATATTTTTTATGATTAACAAAATAATTAATTTGGGTTTCTACCTCGGCATAATAACTGCCGCGAATATTAAAAACGGTAGAGATAACTGGAGTTCTTAAAAAATCAGCCCCCGTAAACGGGGCAAAATATAGGCTTTTCTCTTTATTAACAATAGGTAATACGGCCAGAGATGTAGGTGTACCAACATAACCAAATAAAGCAAAAACTTTATCATTATAGATTAATTGCTGAGTGTTTTTATAAGCTCTCTCTGGCTCATAGCCATCATCATAACTAATTAACTTTATTTTTCGCCCCGTTATCCCACCTTGTTGATTAATTTCATTAAAATAAAGCAGAGAACCTTTTTTTAATTCTAAACCTAAACCTGATGCAGGACCGGTTAACGCATTAGACATCCCTAAAACAATAGCAGTATTATTGCTACTATCAACGGCTGCTGCTATTGATGAATATAATAAACTTAACAATAAGAAAAATACTATTCGATATACAACCAAAAAGACTATCCCTCAACAACAAACTCGCCAACATATAAAAAAAACAGTAATAATCAAAGTATTAATACTCATAAAGTAGTGTAGTTAACTTTTTTATGAATACCAATCAGCAGCAAAATATTTATTATAGGCTATTATTTAAAAACTAAAAATAAAACCTTATTTATCTTATGAAATCATATGAAAATCGTATATTAGCATTTTGTTATAAACTTTGATTTAGATCACATCGTTTTTTGGTTATCTCGCGTAAAGTGCGACGTATTGTCACACTTTTACTTCTTTATGTTTTTTGGAATAAAACTAAATGCGTTTTTTAGAACTTTATAAATCAATAAAAAACAAAACACTAATAAAAAAGGCCATACTTTTTATGGCTTTTACACTCTGCATTATTACTCCTGCACAAGCTCTTTTTGTTAGTCCCCCGAAAGATCCTATGCCAATTATTAAGGCTATTTTTCCACAAGCGACAAAAATTAGTGACAAACAAGGAGATCCTTTAATTAGGACTATTTACAAAAACAAAAAAATTATTGGCTATGCTTTTGAAACTAATGACGTTGCTAGAGCTCCTGCTTATTCAGGTGAACCTGTTAATGTATTAGTAGCCATTAATGCCAAAGGTGTTTATTTAGGAGCAAAAGTCTTAGAACACCATGAACCCATTATTTTAGCAGGTATTCCTGAAACGAAATTATTTGCTTTTGCCGATCAATATAAAACGCTTAATGTAAAAGATAAAATTAAAGTTGGTGGCAATAAAAAAGATAATATTGTTCACATTGATGGTTTATCTGGTGCAACTGTAACCGTAATGGTGATGAATGCTTCAATCACTAAAGCGGCTACCAAAGTAGGCATAGCTTTAGGACTGATTAATAAATCACAAGAAATCATCCAGCCAATGTCGACTATCTATAAAGACGTTTTTCAAAAAGCCAATTGGAAAACTTTGCTTGGTGATGGCTCTATTAAAAAACTACATTTAACCCGCGCACAAGTTGATAAAGCTTTTATTGATACAAAAGCTGAACATATTGAGGAAGCAACACCGGAGCAAAAACAAGATATGTTTGCCGATATTTATTTTGCCGAAGTCGACATTCCCACTATAGGTAAAAATTTATTAGGCGATAGTGAATATCAATGGTTAATGAGCACCTTAAAACCTGGTGAACATGCCATTATTGTAATGGGTAATGGGTATTCTTATAAAGGTTCAGGTTATGTGCGTGGCGGTATTTTTGATCGCATACAGGTATTACAAAATGAAGAAGAAATTACCTTTCACGATTTAGACCACTATCGCGTCACCGACTTATTTATTGATGGTGTGCCTAGATTTAAAGAAATGTCACTTTTTACCGTTCGTGCCGTCCATGAATTTAATCCCGGTGTTGATTGGCAACTAGAATTATTGGTACGTCGCCAGATGGGCGCAATAGACAGTATTTTTACCAGTTTTAAAGGTGACTACACCACTTTAACCAAATACGTTGATCGCCCCCCAGTCATTATACCAGAACCAGAGTTAACGCTTGCCCAACAAATATGGCAAGAAAAAAACACTCAAGTAGTTATTTTAACCATACTAATGGTGGTATTAATAATCACCTTATTTTTTCAAGATATTTTAGTTAAACATCCGACTTTCTTGCATAATTTTCGTCATAGTTACTTAATTATAACCGTGGTATTTATTGGCTGGACTTGGGGAGGACAACTTTCTGTTGTTAACGTATTCACTTTTTTACAAGCCTTTATGTCACACTTTTCTTGGGATTTATTTCTCCTAGATCCTGTTATTTTTATGCTATGGGGCGCAGCAGCAGTAACCGCTTTATTGTGGGGTCGCGCCGTTTATTGTGGTTGGTTATGTCCATTTGGTGCATTACAAGAGTTACTTAATGTTTTTGCCCGCTATATAAAAATTCCACAGTTAGAATTACCTTGGGCAATTCATGAACGTTTATGGGCAATTAAGTATTTAATTTTATTGGCGTTATTTGGTTTATCGTTAGATTCTCTTGCAGCTGCTGAAAAATTTGCCGAGACAGAACCGTTTAAAACCACCTTTTTATTAAAATTTGATCGCGAATGGCCATTTATTCTTTATGCTGTTGCTCTACTAGTAATTAATTTATTTAAGCGCAAGTTCTTCTGTCGATATTTATGTCCATTAGGTGCCGCTCTTTCAATAAGCAATAGTTTTCGTTTGTTTAGCTGGTTACGTCGCCGCCCTGAATGTGGTCAACCTTGTAAAACCTGTGCCAAAGAATGTGAAATTCAGGCAATAGATCCTGACGGCAACATTAACATGCGTGAATGTCATTATTGTTTAGATTGCCAAGTGACCTATTTTGATGAGAAAAAATGTCCACCCTTAAAAAAATTGGCGCGCAAAAAGCAAAAATATAAAGAAAGCGAAATTCCCGCTGTCAATGTAGGTTAATCCCTGATTGTCATAGAGAATAATAAAAAGGTAAAAAGAACGCATTAAGCCGTAGCATTCTAAAACGTAAAATAAAACATGAAGTTAAACGTAAATTTAAATATTAACTAAAAACTAAATTTTAAAAAGAACGGAGTACCACTATGAGTATCAATGATCAAGAAAACAACTCTAAAGAATTAGAGTTAGAAAACCAAGAACGACGTAAGTTTTTTGGCAAAACCGCATTAGTTGGCGCTGGCGTTGTAGCAGCACCAATGACCGCAGCAATGTTTGCCTCAACAGCACAAGCTAGAGCTAAAGAATATGCTAATAGCCCTGAGGTGCTCCCTGGTGACTTAGATGATTATTATGGCTTTTTTAGTGGTGGTCAATCAGGTGAAGTGCGTATTTTAGGCATACCGTCTATGCGTGAATTAATGCGCATCCCAGTATTTAATTATGACAGTGCCACAGGTTGGGGAACAACTAACGAGTCTAAAGCAATAAAAGGTGATAGTGCTGATAAATTAAATGGTGATTTACATCACCCTCATATGAGTATGACCGACGGTCGTTATAATGGTAAATACTTATTTGTTAATGACAAAGCCAATACTCGCGTAGCCCGTATTCGTTGCGATATTATGAAAACTGACAAAATGCTTAGCATCCCAAATGCCCAAGCTATTCATGGTTTACGAGTACAAAAAGTACCTTTTACTAAGTACTTTATTTGTAATGGTGAATTTGAAATCCCAATGAATAATGACGGTAAAGAGTCATTAAAAGATGTCAGCACATATCGCTCTTTATTTAATGTTATTGATGCCGAAAAAATGGAAGTTGCCTTCCAAGTAATGGTAGACGGTAACTTAGATAATACCGATGCTGATTACGATGGTAAATATTTTGCCTCTACTTGTTATAATTCAGAAATGGGTATGAATTTAGGTGACATGATCGCTGCTGAACGCGATTGGGTTGTAGTGTTTAATATTGCTCGCTGTGAAGCCGCCGTAAAAGCAGGACAGTTTAAAAATTATAATGGCAATAATGTTCCTGTATTAGATGGCCGTAAAGGTTCTAAATTAACCCGTTATATTCCAATTCCTAAATCACCGCATGGTATTAACACTTCACCTGATGGTAAATATTTCATCATTAACGGTAAGTTGTCCCCTACGGTTTCTATTATCGCGATGAATAAATTAGATGATTTATTTAATGATAAAATCAAACCTCGTGATACCGTTATTGCAGAACCAGAAGTAGGCTTAGGTCCTCTTCACACCGCTTTTGATAATCGTGGTAACGCTTACACCACATTATTCTTAGATAGCCAAATTGCTAAATGGAATATTAATGATGCTATTGCCGCTCATAATGGTAAAAAAGTAAACTATATTCGTCAAAAATTAGATGTACATTACCAACCGGGTCATAACCATACTACCATGGGCGAAACGCGTGATGCTGATGGTAAATGGCTAGTATCACTGTCTAAATTTTCTAAAGATAGATTTTTACCAGTTGGTCCATTACACCCTGAAAACGATCAATTGATTGATATTTCAGGTGATAAAATGAGAATTGTTCATGATGGCCCTTCTTTTGCTGAACCTCATGATTGTATGATGGTACATCGTAGTAAGATTAAAACTAAAAAAATATGGACTCGCGATGATCCGTTTTTTGCCCCTACGGTTGCAAGAGCCAAAAAAGACGGCATTAACTTGATGACCGATAACAAAGTTATTCGTGATGGTAAAAAAGTTCGTGTTTATATGACTTCTGTTGCTCCAACTTATGGTATGGAATCATTTGAAGTTAATTTAGGTGATGAAGTAACAGTAACGATCACTAACCTTGACCAAGTAGAAGATGTAACTCATGGTTTCTGTATGACTAACCATGGTGTACAAATGGAAATCGGTCCTCAGGCGACTTCTTCAGTTACCTTTGTTGCCAACCAACCAGGCGTACATTGGTTCTACTGTAACTGGTTCTGTCACGCACTACACATGGAAATGCGTGGTCGTATGTTGGTTAATGCATAAAAAGCAATAAGCAATAAGCAAGTATGGCAGAGTCAGAACAGGTTCTACCATCTAACCTAACAGCACACATGGAAATGCGTGGTCGTATGTTAGTTAACGCTTAATTAAGTGATTGGTGGGCAAAATATGCCCACCCTACAATAAATAAGCTGTAGGGTGGTGCATGAGGCACGAAATGCCCACCTTACCAGTACGTGATATATATCACAAAATACCACTTAGTTAACCCAGATCAAAAGCATAACAATTAAACCTGTTATGCTTTTATTATATTCAGTTATCCAAAATATTTGCATTAAAATGATCAATAAAGTGATTTTTATCTATTGCGTAATGTTATTTACTTCGGTGAATACTTTTGCCCAAACTTTTCAAATATCCCCACAAAACAACCTACAAAAAATTTTAGATAATAGCCGTGATGGTGATATTCTTGAATTAGAAAATGGCACCTATTTAGGTAACTTTGTTATTAAAAAAGCCATTACGTTAATGAGTAAAGCTAACAATAAAGTAATTATAGATGCACAAGGTAAAGGTAATGCTTTATTGTTAAAAAGTTCTAATATTACGGTTCAAAACTTAACCATTATTAATTGGGGTAGTGATTTAACTGCGCAAAATGCAGGCATATACTCTAATAAAAATAATAATATCATCATTAAAAATAACAAACTGCATGGTGATGCCTTTGGCATGTGGCTACAAAAAGCCAAGTATATAAAAGTACTTAATAATACCGTGGTAGGTAACACAAAATTGCGTTCAGCTGACCGAGGTAATGGCATACAGTTATCGAGTGTCACCCATTCGCGTATTTATAAAAATGAAACCTATAATGTTCGTGATGGTTTATATGTTATTGCCAGTAAAAACGATATTATAGAGGCTAATCAACTCCATGATTTACGTTATGGTATTCATTATATGTATTCTTATGACAATACCGTAATTAACAATAACGCTTATAATACCCGTGCTGGTTACGCATTAATGAGTTCAAAACGCTTAACCATTGATGGTAATAAAACCACTAACAGTGAAGACTATGGTTTTTTGCTCAATTTTATTACCCAATCTACCTTTACCAATAATCAAATTAAAAATGTTTGGGTAAAACCAGAGCATAAAGTCAGTGGACGCGATGGTAAGGGGTTATTTGTATATAACTCAGGCTACAACACCATTGCCTATAATCGTATTGAACATGCTGAAATTGGTATTCATTTAACCGCAGGTTCAGAAAAAACCAAAGTCTATGGTAATAGTTTTATTAATAACCCCACCCAAGTTAAGTATGTAGTTAACCGTGAAGAAGAATGGAGTAAAGACGGTAAAGGTAATTATTGGAGTAACTATTTAGGTTGGGACATGAACAACGACAGCATTGGTGATGTCGCCTTTGAACCTAATGATGGTATTGACAAGTTAGTGTGGCAATATCCTGAAATGAAAATGATCATGGATAGCCCTGCCATTATTATTTTACGTTGGGTACAACGTCAATTTCCGGTACTAAAACCACCTGGCGTAAAAGACAGTTTTCCTCTTATGCATGAACCGACTCTATACAAACCGAAAATAGTGCAAGCGCGCCAGCATAAAGACAAACAAGCATTAGCAAACAATCATAATTTAGTGCACACCAATGCACCATCAGCCGCGGAGCAACATTAATATGCAAGCGCCCATTTTATCGTTACAACAAGTTGGCAAACAATACCGTCAAGTTCATGCGCTAAAATCTATTGACCTTGATTTACAGCAAGGCGAAGTATTAGGTTTATTTGGTCATAATGGCGCAGGTAAAACCACCATGATGAAGCTTATTTTAGGAATAATATCACCAACCCAAGGTAGCGTTAATGTTATGGGCATGGCACCCGATTCAAAAGCGGCGTGGAATATTCGTAAAAAAGTAGGTTATTTACCTGAAAACGTGAGCTTTTATGATCAATTAACAGGCTTAGAAGTAATAAATTACTTTGCTAAACTAAAAGGCTTCTCAGGAAAGAAAGGAGCAACCCAAGCGACCGACTTGCTCGAACAAGTGGGTATTACCCACGCAATGAAACGTCCTGTAAAAACTTATTCTAAGGGCATGCGCCAACGTTTAGGCTTAGCACAAGCTTTTATTGGTAACCCTAAACTATTACTACTTGATGAACCAACCGTCGGCTTAGATCCTATCGCTACCCAAGACTTTTATAACAGTGTTGACCAATTAAAAGCACAAGGCTCAAGTATAATATTGTGCTCACATGTATTACCTGGCGTTGAACGTCATATCGACAGAGCGACAATTTTATCCTCAGGCAATATGATCGCTATTGGCACCTTAAGTGAGTTACGCGCACAAGCAAATTTACCTATTAGTATCGTACCCCAAGGTATTAATGGTTTTGCAAGTTTAGATGATAAACTTAAACACTTTATTAGCGCTGATACACAAAGCTCAGATAAACAAACATTACTAGTACCAGAGCAAGAAAAATTAAGTGTATTAAAACAGCTAATTAACTTAGAAAACCTTACCGACATAAATGTTGAAAGTGCTAGTTTAGAACAAGTTTACCAGCATTATCTTACTTTAGATAAAACACCAATCACGCCAGCGCAACAAAAATAAGGAACACCTCATGAAACAAATATTTACCGTTGCTAATAAAGAATTTCATGATGGCTTACGCAGTCGCTGGTTAGTGTCTATCACGCTAATTTTTGCCATCTTATCACTGGGATTGACCTATTTTGGTTCAGCTGCTTCTGGCACCATTGGCGTTGCTTCGCTAGCAACCACTATAGCCAGTTTAGCCAGCTTAGCCGTATTTTTAATCCCTCTTATCGCCTTATTAGTAAGTTACGACAGCTTTGTTGGTGAAGAAGAAAGCGGTACGTTATTACTATTACTTACTTACCCGTTAAGTAAAAGTCAGTTATTATTAGGCAAATTTATTGGGCAAGGTGGCATTATAGCCCTAGCAACACTACTAGGCTTTGGCACCTCGGCAATATTATTAATCACTCAATCAAACCAAGAAAATATTATCAGCACTTTTGCACTATTTATTGGCAGCGCTATTTTACTCGGGCTTAGCTTTACCGCCATTGCTTACATTATTAGCTTGTCGGTTAGCGAAAAGTCAAAAGCAGCGGGCTTAGCCTTAGTAACTTGGTTTTTATTCGCCCTTGCCTTTGACTTGGCGCTATTAGCGTTATTGGTTGGCATCGATGATGGTTTAAGTCAGCAAGGTTTAACGCAAATTATGTTATTAAATCCCGCTGATATTTTTCGTTTGGTTAATTTGACAGGTTTAAACAATAGCGATGTTAGCGGTGCACTTGCGGTCGCCATTAATGCGGGCTATTCAGTCACACAATTACTCTTAACGCTATCTGCTTGGGTAGTTTTCCCCTTAGGAATAGCCATCGCTTTGTTTAAAGGAAAATCTCTATAATGAAAATATTTATTAATACCTTTTTCGTTATTTTATTTTCATTATTACTTACTTCCTGTGGTGAATCTAAACAAGAAAAAATGCTTCATCAGGCGGTAAAAATAGAATCAGGTGACGAATGCCATTTATGCGGCATGATGATCGGTGAATTTGGTGGCCCTAAAGGTGAAATTTATCGAAAAGAAGGCGGTAGTGTAAAAAAATTCTGTTCAACACGCGATATGCTTAGTTATTATTTAG
>JAESPQ010000117.1 GCA_016765535.1 Alteromonadaceae bacterium | reverse complement strand
TCAGCGGTATCAACGTCATAACCAGCATTGGTTATTGCCATTTTTAAAATTTGTCGCATTGATGCAGAATCATCCACAAATAGTATTTTTTTAGCCATTTTTACACCCTCATATTTCCTTTAATTTATTACTCACCGAATTCTAGCTATTTCATTCAATAACGTTTGTGGAATATCATCCAGTGCTACCAGTGCTTGTGCACCACCACGTTTCCACGCCTCTTTTGGCATACCAAACACCACACAACTTTCTTCGTCTTGAGCAAAAGTGCAACCGCCCGTATCAAGAATTTCTTTTAGCCCATCAGCACCATCATCGCCCATCCCTGTCATTAAACACGCCACAGCATTACTGCCAGCATAACGAGCAACCGATCTAAACATCACATCAACCGAAGGGCGATGTCGGCTCACTAAAGGACCGTCAAGCACATCAACGTGATAAACTGCGCCACTACGTTTTAAAATCATATGTTTACCACCTGGCGCTAGTAACACTAAACCATCAAGTAGTTTATCGCCATGTTTGGCTTCTCTTACTTCCATTTGACTGATCTCATTTAAATGTTGAGCAAACGAAGTGGTGAATTTTTCAGGCATATGTTGCACAATAACTATGCCAGGTGATATTTTTGGCATCGCACTTAATACACTTCGTAAGGCTTGCGTACCACCCGTTGATGCACCAATGGCAATAATTTTCTGTGTGGTTTCAGCCATCGCTTTTGAACGATAAGACTTAGGTAGTTTTGCTAACATACTGTCAGCAGTTAATTTTTCTTTTACTACTAATGGTTTGCTTTTACGTTTAACTTTTGCCTGTGCTGCGCCCTTTATGGCATCAATAATTTGAATAGCTGATTCTTTAATAAAGCCTTTAACCCCCATTTGAGGTTTGGTGATTATTTCGACTGCGCCAGCGCGAATAGCTTCTACTGTGGTACTAGCATTGCTGCTAGTTAAGCTTGAACAAATAACTACCGGTAAAGGATTTTCAGCCATTATTTTTTTTAAAAAGGTAATGCCATCCATGCGCGGCATTTCTACATCTAAGGTGATCACATCTGGCATTTCTTTTTTCATTTTTTCCATAGCAAAAATGGGATCATTCGCTTGCGCAATAACCTTAATGTCAGGATCACTACTTAACACTTCGGTCATCACCTTTCTTACTAATGCCGAGTCATCAACCACCATTACCTTGATCTGTTTTTTAACCATGACTTACTGTCCTTATATTATTCTTTCCTTGAGCTAAACCTTGTTGGTAAATTGATGGCTGCACCGTAGTTAAGTCATGGGCAAGTGAATGCAACGACTCAGAACGGCCTGAGATTAAATAACCGCCAGTTTTTAGGTTTCGACATAAACGGTTAACCACTTTATTTTTAGTCTGATGATCAAAATAAATTAAAACATTTCGACAAAAAATAACATCAAACTTATCGGCACTTATTGCACCATCAATTAAATTAAATGATTCAAAATGAACATGTTTTTTTAATTCAGGAACGACAGCAACATTACCTTGCTGCGATCCAGTACCTTTAAGTAAATATTTATGACGATAATGAGCAGGCACCAAACGCACCCGTTGTTCGTTATAAATAGCACGGCGCGCATCGGCTAAAATTGTTGCCGAAATATCAGTACCTAAAATACGCCAACTACTGTTTATTCCTAAATGCTCTGCCAATAACATTGCTAAGGTATACGCTTCTTCTCCTGAAGAACTGGCTGCGCTCCAAATAGCTAATGGTTGGTTATTTATAAAATTGGGTAATACGTTATTAACCAAAAAATCAAAGTGCAGTTGCTCACGAAAAAAATAAGTTTCGTTAGTCGTTAATAAATCAACAAAAGTTTGCAGCTCATTGTTTTTAGTTGTGTCGTTATTTTCGCTACTCAGTAAAAAATCGTAATAGTCATCAAAATCTGTTAACTGCAAAGCGCGCAACCTTTTATTTAAACGACCACTAACTAAGGTTTTTTTAGCATCCGACAAGCTAATACCCGCAATTTTATAGATCAACGCTTGAATGTTTTTGAATGCTTTAGTTGAAATTTCCCGCTGTTCAACCGCTATATTCATCATAGTAGCCGCCATTTTAACTGGCGCTCATTTCATTATTTTTACTGGTTGTTTCAGCTAATGATTTATCATTTGCAACATTATTTTCATCTTGAATATCACCCAGTACTGATATTTCATTAAGCGACAACACATTATTGATCGATAAAATAATAATAAACTGCTCCTCAACCCTTGCCATACCTTGAATGAATTCAGTTTTAATTTGTGCACCAAAACTGGGTGCAGCTTCAATATTTTCATCAGGAATATCAAAAACCTGTAAAACTTTATCCACGAGTATTCCTAAAATAACTAGCTCATCGGCTAATTGTATTTCCATTATGACAATGCAACTACGACGATTAACTGGCCGAGGTTGCATACCAAATTTAATGGCTAAATTAATAACAGGCACCACAGCACCACGTAAATTAACCGCACCAGCAATAAATTTAGGTACCATAGGCACTTGTGTAAGTGACTGATATTCAATTATTTCTTTAACTCGCATAATGGGTACTGCAAATTCTTCGTCACTAATAATAAACGTTAAATATTGGCTATCAATTAAGGAGTCATTAAGCTCTATTAAGTCAACATCAGACATGAATTTCTCCTTAATAGCGTACAAACTCATCAGGTAATTCACCACCAGAATTGGCCGTAGCAACTGCCTTAGCTCTTTTAGTAGGTGCTTTAATTTGATGAATATTTTGAACTGGCATCATCGGCGCATTACCACTGTCGGCAACGGTAAAAAATGACATCATATCGGCTAAAGATTGTACTTGTGCGGTCATTTCTTCAGCAGTTGCCGATAATTCTTCAGCTAAAGACGCATTATTTTGCGTAACGGTGTCAAGTTGCTCCATAGCACTATTTATTTCACTAATACCACTGGCTTGTTCTTCACTAGAGGCGTTTATTTCTTCAACCAACTCAGCCGTTTTGGCAATGCTTGGTACAATTTCTTGCAGTAATTTTCCCGCCTCTTCCGCAACATCAACGCTTGATTTGGCTAAACTGCTAATTTCTCCAGCGGCAGTTTCACTACGCCCTGCTAATTTACGTACCTCAGAGGCAACTACGGCAAAGCCACGACCATGTTCTCCGGCTCTTGCTGCTTCTATAGCCGCATTTAATGCCAGTAAATTTGTTTGATATGCAATATCTTCAATAATGCCAATTTTTTCGGCAATATCTTTCATCGCGACAACGGTTTCAGACACTTGTTTACCACCTTCTTGCGCTTGTATCGCTGAATTTGACGCCATTTTTTCAGTTTGGCTGGCATTTTCTGCATTTTGGTTCACTGTCGCGCTCATTTCTTCAAGCGATGATGAGGTTTCTTCAACACTCGCGGCTTGTTCTGATGAGCCACTCGACAGGTCTTGCGCGGCACTATTTACTTGGTTTGAAGCGTCACGTAAACCTTCGGCGTTAGTTTTTACACTGCTGATCACATCATGTATTTTTTGAATGAAATTATTCGCGGCCATACATAACAAACCCACTTCATCATTTGATTTAACCTCAATTCTTTTGGTTAAATCGCCTTCACCCTCAGCAATATCACGCATTCTCGCTAGCGCATCGATTAAAGGAACAGTAACGCCTTTAACCACTAAATATGAAAATAAAAAGGTAACTACGCCAGCAATAATTGAAATAATTAATGCATGTATAAATGATGATGATGCTTCATCATTTAATCGTGTTGCGGTTTTTGCTAAGTCTTGTGAAAATTTATCTTCAACTTGTTTTAATAAATTAATGCGTCCAGTGGCGGCTTTAAACCAATCACCCGCCTCAACACCAAAACGACTATTGGTTGCGTATTTTTCACGAGCAATTTTTCTATACTTCATTACCTCATTAACATTATTGCCCACTAAGGTACGTTGCAAATAAGTTTGTTGTGTTTGTGAAGCAAAGCTATTAAAAACATTCAAATAAGTTTGTTGTTGAGTAACTAAAGCGTTAAATTTTTCATACATGTTAGGCGCAAATTTACCCGCAGCAAAGGTATTAGCCAACACTGCTCTTTCAATGCCAGCGCGTTCTTTACTCATTAAAAAATTAACATAAGCAGCTGCTTGTTTAGAAATGTCAGCATTGGTGCTTAACACGGCTATTTGGCTAATGCTGTTAAGTAATTTACCATTAAGGTGGGTGTAGTAACTGATCGCAGCAGGTGTTGCAATTTCAAAATTACTGATCAAAGCTCGTTTATTTTTGATTTCGTTTAAGTCCGCAACGACAGATTTAACAATACTGTTAAAAGTTCGACTAAAAGCACTACTATCAAGCTCGTCTATTGCCGCCATTAAAACATCCATTTTATTATTAGTAACAAGGCGCTGCTCAGGTAATTTATTAGCAAACTTAGCACCCTTAGATCCTAAAAATCCAGCGGTCATACCACGCTCTTTTTGTAATTCATGTACTAAATTGCTTGCTTTAATGCCATAGGTTGACAGTGTTAAAGTTTGCTCCATGTTATTTGCAGTTTGATATTGCACTACAATTTCGGTGATCGCAAAATACAGCAAACCAACAATAGGAAAAAACAGCATTAAGATGAACTTATTACGTATTTTAAGGTTATCTATTATCTTCATTATATTTCTCCAATATAATTTTTATTTACACGTGAATCATGCATTGTTAGGTTAAAAACAGTGTGTTTTCTCAAAGCAGTACCTCGTTTAAATCAACACGATTTCTTGATCGCCGTTCAACAAAATCTTGTTTTTTACGTTCTGTTTTAGCAACTGATTTAGCTAGTTCGGCAATATCCATGATCATCGCGACTTGACCACTACCTAATAAAGTAAAACCCGCAAAACCACTTAAACCGTTAAAAACAGACCCTAATGGTTTGATCACTGCTTGCACTTCGCCATGTAAGCTATCAACCAACAAGCCAACTTTTTTATGGTCAAATTGCACTACTACTAAATTAATACGATCAGGTAATTGCTGCTGTTGATCATAAGCATCGCCACGCCAATTTTTTTCTAAATGGATCAAAGGCAACATTTCATCACGAAGTTTGATGTAATTGTGACGCAACGCGTCTTTTTTCTGCACCTCATTTAAAGAGATGCATTCAACCATGGCATCGAGTGGCACAATAAAAGACTCATTGGCAACTTTGACATGAAAACCATCAATTATTGCTAAGGTTAGCGGTAACCTTAGAACAACCCGACTACCTTGATTAGGCTCAGAAAATATAGTAACAGTACCGCGCAGTGCTTCAATGTTTCGCCGAACAACGTCCATACCGACACCACGACCAGATAAATTATTGACTGTTTTAGCGGTAGAAAACCCCGGTTCAAATATAAGCTTATAAATATCGCTGCGATTCATTTTTTGATTTTCGCTAACTAAGCCTCGTTCTTTAGCAATAGTTAGAATTTTTTCTGCATCTAAACCTTTACCATCATCTTTTACTTCAATCACTATATAACCGGTTTGATGAAATGCTGATAAGGTAATGGTGCCTTCTTCTGGTTTTCCCGCTTGTAAACGTTGCTGTGGCATTTCTAACCCGTGATCCATTGAATTACGAATTAAATGCGTTAACGGATCAGCAATGCGATCAACCACGGTTTTATCAAGTTCGGTATCACCACCAATAATTTTCAAACGAATTTTTTTATTAAGATCATTCGCAATATCGCGTACCACACGATGAAAACGATTAAAGGTATTGGCTACGGGAGTCATGCGTAAACCTAACGCCGTTTCTCTAATTTCTTCTAACGATTGGGTTATTTCTTCTACCGACTCTTCAAGTTCTACATCGTTACGATTTTGTGCTAACTGTGAAATTTTTGCGCCACCAATAACCAATTCCCCCACTAAATTAACTAATTTGTCTAACTTGTCTGCCGCCACACGGATAAATTCACGCTCTTGCTGTTTTTCTTTTCTAACTTTATTTTGTGTTTTAATCGCTGTTTTAACAACTTGTGGCTGGGCAATGCCCTCTGAAATTAACAAATCACCCGTTAAGCCTCCTTCAGCTTTTTGTTTGTTTAATACTTGCTGTAGTTCACTTTGGGTTAATGCACCTATTTCTAACAATATTTGCCCTAAAGCATGGTCGGCTTCAGGTAACTCAGCAATTAACTGACTATAATCGGCAATTTGTGACGACGGTGGCAAAATTTTGATCATCGCCCCATCAATAAACTCTAAAACATCGGCTATTTGCTGTTTACTTTGCGTACTATTTAACGTTAATTCCCAGCCTAAATGGCAATTTTCACTGTCAATCATAGATATTTTAGGGATAGCGGCAAGTACTACTTTTGCTTGGTTTATTTGCCCTAGTTCACTTAACTGACTAAACATCATGGCAGGATCAAACCCTTCTCTAAAGGTATCTTGGTCAAGACGAATAGAAATGTGATAACTATCTCTTTCGTTTACCGCTTTAGATGAATTGGGATCATCTTGATTTTGTTGAGTAGGGTTATTACTATTTACACTGTTGTTTGCGCAACTGCTTTCACTACTAATACTGCTATTCGCAGCAGAAGAAGCACTATAAGCTTTTAATAGCTGCAATAAGTCTTCTATTTCTGGATAATTTACCGCTTCATCACTATCAAGATCTTCAATCATGAGTAATATTTGATCTTTACAGCGCATAAATAAGCTGATCAATTCAGTTGAAATAGGCACTAAACAGTTGCGAATATCATCCAGTAAATTTTCAACTACATGGGTAAAAGCAATAATACTGTCAAAACCAAATAAACCAGCAGAGCCTTTTATGGTATGTGCGGCACGAAAAATTCGGTTAATTAAATCATCATCATTTGGGGCGTTTTCCAACGCTAATAAAGCTTGCTCCATGTCTTCGAGCAGTTCTTCACTTTCAGCAACAAATATTTGAGTGTTCTCATCCATGTTATTCACCTTCACACTCAGCTAAGTTATTATTCACTAAAATATCCTGACAATAAATATTACTAATAAATGCCAGTGCAGCCTCTGAAAATGTAGATATATTAAAGTTTAAATCATGCTCGGCTAAGGTGATTTTTGTCGACAGTAATAATTGCACAACGGCAGCATCAAGCACCATGACGTTACTTAAGTCAAAACAAATACTGGCACCACGTTCAATAACATTTTGTATTTGCTCTTTAAGTTCAGCAACGTCATAAATAGTACATTCATCAGCTAATTGAATAGTTTCAGCATTGGCTGTTAAAGCGGTCATTCTTTAAATCCTTCTATTTATGTTTATGTTTATGTGATACTAAAAATTAAGTTGTTTAGTTAATTCAGCAATATTTATTGGTTTTTCTAAAAGAGCTTCTGCACCTGCTTTAATAATTTCCTGCCTATTTCTGGTACTTGCATTACCCGACATTGCAATAACGCGAATATGTTTTAGTGATGGATCTTGCTTTATTTGCTGACATATTTGAAAACCATCAATATTTTCCATCATTAAATCGAGCAACACGATATTGGGTGCAAATGCTTTTAATTGAATACCCGCATCAAAACCATTCAGGCTAATCTTAACTTCAGCTTCAGAAAATTCTAATTCATTAAATTGTAAAACTAGAACCGTTTCTAACAATTCTGCAAACATTTCTTCATCATCAACAATTAATATCTTAACTTTTTTATCTTCTGCTACATTCAATTCAATATTTCGTTGTTGAGCAAAATCTTCAATGTCGGCTAATTTAAATCGGCGATGACCTCCAGCGGTAAGTCTTGCTTTTAAATCTCCTTTTTCACTCCACAAACGAATTGCCGACGGTGAAACCATCAGTAATTCTGCCGCTTGATTAGGTGTTAGGTAGCTTTTAGTTATCAACATTTATCACCATCTTTACTCTCAGAATCATACGATTTCGCAGTAAAATTTACTCGTTTGTAGGTTAGTTTTGTTTAAACTTAGTACAAGATGATCCGATAGAGAATTAACTTTGTAGACAAACGTTGATCTAAATCAAGTATGTTGTTTTTTATGACTTAGGGGATATTTTTGATTTAGTTGATTTTAGTGACTTAAGTGATTTGTGGATTTGTTGGTTTTACTTTTAATCTTGCTCAATATTAAAAAAGTGATGCCTGTTGCGCCCTGATTGTTTAGCTTGGTACATTGCCTGATCAGCATGGCGAATTAATACGTCTATATCACTATTATCAGTAGGGTACATAGTAACGCCAATAGACATTGTTACCGTATGTTGATTACCTTCAATTAAATATGGCTGAGCGAGTATATATTGCATACGTATTAGTGTTTGTTCACATTGCATATGCGACTTTAAATTGCCTAATAACACTGTAAATTCGTCACCACCTTGACGAGATACTGTATCTTCTTCTCTGATACAAGACTTAATACGTTCAGCAACTTCAACTAATAATAAATCACCAGTCTGGTGATCAAAATTATCATTTATTGGTTTAAAATTATCGATATCAAGAAAACAAATCGCTAACAATGAATCAGTACGTTTACTATGAGCAATAGCCTGATTAAAACGGTCTGTAAATAACGCACGGTTAGGTAAATTAGTTAATACATCGTAATGCGCCATTAATTCTAATTTTTCTTGCTGACGTTTATTGCTGGTAATATCAGAGAATATACCGACATAATATAAAAGCTTACTATTGTCGTCTCTAAGCGTTGATATGGTTAAAAGCTCAGCGTAAAGTTCACCATTTTTTTTACGATTCCAAATTTCACCTTGCCAGTGACCTTGCTCGATTATTATTTGCTGCATTGTCTGGTAAAATTCGGCATTGTGTTTATATGATCTAAGTATACTGGTATTTTGTCCAATAATTTCTTCATGGCTATAACCCGTTATATCACTAAAAGTAGGGTTAACATCAATAATAATACCGCTTTTATCGGTAATAAGAATACCATCGTGAGTTTCTTTAAAAACACGCTCTGAAAGCTTTAGTTTTTCTTCTGCTTTTTGTCGTGATTTAGCCATTAAATTAAAATCTGCTGCTAATACATCCAACTCTTTGATGCCACACGGTTTTAAGGCGATTTTATAATCACCCAATGTTACTTTATGCGTAGCATTACAAACTGCTTGAATAGGTTGAATAGTCTTTTTTGCTAAATAAAGTATCAACCAAATAAAAGTAGCTAAACCTAACAAAATAAAAACAAAAACTTTAATTAATTCTAACCAAATAGGACGAGTAATTTTTGCAGAAATCACTTCTGAAACCAGCGTCCAATTTAATATGGGAATGGTGGTAATGGTACCAAAAACTCTTTGCCCATTAATACCTATATAAGATTTTTGACTTTTCCAAGGTGCGTTAATTAAAGCTTTTCGAGCGACTTCAAGATGAGTCATTAAATCTCCAACTTTATAATCACTATCGTTAATGGTTGTGATCAATGATCCTCGACCATCAAGTAAATAATCTCGTGTTAAGGTAGATAAGGCTTTAGAAACTTTATTTTGTTTATGTGACCATAATTTTTCAATGTCAATTACCGCCACCATAATAGCTTTGACAGGATCACCTATCGGCATGGCTATTTTAAAGCCCATAAAGCCATCATGTAGTTTCGGACTACTAATGTAATCGCGACCAAATGACGGAATAATAAGCTCTGGTGGTTTATTATGACTACTAAAACCATAATGTTGCTTTATTGCTTGCATATTACTTACGGGTAAAAGTTTTTCTTTAGTTATGCCAATATTTGGATCAATAACCGCAATCACCTCACCTTCGGTAGAAAATATCATTATTTCACGCACAAACAATTCACGTTCAAGAATAAAGGATAAATTGCGATTTATTTCTTTACGTATATTTTGACTCTCTTGTCTATTTACTAAAAGAGCCAAGGGTTTAACTCTATTATGCAGGAGCATCTTTACCAGTTTTAGTTTTAAGCCTATTTGATCTCGTAAAAATTCATTCTTTTTTTGTTCAATCTGTAATGCACTATTTAATTGAGTAGTATAAAGCTGATAACCAAACC
Source organism: Alteromonadaceae bacterium (assembly GCA_016765535.1). Taxonomy (GTDB): domain Bacteria; phylum Pseudomonadota; class Gammaproteobacteria; order Enterobacterales; family Alteromonadaceae. The sequence goes on along the minus strand of JAESPQ010000117.1, from coordinate 3,348 downwards.
AAATCATTAATGTTATAGTCGGCACAATAACCGCAATTAAAATCAACGCAGTCCATGATTGACGTAAAGAAATATTAATGTTCATTGATCTTTTTTACCTGAAAATTTTGTTCTGCTTTTTTGACAAAGCTCATATCAAAATATTCATTCATTAGATTTTTAGGTACTTTTTGCCATAAGTTCATTTCAACTAATTTTTCAGCCATTGAGATCATGTCTTGTTCATTAACAATCATATCAGCATAAGAGATCCAATCGTCGGGTGTAGTTAAAACTTGTTCAAATATGGCTGCCGCAGAGCCAGTATAGTTTTCCCCCATTATTGCCGCTTCATGAGGATTGTTTTCAATGTATTTTCCTGCACGCACTAATTGGTTAATTAATTGCTGTAATTTTTTGGGTTGTTGTTTAATAAATGAATTTGAGGCTAGAAACACATGATCCATATGGTTTTTCCATATCTTTGGAGAAATAGCCGCCATCCAGCCAACGCCTAAGCTAACCGATTTATTACTTTCTGGCTCGCCAACCATAAAACCATCAATTTCACCATTACGTAATGAATTAATCATATCTCTTGGTGCCATACCTAATACCTTAATATTGGTTTCAGGAATATCATTTTGTTTCAATAGCATATGCAATAACACATGGTGTTGTGAATAAATGTGAGGTACGGCGATAATGCTTTGTTGATTTTTTAATTCAGCTATTGATTTAATTTTTTTAGATAAAACAAAGCCATTACCATTACGATCTGCCATTAAAACAATTTTACCCAAAAAGCCATTTCGTATCATTTCCATAGCAAGGGGCGACAATATAAAGGTTCCCATCAACTTGCCAGACTGCATATCTGCGACGACTTGGTTCCAATCATGATTTTGTACAGTTTTTAATTGAAAGGTGTTTATTTGTGCTTGAAATTTTTGTTCAACAATGGCTAAAGGTAAGTGCCCGCCACAAATAAGCCGACCAATTCGAACAATATCTATATTATTTTTTGTAATACTCTCTGGAGCTTTTTTAGATTTGAGATCGCATGAGCTTATTGCAAATAAACTAGCAATCATAATAGAGGCAAAAACTAATTTTTTATTCATACTAAATAATCTTCTCCAAATGGCAGCTAAAGTAGCATAGGCATCAATTAATTGGGTATGATTGATTTTTGCTAAAAACCAAATCAAATACCCCGCGCCAAGGCTTTTCGCTCTGGCTCAAATTCGCTTCGCGAAGAGGGGTATATTTAACGTGAAATGTAGGTCGGCACTTTTTGATTAAAAGATGCCGTCAACTTGATGGGCTAAAGCCCAACCTACAAAACGCCGCAAGCGGCGGGGAATTAAACCCGCTCAGATTAAAGGTATAACAAAAAACAGGTAAATAAAAGATAATTTATTCTCAAAAATATAAAACATATAAACATTACAGCTTAAAGCGTTTACCTCTTAAAGCTGTTGATTAATGGCTAAGCCGCTTCAATTTCAATGGCATTTTCTTCTCGATCAAAAATAACATAACGACCAATTTCATGGCCTGATTCAATATCATGGGTCATTTTATTTAAATAGGGTTCTGCATCATCTGTACTTGGTGCTGCACCATTTTCGCCGTTTAAACTAGCAATAAAAATAAAATTCCAGTTTTTTTCAATTGCATCAGCTTCTTTTACTAACGTTGCAAAGGTTGATAATTCTTCGGGCAGTTTATCTACACACATCACGGGGGTAACGGTACCATGTTGATGTTTTTTACTTTTTTTAGGGTTTTCTGCATCGGCATTAGCAAACAAAAATAAAAGACGTTGTGGTTGATCTTGCTCGGCAGTCATTTTTAGTAAATCTTTAAATAATTTTATCATTTTGTTCACTTCACTTTATTCATTAATAGTACGTATATAAAAATATTATTCTAACAAAAAAATGAAAAGTTTGTGTTGATTAAGATCGATTTATCAATTTTTTCAACGTAAATATTTCATGATCTTGTTGCATCCCCATTAAATGTTTTTTACCAATAGAGTACATTTTTTCATGACGAATGTGCTGTGCAAAAACTTTACTGGCTAGTATAGGAAAATTAGTTTTACATAAAGACTCTAAACGCGTAACCTCATTTACCGATGAACCTATCACGGTAAAGTCTAGTCGAGAACTGCCACCAATATTACCATAAAGCATTTCACCAATATGTAAGGCTACACCGGCTTGCAAAGTTAATGCAGAATATTGCTGTTGTTGCTCACTCCATATTGATAAATTAATAAGCGCGGTTTCGGCCGCAACTAATGCTTTTTCGCAACACTGACTAAGTGGTTCGGTTAGGGGGAAAACCGCCAAAACAGCATCCCCTATAAATTTTAAAATTTCGCCACCCGACGTTTCAATAGCACTCGCCATACATTCAAAATATTGATCAAGAATATTGACTAACGATGTTGGACTATATTGTTCACTTAAAGTGGTAAAGCCCCGTAAGTCACAATACCAAATAATGGCGTTAATACTTTCGCCAGTACCACGTTTAAACTGCCCGTTAATAACTCTTTGTGCTGCATTTTCACCTAAATAAACACCCAGTAAAGATTTAGTTGCAAACTCAGCCATAGTAACTCTGGCTTTCCAACCAAGCGGTAAACACAATTCTTTGATGATTTTTATTTCAAATTCTGAAAAACCACCCGCACGGTTAGTGGCAAAGGTGATCCATGGCTGTTCTTTAAGATCAGAAGTTTCAAACGGTACAATAAGATAATCGGTACCGCCATCGTGTTTTACATCACGTAATAAAGGAAAAGGTAATTCGTCAGCGGCTACGGTTAATTTCCACCGCAGTGCTTTTCTTGCCTTATGAATAGCTTCGCCCGGTGTATTTAAATAAGTAGGGGTTGTGGTTATATTATGATCTCGACGATATTTTTTTATTTCTTCTCCTCTTGTCCATACAATTTGGGTTCCCCACAATTCGGGATGAAAAGTAGGTAACCACATACTGGCACGATAAATATCAATACCTAATAAGTTAATACCATTCATAAAACGCAGAATAAGATCTTCAGGAGCCTGATCATTAGGATCGTAACTATTTAACCATAAACGAAAATCATCTTCATTTAAAAAATTAGTGATACTGTCGACCATAACCGCCTCTTGCTATTTTTCAACTTAGTTTAAGTTTAAACCATTATGGCAATTAGAGATTAAAATGATTTTATTTCATGCCTATGTACTTGGTTCAGGTAAACTTGTAGGTTGGGCTTTAGCCCATCAATTCATGTCATTTATTCAGCCTTTGACGACATAAATGTCGACCTACAAAAGAATTACCGAATTAAATAAGGGCTCC
>JAESPQ010000116.1 GCA_016765535.1 Alteromonadaceae bacterium | reverse complement strand
TTTCCGTTTGATTACCTTGTTAGTTGATTGTACCCGTAAGAGGTAAAACAACCAAGTTTACTAAAATTTAACGCGTTTACGGAAGAGCCAAAAAGTACCCCGCCGCAACATGCCACTTGCCGTGAATTTTTGAGCCAACCCACGGAAAAAATAGTAAGGATAAAAACGGCAGTCATTTACCAATAAATACCACGTTAAAACTACCATTAGCACTTAAAATGATTTGGCGAAAAAACTGTGTTGCCAAAAACTAAAACCAATTTTACTGCACTAAAGTTACCACAAAAAATAAACGAAGCAAGCGCAAAACTTTTAGGTTAAATGCCGAAAACGAGTAATACAAACATTAAAATGCATTGCGGCAACTAACGCCCGGCTAAGAGGTGCGACCGCAGGGAGCATCCTGCTTGAGCCGCTTGTTAGTTTTTTTACTGTTGCGTGCCACTATTAATAAACAACCTTTTCAATTTTCCTAAATCGGATAACCCAACGGATAACTCATTGTCTTTCTCAAATAATGAAATATAAAATGAACAACCTAGGGACTCACCCTTTTTGACATTCAACTCTTTTAAAGAGTTATAACGTCCTTTTGCATATCCGTAAAGGTACCAGCCAGTTCCACCTTCCGTATCTTTAAATAAGAATAAAAGCCTAGTCGTGTACCCATTTTCTTTGGTGCCTTTAGACACATTGAAGTTTGCTTTTTGAATTACCATCTTGGATATCAGCTCACCATCAACACCTTTAAGCCTATCTCCATTTAATATGGAGTCAATGTCTTTAATGCTTATTCTTTGCAAAACAACATTATTTTTCTGAATATTGGATAGAAATGAAATTATTTTTGATCTTTCTTCGCGAAGGTTAAGCCATTTAAACTCTAAATCAAAATTACCATTATAGGCTGCATTTCTATACTTGTTTATTAATTCCATAGCATTTACAAACCACTAAGACATGAAGATATTGCATTTCTAATATCATCGGCTTCAGTAGAGCCGATGCCCTCAGCACTGCACTGGTATATTAAATTTGTACTATTAACTTCTCTAATCACGATTGTTACTTCTTGGGAATAAGCCCCCATTAAGCCAATATTTCTTGTTCCACTTACACCGTATGAAACCAGTGCAACCTTATCGAGGTTTGTATCAGGAGTTTCATAAATTCTAATAACCCCCATTTTTAATAAAACCCCTGCAATTGCTTCATCTGGGTCAACAGTCCTAGTATATCCTCCGCTTTCATTCGCTACAGCGGAATTAACAGTTTCGCTCTCGTTTATTAAAACAAATGAATAATTGTCTATTGGGATATACGAATTTATCTCTGGAGGAAGGATGTCTCCAGACGGGTTAATGGATGAACAGCCACTTAATGCAAGTAACAATGGTAATATTAATCTCTTCATTTTGAATCCTCACGAAAAACTAACGCCTACTTAAGCGGAAAAATATAGTTGGCTAAAATGTTGAACGGAGTGAAAACAGCCAACTGTATTTTTTCCGTTTGAAGTTCTTGTTAGCTGTAATTTCAAATTCATCCACTTTTTTTACTAGTATTAAAATTGATGTTAAATCCAAACAACGCCTTAAAAAGTTATTTTTTTAGATAATCACAATAGCAGTCTATGTAAGTAGTTATTTGCTTATTACGCAATGCTTAAAGTAAAAAATACGTGAGACTTCTTTTACTGGTAATTTTTTTAACTGTGCATACATAGTAATCTGGCCTTGCATGTTTCCAGCAGCTTTCATTGCTATATTTAAAAATATTGAAGGTTCACTATTTAGCCCTGCGCGCTTTAAAAAGTGGTCTGCTTCATGCTTTAACCCTGCCGCATATGCTGCAATGTAACACCCACTCGATAGTTTCAGGTCTTCCACCGCTTTTTTGCCAAAAGCTTTATCAGCATCCTCTTCTACCGTCATGACAGGTTCATTTCCATAGTATTTTGAAAGATCAAATTCTTTATCTTGTGCCACCGTTTTGGACGCAATCATTAGCATTAAAATCGTTATCAATATTTTCATAATCACCCTTTATTTAATGTGGTTCTTGTTTGCAAACATAACTAAGAGTGCGGTTAAATGATTCATATGATGGAAACTCCTTTACAGCTAACGCCACATTAAGCGGCAAATAATAGCTGGCTAAAATTTGTGAGGCACGAACAACAGCCAGCTGTTATTTGTCCGTTTGAATGCCTTGTTAGCAGGAACATACCTACTTTATAAATAACACCATTGTTACGATTACCACTGAAATAAATTGATTGTTTGTTGAGAATAAGCCAATCAATTTATCAGGCTTTACCCTATCTTAAAAAAGAAGCTACTTAAAAGTATGCAGCCCCTCTTAAATTCATTGCATAGTCGCTTATGGAAAACCAAGAATTAAACGATAAACGATGAATTCAAAAACCTAACAAACAATAAAAACGCTTTTCCTGCTAACGCTTACATAAGCGGAAAATTGTAGTTGGCTATAATTTTGAGGAACGAAAAAAGCCAACTGTAATTTTTCCGTTTGATGTTCTTGTTAGTTGCTGCTTATTAAAAACACCAACTTTACAATAAGTTACCATATTTAAGGGATGGGAGGAAGACGCCAAAAACACCTAGCACCACGACTCGCCAAACCATGATTTTTGAGCCAAAAAATACTGCCTGAACTAGCTAATGGCTTTACCGCAAAGTATCTTAAAAAGCGTAAAGCCTATTAGCGATCATAACCAAACTTCTCTGGCGAAAACTGAGGCGAAAAACACTAAGTTAATTTAGAAAACACCGCTCTTACAAATAAATATTGAGCTGATTTCGTGGTGCCAACTAACGCCTCGTTAAGCGGCTGATAATAGTTTGCTAAAATGTGTAGCGAAGCGAAACTGAGCAAACTATTAGCAGTCCGACTTTAACGACTTGTTAGGCTCTTGCTTACTTTGCTCTTGATTTAATCACCTGAAAAGTATAAGAAAGTTGACCTGCTGCAACTTTATTTAATTGTGCAGGATTAAAATTAAGTTCATTCTGGTAGGCTGTTTCCAGTTGCTCTACAGGTTTTTGAGAATCGTTAAATTTTGTGCCGTCAGCCCAAGTCGTTTCAACCTGCACATTATCAATTTGGAAGGTGTCATCTTGGTTTAGGGTAAACTGAAAAGTTTGAACATTAGCAACTATATCTAAATAATCAGCTTTTGCTTGTTCTTCTGTAGATAAGTAGCCTTTTGTTTTTTCCATAAAGTTTTTAACTTTATGTTTACACGTAAATTGAACAACTGATGCACCATTGTCAGTTTCAAAAGATTCCCAATCTGTTTCTTTGCAACTTTTCCAATTATCTAAAGCTTGACCAAGTGTTGTGGTTTGATTGAAATCCATAATGCCATCTTTGACAAGATCTACATTACTGCCACAACCTGACAAAGCAAGTGTAAAAGGTAAAGCTAATAATAATTTTTTCATAACATCATCCTTAATTATTTTAAAATATAATAGGCAAACAAAGCGATAGAACCAATTAATAAACCTTGACCCTGAATTTTTTTAATTTCATTCTCACTTCTTAATCCGATCACGCCAAAAACAAAACCGACAATTGGCACAATTACGGTCATGTTTATTAATGGTGACCAACCACCATATTCTTGAGGTTTTTTGATCTTATGGATTTTAAAAAGGGAAAGATTCTCTTTTTGCTCATCTGTAAGTTGTTTTATTTCAGCCATTTATATTCTCCACACCCTGTGAGTTTAAATCTGCCAGACTGGGCGTAAAGAGCCTAACGCCCCATTAAGCGGCAAAAATGCGTTGGCTAAAATATTGAACGGAGTGAAAATAGCCAACGTATTTTTGTCCGTTTGAATGGCTTGTTATGCCGATTACCACAGATTTATACTTTCAACCTCACAGTTTGCAGAACTGATTTTGGCACTAGTAACCTCTTTATATGAACTGAACGAAAAATTAAAAGACATAGTGCCATCATCACTGCCGTGTGCATATAAACTAAATGACTCATCCTGAGAACTCGAATCTGATTGAGTTGAATAGGTCTGACGTCCTTTATATTCAATTTCCACAGTGCACTCTATTTCAACATCAAGGTATGCTCCGCCTTGATAATTGGTTTGCACATCATAATTAAGTGATAAATCACAATCTCTGTAGTAATTTCCGGAGTAACTTTCATTACAATCAAGATCCCCTCCCGTAATTTCAACACAAACTTCTGCATTTGTTTTATACTCTGTATCACAGTCATCGCCACTCACACCTTGAGCTCTGCGACGTTGCATTTCAATAGCAATTTTCTTTAAACGTTCCTGCTGTTTTTTAATTTCATCGGCTGTCATAGCAATACAAGAATTAGACATTTTCTTAAATCCATTTATGCATTCCCAGCCACTACCTAAATAATTAAGTTTGGCGTTTTTAGGGATTTTCACTGTATGGCACTGACCACCAGATTTGTAAAAACCTTTATGACATTCCCAGCCACTACCTAGATAATTAAGTTTGGCGTTTTTAGGGGTTTTCACTGTATGGCACTGACCACCAGATTTGTAAAAACCTTTATGACATTCCCAGCCGCTACCTAAATAATTAAGTTTGGCGTTTTTAGGGATTTTCACTGTATGGCATTGACCACCAGATTTGTAAAAACCTTTATGACATTCCCAGCCGCTACCTAGATAATTAAGTTTGGCGTTTTTAGGGATTTGCACTTTATGGCATTGACCGCCAGACTTGTAA
>JAESPQ010000115.1 GCA_016765535.1 Alteromonadaceae bacterium | reverse complement strand
GGGACTCATCAAACCAAGGTAACAGATAGAGTATTTGTAGGTCGGGCTTCAGCCCGTCAAATATAGATTGATGGCCTAAAGGCCAACCTACAAGTGTTACCCTAAAATATAGCTATTTGACCAGTCCCATATTTTTATTAAGCCGTAGCGGTGATCTTTTCCGTTTTTTTTATACTTTTAGGTTTAGTCAAAATAACTAGATTACCCAATAAGATGCTGCCAAAGCCGACGACAGTAAAAATACTCCACTGAAAATCTTCTACAAAGGTTGAAATTACCACCGCAACCGCTGGGAATAAAATATTGGCGTATGAGGTTTTATGTGCACCAATTCGGGTCATTAGCGTTAAATAACAACCAAAAGCGATCACCGAACCGAACAGCGCGAGATATATTAATGAGCTGATGTAAGCAAAACTAAAATCAAAAGTAAAACTATCACCACTAAATACTGCAACAAAAGTCATAAAAATGCTGCCATACATCATTGCCCACGCATTTGTTTGTAAAACGGGTAGCTTTAATTGTTGGTTTTTTATGGAAACCATATTGCCCATTGATGCTGATAACGTACCGACTAAACAGAGTCCTAAACCGAGTAGTGTTGCTTGCCCATATTCAGCACTGGTGATCTGTGGCCAAAATAAGGTAACAATACCGACTAATCCTAAACCAGCTCCTAAGTATACCTGCTTACCAATTGGGGTTTTATACCAAAAACGGGCATTGATAATGTTAAAAATCATCAAGGTTGAGAACGCTGTTGCAGCCAATGCTGAATTAATGTGTTGTTGGGCGTTGTACAGTAAAAAATAATTGATACCAAATAAAGTCACACCTAAACCAATAAAGTTAAGATGATAACGCAGGCTAAAGTTAAGCGGTAATTTTTTAAATTTAGCCCAGCTAAATAATATTAATGACGCTAACGCAAAACGGTAAACTACTGAAACTTCAGGGGCAACATTACCTAATTGATAATTAATGGCGATCCACGTTGTTCCCCAAATAAGCACCGTTAAGCCATATAAAATATTATTATTCATCATTACCCCTTTTCAGATAAATTTATTGTTGAGTTGCTAGTGTAGAGAAGTTTTGTTTTAATAACATATACAAAAAAACAAAAATGAAACCTATACAGTTAGAAAGATACTGAAACAAGTTCAGCATGACATCGGTATTTTTCTGCCACCCTGACGCAGGTCAGGAACTTACAGCGTATAAGTACAGTATTACAAGATAAAAGTAGTGAGAAAGCTCTATGCAATTGATACAAAAATCATCCAGCGATTTTCTTTATCAGCAAGTGATCGCTTTTATTGAACGCCAACAAAAGCAAGGTGTTTTACGTGCTGGCGACAAATTACCTAGTTTGCGAAAACTCAGTAAGCAGTTTGGTATTAGCGTGCCTACGGTGAAACAAGCTTATATTGAATTAGAACGTCAAGGAGCCATTTCAGCGCGTCCTCAATCGGGATATTATTTAAAAGCGCAGCAAGCAAGAGTGCTTAAACCTAGACCTGCGCAATGGCAAGGTAGTATGCCTGTTGAAGTAAAATGTCGTAGTTTAATCGAACAAGTTTATGATGCGGTGCATTTACCAAATTCTATTCCTTTAGGTATTTCAAATCCTGTTAACGCTCATCCGCCCGATAAAGCATTAGCGCGATTAATGCGCTCGGTACTCTCTAAAGTTGCTGAAAAAGCGGTAAGTTATGGCCCTGTAAATGGCGATCCGCAATTACGTAACCAACTCGCTTTTCGTTATCAAACGTTAGGAGTAGATGTTTCTCCTAGCGATATTGTTATTACCAATGGTGCACAAGAAGCCCTAAGTATTGCGTTGCAATGTGTAGCAAAAACGGGCGATATTATTGCGATAGAATCACCTTGTTTTTTTGGTATTATTGAATTAATTGAAAGCTTGAACATGCGCGCGATTGAAGTGTATACCTGTGCTGAAGATGGTGTTGGTTTTAATGAGCTAAAAAAAACCATTAAACAACATAATGTTAAAGCGTGTTTGTTTTCAACTGCGATAAATAATCCGTTAGGTTCAATGATGACAGACATTCAGCGTCACGCTATGGTTGAGTTGCTTGAAACACACAATATACCGTTAATAGAGGATGATGTTTACAGTGAACTTTATTTTACCGAGCAACGGCCTAAACCTGCACAATTTTATTCACAAAAGGGATTGGTGATCACCTGTTCATCATTTTCTAAAACGGCAGCGCCGGGTTATCGCATTGGCTGGTTAATTTCTGAAAAATATGAAGAACAAGCGAAGCGCATCAAACGTGCGCAGTCGTGTTCAACGTCAATGCTACAACAATGGACGCTGACACAATATTTACTTACGGGGGAATATGATCGTCATTTATCGGTGTTGCGAAAAAAACTCCGTTATAACTGCGAACGTATGCGGGCATTAATCGCACAGCATTTTCCTGATGAAACGTGTATTTCTAACGCGCAGGGCGGCAGTGTGTTATGGGTTAGGTGTCGCTCACATATTAAAACTCAGTTAATTTTTGAACAGGCAATAAAACAAGGTTTTAGTTTTGCTCCAGGGGTTATTTTTTCACTGTCGGGCAAGTATCAAAATTATATGCGCATTAGTTTTGGTGTGCAGTGGCAAGACGATATTGAACAAGCGGTCGCTAAATTAGGTCAGTTAGTTTACAGCTATCCAAATACAGAAGAAGAACAAAATGACTAGCGCATTAAAAAACATTAAGGTACTTGATTTAAGCCGTATTTTAGCTGGCCCTTGGAGTACACAAATGTTAGCGGATATGGGCGCAGAGGTCATCAAAATAGAACGTCCACAAAAAGGTGATGACACTCGTCACTGGGGACCTCCTTTTATAAATAATGATGATACTAATAAAAGCAGCGTACAAGCCGCTTATTTTCACAGCACTAATCGTAATAAAAAATCATTGGCTGTAGACATTAGTTGCTCACAAGGACAGCAGATCATTAAAGACTTAGTTATGCAAGTCGATGTCTTTATTGAAAATTTTAAAGTAGGTGCGTTAGCTAACTATGGTCTAAGTTACCAAGCGCTTAAATGTTTAAACCCTAAGTTAATTTACTGCTCTATTACCGGCTTTGGGCAAAATGGTCCTTATGCACATAAAGCGGGTTATGATGCGATGATCCAAGGAGAAGGCGGCTTGATGAGTATCACTGGTGATATTGATGGTGAACCAATGAAAGTCGGTGTTGCTGTGGTTGACTTGATGACGGGATTATACGCGAGTAATGCTATTTTAGCGGCGCTATTTGCTCGAACTCATACTAATAAAGGGCAATATATTGATATTGCGTTGTTAGATGTACAAGTTGCGATGTTAGCTAATCAAGGGATGAATTATTTGGTTTCGGGCGATAATCCACAACGGCAAGGCAATGGTCATCCTAATATTGTGCCTTATCAAACCTTTGCCACCAATGATGGTCGCTTTATTTTAGCTGTAGGCAATGATCAGCAATTTGAAAAATTTTGCCAAGTAGCTAATTGCAGTGAATTAGCACAAGATGAACGTTTTGTTAGTAATCAACAACGGGTTAAAAACAGAGGTGTACTTATTCCGCTTTTAGCAAAAATTTTGGCAGTAAAAACCACGCAATCATGGTTAAACTTACTCGCCGACATTGGGGTGCCTTGTGGCGCGGTTAATACTATTGAACAAGCACTAAAACATCCACAAATTCTGCATAGAGCTATGGTAAAACAGCTTAAAAATAAAAATGGTGAATTGGTTCCCACTATTGCATCACCTATTAATTTATCGGCAACACCTTTACGTTATGATACGGCGGCTCCTAATTTAGGGCAAGAAACAAAAAGCTTATTACAACAAAAGTTAGCTTATACAGATAAGCAAATTATGGAATTACAGCAACAAAAAATTATTGGTTAGTATTATTTAAAGACGAATGTTCATCAAAAAATGTTGTTTCGCCTAGCACAAAACCATTTTGTGCTAGCCAAGCTTTAGCGTCGCTTAGTTGACTAAAAACGCAACGTTCATAGTTGCCGTCGGTGTGCGGGATCATTTTTTCTAATTGCATTGTTTTTGTCGCATTAGGCGTGTAAACATGACAATCTTTAATACAACCATTGTCTTTAAACCATTGGCAATGCTCTTCTACATGATGCTCTATTGCCGGAACACCAAGTTCCCAGTCTTCAAAAATGGATAATATTGCCCATTTACCCTGAGTACTTTTATTTAATGATAACGGTGTGGCTTTTTCTCTAAATTCTTTAACATAAGCGATTATTGCCTCTTCATTCCATGAGCCGCCAAACCATTGCAATAATATATTGTTATTAACTGCAATTTTCCATTCGCCATGAATTGAAAACATTTTCCACCTCTGTTTATCTTTTAATAATACAATTATTGCCTGCTAAGTAAATTAACGGGCGAGTATTGATCGGTTAATAATCGTGTGTTTTTAGGCCAATCATGTTCTATTTTCATCATACGCCGTAATTTTTCACTATCTACATCAAAACGAGATAATATTTTATGTAGTAATTTACTATTTTTGTGTAATGTCATCGCTGCATTGCTTGCGTTAATATCCTTGTTTTGTGCAATTATTATGCGGTTAGAAAATAAATCGCCACGCACATTGTAAAAGTCGCCAAAAACATACTGATAAGTGGCCGATTCATGGGTGTATAATGTGCTTGCCGAAAATGTATTTGCTGCTAATACACCATCGTTAGTCAATATCTGTTTTATTTCTTGTAAAAATTCAACGGTCATTAAATGTTCAGGAATATAATCACCATTAAAGGCATCAAGAATGATCAAATCATAACGTTGTTTTTTTAGTGTAGCGCGTTTTACAAAAATTCGCCCATCTTGAGTGATTGTTTTTATCTGTTGATTTTCAAAATAATCAAAATATTGTCGTGCTACTTTAGTTACAGCACCATCAAGCTCTACATTGGTAATATTCGCATCAGGTAATAATTGATGAAGGGTATTAGATAAAGTACCACCGCCTAAGCCAATAACAACAATACTTTTAGGGGCTGAATTTAGTAATAAAGCCGACAGAAGTAGCTTGGTATAACTAAAGACTAATTGCTCTGGGTTGCTTTTATAAATACAACTTTGTTGTGATTTTTGTTGTTTAGTATGAAATTTTAAACAGCGTATGTCACCCTGATCTTCAACGGTGATATTTCGATACAGTGAACGCTCACTATGGATAACATTGGCGATACTTACAAAAGAAAAAAATAATGCAGTAATACAGAGTGATTTTAAAAGTGCTGGCATCCTTTTTATTTCCATTTATAGCTATTTATTGAGTTAGTGCGGTAATGCTATATCTTTGAAAATAAGCAGTAAACCCTAAAAGGATCAAAGTAGCGCTAAAACTAAACACAATATTATTAAGGTCAAAATACAATACCAGATAAAAAGAAGTAACAATAGTGCCAAAAGCGCTACCCAAAGTTGAAATAAAATAAAGCTTACCAGCAACATTGCCACTGTGATCTTGGTGTGTTGTTAAAAGTCGAACAGAGTAGGGCGATAACATCCCTAAAAAAAGGGTAGGAATAAAAAATAAGGCGATAGAGGCGAGTAGAGAACCGTAACGACTGTCTTCAATATGAATAAAAATTATTTCCATTAGCGGCTGAGCAAAATAAACTATGGGTAAAATGGCAATACCTGCCACAATAAAAATTACTCCGTAGCGTTTGAGTGATACTGGGCTTGTCGAAAGTTTACCACCAAGTAAATAGCCAATTGATAAACTCAGCATAAATACCGTAATAATACTGCCCCAAATATGAATACTACTACCAAAATAAGGCGCAAGAATTCGACCACCTAAAAGCTCAATACCCATGATGCAAAAACCGCTACAAAAGGCGAGTAGGTAGATGAATTTGTTGGTCATGCAAGCGTCCTTTTATTATTGTTATTCTTTTATAGATAGAAATATTTTAATGGTGCTTTGTTGCGCTTCGCTCGGGACAACCTACAAATGCTATCTTTCTAACAACGGTTTTAAAAACCTCGCAGTATGCGACACTTTATTCATCGCAACATTTTCAGGGGTGTCAGCCACTAAAATTTCACCACCACCCGACCCTCCTTCTGGGCCTAAGTCAATTATCCAATCGGCGGTTTTTATCACATCTAAATTATGTTCAATTACTACCACGGTATTGCCATGATCGCGTAAACGGTGGATCACTTCTAATAGTTGTTTTATATCATGAAAATGTAAACCAGTAGTTGGTTCATCTAAAATATATAGCGTTTGTCCTGTATCTCGTTTTGATAATTCTTTTGATAATTTAACCCGCTGTGCCTCACCACCCGAAAGCGTGGTTGCCGATTGTCCTAGCTTTATGTAACTTAAACCAACATCCATTAACGTTTGTAATTTACGTTTAACGGCAGGAATCGCATTAAAAAATTCTAATGCGTCTTCAATAGTCATATCAAGTACTTCAAAAATATTTTTACCTTTATAGCGTACTTCTAATGTTTCGCGATTGTAGCGCTTGCTATGACAAACATCACACGGCACATAAACGTCAGGTAAAAAGTGCATTTCAACTTTAATTAAGCCATCACCTTGGCAAGCTTCACAACGGCCACCTTTTACATTAAAACTAAAACGGCCCGGTTTATAACCTCGTGAACGAGATTCTTGCGTGGCAGCAAAAAAATCACGAATAGCGGTAAAAATTCCCGTATAAGTTGCAGGGTTTGAACGTGGAGTTCTACCAATTGGGCTTTGATCAATATCAATCACTTTATCTAATTTTTCTAAACCGACTATCTTTTTATATGGTGCTGGATCTTGCGTAGTTGCGCCATTTAATTCGGCTTGCGCTAATTTATATAAGGTGTCGTTTATTAAGGTTGATTTTCCTGAACCTGAAACGCCAGTAACACAGGTTAATAAACCTAATGGAATAGTTAAATTTACATTTTTTAAATTATTACCAGTAGCGCCAAATAATTGTAATAGCTGTTCTTTATTATACGGTGTACGTTTTTGGGGAATGGCAATTTTTTCAATACCACTTAAATACTTACCCGTAAGTGAATTAGCATTGCCCATAATATCTGCTAATTTACCCTGCGCGATAATTTCACCACCATGTACGCCTGCGCCTGGGCCAATATCAATAATGTGATCTGCACTGCGAATAGCATCTTCGTCATGTTCAACAATAATAACGGTATTGCCCATATCGCGTAAATGTACCAATGTGCCGAGTAAGCGTTCATTATCGCGTTGATGCAAACCAATTGAAGGTTCATCAAGTACGTACATTACGCCCATTAAACCCGCACCTATTTGACTAGCTAAGCGAATACGTTGGGCTTCACCGCCTGACAATGTGCCCGCAGCGCGTGATAAATTAAGATAATTTAAGCCAACGTTGACTAAAAAGCCTAATCGGTTATTAATTTCTTTCAGAATTTTATCAGCAATTTGCCCTTTGGCACCTTGTAAATCTAACTGTTGAAAAAAGTTTAAAGCATCGGCAATAGATAATTCAGTAATATGATTTAAAGGCGTGTCGTTAACAAAAACATTACGAGCTTCAAGGCGTAAACGACTGCCGTTACAGTCGGGACACGATTGATGATTTAAATATTTTGCTAATTCTTCGCGTACCGCATTTGACTCAGTTTCACGGTAACGGCGATTCATGTTAACTAAAATACCTTCAAACGGGTGTTTGCGAATAATAATATCGCCACGGTCATTCATATATTTAAATTTGATTTCTTCTTTGCCGCTGCCGTTCAAAATAAGCTGTTGAATATTTTTAGGATGCTTTTGAAAAGGAAGTCCAAGCGAAAAACTATAATGTTCAGCAAGCGCTTGTAGCATTTGAAAATAATAAAAATTACGTTTATCCCAACCGCGAATAGCGCCACCACTTAAACTTAATTCAGGATTAGTAATGACGCGGGCGGGATCAAAAAATTGTTGATCACCTAAACCATCACAGGTTTTACAAGCCCCTGCTGGGTTATTAAATGAGAATAATCGCGGTTCTAATTCTTGCATGCTATAGCCACATTGTGGACAAGCAAAGTTGGCAGAAAATAATAATTCTTCGCGGTTTGGTTCGTCCATAAAGGCAACGGTGGTTGTGCCAGCAGTTAATCCTAGCGCAGTTTCAAATGACTCAGATAAACGCAGTTGAATATCATCACGTACTTTTAAGCGATCTACCACCACTTCAATGGTGTGTTTTTTTTGTAATTCTAGCGTTGGTGGATCAGACAAATCGCACACTTCACCGTCAATACGAGCGCGAATATAACCTTGGGCGGCAAGATTATCGAGTAATTTTATATGTTCGCCTTTTCTGTCTTGTAACACGGGCGCAAGGATCATTACCTTAGTGCCTTCTTCAAGGGTTAATACTTTATCGACCATTTGCGAAATAGTTTGCGCGGCTAAAGGCTCGTGGTGATCAGGGCAGCGAGGCTCTCCCACTCGGGCATAGAGTAGGCGTAAGTAATCGTAAATTTCGGTGATAGTGCCTACGGTTGAGCGCGGATTGTGCGAGGTCGATTTTTGTTCGATAGAAATTGCGGGTGACAAGCCTTCAATGTGATCAACATCGGGCTTTTCCATTAAGGATAAAAATTGGCGTGCATAAGCAGAAAGTGACTCTACATAACGACGTTGACCTTCAGCATATAAAGTGTCAAATGCCAAAGACGACTTTCCTGAGCCAGAAAGCCCTGTAATAACAACGAGTTTGTCGCGTGGAATATCTAAGCTAATGTTTTTTAAATTATGTGTTCTTGCACCGCGAACTTCAATGTTTTTCATTGTTTATTTTTGACTCTTACACCAATTAATCGATCATTATCGCACAATTCAAAGTCAAGTTTCAGCGCTTTTTTAGTTTTTATTTACAGTAAATAGCCATTAAATGGTGATTAAAAAAACATGATATTTATGCTACAATATCGCGTTTTTTGTTGAGGTGGTATTTTTATACATTTGTCACAAACTAAAGGTTGTAAAGCAAAATGAGTGTAACCGGTTTAAATAGTTTAGAAAAAAAAGCAGCATTTTCGTTAGCTAGTGTGTTTGGCTTGCGTATGCTGGGTTTGTTTATGATTTTACCTGTGTTTGCTATTTATGGCACACACTTAACAGGTTATAGCCCTGTATGGTTGGGATTAGCGATTGGCGCTTATGGCTTAACGCAAGCCTTGTTTCAAATTCCTATGGGGTTATTATCTGATAAATTTGGCCGCAAGCCTGTAATTTTGTTTGGCTTATTAATTTTTATGGCAGGTAGTGTTGTTGCTGCCACATCAACCAGTATTTATGGCGTTATTGCGGGTCGAGCAATACAAGGCGCAGGTGCTATTGCCAGTGCTATTTTAGCGTTGGCAGCAGATTTAACGCGTGAAGAACAACGACCCAAAGTAATGGCAACCATCGGTATGTTTATTGGCGTGTCGTTTATGATCGCTATGGTGCTAGGGCCTATTGTAGCCGATATGTCAGGATTAAGCGGTTTGTTTTGGTTTATTGTGGTGTTAACGTTTTTGGCGATGATCATGATCCAATTTATGGTGCCCAATTCAGTGAATAAAGCACCTAAAGGTGACAATGTTGCCTTACCGAAAAAACTCTTATCGTTAGTAGGCAATGCGCAATTAGCAAAGTTAAATTTTGGTGTATTTGCTTTGCACATGGCAATGACGGCGTGTTTTGTAGTGATCCCGCGTTTATTAGTCGAAATTGGTTTTCCGTTAGCACAGCATTGGCAGTTATATTTACCGGTGTTATTAGGTTCATTTTTTGTGATGTTACCGTTTATGATCATCGGTATGAAAAAACAAATTGAAAAACAAATGTTTACCTTTATTGTGTCATTGCTAACCATAAGTTTATTTTTACTATGGATAGTAGGACAAAATTTTTGGCTGATATCAATCGCTTTATTTTTGTTTTTTGTTGCCTTTAATTATTTAGAGGCGACTATGCCCTCCTTTTTATCGCGCATTGCCCCTGCTGGTTTAAAAGGTACGGCGATGGGTATGTATTCAAGCAGTCAATTTTTTGGTGCTTTTTTAGGCGGCGTGTTAGGTGGAGTGATTGAAAGCAAATTTCCTGCACAAGAAGTTTTTGTAGTGATGGCTGCGGTAGCACTAATTTGGTTTTTTGTTACTTTAACAATGACGCCGTTGAAAAAGTCAAAAAGCTATAGTTTTGCAATGTCGTTAAATGATGAAGATCAAGTGGATAGTATTGCCGAGCAATTAATTAATATGCCGGGTGTGTATGAAGCCACGTTAGTATTTGAAGATGCGGTGGCCTATTTAAAAGTAGATGAAAAAACGGTAGATTTAGTGCAAGTTAAAGCACTGTTAGCACCTTAGGCTCTAAGAGAAAGCTGTATCGCGTGGGCATTCGTCCCTCATGCGCCACCCTACAGAATTTTTTTGTCAATGTAAGGGGGGCATTTTTGCCCACCATTAAAACAAATTAGCTTACCTAACCGCACAAATATAATCGCTTAGTTTTTCATGTCCTAAGCGAATTTCAATATCATCATCTTGTTGTTTGTCTATCATCGCCATGCCCATAGGCGATTGTGGCGTGATCACGGTTATTTGCTCTTCGCTAGTCTCAGTGCGAATATTAGTACGAAAGCCGCCTGCATAAGGACCAATAAAAAACCAATGTTGACAACTTTTATCTTTGGCTAATTGCACTAAAGCACCTAATTTTATTGTGCTATGTTGATCAAAAACTTCAAATTTAAGTTGTTGATAAGCCTTTAATGCTTGTTGGTATTCGGCCACGCGCTTTGATTGTCCTTCGGCTAAATAGCTTGCTTCTATGGCCAGCGTATCGTATTGCGTTTCGGCGACACTTTGATCGTTAGTGGCGTCATTATGGGCGTTGTTGGCCGCTTGCATGGCTTGCTCTAATTCATCTTGTAAATGAAGAATAATTTCGCTAACCAAGCGTTGTTTTGTTTTTAGCATCTTGTGTGGCATATTGTGTGAAATAGTGTTTGGCAAATAGTGTTTGGCAAATAGTGTTTGGCAAATAGTGTTTGGCAAATAGTGTTTGGCAAATAGTGTTTGGCAAATAGAAAAGCTATAACTCAATTTAAAGTGAGTTATAGCTTAACGGTTTGTGCGCCCTTTGTTTAGTTAAAAGAGTGAAAAATATGCTTTAATAAAAATTGTTATACAGCATTTTTACGACGGTAAGCTAAAACAAGTGCGGGTAATAATAATAACCATGCAAAACTCCCACCTTCGCTATACGTTTCAACAACAATGATCTCAGGTTGATAAATGTCATAGTTAGCACTTTCTAACGGCAGCGCATATAAGGCATTAGACTCGTCACTGCTATACGTAGCAACAATATCAGCATAACCGACTTCATATAAATCAATCAGTACGTTGTAACTATCGCTGGTGTAACCGTCTACTAGCGTGGTGACCACTTCAAAATTATCATCATTATCGTCACCGTGAATGGTAAAATCCTCAGTAGTGTAATAGTGCAACCACGGGCCACCATCTTTACTTAAATACATTTCGGCATACACTGTGGTGGTATCAAAATCGTCATAGCGTAAATAATCGGCGTCAAAAGTTACACTAAAACCTTGATAGTAACCGTCTAAATCGTCATCGGTAAGTAAACTACTTTGCGCATTAAAAATACTAAATGGATACTCGTCGTGGGTGCTACTTTGGCTACTCGTTGTTGAATTTACTGTGCCGCTGTGGGTGTTATTGGTTATGGTGATGTTTTTCTTCGCTTGCCTATTTTTTAGCTTGTTGTTAATAAACTGACTACGTTCTACGGCAAAGTTTGCTGAGCTATTTTGTAATGACTTGTTTTGAGTTTTTGCTAACAAATTTACGTGACTTAATTGGCTCGCATTTTTTTTAAGTTGTCCTAATGAAACACTCACTTGTTCGTTATTAGCGTAACTAATATTAGTCATAAATAAAGTCGTGGCGATCACAACCGCATTAATTAAATAGTTATTAATAACACGATTATTGATGGTGTTTTTAATTTTGATTTTCATGGCTAAGTCCTGCGTAATAAAGTAACTGTTGCCGTTATTTAAACGCAGGTTAACTGAACGTAAGCTGAATACTCAAATAAAACAAAGCGCTAATATTGTCATTCAGACAAATGCGCTTGTTCAGTTTAAATTCAGCTTCACTGTATTACGCTAATGCCATACACTTAATGGCATATCTTCTTATGGTTAAGTTAATTGCAGGTTGTAATGATGAAATTTTCAGTATTGTTGTTATTTTTGGTCTTTGTAAGTGCACCATTTTCATTAAATGCACAGGGCAGCGCTTATCCCCGAAATGGGCAAGCCTTAGTGATACAAAATCCTCAACAAGCAGCACGGTTAGTGCAACGTCGTTTTGGTGGTAAAGTGCTAAAAGTGAGTAAGAAAAAAAATCGTAATCGTGTCGCCTATAAAGTTAAATTAATTAAAAAAGACGGTCATATTATTTCTGTTTTAGTGGATGCACAAACGGGTCGTATTCAAGGTTAACTACAAGGTTTTTTAATGCGTTTATTATTAGTGGAAGACGATTTAGCGTTACAAGATAATTTAAACCAACATTTAGTAAAAGAAAAATACAGTGTTGATTTAGCTTGTGACGGTCAAGAAGGTTTATTTCAAGGCAGCGAAATTGATTACGATGCTGCGATTATTGATGTTGGTTTGCCCATAATTGATGGTATTAGTTTAATTAAACAATTACGTGCGCAAAATAAAAAATTTCCTATATTAATTTTAACAGCTCGTGATCGTTGGCAAGACAAGGTTGAAGGATTAGATGCCGGTGCTGACGATTACTTAACAAAGCCTTTTCAAGTAGAAGAATTATTAGCTCGTATTAACGCGCTTATTCGCCGTTCGGCTGGGCAAGCAAGCCCGTTAATCGTTAATGGTCCATTAGCGTTAAATACTAAAAGCAAAGAAGTATTAGTGAATAACGTTTTGGTGAGTTTAAGTAGCTATGAATATAAAGTGTTAGAATTTTTAATGACTCATTTAGGCGAAGTTAAATCGAAAACTGTGCTTACCGAACATATTTATGATCAAGACTTTGATTTAGACTCTAATGTTATCGAGGTGTTTATTCGTCGGTTGCGTAAAAAACTCGACCCGAATAGCGAATATCAATTTATTGAAACACTACGCGGGCAAGGCTATAAATTGAAAATATTTATAGCCAATCAGGCCAGTAATCATTAATGAGTAATACATTATCGCATTTCTTGTTCTGGCAAAAAAACTCTCTTAAAACTCGTTTAGTGATCAGCGCTTTGCTGATGATCATCATCGTGTTGCCGATTATTGGTATTACCTTAAATAATGCTTTTAGCGAACAAATTCGACATTCTATAAAAAATGAATTAAGCGCCTATAGCTATGCTATTTTGGCGGTAGCTGAAGTGGATAATAAACAGCTTTTTATGCCTGAGCAATTACTTGATAATCAGCTTAATGTTAGCCAAACAGGCTTGTATGCTTTACTCGTTGATTCGAAAAAACAGCAGATATTATGGCGCTCTAAATCATTATTAGGCTTAAACGACCCTACTAATTTACCACGACCTAAGTTAGGTGAAACGAAATTTAGCGACATTAACTTAGCAGGCAAAGCCCACTTAATTTATAGCTTTAGTGTCAGTTTTGGAGCGGGTAAAAGTGCCTTACCAATGACACTACATATTATTAAAGATAAAACTCAATTAGCGCATGTGATCGGTGACTTTAAACAACAGCTCTGGACATGGCTAATTTTATTAATGGTGTTATTGGTATTAGTACAACTTGTTTGGTTAAAATGGACGTTAAAACCATTGCGAGTATTACAACAAGAGCTAGCCGATGTTGAAAAAGGTGAGCGCGCACAGTTACAGCAAGATTATCCGCAAGAATTACAACAAGTCACTAATCAGCTTAATTTGTTATTAACAACCGAACAAAATCAGCGACAACGCTATCGTAACGCTTTGGCTGATTTAGCACACAGTTTAAAAACACCGTTAGCGGTAATGCAGTCGCAACAAGATTTATCAGCCAGTTCACAAGAGCAATTACAGTTGATTAATCAAATGATAGAGCATCAATTAAAACGGGCGCAAAGTGCCGGGCAAGCCGCATGGCATTTAGGTATAAAAATAGCACCTATAGCTAAAAAATTAGTAAATACATTGGCCAAAATTTACCAAGATAAACAGTTGACCATTAACTGTATTGTTGATGAAAATATTAGCTTTAAAGGTGATGAAGCTGATTTAATGGAAATACTGGGTAATTTATTAGATAACGCCTGTAAAGCCGCGAAAACACAAGTTGTTTTAAATGCGCATATTATTGACGAAAAATTAGAAATTAGCATTGCTGACGATGGTAATGGTATTGCGTTAAATAAACGCAAAGACATTCTGCAACGTGGTATGCGAGCCGACTCTTATCAACAAGGACATGGTATTGGTTTAGCCATTGTGCGTGATTTAGTTGATAGCTATCAAGGTGAGTTGCTTATTGAGCAAGATGTTCAACTAGCTGGCGCTTTATTTGTTATTAAACTGCCATTTATTCGTTAGCACTATGCTGATAAAATTTATGTTCAGCTAATGTTCAGTTTCCCTTTTATATACTGTTTACATTCCCACAGTATAAATAGGTGACGTATGAAAATTTTCAAACCTTTTTTTGCAACAATATGTGCTTTGAGTATCGCATTACTGAGCTTTAGCAGTTTAGCTAATGACCACAATAATAGTGATTTTAGCCAAGCTGAGCTTGAACAAATACTCGCGCCTATTGCCTTATATCCCGACAGTTTATTAACTCATATATTAATCGCATCAACCTATCCGCTAGAAATTATTCAAGCACAGCGTTGGTTAAAACATCATAAAAATTATAATGCCAATGATATTGCTGACGGTGTAGAACATAAAGATTGGGATGCCAGTGTTAAAGCTCTAATGCCGTTTCCGCGCGTGGTAAAACGCCTTAATAATGATCTCGATTGGACACAAAAATTAGGTGATGCTTTTTTGCAAGACGAGCAGCAAGTGCTAGCCAGTATTCAAATACTACGTCGTAAAGCCGATCAAGCGGGTAATTTAGATCAAATGGATAATATGGATGTTGTTCATGAAGAAAAAACTATTATCATAAAGTCAGTGCAACCCGATATAGTGTATGTACCTTATTATGATAGTCGCTATGTTTATGGTGATTGGTATTGGTATAACTATCCGCCTGTTTATTGGACTATAGCGAGTAATTCTCATTACCGTGAGTACAACAGCCCATTTTATTGGCATAGTGGTGTAACAATATCATTTAATTATTTTTTCAATGCTTTTCATTGGAACGATCGCCGTGTAGTAGTGGTTGATAATTACGCACCGCATCGTCGTACTAGCTACAGTTATGGTTATAAAATTAATCGCCATAATACCAGTGTTTGGCAGCATAACCCGAGTCATCGTCGTGGTGTTGCTTATCATAACCGTGTAGTTAAACAGCGTTATCAAACACATTATAATGGTAGTCGCATTAGTGTATCGCATTCACAAAATACTAAAGTAGCGCGTAGTGGTGGCTATCAATATAACGGGTATCAACATAGCAGTTATAAAACTATTAATGCAAAACTTCATGTACAAAAAAATGTCGTTGTGCGTAATAAAACTCAGATTAATACAAGACAAAACGTTAATCACAATAAAGTAAATAAAAACGTTAGTAGAACTCATAACGTAACAAAAACTTATACGCCACAAGCGAGTAAAAATCGAGTGGTAAAAACTAAGTCATATAGCGTGAAAACAGTAAGAAAAGTGCAAAATAACAACTATGCCCGAGTAAATCCTGCTCAAGTTAACCATAGTCAAGTAAAGCATAGTCAAGTAAAGCATAGCCAAGTTATCCGCTCTAAAACTAACAGTAGCAAAGTAAACCGAACAATGAACAAAAGTAGCCACTATTCAGCGCCAAAACGTAGCAGTAATAATCGCGGTCATGGTTCAAATAGAAACGGTAAACATCAACAAAGACGTTAGTTAATTTTGACTAGCAATGGAGAGAAAATTTATACGGATTTGTATTCATTAATACAGTAACAAAATGCTGTTTAAGCATCAGGTAGTGTGCTTAGACTCAATAGGACAGGCTAAAGCTGGCGATATTCAAACGGCACAAATAATACTAAAACACGCCTTACCAGCTAAAAAGCCAGAATACACCCCTATTAATATAAATATAATCGATAGTATGACTTGGAGCGATAAAGATCAGCAAGTGGCTAACAGTGCGTTATATGGTGAATGTTGCCCTAGTGTAGCTATTCAAATGATAAACGCGTTAGGAGCATTAAATAACGCACTAAAAGTAGACGCTAAAGTTAAGCAAGAACAAGAAAATAAAATATTTGATAATTTACCCAATAATGATATTTGAAAATAATATTCATTACACAAAATCTACACAATAAACACACAAATGAATAAAATTTCTTTACACCATTATTGTATGTACAACAATTACTATGGAATGGGATAAAAATAAAAGACTAAATAACCTTGCTAAGCATGGCTTGACTTTAAAGATGCTGATCTAGTGCTTGTCAATCCATTTAGGCTTGATATAGAAAATACTAGAAACAATGAAAAGCGAATACAATCTTTTGCTTATGTGCTCGATTATTTAGCCGTACTAACGATTGTTCACGTTAACGAACAAAGAATTATTAGTTATAGACGTGCCAGTAAAGATGAATGAGAGGTCTACCATGAGTGGCTTAGCAATGAATTTAACTAAACATACCGTGCTTGACGCAACTAAACAAGCGCCTGATGGCGGTGATTTTGTTTGGGATGGTCAAAACGAAGATGAACGTCCGTTAAGCAAAGAAGAAATGAGAACAGCGATTAAACGTGGCAGACCAAAAGCCCAAGTAACTAAAGATAGTATTACCATACGTTTATCACATGATACCGTGACCTATTTACGATCAACAGGTAAAGGCTGGCAAACTCGACTTGATAATAAATTACATGAACTAATTCACAATGGTGAAATATAACAGGACAGCATAAAAATCATGCGGTCTAAAACGAGTGTGTTTTTCCCTCTAAAATAGAGTGACAAAAGTACAAAGTAGCACCTAAAAAACTAGTCAAATAAATAAGTATATTTAACATACTGTTAAACTACGAATTTAGATGTCCACATTTCATTAAATAACGCTTTTGATATTGATCTCAATAAACAAAAAGAAAATGAAACTATAGATAAAATTCAAATTATAGATAGTACTTGCTAAGGCTAGTTAGCGTCCAATAAGCGTCCACAAATAATTTATCTTAATATCTAGATGTATGTTATTTATTTTAATTTATTGATTTTTATATTATTTAAATGGTGGCCCCTCCCTGACTTGAACAGGGGACCTGTCGATTATGAGTCGAATGCTCTAACCAACTGAGCTAAGGGGCCATTTTATTGCTATTTTTCTTGAGGTGTTTTTATCCGAGCAGTGAACCCTTTAAAACGGGGGCAGTATAAGCATTTTTATATTTGTTGTCACTAGCTTAGTGGTAAAAATTTAACTTTTCTGTACTGGTCGCTTATTTATTGAACATTTCCTATTTTGTTAAGCGATTTATTAGGCACTTTGTCTGCATTTTTGTAAGTAGTTTGTATTTGTGTTTTGCTGGTATAACTACTTACAGCCAGTATTTACACTTTAATCTAAATACTGGCTTTGTTTTTAAATAGCCAATTACACTTACATTATTTTACGTTTTTTATGACGTTTCGGTTTGAGAATAAATACTAAAACCAATAACAATAATAAATAATAATAACTACCACCCGATGTTTTTGGCATGGTCGTTACTGGTTGCGGCGCTATTACATTAACATCAATGCTGTCGGTTGCAATTAACCCTTTGCTGTCTGTTACCGTAACCAAAAAAGTTAATGTACCTGCGGTGGTTGTGACAAAATTAACGTTTGCGCTATCAGTAGCGCTTAATGTGACGTTATTACCGAAGGTTTGTGACCATGCATAAGTTAATACGTCATTTTCAGCATCCGCTGCTGTGGCAGTTAAGTTAATGGCTTGCCCTGTATTCGCTTGAAAATTTTCACCTAAGGTAACGGTTGGGGCAGTGTTGCTATCATCATCTAAAATAGTGATGATTGATTGTGGTTTACTGCCGATACGACTGCCATTTTGACTACTTAAATTGATGGTGAAGTTTTCATCGCTTTCGTCTAAATTATCATTGATTATGGTTAATGTGATTATTTTGTTTTCACTATCGCCGTCAGCCCAAGTGAGTTCGCCATTGTTGCTTCCTGCGTTGCTAGTTACGTCTGTATTTAATTCTGCGCTACCAGCTGTTAGTGTGTATGTAACACTAATATCACCTGTAGTGGTGCCTGTGCGACTTACTTCTATATTAGCGGTGGTTTGGTTTTCATCCACGGTTAATTCACTATTTACAAAATTTACTACTCCAGTATTAACCGCTCCTGCAATATTAATTTTTATATAACTGGGTGATGATAGTGTTGCACCGTTTTTAGGGTCATATAAGCGGACAAAAAAGCTTTCGGCTAATTCTCCGCCAGTGTCATTATCGGCGACTGAAATAATAATTTCTTTATTACTACTATCATTTTCGGACCAATTTAATCGTCCTTTAAACGAGGTATAATCATTGTTAGCGGTTGCACTACCTGAAAGTATTTCATAACCAACAGAGGTGTTATTTAGTGTTTGTGCTGATGTTCGTTGTACTAAAACAGTAACGTTATTCCCTTGGTCTACATTGACACTGCTTGCAGTAAAGCTAATTTTACCTTGTGGTGAATTTAAAGTGTTGTCTCGTAGAATGTATAACCCACTATTAAAATCGCTTACTAAAATATTACCTGAGGGTAAAAATGGGTAAGTTCCCCATGCGCCATTAAAATCGGCATTATTAGAGGGAATAAATGTATCAAAAAAACCTACTTCTGTGGGAAATATTGGATCGCTAATATCAAGTACAGTTAATCCACGTTCATAATTAGTCATATAGTAGCGATTACCGCGAACAAAACCATTATGGTCGATAGCTGGTGTTGAACCTGTCCATTGACCTACATGTAAAGGATTGCTTAAATCAGCAATAGAAAATATTCGTACTGTTGTATTAATACCTGCTTTTTCTTCATCAAATTCATCGTGAACAAAAATATATTGATTATCTTCACTTGCCCAACCTGAATGTACATATTGGTTAACACTAGCGACATCATTATAGGTTCCTATTCCTATAAGTGATGTTTGTTGTGGATCAGTAATATTCCATAATTTCATTTCTTTTTCATTAAAGTCGATGAAAATAGTACACATATTGCTACTAGGGCAAATGTTGTTTTTTCTCGCGTCATCAATAACTAGTGAAGCACCATCGTGAGTATAACCTTGACCATACACTTGTCCCGTTAAAGGGGTAAGTGTTTTTGGGTTAGCTAATGAATAGTTGGTAAATGCTCCTCCGTTTAAATTTGTCCCCATTAACTGTAGGCTAGGTGTTAAATCGGGCAAAGCAATGTTAAAAGTATGATCAATATTTGAAATATAAACGTTATGCGCGGTTGAAACTACAGCGCTTTTATTGGCTAAAGTCACTGAATTTGGTAAGTCGTTAAGGTCAATAATACTGACTTGATCAGGCGCGTTATCAATGGTGGCATAAGCATAAGCCTGCCAAATACCTAATTCACTATCGTAATATTGATAAACTTTTATATCGCGCCAAATAGAACTTAATCCTGTTACCGTACCTACTTCAATAGGGTTGGTTGGCTCTGAGACATCAACCACGGCAACGCCATTACGTAAGCCTATTATGGCGTATTCTTTACCCGTATTTAAATCAACATGTCCCCAAATATCATTAGCGGTACTCGGATTGGTTGAAAAGCCAGTTAACGGAATATGTGCTAATAAATCTAAATTATTACAATCAAAACTACCTGCTTTACCGTTAACGCAATTTTGTGGTGTTTGCTTTTGGTTTAATGTTTTAAAGTTGTTAGGTTGTTTATTTAAAGTAAGATTATTTAAATAACTTTTACCATCACTAATGACTGAAAAACCACGTTGGCGTAAATCTTTTGCCATATCAACAGGAACACCGGTTAGTACCGTAGGGTTAATCGCATAATTTTGATTTTTAAAATGATCTAAACGATTATAGCCGCCTAATATAGGCACGTTTAAGTCTTTTAAATAAAATAATTCTTCGCTATTAGTAATGGCGTATTGCCCTTGAGCAACTTTTATCTTGTCACCTTTATTGGCTTTTTTTACCGCATACACAATACTTTTACAAGGGTGTAATGCGTTAGCACAATTACTATTGTCTATACCTTGCGGTGCAACAAAGCGAGATTTAGCATGTTCATTATGCGCTAATACATTATACGAATTTAAGCTTAGTATGCTGATGAGAATTGAAGGGAATAATTTTTTCATAATATGTTCCAAATACTTCTACTTTTTGGATGGTACGCAAAATATGATCCCTCATGTTGCTCTATTGATAAAAACCTAGGTGTAGTAAATTTTTTATCAGCTTGTAATTATATTGTAAACAGAATGACTTATTTCCCCATAAAGTTCAATCATTGAATCGTTTTTTTTATAATAAATTTGCTATTATTTTTATTAGAGGAGTTATCTAATTAATAAATTTAATATTATTTAGATAATTAAAATCTGCACATAAAAAAATCCAGCACTTAGGCTGGATTTTTATACTGTAATGAAATAGGTCATGCTGACGAAGGTCAGTATCTCAAACTAATTATTCACCATCTAAAAAGCTTTTCAGCTGTTCAGAGCGTGAAGGATGACGCAATTTACGTAACGCTTTTGCTTCAATTTGACGAATACGCTCACGGGTAACATCAAACTGTTTACCTACCTCTTCAAGGGTATGATCGGTATTCATGTCAATACCAAAACGCATTCTTAACACTTTCGCTTCACGAGCAGTTAAGCCAGCAAGTACTTCATGAGTTGCACCTTTAAGGTTTTCAGACGTTGCTGAATCAACTGGTAATTCACCGCTGCCATCTTCAATAAAGTCACCTAAGTGTGAATCTTCATCATCACCAATGGGGGTTTCCATTGAAATAGGTTCTTTCGCTATTTTTAACACTTTACGA
Source organism: Alteromonadaceae bacterium (assembly GCA_016765535.1). Lineage (GTDB taxonomy): Bacteria > Pseudomonadota > Gammaproteobacteria > Enterobacterales > Alteromonadaceae. Next base: position 4,206 of record JAESPQ010000115.1, on the reverse strand, counting down.
ATTTTATCTTCTGGCATGATCATGCGTTCAGCTAATTCTTCAGGTGTTGGCTCGCGACCCATTTCTTGTAACATTTGCCGAGAAATGCGATTTAATTTATTAATCGTTTCAATCATGTGTACCGGAATACGGATAGTACGGGCTTGGTCAGCAATTGAACGAGTAATGGCTTGACGTATCCACCATGTTGCATAGGTTGAAAATTTATAACCACGACGGTATTCAAATTTATCAACGGCTTTCATTAAACCGATGTTACCTTCTTGGATCAAATCTAAAAATTGTAATCCACGGTTAGTGTATTTTTTTGCAATAGAAATTACTAAACGTAAGTTAGCTTCAACCATTTCTTTTTTCGCACGACGAGCTTTTGCTTCGCCAATTGACATTCTACGGTTGATGTCTTTAATACCATGAATATTTAAAAACGTTTCTTTTTCAAGTAGAATTAACTTGTAAATACAACGTTCTACGTCTAATTGTACTTTTTGTAATTTTTCTGAATAAGGATGGCCTGCTGCTTTTTCAGCTTCAAACCACTCTTTAGACGTTTCATTGCCTGGGAATATTTTGATAAATGTTGCTTTTGGCATGCCAGCACCAACAACACAGTGTTTCATGATCAAACGTTCTTGTACGCGTAATCTGTCCATTACTGCACGCATATTTTTAACTAATTTATCAAACAATTTTGGAATTAAACGAAATTCTTTAAATACTTCGGCTAATTCATCAATCGCTGTTTGTGCGTCTTTATGACCGCGACCTTTAGTTTTGATAACCGCATTGGCTTTTTCATACGCTGCGCGTAAGGCATCAAATTTTTCTTTGGCTAATTCAGGATCTGGGCCTGTATCTTCTTCTTCCTCGTCTTCATCATCAGCATCTTCTTTTTTTAGTTCTTCTTTAGAAAGTTCACTGCCAACATGCGTTGCTGCTACGGCAATTTCATCTTCGGCATCAGGGTCTAAAAAGCCAACAATAATATCAGTTAAGCGTAATTCTTCAGCAACAAAACTATCCCACATTTCCAATAAAAAATTAATGGCAGGAGGATATTCTGAAACGCTACGCTGTACTTCTTTAATACCTTCTTCGATACGTTTGGCGATAACAATTTCGCCTTTACGCGTTAGTAGCTCAACGGTACCCATTTCACGCATATACATACGTACAGGATCAGTTGTTCTACCAATTTCGCTTTCTACTGTCGCAAGTGCTTGCGCAGCAGCTTCAGCAGCATCTTCATCGGTATTACCTTCGCTCATCATTAAAGTATCGGTATCAGGTGCATTTTCAAACACTTGAATACCCATGTCGTTGATCATGCGAACAATATCTTCAACTTGATCTGAATCTATAATATCTTGCGGGAGGTGATCATTTACTTGATCAAAAGTTAAATAACCTTGTTCTTTACCTTTGGTTATTAACTCTTTAAGTCTAGATTGTGGGGCTGCAGCCATTGATGTAAATCCACCTATATCGGAATGTCAAAATATGAATAGTAAAGGCCGAAATTCTAGCAAATAATTAGGAAAATAGCCAGAGTTAGCTCACTATTTGTCAAGGAAAAGTTAACTTATGCTATTTAATAAGGTTTGCAATTCTTGTTTTTCTTGAGGCGTGATTTTTTTTGAGCGACCTTTTTGCAATAATAATTCGGTACGTTGCTTAATAAAATCGGCAAATAGCTTATCTATGCTATCTAAAAATACATCTTTGGCGTTATCAGTATCCACAAAATGTTGCCAGCATAATAATTTTGATAACTGTTTACCTTGATCACTTTGTCGATAATGTTCAAGTATTTGCGCCGTGCTTATTTGTGGCTGTGCTTGGCATAAATGGATCAATTCTATTAATAATGGTACACCGCGCGTATCAAGTTGAGATAATCCACTAGTTGAGGGTACTTCATTGGCTAATTTAGGTAGCTCTAGCAATAAAGCGATGGCCATTCGTACAGGAGTAATTTTATGATCCGCTTTGATTTTTTTATGATCATTAGCTTTGTGACTATTTTTACTTAATTTTGCTAATTGTTGTTCGTTTGCCATACCAAAGTTACTGGCTAACTCAGCTAGTAGGGTATCTTTTAAGGTGCTTTCAGGTAATTTTTTTAAATAAGGCTGAAATTTATCCACTAAGCTAGCTTTACCTTCAAGAGTTTTCAAGTCAACTTGGTTTAGTAAATGCTCAAATAAAAATTTAGACAGTGGTTTAGCCTTAGCTAAAATCGTTTCAAAAGCTTGTTGACCTTGTTCTCTAATCAGTGAGTCGGGATCTTCACCATCGGGTAAAAACACAAATTTAAGTGCATAACCATCTCGAATGAAGGGGAGGGCATTATCCATCGCTCGCCATGCGGCATCGCGACCAGCTCTGTCACCATCGTAGCAACAAATCACCTCTTTTACGGTACGAAATAGTGTTTGTAATTGTTCTGGTGTAGTTGCTGTTCCTAGTGATGCAACTGCATAATTAACACCGTGTTGCGCCAGTGCTACTACGTCCATATAACCCTCAACTACCACTAAACGAGTTAAATTTTTATTAGCTTGTTTAGCCTCAAATAATCCATAAAGTTCTTGGCCTTTATGATAAATACGTGTTTCGGGTGAGTTTAAATATTTTGGTGTGCCGTCAGTTAATACTCTGCCACCAAAACCTATTACCCGACCACGTTTATCGCGAATAGGAAACATTACTCGACCGCGAAATCGGTCATAAGGACGATTCTTATCGCCTTGTATTGCCATACCTAAATCAACTAATTGCGCTGTAGTACTATTATTGTTGGCAAAAACTTTCATTATGCCGTCCCAATTATCGCCAATGTAGCCAATACCAAAAGCTTTGACTATTTCACCCGTTAAGCCTCTATTTTTTAAATAGTCGATCACGGTGTTTTTATCGGGTGATATTTTTAATTGTTGCTGATAAAAGCGGCTTATTTGTTCTAATAATTGATAATCATCTTGTTTTTGTTGTTGTGCTTGAAACTGTTGCTGTTTTTGCACTGGCGATAAATTATCTTCTTCGCGTGGCACTTCCATATTTAAAAAGCCCGCAAGTTCTTCAATGGCATCAACAAAGTCTAAACGTTCGTATTCCATCACAAATGAAATGGCATTGCCATGCGCACCACAACCAAAACAGTGATAAAACTGTTTGTCGCTACTGACGGTAAAAGAAGGTGATTTTTCGGTATGAAAAGGGCAACAGGCTTGATAGTTTTTGCCCGCTTTTTTTAGCGGTACATGATTATCCACTAACTCAACAATATCGGTACGCGCTAAGATGTCGTCGATAAATTGTCTAGGGATCAATCCTGCCATGAAGTTTTGTACCTGTTTTTAAAGCATCAAAATAAGGGGAGATAGTTTGGCATAGTCATTATATTATTGCCAATAAAAAACCGCGAACTTTGCAGTGATCGCGGTTTGGTTTGCTAGGTATAAGTACGGTTAAGAATTAAGTGTTGCGCGAATTAATCCGCTAACTTTTCCTAAATCGGCTTTACCTTGCATTTGGGCTTTTAATGTTGCCATTACTTTACCCATATCTGCCATTGATGTTGCACCTGTATCAGCAATTGCTTGGGCAATTAAGGCTGATATTTCGTCTGCTGAAAGTGGTTGCGGTAAAAACTTCTCTATTACCGTAATTTCAGCAGCTTCTTTAGCCGCTAATTCATCGCGACCGCCATCGGTGAACATTTTAATAGATTCTTTACGTTGTTTAACCATTTTAGTTAATACGCCAATAATGCTGGTATCATCTAAAACAATTTTGTCGTCAATTTCTATTTTTCTAATAGCCGATATTGCCATACGAATAACACCAAGAGCTAATTTCTCTTTGGCACGCATAGCGTTTTTCATTTCATCTTTAAGTTGAATAAGTAGGGTCATGCCTAGCTCAGTCTATAATTAAAGTTATTTTTAGTACATGCGAACGCGTTTTGCGTTCTCACGAGAAACTTTTTTAGCATGACGTTTAACTGCTGCAGCTTTTTTACGTTTGCGTTCCCACGTTGGCTTTTCATAACATTCGCGACGACGAACTTCTGAAAGGATACCTGCTTTTTCACATGAACGTTTGAAACGACGTAAAGCAACGTCAAATGGTTCGTTTTCTCTAACTTTAATTACTGGCATTTGTTTTTAAACCTTAAGTATTCTATCTATAGTAAACGGTATC
>JAESPQ010000114.1 GCA_016765535.1 Alteromonadaceae bacterium | reverse complement strand
TGCTTGGCGGCAATAGCACTGTAGTACCACCTGAATCCATGCCGAACTCAGAAGTGAAATGCAGTAGCGCCGATGGTAGTGTGGGAGTTCCCATGTGAGAGTAGGACATCGCCAAGCGCCTATTAAGAGAAGCCGTTATCGAAAGATAACGGCTTTTTGCTATGTGTTAAAAACAAATAGCAATAGCATTGTAGTACCACCTGAAACCATGCGCTTTTTTAGTCGCAGACGCTCAGAAGTGGTCGCTCCTGTGCATCTATGCACGTCAAATGCAATAGCGCCGATGGTAGTGTGACTCTTTTTTTATGAAGAGAACGAGAAGCCCATGTGAGAGCGTAGCGGGACATCGCTAGACGCCTATTTAGAAAAGCCGTAGCAGAAATGTTACGGCTTTTTGCTGTCCGCAATAAAAACAGATAGTAAATAAATGCTATTAAGCAATGTAACTTCCTTATTAACTTGCTAAAATCACTTCAATATTTGATTGATTTAGAAAGTTTAATGGCTATTAATTGGTACCCTGGGCATATGCATAAAGCTCAAAAAGAAATAAAAGAGATCCTCCCTCAAATTGATGTGGTAATTGAGGTTTGTGATGCGCGCTTGCCATTTAGTAGTGAAAATCCAATGATCACAGAGATCAGAGGTGATAAACCTTTGATTAAAATTTTGAACAAAAGTGATTTAGCTGATGCTGATGTGACGGAATTATGGATCAGTTATTTAAAGTCTCAGCAAAAAGTAGATGCTATTGCTCTAACTACCGATAACCCAAGTATTGCAAAGTCTATACCTGCATTAATACGTAAAATGGTTCCGCATAAAGACCAACAAGGTAAACAAATTAATGCGATGATCATGGGGATCCCTAATGTGGGAAAATCAACTTTAATTAATACCTTAGTGGGTAAGGCAAAGGCAAAAGTTGGTAATGAGCCTGCGGTTACTAAAGGTCAACAACGTATACGATTAGAAGATGATTTATATCTTTATGATACGCCGGGTATGTTGTGGCCTAAAATTATAAATGAAAATAGCGGTTACCGTTTAGCGGTAACCAGTGCTGTTAAAGATACGGCTTATGATCATGATGATATTGCTTTTTTTGCTGCCCAATACTTACTTAAAAATTATCCTGAATGTTTAGTAAAACGTTATAAATTGGAACCATTGCCAGAAACCGAAATTGAAGTGATAGAAGCTATTGGTCGTTTGCGTGGTTGTGTACGTAGTGGTGGTGTGGTTGATTTTCATAAAGCCTCTGCTATTTTGATTAATGAGATCAGGGATAAAACGTTAGGAAGAATTAGCTTTGAAACACCAACTTTAATTGCTGAAGAAACAGAATATTTTATAAAGTTAGAAGCTGAAAAAGTTGCTGAACGGGAAGCACGGAAATTAAAACGTGGTCGTGGACGTAAGAATAAAAGGTAAGTTTGTTATGGAAAAATTTAAATTACATGCACAATTACAAAAAGACTGTATTGAGCTTACTGAGCTTCCTTTGCGTAAATTATTATTAGTTAATGATAGTCATTATCCGTGGTTTATTTTAGTGCCTAAAGTTGCTGAAGTATCTGAATTATTTCAATTGTCTTGGCAAGATCAGCAGCAATTTCTTAATGAGTCCAGTTTATTAAGTGAAATATTATTGCAGATTTTTAAGGGAGATAAAATGAATATTGCAGCATTAGGTAATAGGGTGCCGCAGTTACATATTCATCATGTTGTCCGTTTAAAACCGATAGTTGTTGGCCTGAACCTGTTTGGGGTAAACAAACAGCGTTACCTTATACTGATAATGAGCTTGTTAAACTTAAAGCAAAATTATTACCTATAATCACTGAAATTATATCGTAAAAAAGCCGCAATTTGCGGCTTTTTCGTTCAAAATATTTGAATAAAAATAGCAAATGAAGCTATTTATTAAAAAGCAGTAAGCGACTGTTCTAAATCAGCAATAATGTCTTCGACATTTTCTAAACCAATAGAAACACGAATTAAACTATCGCTAATGCCTGCAGCTAAACGCTCTTCAGGGGAGTAAGGAGAATGAGTCATTGAAGCAGGATGCTGAATAAGTGATTCTGCATCGCCTAGGCTTACCGCTAATGAAAATAACTCAGTTTTATTAATAAAATTTTCACCATCTTTTATGTCACCTTTGATTTCGAAGGCAATAACACCGCCAGCAGCTTTCATTTGGCTGCCAATAAATTTATAACCGTCATGACTCGCTAAACCAGGATAATAAACCTTATCTATTTTCGGGTGCTTTTCTAAAAATTCAGCAACGCGTTGAGCGTTATTACAATGACGTTCCATTCTGATCGGTAGTGTTTTTATACCGCGTAAAATTAACCAAGCATCATGCGGGCTCATAGTTGCGCCAATGTCTTTTAATGCGGTCATTTTTATTTCGCCGATCATTTCTTTTGTGCCACAAATGATCCCTGCAACCACATCACCATGACCATTTAAATATTTAGTCGCACTGTGAATAATGATATCAATGCCATATTTTGCAGGTTGCTGTAAAACAGGCGTTAAAAAGGTATTATCAACAATGGAAATTAGTTGATGTTTTTTTGCTATGTTAGCTATTTTTTCTAGATCTAATACCACAAGGTTTGGATTGATTGGTGTTTCTAAAAAGATTATTTTAGTGTTTTCTTGGATCGCCTGTTCAATATTTTCTGGCTCGGTCATATCAACAAAAGAAACTTCAATACCAAATTTTTTCAACATGTGATTCATTAGCGCAAATGAACAACCGTATACTGCTTTAGATGAAATTAAATGATCACCTGCTTGTAAATTTGCCAGTAAAGCACCCGAAACAGCTCCCATGCCAGTGGCAGTGGCTGCCGCATCTTCTGTACCTTCCATCGCAGCTACTCGTTGTTCTAATTGGCGGGTTGTAGGGTTACCTAAACGACTATAAATATAACCTTCTTCTTCACCAGCAAAACGAGCAGCACCTTGTGCGGCATCTTTAAAAATAAAAGTAGAAGTTTGATATAAAGGTGTCGCTAATGAACCAAATTGTTCGTCATTAATTCGACCGGCATGAATGGCTTGAGTTTCTATATTTTTGCTGTGGCTCATTAATTTTCTCTATAATTATAGTTATTTGCTTTGAATATTAATGGTAATAAAGCAATATTCACTCCAATATTATAAATTACATTTAAATCATGGGTTTAGTATTTTAATTGATTATTAATAATTATATGTGTAATAAAATTATTACATATAGTTATTTGAAAAAATATACAATTAATAACTATAATATATAATGGTTATTAAATTATATAGTTAGCGCTTAAGGTGATACCAATATGTGGTGTAATAAAAATATTACATGTATTTTTTTTATGACAAGTATAGAATATTAAAATATTTAAATTCGATGTACTAAGAGAGCAAAATGAGATTAGCTATCCATTCAACCGATAGAATAGGGATCAGCCAAGAAATTCTTTCTGTCTTTGCACAGCGGTTGTGGAATATTAAAGCCGTTGAAGTTGAGCCTTGTTTAACTTATGTGCATATTACCGAGAAAAATTTGTTATTGGCAACGACTGTTGAAGCACTTTCATCGATAAAAGGTGTTAAAAATTGTGACCTAATTGATTTATTACCCGCTGAGCGTAATGCTAAACATTTAACTGCTTTGCTTGCACGTATTCCTGATCCTATTGTAGATATTGATCACTTTGGTAATATATTAGCGGTTAATCACGCCGTAAATAATTTGTGCGTAGATAGTCATATCAATTTTATAGATACCAATATTGTAGATTATGTAGAACAAGATATTGTCAGCCTGTTATCGCTAGATGCTAAAAGTATCGAAATTAATTTTATGGGAATAGCCTATATTGCCGATATAACTCCTGTTCTGAATGAAAATCGCATAAGTGGTGCTGTTTTAGTTTTACATTCTATGAATACGTTAGGTCGTCAGGTTGCCCTATTGCAAAATACCAACAATCAAAGTATTGATAATATTTTGGGTCAATCGGCACAAATTAAAACATTGAAAGAGCAAGCACTTCGTTTTGCAGAATTAGAATTATCGGTTTTGATCACGGGAGAAACTGGTACGGGTAAAGAGCTTTTTGCGCGTGCATTGCATGAAAAAAGCCCTAGATCTAAAGCACCATTTCTTGCTATTAATTGTGCTGCATTACCCGAAAACTTACTCGAAAGTGAATTGTTTGGTTATGCAGTAGGTGCTTTTTCTGGTGCCAAACGTGGCGGTAAACCAGGGTTGTTTGAGTTAGCCAGTGGCGGTACTGTTTTTTTGGATGAAATTGCTGAAATGTCAGTATATTTACAGGCTAAATTATTACGTTTTTTACAAGATTATAGTTATCGTCGAGTTGGTGGTACTAAAGAGTTAAAAGCTAATGTCCGTATTGTGTGTGCTAGTCATCAAAATTTATTAGAGTTAGTGGAAAAGAAATTTTTTCGAGAAGATCTTTTTTATCGTATTAATGTATTGAATTTAAAATTACCCCCTTTAAAAGATCGTTATGAAGATATTAGTTTATTAGCGCAAGACTTTATACAAGATGCTTGTTTACAAACAAATCAACAAGGTATTAAACTCTCCGAAGAAGCCTTGTTAGTTTTACAAAGCTATAATTGGCCTGGCAATATTCGACAATTACAAAATATACTTTTTAGTGTAGTTGCTCTCGCATCACAATTAATTATAACGGGGAAAGAAATTAAAATAGCCTTATCACAGCAATCATTAGCAACGAATAATGTGCTAGATAGCCCATTAAATAAAGTTACTGATTGGTCATCAGCACAAGCGGAGTTTGAAATAAACTTATTAGCACAACTTTATCCTTTGTATCCAACGACACGAAAACTAGCTGCTCGCTTAAATGTTTCTCATAATAAAATAGCGATGAAATTAAAATTGTATGGTTTAAATACTGCTGCAAATTAATTTCCTATAACTATAAAAACTAGGTATGAATCTTCTCTACAAGCTAAACAATATAAGCATCATATTACTCATCATTGTCTTTTTAAAATCAATAAAACAAATAAATAGTAACTATATCATATGGTTACTATGTTGGCATAGCCTTCGCTATAGCCAATACGCTATCTTGTTTTTTAGTACAGATAGTCGAAGTTAAAAACTATATAAATTAAATTCAAATAAAAAACCAATATATTATTATAAAAGGCTAACAAACATGTTGTTAAACTCTCGTTGTCGTATTAATCAAAATTTTATCGCTAAGCCCGTTGCTTTAGCGATAGCCATGTCATTATTTGCAGCACCATCGATGATGGTTAAAGCTGAAGAAGCAAAAGTTAAAAATGAAGAAAGTGTTGAACGTATTATAGTTACAGGTACTCGCCGTAATGATCGTACTGTTGCTGAAAGTACTTCTCCTATTGATGTGATCAGTGTTGAAGATATGAATGCCACAGGTCAACTTGAAGTGAGTCAAGTTTTATCAAACCTTTTACCAAGCTTTAATTATCCTAAAGCAACCCTTAATGATGGTACAGATCATTCTGCTCCCGCGACTTTACGTGGTTTAGCACCTGATCATACCTTAGTATTAATTAATGGCAAACGTCGCCATAGTGGGGCGCTACTTAATTTAGGTGGTAGTGTTGGTCGTGGTTCAACGGCAGTTGACTTAAATATGATCCCAACATCGGCGATTAAAAGCATTCAAGTTTTACGCGACGGTGCTGCAGCACAATACGGCTCTGATGCGATAGCTGGGGTGATTAATATCATTTTAAAAGATGGTAGCGAAGGTGGCAGTTTTGATGTCACTTATGGTCAATACAACACTACCGTTGATGGTGTTAAGCAGCTAAAGAGTAAAGAAATAATTAACAATGAGTTAATATTTAATGAAGGTGGAGATATAACGCGCAGCGATGGTGAAACAACGACTATTGCGGGTAATATTGGTTTTGCCTTAGGTGAAGATGGCTTTTTAAATTTATCATTTGAATCGCGTGATCGCGCACCTACTTCTCGTAATGGTTATGAAGGTCGTCGTGTCTATGCTTTAGATGATAATGGTAATTTAGATCCCAAAGAGCTAACTTTTGATCATGCAAATAACTTTCGTGTAGGTCGTGCCGATATTCAAGATACTACCTTTGTGTATAATCTTGGTTATAGCTTGAATGATACTACCGACTTATACTCTTTTGGTACTTACGGCCTACGTGATGGTGATTCAGCCGCATTTTATCGTCAACCAAAACGAGGTATTGCATCTGAAATATATCCAGATGGTTTTTTACCGCATATTATTAGTGATGTAACTGACTTGTCTTTTATTTTTGGTATAATGGGAGAAATGGGCGATTGGAATTGGGATGCAAGCGTAGATTATGGTAAAAATGATTTTGGTTTAGGGGTTAAAAATAGTGCCAATGCGTCATTAGGCAATGCGACGCCAACAAAATTTGATAATGGCGCCCTTGTTTATAGCCAAACTATTTTAAACTACACCACTGACAGTTCACTTGATTTTGGTTTGTATGATGATGTATTTGTTGCTGTTGGCGCAGAATATCGCAGCGAAAACTATAAAATAACTCAAGGTGAGGAAGCCTCATATATTAATGGTGGCGCACAAGGTTTCCCAGGTTTGCCAAGTAGTGCTGATGAAAGTCGTCATAACCTTAGTTTGTTTGCTGAGTTAGATACTGATTTAACGGACAACTTAAACACTACTTTTGCTGCTCGTTATGAAGATTATAGTGATTTTGGCACAAACTTCACGGCTAAGGCTGCAGCACGATTAGAAGTTAATGAACACTTTGCCTTTCGTGGTGCTATCAGCTCAGGTTTTAGAGCGCCTTCTTTAGCACAAACATCATACACTACCGTTTCTACCGTATTTGTTAACGACCTTCCTGTTGAAAAAGGTCTGTTTCCAGTGGCAAGCGATGTGGCACAAGCATTAGGTGCTAAGCAATTAACACCAGAAGAATCTATTAATATGACTTTTGGTTTTATTTATGAAATTAACAATTTCAACTTTACTGTTGATGCTTATAAAATCACCATTGATGACCGTATTGTATTATCTGAAAATATTAGCGGTTCAGCGGTGACGGCTATTTTAGAAAATGCGGGTGTTAATGCAGTAAGTGGTGCAACCTACTTTACCAATGCTATTGATACTACAACTCAAGGTATTGATATTGTTGCCACTTATGATCAAGATTTAAACAACATGGGTAGTTTACGTTTAAGTGCTGCGCTTAACCTTAACGATACCGAGGTCACTAATTTAAAAGCTAATCCTCCCGAATTAGATGCGTTAGGCGATAACTATATAACTTTTAGCGCCCGTGAAATTAATCGTTTTGAAAAAGGAACACCAGACTCTAAACTAAACTTAGCAGCAACATGGAGTCTCGATAAATTAAATGTAAGTTTACGTGCAAATCGCTTTGGTGAATGGTCTGATGCTCAATATAGTAGTGATAAATCTAAACTAGGTTATGTAGAAACATTTGCTGCTAAATGGATTGCTGATTTAGATGTTAGCTATCAATTAACAGACAATATTAAGTTAAGCATTGGCGCCAATAATTTATTTGATGCTTATCCAAAAGCGGCAGATCAATTTATTAATGACGATGGCAGTCGTCGTATTAGCACTTTTAACCGTATCATTCCGTTCTCATCATTCTCGCCTTATAGTACTGATGGACGCTTTATTTATGGTCGTGTAAGTATTAATTTTTAAACTTATTATTGACAACTTCCCTGTAAAACTTCGCTTTATGCGATTAATTCAAAAGCAGTTTACTTTAGCGGGTAAACTGCCTTTTTATTTTTATTTTTATGAAGGAGAAGGTATCGATGCGATTGAATTTATTGATGAGTAATAATTTACTTTATTTTTTTATAATTTGTTTGTGTTGCGGGCAAGTTTGTAATGCTGATGAAAAAAATGATTTTGATAATGTTATTATTAATGTTGTCACTGAAGATGCATATCCCTATCAATATCTTGAGAACGCGACGATAAAAGGACCCGCATCTGAATTGGTAAAGCGTGTCTTGGAAGAAGCAGGTTTTAAATACCGGCAACATATTTTACCTTGGGCTCGTGCTTATCACTACGCAAAAACCAAATCAAACACGCTTATCTATTCTATTGCGAGAACCGCTGAGCGAGAACATGATTTTCATTGGGTAGGTTATTTAACCCAACTAAACTACTATTTAGTCGCCTTAAATTCTGCAAAATTTACACCGCCAGTTTCTATTCAGTCATTAAAACACTTGGATATTGGCACTATTCGAAAGAGTGCCAATCATCACTACTTATTAACTGAAGGTTTTAAGTCACTACACTTATTAACGAGCCCTGAACAAACCGTTAAAATGTTAAAATTAGGGAGAATTGATTTGTTTCCTACCGATTTCCCCACGTTTCAGCTTACTTGCTTACATTTAATGTTGAATTGTCGAGAAATTGTGCCAGTGTATCGTTTAGAGCAAACATCTACTTCTCTCTATTTGGCTTTTAGCTTAGATACTGATAAACGTATCGTAACTAAAATGAGGCAAGCTTATAAAAAGGTGATGAAATCTTATTTTTATCTAAATAGGTTTTGAGTCATTGAATAATAAATTTTTCAATGCAAAAACAGTTTGCTTCGTTTTAGTTAGCTTTTTAATTGCTTTTCTTGAGAAGTATATTTCCTAAGTGGCGATGTGAGTGAGTAGTTATTTGCTTGTTTAGGGAGGTATTTAAATTTTGTTTTATTTTTTTTTGTTAAATATCAAAGGTATAAATAATTCAAAGTGATTGGCATACTATTCGCTGTATAGTAAATGTTCAATGTTTTATCTTGAGCAAAATCAGTTATAACAAAAATAATAAAATATAACTTAAAAATAAACAGGGGCTTAGAACTTCAGGGAATGTAAATTAAATAGATATAATTTTATCGCCCCAAACATTTATCGTTAACAATGATAGAGGAAGTAAACTATATGTACGTATATAAACATACTAACCCAGCAACACCGCCGACGTTAAATCATTATTTTAATGGTAGCAAAGGCTTATATCATGATGCGCAATCAATAAGTCGTATTGTACAAGGCTTTATTGATGCCCACCCTGAATTAGTTGAAACGATTAATTTACCGAATAAAACATACGGATATAACGGTGCAGTTACTACGGCAATGGATGGTCAGCCTATTGATGCGAATAGAGCAGAATTGAAGCTTTATCGACTTCATGGTGCTAAAGATAGTGCTCGCCATGGGGTATTTGTTTATGGCTCACCACATTCAAGAGAGTGGATCCCAAAACATGCGTTAGTTGAAGCGATGTATCGTATTTTACAAAATTATGGCAATGATGCTTATATCACTCAACTACTTGATGAAGTAGATATTTTTTATTTGCCCGACTGTAATCCCGATGGCAGCATGTATTCATTTCATGATTTGGCAAATTTTAGAAAAAATCGCCATGTAAAAGGTGGCGCTCCTGAAATTTGGCATTATAGTACCGATAGCACTTGTACTGTTGATATTAATCGTAATTACTCAGTGGGTTTTGGCGGCGGTAGTTCGTCAAACACTTGTTCAAATGAGGCCTATCACGGTATCGGTTCACATTCAGAACCCGAAGCAATGAATATTAGTTGGGTGTTTAAGCAATACCCTAAAATTTGGGTGAGTGCCGTTTGTCATAGTGCTGGTAATGTGATTTTTTGGCCAGTAGCCCCAGATGGCGAAATCCCCCAATTAGATTCTGCCAATGGTAAAACCCAAAGCCCCGATGAAATTTTAGGTGGTACAACATTACAACGTTCAGGTTATTTCAATTATATGGCACAGCGGGTTAGAGCTGCAATTTATGATCACCGTTCTACCGTGCTAGATCAAGCTGGATTAACGCCAGGGCCTACTCCTGGTTATCCTTATGGTAGCGGTATTAGTACCTATGAAATGTATTTTAATCATACCGATAACCCTTTAACATCAAGGTCGCGCACCGTTAAAGCTGAGCAGTGGTTTGAACATCCACATAAAGTTTATCAATATACCTTTGAAATGTCTGCGGTTGGTCAACGACCAGCTTGGTCAGAAGCCGATCAATTAATTATGGAGTGGGCAAATGGTATTTTAGAACTAGTTGCTTCAACACGCGATTTATCAAAAGAAGATGTCTTTGGTTATGATCCTGTTGCGAGTGAAGATTGGATCTCTGGTGATTACACTAATAAAGATAAAGCTCGTGGCTGGGCAAGTGACTGGTTACTCTCTGGCGATGTCGAAATGCTGACGAAAAAATATGTACACAATGGTGATCATACAGTACGTTTATTAAATAAAGGTCGCATTGAGCGTAGTGTTAATTTAAGTGGACGTATGGCGGCAAAATTAAAGTTTTCATGGCGAGCAGCCTCTTGGGAAACATCAGATAAAGTCTATATTAAAGTTAATGATGGTTCAGGTTGGACTACGGTCAAGACCTTTGTTAACGGCGCAGATGATTATTACTATCATGAAACTGAAATTGATTTATCCGCCTTTAGTCATGTCAGTGATTTTAAAATTTCCTTTGAAGGCGCGATGAGCAGCACTTCTGATTGGTTTTATTTAGATCATATTCGCGTATTAGCATTAGACGGTATTGCTTATGACAACTTTAGTACGAATAGTTTTACCGGGGGGCAAGGCTGGTTAGGCAATTGGACGATAACTGGCACGACTGCAGCAATTGATAGTAGTTATCCATTAGAAGGCGGTTATTGCGCAAAAATAACTCAAGGCGGAAAGCTGACAAGAAGCGTTGATTTAACGGGGGTTATTAATCCTAAATTGGTGTTTGATTCTCGCTCAGTTTATTTTGAGGTGGGTGATGTTGCTTATGTAAAAATTGATGATGGCACGGGTGTTCAAACTGTCGCGACTATTACGATAGATCACAGTGATAAAGTTTATCATCAACATGTTATTGATCTTTCTCCTTTTACTCGCAGTGCTAATTTTAAAGTGATTTTTGCAGGTGCTATGGATGAAGCTAGTGATTATTGGTATATCGACAGAGTGAGAATTTTAGGTGATAAAGTTATCGCAACTGATAACTTTGATTCCTGCGATTTTAATGGCGGCGATGGCTTTAGTTATGCGTGGGCAGTTAATGGTGCCTCGATTAATCAACAGCAACAATTTTCAGGTTGTGCTGCTGCACAATTTAACCTAATTGAAAGTATTGAACGTACCGTTGATTTAAATGGTTATTCAGGTAAAAAATTAGAGTTTGTTGCCCGAGTTAATTCGACATTTACGAGTAGTGATCAATTTAATATTAAAATAGATGATGGTGCTGGTTGGGTCGTGATAAAAACGTTAACTTCAGCCGATGGTGATGATTACTATCATTCATTCTCGTTAGATTTATCTGCTTATAATCATATTGCTACGTTCAAAATTGCTTTTGAAGGCGCTATGGCATCAGCAACGAGCGATGTTTATATTGATAGAGTGCAAATTGTTTAATATTAATAAAAGTAAAAAAGAGATGTAAATTAATATAAAACAAATATGAAAATAAAATTTAGAAGGAATCAATCCTATGAAAAATATAGAAAAAACATCTTCGCGTCGTAAATTTATGGTAATGGGCGCTTCATCGGCAGCCGTTTTATTCGGTGGTGCTGCATTATCTTCATCTGCTCATGCGGTTAAAACACTAAAACCAGCACTAACCAATGAAAATGCGATCACCCATATTAATATTGACGAAATGAAAACAGATCAGTTATTAAAGATTGGTGATACGGTACATACTTTAGGTTATCACCATGCTGGTGATGAAGGTGATAATATTTATCAAATAGTTGCTAACAATATGCATAGTGATGACGGTGGTAGTTACATTCATTTAACCAAAACAGGCTTAACGGCGAAAGCAATATTTTCTGATGGCATTATTCGGGCTGAACAATTTGGGATCATTGGCGTTAATAATGCGAATGAAACTAACTTAGCGGATGCTAATACTCTGGCTATGACTCAAGCGCATCAAACTGGTCGTGTTATTCACTATGGCGCTAAGTATTATCATTTTTTAACTTTAACAATTGCGGCTGGCGGTATTATTGGTCAAGGTGACAAAACGGTCTTAATGTCGGCTGATCATTCAGCTAAAAATATTATTACTTATCAAGGTTTGGCTAAAACAGCCTTTAAAAGTGACAATAATACGGATGGAACCTTTAAAAACTTTTTATTAACCGTTAATGACAATGTAAATAAAGAAGGAGGGGCTGGTTTAAAATTGGCGGCTAATACAACAAAAAATAATTATAACGCGCAATTAAGTCAACTTAGTATTAAGAATATTCCAACGAGTATTTATGTTAATAATGAAGTTTCTTATTGTATCAAAGATTGTTTTATTGCTGATTATACTAGTGTTGGTATTTTAATTGAGAATAACAGCAATATTATGAATGAACATCATAATACAATTACTTATAACACATTAATCACCAAACAGCCTTTTGCTAAAGGGATAGCTTATCAAGGCGGTTATACTAATATTTCGCATAATAAGATCAGTGGCGGTGAAATAGGTATTGAAATTTCTCCCGCGTACGTTCCTGTTGTAGCAATAATTAGCAAAAATACTATTGAACAACAGAGTTTACATGCGATTGGTTTTAAGAGCGATATTGATATTTTAGGTGAAAATAAATCACAATTAATTATCAGCCAAAATAGCCTAAATGCCGCTACTATATCAGGGGCAGCCATTAATATTACTCCAACGCATTATTTATTAACTGACTTATCAATTAACAATAATATGATCCGTTTTGGTGGCGATAAAAACGCTATTGCTGCAATTAATATTCACAACAGTACTGGTTTTATGATAAATCATAATTCAATTAATTGTGAGCAAGGCCTTGGTTATCGTGGTGTTTATATTGCGCAAAACTGTAACAGTGGCATGTTATCAGCAAACAATGTTGTATTACCGTTAAATGGTCATACTTTAAATTTAAGCATAACCACTAAAGAGGTGTGATTTTTTAATTCCCTTGTACCTTTTTGTACTTTGTACACACCTGCTTTAATAGTTTTTTATTTTGGCAGGTGATTTTTATTATAATTTTTATCTTACTTTTGGAGAAATATATGGCTGGTATTAGCATTTGGCAACTGATTATTGTTGCCGTTATTGTAATTTTATTATTTGGTACCAAAAAATTGCGTGGTTTAGGAGGCGATTTAGGCGGAGCAATAAAAGGCTTTAAAAAAGCATTAGGCGAAGATCAAAAGCTTCAGGATACAGAACTTAAAAGTAATGTTGAAGCGAGCAGTAAAAACTAATACAACCTTAATTTAATTGTCATTACATGATGATATTAAATAACTATTAAAAAATAGACAACCCCGTCATGGTGGTAAATAGTTCTAATGCTTTAGTACCGACTAATGAGTTGCCGCTTTTATTTAATGCGGGTGAATAAACGGCAACCGCCATTTTGCCGGGAATAACAGCAACAATACCACCGCCGACACCGCTTTTTCCTGGTAAGCCTACATGAAAAGCAAAGTCACCACTGGCATCATAATGCCCACACGTTAGCATTAATGAATTAATACGTTTAGCTTGTGATTCGTTAATAAACGCTCGTCCGGTGATAGGATCGCTACCATGATCCGCTAAATATAACATCGCGCGTGATAATTGTTGGCAGTTCATCACGATAGAGCATTGCCGAAAATAAGTTTTGATCACCTCATCAACATTGTTTTCTAAATTATCAAAGCTTTTCATTAAATTAGCTAAAGCAATATTTAAATATCCATACTGCATTTCGGATGAAAAAACATTTCGATCACAATTTATCGATTCATCATGACTACAAGCACGTATAAAATGTAGAATTTGCTCTACCGTATTGCTGTTATGATCAGCAAAGTGTGAAATTAAACTATCACATACCACAATAGCACCAGCGTTAATGAAAGGATTACGCGGAATGCCTTGTTCATATTCCAACTGAACTAAAGAATTGAAAGGATTGCCTGATGGCTCTCGCCCCACTCTTTTATATAATTCTTCTCGGTAAGCTCGCAGCGCTAAAGTGAAGCTAAAAACCTTAGAAATACTTTGTATAGAAAAGGGTTGCTGGTAGTTACCTACGCCATAAAACTCACCTGTATTTAAAGTAACAGCCATACCAAAATGTTTGCTATCTACTGCTGCGAGTGCAGGAATGTAATCCGCTACTTTTCCTTGACCAAGTAAAGGTTGTATTTGCGTCTGTATGTCGTTTAAAACCGTTAAAAAATCCATAAAAGTAACCGAATGTAGTAAACAATTTAATTTAAAAGCTAATTGAAATGAAATTGAGACAAAATATGTTCGCTAGTTATATACATAAGTTACTTACTTGACAACTAAATTCTGTTTAAATGTTTAATGAATATTAGGGGCTAAATATATTAGTAGGCAATAATTTTCCTGTCTATATTTTTAGGTAAGAAATATAATACCTATAAATAATGCAATCACTTTGTTTTGTTTTATTATTTTATTGTTTTTCAATGTATTATAGGTAATTTAAAGTTGGCTTGTTATTAGCATAAAGTAACGTTAGCTAAATTATACTTATCATGAATTTTTAATTAAAAAATATTATGTATCAGCAGTCGTATAGGAATATGAATGACTTTTTATAAAAAACAATTATTTACCAAGGTACTTTTGTCAACCGCACTTTTATCTACTACATTAGTTGCTACCTCATCACATGCTATTGTAAATGAAGCATCGATTACTACAATAACGACAACAGTGCATCGAGAAGCGCGAGAACCAGAGGCCGCAACAGGACTTGCTAAAAATAAAGCCGTCTACGGTAAAAAATTTATGGTTGTCGCAGCTAATCCTTATGCGAGTAAAGCAGGTTATAGTATTTTAAAACAAGGTGGTAGTGCTGTTGATGCGGCTATTGCGACTGAATTAGTGCTTAACTTAGTAGAGTTACAATCATCAGGCATTGGTGGTGGTACCTTTGTGCTGCATTGGGATAATCAACATCATAAAATGGTTGCTTTTGATGGTCGAGAAACTGCACCAGCAAAAGCAACCAGTAGTTTGTTTTTAAAAGCAAATGGTAAACCATTAAAATGGATCGATGCTGTTGTTGGCGGTCGTTCTGTTGGCGTTCCGGGGTTATTGGCAACGTTTAAAAAAGCGCACGATCAATACGGTAAACTACCGTGGGCAACACTATTTGAACCTGCAATAAAGTTAGCTGAAAATGGTTTTGTAGTCTCTCCGCGTTTAGAGAAATTATTGGGTATGAATTTTAACCCTGGTATTCATAAACTACCTGAAATTAAGCATTATTTGTTTCCTAACGGTAAGCCGCTTAAAGCGGGCGATATTTTAGTGAATAAAAAGTTAGCTAATGCTTATCGTAGTATTGCCAAAGAGGGGATAGATGTTTTCTATAAAGGTTGGCTAGCGAAAAAAATTGTTGCTAAAGTGCAACATTCCGCTATTGCCCCAGGCCTGTTAAGTATGCAAGATATGGCGGCATATAGTGTGCCTCAGCGAAAGCCTATTTGTGCACATTATCATGGCTATAACCTCTGTGGTATGCCGCCATCAAGCTCTGGTGGTATTGCGGTTATTCAAATATTAAAACAATTAGAAGCGTTTAATTTATCGCAATATCAGCCTAATTCATTAGAGGCGGTACACTTGTTTACGCAAAGTTCGCGTTTGGCTTTTGCTGATAGAGATCGTTACTTGGCAGATACTGATTTTGTCTCAGTTCCTATGAACGGGCTTGTTGCTGATGATTATTTAGCAAAACGAGCAAAATTGATTAATATTAATGTAGATATGGGCAAAGCATTTGCTGGTACACCACAGGGGGCATTAGTACAAGCGGATGATAATGCGATAGAAAGACCGTCAACAAGCCATATTTCTATTATTGATGCACAAGGTAATGCCGTTTCGATGACTAGCAGTATTGAAAATGGTTTTGGCTCTGCGCTTATGGTTGAAGGTTTTATTTTAAATAATCAACTGACTGACTTTTCTTTAGATCCTAAACGAAATGGTAAATGGGTCGCTAATCGAGTGGAAGCTAATAAACGACCACGTAGCTCTATGGCACCAATGATGGTGTTTAATGCTGATAATACATTAAAGTTATTAGTGGGGTCCCCTGGAGGAAGTCGAATTATTGATTATGTTGCGCAAACTATTATTGGTGTACTTGATTGGCATTTAGATCCGCAAGAAGCCATTAACTTACCTAAAGTGACGAACCGTAACTACATCACTACGTTAGAAAAAGGTACTAGTGTTGAACTGTTAAAATCTGCGTTAGAAGCGAAAGGGCATCACGTACAAATACGTGATTTAAATTCAGGAATACATGCCATTGAAGTCACGAAACAAGGACTTGTTGGTGGGGCAGATCCTCGACGAGAAGGGCTTGTTCTAACTCAGTAAGATGAATAGATAAAGTTTATTTTAGTACCTTGTGTTGTTGTGTAAGATACTAAATTAAAACTAAATAGAGGTTTAATTTGTTTAATAATTTTTTACGTAGCATTTTACTGCTATTAATATTTTCATCAAGCTGGGTAATATATACTAGCGTAGAACAAAGAAAACATTTAGATCAGTTTTCCGATGATTATATATGGCAATTAAAAACCAGCATTAAAAATGCGACCCGTAATTTTTTAATGCCAGCAAAAAATATTGTTAAATTAGGTGCGTATCTAATAGAGCAAGACCTTATCTCGTTAGACAAACCCGAGAGTTTAAAAGCATTTGTTTATCCTTTTATTGAAACTTATCCGCAATTTAATGGCTATTTTGTTGGAGATCAAAATAAAGAGTTTTGGTTTTGGCATAACACTTATGCTAAAAATTATGTGTATCGAATTCAAACTATTACTCGTAATATCGAAAAGCAATTAGTAGAACAAAAAAATTTTCTTGATAAAGATCGTAATAGCTTACGTAAATCAACACCATTATCGCCTGAATATGATCCGACTACTCGTCTTTGGTATAAAGGAGCAACAGCGATAGGTGGCTTTTATTGGAGCGATGTCTATTCATTTGATTCTGATCGTGAACATTTGATCCCGGGTGTAACTGCTTCTTATCCAATATATAAAAATCAACAATTAATGGGAGTATGGGGTGTTGATATTGTTTTGAGTGAACTGTCTAATTTTTTATTTGATGCGGGGTCTTCAAGAGCAACTGATTTAGTTATTTTTAATGAGCAAGAAAAAGTGATTGCTTATTCTGGCTTTAAAAATGTTGAAATAAAGCAACGCTTAATTACTTTAAAGGACTTAAAAAAGAATACCATTAAAAAAGCGCTAACTAGCTATCAAGAACATGGTTTTAATGAATTTTACTTTAGTGAGCAAGGTATTCGATATTTGGTCTCTTATTCGTCATTACTTTTTAGTGATGAGCAAGAATGGCATTTATTATTAGTGGTTCCTGAAAGTCAATTA
This sequence comes from Alteromonadaceae bacterium, assembly GCA_016765535.1. Taxonomy (GTDB): domain Bacteria; phylum Pseudomonadota; class Gammaproteobacteria; order Enterobacterales; family Alteromonadaceae. The sequence continues at coordinate 31,326 of JAESPQ010000114.1, read as the reverse complement.
AGTCAAAATATGGGTAATGATTTATATTTAACCGCGTTATTTGCTGTATTTGTGCTAATAATATCATTACTACGATTTGTCTATTTATTACGTCAACCTTTATCTATTTCAGTGCAAAAACTATCGGCTAAAAACCTTGTTGATAAAGATAAGATCATGAAAAAAACAGCTACTAATACATCGGTTGATGAATGAGTATACAACTAATTAATACGCGTAATTCTGCGGTTAGCACAAGTGTTTATTTATTGCGCAGTGGTTTGTTTCTTCTCTTTTTAAGCTTAGTATCATTAGCGGTATGGCGAATTTATAATCATCAGCAATTACAACTGCTAAAACAAAGTGCGCAAAGCGATTTGGCACTCTATCAACGAAAAATTCAAAATGAATTAGATAATGTACAACCTGATTTATTACCACTTATCGCTAACCATCCAATTCTCAAAAAATTTTTATTATTAAATACCCCTGTTACTCAGCAACGAGCACAGCATTATTTAAACCAGTTACAGGCCACAATGGTTAATCGCACCTTGTTTATTGGTAATACTAAACAATTGTTAATAGCTGCCAAAGACTCGAATAATGATTTCGCAATGATAGACTCAATTCGACAACGTATTAGTAGTAGAGCATTTAAAAATAAAAAAACCGAACAATTAATATTTTCTCAAGCGCAAATAACCGCTAAGTATTTAATTGCATTACCTGTTTTTAATACGCTAAATATTGATAAAAAACAAAATAAAAAAATATGCGGTTATATTGGTTTGTTAATTGACTTATCAGCATTACAAACGGAGTTAAGCCAATCGCTGTTTAACAAGCAAACAGTTGTTTTAGTGAGTGATCCTCGCGGTATTGTGATGTTATCTAGTGAGCCTGATTGGCTGTATCAAACGTTTTCTAATTTACCTTATGCTTTAAAAAAACAGTTAGATAAAAACTTTGTTGAGAAAAAACTTTTTAATCAGTTAGGCATTGTTAATATTGATAATGATATTTTGACAACGGCAATAAATAAAAAAAATCCTCAGGGACAACAATTTTTAGTTCGCTCAAGTATATTAAGCGATCACCCACTTCGAGTGCATCATCTTACCAACATTATGCCATTAATTAAGCAAAGTCGCTTTAATGTTGCTTTTATTTTGATCTGTATAATTTTACTGAGTTTGTTTTGGCTTTTTATTAAAGAAAAACGACAAGCAAAATTTAAACAGCAACAACATCAACGAGTATTAAAAGATTTAGATATTGAATTAAAACAACAACAAAAGTTAGCTTCACTGGGGATGATGGCAACGACCATCGCTCATGATATTAATCAACCGATAACCAGCATCAAAACAGAAGCAAGTATTGCCAATAAGTACTTAGCAAGAGAAAATTACCAAGAAGTTGCTCATAGCTTATCTCATATTATTAATGCTACGGCATTACTCGCAGCAATTAGTTCTCAATTAAAAGGCTTTGCCTGTAAGCGTAGCCCTAGTCAGCATAATAGTACTAACCTTTATCAAGCCATTAATTATTCATTATCTTTATTTAAAGCACGTTTTATTAGTGAGCATATACATTGTGCCCTAAATGAGTTTGATCATAATCTTGCGGTAGTGATTGATCATAATCAATTACAACAAGTCATGAATAATTTATTGCAAAATGCTTGCGATGCCCTGTGTGCTAACGCAGATAAAAAGATTGAGATAAAGGTCTCTTTTGATGCAATAACTGTGATTGTTTTTATTAGTGATAATGGCTCAGGTGTTAAGCAAGAAATTAAAGATGATATTTTTTCACCTTTTATTAGTAGTAAAGAAAATGCTAGTTCACTCGGTTTAGGTTTAGCCATATGCCAAGATATCCTCAGTAAAGTAGGCGGTAGTATCGAACTGCTTGCACAACCGATAAATGAAGGTTTTTCAACCTCCTTTAAAATTAGCCTATTACAGGTTACGACAAAAAATTAGGAAAACAGAATGACGCAAGTACTTATTATTGAAGATGATTTAACCGTAGCGACCAGTACTGAACGTTGGTTAACCATGAACGGTTTTAAAGTACTTACTTGCCACGATGCCAACAAAGTAATGTCGATATTAAATGAACATGATATTGATGTGGTGCTTAGCGATGTAAAAATGCCTCATATTAGTGGTTTAGAACTACAACAAAAAATCAATTTTTTAGATGCACAACTCCCTGTTATTTTAATGACCGGGCATGGTGATATAGCCATGGCGGTTAATGCGATGGAACAAGGGGCTTATTATTTTATTGAAAAACCTTTTGAGCCAGAACATTTAAGTCAAATTATAAAAAGAGCCGCTAACAAGCGTCAGTTGGAAGTAGATAACAGACGTCTGCAAAATCAATTATCTTATATTAGTGGCATAGATTCGCGCTTAATTGGCACTTCTTTACCGATGATGTCGTTAAGAAAACAAGTTTTATCATTAGCAAGTTTCGATGCTAGCGTGGTGATCCATGGCGATACAGGGACAGGTAAAGAGCTGGTTGCTAATTGTTTACATGATTATAGTCATCGTAGTGATCATCCTTTTGTGGCAATAAATTGTGGCGCGATACCTGAAAATTTATTAGAGTCAGAGCTTTTTGGTCATGAAAAAGGAGCTTTTACAGGCGCAAGTCAAACTCGAATTGGTAAATTAGAGTATGCGAGTAAAGGTACATTATTTTTAGATGAAATAGAATCGATGCCAATGTCTTTTCAGGTGAAATTATTACGTGCATTACAAGAAAACACCATTGAACGGGTAGGTTCTAATAAAAGCATTACGATTAACCCTCGAGTTATTTGTGCGACTAAAGTTGATTTAAAAAAATTGTCTGAGCAAGGTGATTTTAGATTAGATTTATATTATCGATTAAAAATAGCCAACTTAAATATTCCTAAATTAGAGCAACGTTTGGATGATATCCCCATATTATTTCAGCACTTTTTAGAGCAGGCGTGTCATAAATATAAAGTAAAAAAACCAACGCCATCGATGGAAGACATCGTATTGCTCACTACACGATCATGGCCGGGTAACATTCGAGAGCTAAAAAACTTGGCACAACAATACGTTATTAGCAATGTTAGCCAAGAAGTTACCTTAGCTTCATTACTCACGAAAGACGGTTATCAAACGGATGTACTTGATGGTAGCTTGCCAACAGCAAGTTTACGCAGTTTAGCTGAGCAAGTAGGGCGCTTTGAAGAATATTTGCTACGTAATGCTATGCGTGAATCTAGAGGTCGCATTAAAGATGTTATCGACTTACTACAGGTAAGTCGTCGTAACCTTAATTTAAAAATGCAGCGCTATAATATAAATCGCAGTGATTATCTTTAATTTTTACTTGAGAGCTTTAAATACTTTAGCCTGTAGTCTTTAACTAACTAGCTAACTTTTATCGATTTAGTTGTATCCTAATACACATAAAGTATTATCACCATCAATCTTCGGTGTTTTGGTGGCATAATTCGTTAATTGTTTTTTAAAAGCAGTTAACTGCGATGTTGGTTGTTTATTTATATTAACTTGTGGTTGAGTTATATTTTGAGAGCTTAATTTTTCTTCAATATAGCTTGCGGATAAATTGCTATTATTTATTTGAGTTTTCATGATTATTTCCTTACGCATGTGCAGAATGTTCAAGAGATAAACTTTATATAGCGAATATCAGACCAATATTTATTATATTTTTAAGTTGTTGATTATTAGTTGTTATATTTTGTATTTTTATTTTTGTAGTCTTGTTTATTGGTAATTATTAGCTGATGTAAAAAGTTAGATAGGAAATATATTTCCACTTGGTTTTATATGGTATCGCTAATTTTGCTTTGTTAAATGTAAATTAAAAGCTGGCTTGTGGCGTCCCCACCAGGACTCGAACCTGGAGCAGCCGCTTAGGAGGCGGCAGTTTTATCCTGTTAAACTATGGGGACATTAGTTATGGAATAGCCAGAGGGATGTTACTTTGAATTACAAGCGGCAAATAGTACCAACTTTTTTTATACAGTAAAGACTATTTTATCACTATTTGTAATATTTAATAAAATAGTCTGTTATTTTTTAGTAGCGTACGACCAAGTCGTTAATTTGAATGTTACCGAGCAAGGTGTCATCTACAGTTATCGCTTTAGCTGTTTGCTGTGATACTTGCGTTACTTTTACTTTATAGTCACTAATGTTAAAACCTGCATAAGTTTGCCCATTTTGATCAATAAAATTGTTTAAATGTAATAATGAAAATTCATCACCTATTTTTACCCCTTGGTGGGAGCCTAAATTAATCAGTATTTTGTTACCAGCAACATTAAGTATTTTTCCTCGTGTGGGTAAGCACATAATATTATCATCGATATCGGTCATAATATTATTCAGTGTTTTATCTAACATACTACCGTATTCACTACGCCAAAATGTGGCACTATTTACATCTACCTTTTTGCGTTTATCATACGACCAATTGGCAAAATCATGATAGCCTTTTTCGAAAACAAGCTCACCGTTGGTACCGCTATATATATATATCGTTATAGCAAAATTTCGTTCAAATTCATCAGTTTGCCAAAACTGCCAGCTGTTTTGTACTACATTATCAAATGATAAATCATTAATTTCTGAAAATAAAATATATTGACTATCCGTTAAGTTTGCGAGTGAAATAGATAAATCTTTTAGTTGGCGGTTATAGAGTCCCTGGCTAAAAAGTGAAAATTTTGTCTGGTTTTTTACGGCTAAACGTACATCGGCAAAGCGACTGCTTTGTTTGATATGATTCGATAATCTATCAATTACTTTTTTATCTAAATTATATAGTTCGCCTATATTTGCCTGCTCTCTATGTATTATACGACTTTTAGTGAGCAATAAACCTTTGCGATAATCGGCTGAAAAACATTGTGTTTGCTGTGAAATTACATCGGCTCTTATGGTGACACTAATGTTATTTCCTTGATAGGTTTCATCAACTATTTCAACAGATTTAACATTACCACTGGCACGTATATTTAATTCATTTTGAGTGAGTAAACCATTAACGACTTGCTGTACACTTGATACAGAGGCACCAGCAACTAACAATGCCTTTTTTAATGCATTTTGAGTCGCTTGGGATTTAGCGGCTTGTTTATCGTTATTACGAACAACTGCACTACCTTGAGCTTCAAACCATTGACCCATTGCTAACCAACTAGGGGTGAGCATGAGGAAAAATAAAATAATTTTCATAATGTACTTATGCCTTTGTATTTTACTTATCACCTTAACCTTGTATAAGTAAAAATATAATTGTGCGTCTTTATGATTATTATTGAATATGCAGTATTTATGCCTGATTTTAAATTTTTAGATATTGGCTTGAAATGTGCATTAAATTTACTATAAATAATTAAACCGACTGAGCAGCAAACTTAATCACAAGAATGATGTATCGGTAAATGAATCGTTAATTGAGGAGTACTCAATGAAAAAGTGGCTTGTTCCATTATGTATACCTACGTTGTTTTCATGTTCTATGATTAATTCAACTATGCATAGTGATGATTTTTATTATGATCGCATGGCAAAAAAAGGCAAGATAGATAGTTATAAGTTGCCTACTCATGCCATTAATGATGTGGTGAAGGGCTTGGCTTATCAAATGATCGAAAGTAGCTCGTTTGTTAATCCTAAAACACCGATAGCTGTTGCCTCTTTTGTTAATTTAGAGGATCTTGAATCGACAAATTGGTTGGGGCAAGAAATAGCTGAAAGTTTTATTCATGAATTACAACGTCATGGTTTTGTCGTGGTTGACTATAAAACAACTGGTTATATACGAGTCACTAAAAAAGGTGATTATGTTTTTAGTAGAGACTGGAAAGAATTACCTGAACGCCAGATAATTGACTACGTGGTTACGGGGACCATGATGAAACAAGAAACAGGGGTGATGATTAATGCTCGTATGATTGGTATGCAATCACATGTTGTTGTTGCTACCGCGCAATCTTTTATTCCATCTTGGGTTTTTAGTGATGAAGTTATTAATACTAAAGGTGTAAAAATGGTTGATGGTATGATCATTCGCGAACAAGCGGACTTAACTAAAGATGCCCGTGCAATTAAAATCCATCCTTAATTTTATATATTAAACACATGAGATGTGAATTATGTTAAAGCCATTATTGAAAATTTTAATTTTAGCAATCAGTTTTCTATTTATGACTGCTTGTTCTTCTGTTTATGATAAACATGTGCAATGGCAAACAATAAAACCAAATACTTTTCCTGTACTTACTGCTATCGGTACGGCACCCATTAGCTTACAAAAATCGGCTAACAAAACACAACGTATGCTAATGGCAATGAATGCGTCAAAATTATCAGCGTATGCTGAACTTGCTGAGCAAGTATATGGCCAGCAAATTATTGGTTCAACACGGATGGCTAATCTATTAATTGAAAATCAATCGCTTAAATCTTCAGTGCAAGGCGTTATTCGAGGAGCAAAAGTTGTTGCTAGTTATCCTGTAGGTGACACTTACACAACCGAATTGAGTTTGAATTTTGAAGATGTATTTGCGTTATATGAAACACAGCAAAGAAGAAAAGAAATCAAATCAATAGATTACTTTTGATTAGCTAATAAGCTTGAGCATTACTTAAACTTAGGCTTTAATACCAATAGAACGAATGTTAATATTTGTTTTCCCTTTTTCATCATAAGTCATTGAATTATTAGTTATACTTTTTTGTAGCATAGTTTTGAAACGGTTTATTGATATCTGAGTATTATTAATTATTTGCCCATTAATTTCATTTTGCTGTTTACAATCACTAAATAATTCAATAATTTGTTCTGTTTTTTTAGTGAATAGAGGGTTTTCGTGTAAATCTTTTAGCTTAGCATGTTGGTTAATTGTTTGATCTAATTGATTTATATTTGCTAATACTTTTTCTTTTGCTTGTGTTTGTACTTCTAAACTCTCTAGTTCTCTATTTTTTAAAACGTTTAATTCATTAATTAACAATTTTTGTAAATTAGTTAATTCAGTTAACTGTAAATCTAGTAATTTGTTAATGTTATCAACGTTCATTCATTTACGCTCTCTTTGCTTAAAAAAAATTTTAATAGGGTTAAGATAACGAAAATTCAAAATTAGACATGTTTTGTGCTAATTTTTCTGCGTCAATCTTATATTCACCCGACATGATCGCTTTTTTTAATTTAGCAATTTTTTTCTGATCTATTTCTGGAGCATCATTAGCTTTCTTTTGTAACTCACGTAGCTGTTTAGCTTGCGGCGTGAGTGACACAGAATCTTGACCTGAATGTTTTACTTGGTCAGATTTCAACGCAGCTTGATTTGCTTGCTGTTTTGTTGCTATTTGCTGTTGCTCAAGTTTTTGTTTTACTTGAGGTGTGCTACTATTTAAATTATTGATATTTATAGACATAATATTTACCTACTGGCAACTTACCTTATTACCTACCTTGTTATCGGCAAAAGAACTAATAACTTAACTAAAATTACAAATTTATTTCAACCTGTGTTGATGTCTTTATTTTAGCGGAAATAACTCTTCCTGAACGGCTATTTTTAACTTTAATTGTTTGATTTTTAATACCGTTCATTAGGGCGATACCTGATGTTTGTATATTAAAATTATTAGCACTAGCTTTGATGATAACTTGTTCTCCTTTACAAACCAAACAAATATTTTTACGGGTGATCGTTTTCCCTTTAGAAATTGATCTAGTTGCTTTTACACTCATTAATTCGGTTAGTGTTGTGAAATACTCACTTCTTATTGTATAGGTTTCTTTTAAAATAACAGTTAAATTTTCACCACTAAGAGGAGAGCCTTTAGCGATGTAACGTTGGGCAACCACAACAGGAACAACTTTGCTTATTTTAGCGGTGACAAAAACCCGCCAAGATTCAATAGACTCACAACTGATTTTAATATTTATATTACGGCTTTTATAGGTTTTTGGGGGGGTTATTTTTAACGGTTGATCACAGGGTTTAATAACAATCCTTGGATCTATTGTACTGATCTCTATTTGTAGCTTCCCTTGTTTCGGAACGGTTAATTGTTGTTCTAAATATGTTTTTGCTAAATTTTCAAGGTAAACACTATCAAATTCTTGCGAAAGCGTATAAGGTGAAAATAAGGTTGAAAAACACGAAAATAACAGTAATATCTTTAACTTGCTCATAATTTTGTGATTAATTTATTAAGTTAATTTAAATACTCGTCTATGCTTAGATATAGTAGACGAAAGTAGCTTAACGAATAGTGTCAAAATTTAAACGTTAAGTTGAGTTGTAATAGTTAATAATCAAGAATTGTACCTCTTTTAAAATAAAATATATCATAATTTTTTATTTTAAGTTTATATACTCTTTTTATGAACTTATTGATGAATCTATTTATGTAAAGAAGAGAGTTACAGTATATAAGTGCACAATAAATTTTTATGAGGTTGCTATGGCCGGTATTTTAGATGCTGTTAATCAACGAACCCAGTTGGTAGGGCAAAACAGACTTGAGTTATTGTTATTTAAATTAATAGGTCGTCAACGTTTCGGTATTAATGTATTTAAAGTAAGGGAAGTTTTACAATGTCCTAAGCTTACCGTTTTACCTAAACAGAACAGTTATATTAAAGGTGTTGCGCATATTCGCGGGCAAACTATTTCTGTTATTGATATGAGCAAAGCTATTGGTGCTCCTGCAATACAACAAACAGAAGACTCATTTATTATCATTGCTGAGTATAATCGCAGTGTACAAGGGTTTTTAGTTGCTGGTGTTGAGCGTATAGTTACGTTAAGTTGGAAAGATATGATGCCGCCGCCAGAAGGGGCGGGGAAATCGAGTTATTTAACTGCTGTCACCGAAATAGATGGTGATATGGTCTCTATTTTAGATGTAGAAAAAATATTAAATGAAATTAACCCGGTGTCAACTGAGCTAAGTGAAGATGTTATCGACATCCATGTCGGTGAAGATTTGGGTGATAAAGTCGTAATGATTGCTGATGACTCAACTGTTGCGCGTAATCAAGTCAGACGAGCATTAGAGCCGTTAGGGATAAAAATGATCTTGGCTAAAAATGGTCAAGATGCTTTAGATCAACTAACCGCAATTGACGCTGAGTGTGAAAATAGCTTGTATGAAAAAGTTGCTTTATTGATTTCAGATATTGAAATGCCAGAAATGGATGGCTATACATTAACCGCTGAAGTCAAAGCGAATGAACGTATGCGGCAAGTGCCGGTTATATTACATACTTCATTAAGTGGTGTATTTAATAATGCTATGGTTGAAAAAGTAGGAGCTGAAGATTTTATTCCTAAATTTCATCCAGATGAACTCGCTACTGCAGTCAAAAAATGGTTGAAAATGGATAGCTAAATTTAGCAAATATTTTTATTAATGAGTTAACGCTTAAGTAACTTAATTAGTTTCTAATAAGCAACTATTTAAACAGCATGTATAAAGGTAATAATTAGTGTCACCAAGACAACTAGACGATAGCAGTTACCAGCAGTTTCGCACTTTTTTAGAACAGCAATGCGGCATTGTATTAGGTGAAAATAAACAGTATTTAGTGAAAAGTCGCTTAGCGCCTTTAATGTCTAAATTTGATGTTAACTCATTAGGGGATTTGGTCGCTCGCACTCTGAGCCCTATTGAGCGGCAGTTACGTGCCGCTGTTATTGATGCCATGACTACAAATGAAACCTTGTGGTTTCGTGATGAATACCCTTTTACTTTATTACAAAATAAATTATTGCCAGAGCTAGCTGAAAAACGTTCTCCGATCAAAATTTGGTCGGCAGCTAGTTCATCAGGACAAGAGCCTTATTCTATTGCTATGTCAGTATTAGAGTATCAACAAAAAAACCCAAGAAAATTAGTCTCGGGAGCACAAATTGTTGGCACTGATATCTCAGAAACCATGTTAGAACATTGTAAGTATGGACATTACGATGGCTTAGCTATTGCGCGCGGATTATCTGCTGCACGTAAGCAACAGTTTTTTGAAGCGGGTGATAATGGCATGCTAAAACTTAAAGACAATGTTAAACGCATGGTAAATTTTAGGCATTTAAATTTATTAAATAGTTATAGCTTAATGGGACGTTTTGATATTGTTTTTTGTCGCAATGTGTTAATTTATTTTTCGCCTGATATAAAACGTAAAATTATTGCGCAAATACATGACTTGTTAAATCCTCATGGTTATTTGTTTTTAGGTGCTTCTGAGTCTTTATCTGGATTAAGCCAAGATTTTAATATGATCCGTTGTAATCCAGGTATTATCTACCAAAAAAAATAATAAAGGCATAGATTATTATTCAGCACGATATTCTTCCCCCTAGACCCTAGACCCTAGACCCTAGACCCTAGACCTCAGATAAAATCATCACTTTTTTCATATAACCAAATACTTGGTATAGAACTTGAATGTTATCCCTTTAATCATATGGAGGTAGCATTTATGGCTATTAATCTTGACAAAATTTTCGCATTAAATACTAATGCCCTAATACTCAGAGGTAAAAGGGCAGAGTTAATTTCTAGTAACATTGCTAATGCTGATACGCCTGGTTATAAAGCCAAAGGGTTGGATTTTCAAAAGTTACTTACGCAATCGATGCAAAATCAAAATATGGCAATGTCACAAACTAACAGTAAGCATTTAGATGTTCGTATGGCATTAAATAATAATACTGAATATCGTGTGCCAAATCAGCCGGATACAGGTGATGGTAATACGGTTGATGTACAAGTGGAACGAAACTTGTATCTAAAAAACTCATTAGAGTATCAGGCAAGTTTACAATTTGTTAATGGCAAGATTAAAGGAATACGTAAAGCCATCACTGGAGGGTAGTAATTATGAGTTTATTTAACGTTTTTGATATTAGTGCTACGGGCATGAGCGCGCAATCGGTCAGATTAAATACTACGGCGAGTAATATTGCCAATGCCGACAGCGTAAGTAGTAGTGTGGATAAAACTTATCGTGCTAGACAGCCAGTTTTTGCCGCTCAATTGCAAAAAGCTGCCACAGGGCAAGAGCAGTCGGTAGGTGTTGATGTATTAGGTATTGTCGAAAGTAATAAGCCGCTAATAATGCAATATTCACCTAATCATCCTATGGCCAATAAAGATGGTTATATTTTTAAACCGAATGTTAATATTATTGAAGAAATGACGAATATGATTTCGGCATCACGTTCGTATCAAACTAATGTACAGTTAGCCGAATCAGCTAAGAGTATGGTTAATAAAACCTTGTTATTAGGTCAAAGATAAATTGATTTAATGGGTGTTAGTTTGAATATGTTTTTATTTAGGAGAGCAAAATGGAATCAGTAAAAAGTGGTGGAGCCTTAGATGGCTTGCGTTGGCAAAAAGATACGAAACCTGTTGCTAAAGAACGTAATGATATGTTAACTCAAGCTGATTTTTTTGCTTTGTTAACACAAGAACTTTCTTATCAAGATCCAACAAAACCCGTTGATAATAATGAAATGATTTCTCAAATGACCGGTTTTTCGACCACTGATGGTATAAGCAAATTAAATGATAAATTTGAAGGTTTTGCTAGCATGATGGGATCAAGCCAAGCATTACAAGCATCGTCATTAGTGGGGCGTAGTGTATTGGTTGACGATAATCGTTTTGAAATGATTGATGGTGATACCACTAAAGGTAAACTTAAACTTGATCAACCAGCGAGTAACGTCATGGTGTTTGTTGAAGATTCATCGGGTGCTGTTGTACAACAAGTACCGTTAGGAGATGTATCTCGTGGTGAGTTTGGCTTTGAATGGGATGGAAAGCTAGCTAACGGTCAGCAAGCCGGTGCAGGTTTTTATCGTTTTCGCGTTGCCGCCTTAGTTGATGGTCAAGCTTCAGAATTACAAGCATTAACATATCGAAATGTCGACAGCGTAACCTTAAGTGGTGCGGGTGGGCAAGTTCAATTAAATCTTCAAGGTGGAAATTCTATGGCGTTATCAGACGTTGTTGAAATTTCACAAGGTTAAAAAGGTAGGGGTACACATATGTCTTTTAATGTCGCGTTAAGTGGGCTAAATGCAGCTCAAAAAGATTTAGACGTTACGTCAAATAATATAGCTAACGTTAATACCACGGGGTTTAAAGAATCTCGTGCTGAATTTGTTGATGTGTATGCATCATCATTATTATCATCAGGAAAAACTAAGGTAGGTGATGGGGCATTAACCTCAGATGTTGCTCAGCAATTTCATCAGGGAAGTATTAAATTTACTAATAACTCACTTGATTTAGCGATTACGGGCAATGGTTTTTTTGCCACACGTCCAGATATCACCTCATTAGAAACGTCTTTTACTCGCGCGGGTGAATTTAAACTAAATAGTAATAACTTTATTGTTAATTCACAAGGAGAGCATCTGTTGGGTTTTGATGTTAATATTGATGGCTCCTCTTCCTCTGTTAGTTTAAGTACCGCTAAACCTATACGTATACCTACTTCGTCAGGGGCGCCACAAAAAACTTCAACGGTTGATATCCGCATGAATTTACCTGCAGGCGATAGTTATATTACTGGTGCACCAGGCACTTTTGATCAGAAAGATCCCTTAACATATAACAGTTCAACATCAGTAACCGTTTTTGATTCTCTAGGCGAAAGTCATGTGATGACTTATTATTTTATTAAAGCAAACCCCACAACAAACCCTAATGAATGGATCATTGCTAGCGCGATAGATAATAAAATGGTGGCTGTGGCTGGTGATCTTGCGACACCTGCTAATAATTCTGGTAATACTGTTGGTACAACGGCTGGCTCACCACTGGCACCTGCGGGTATTCAAGGTGCGCGTTTAGTCTTTGACTCTTCTGGCGATTTCACATCAATTCAGCCTGCCGCAGGTATTACTACTGTTGCATTAGGCTCCCCTGGTGCTGGTGTGTTAACTAATGGTTCAGATCAAACGCAAAAAATTATTATTGATTTTAATTTAGATCCCGCAGGGCCCAACCCCAATGAACCAACCCAGTTTGCTTCAAATTTTGAAGTAACCTCACTAGAGCAAGATGGTTTACCAGTAGGTAGGTTAACAGGGATTGATATTGGTCCAGATGGTTTAGTATTAGCTAGTTTTAGTAATGGTACATCACAACCATTATCGCGTATTGCTTTAGTTAATTTTGCTAATAACCAAGGGTTAACACAAGTTGGAGGTTCGTCATGGAAAGCCAGTATTTTATCAGGTGAACCTTTAGCTGGTGAGGCAGGTTCGGGAACTTATGGCACGATTAACTCATCGGCACTTGAGCAGTCTAATGTTAATTTAACCTCAGAATTAATTGATCTAATTTCAGCTCAGCGTAATTTTCAAGCTAATTCTAGAGCTTTAGAAGTTGAAAACACCTTAAATCAAAATATCTTACAAATACGATAATTATCAACCTATCTTTTGAATAGAATTGCCATTGAGTGAATACCCAATGGCAATTTTTTTACCTCGTACTTTATTATTCGTTTAATGTTAATTGTTGTTTTATTTGGCACTTTTATTGCATTATTTTAATTGAGTTAGATTAATTAGAATAATAGTGAGATTTACTATGGATAAGATGCTTTATATTGCAATGAGTGGCGCAAAACAAAATATGAACGCCTTATCCATTATTGCAAATAATTTGGCAAATAGTAACACGACTGGCTTTAAAGCTGATTTAGCACAAGCACGTAGTATGCAAGCCTTTGGTGAAGGTTTACCTAGTCGTGTTTTTGCAATGACAGAAAACCCCAGCCAAAATTTTGACAGCGGTGCGCAATTAACTACCGGCCGAGCTTTAGATGTAGCGATAGAGGGTGATGGTTGGATTGCTGTACAGCCGCTTGCCGTTGGTAGAGCGAGTACACAAGTTGGTTTAGCGGCGGTTAGCTCAAATGTTGCAGAAGAAGTTTACACACGACAAGGCGAATTACGTTTAAATGAAGAAGGTCAATTAGAAACGGCTAAAGGCGGTGTCGTATTAGGTGAAAATGGTCCTATTACAATCCCTTTGCCTGTGGGTAATATTCATATCTCTAAAGACGGCGCCATTATGGTGCAGCCCGAAGGTGCGCCAAATACAATACAAGAAGAAGTTGCCCGCATAAAATTAGTGAATCCTGATGTTAGAGATTTAGAAAAAGGAGCCGATGGCTTTTTTCGTCGCAAAGACGGTAAAACAACCGACGCTGATGTTAACGTTGTGATCCAAAGTGGAGCGCTTGAATCAAGCAATGTTAATCCCGTTTACGAAATGACGCAAATGATTAATCTACAGCGTCAATTTGAAATGCAATTGAAACTAATGAAAACTGCTGAAGAAAACGACACAAGTGCTTCTGCCTTATTGAGGTCATTCTAATGTATTTTACAAATAACTATCGAGGTGATTTATGATCCCTGCATTATGGATAAGTAAAACTGGCCTAGATGCCCAAACAAAACAAATATCTGTTATTTCTAATAACTTAGCTAACTCAAGTACGGTAGGGTTTAAAAAAAGTCGTGTTGTTTTTGAAGATTTACTTTATCAAACGGTGAATCAGCCTGGTGGACGATCGGCACAAGACACTGAAATGCCTTCTGGTTTAACCATAGGTGCCGGCTCTAAAGTAGTTGCCACACAAAAGATTCATACTCAAGGTGATATGTTAACTACCGATAATGCAATGGATATAATGATACAAGGCGAAGGTTTTTTTGAAATACTAATGCCTGATGGTAGCTCGTCATATAGCCGTAATGGTCAATTTAGCCTTAATGCTAATGGTGATTTTGTTACCTCAGGTGCAGGTTATTTATTACAGCCACAAGTGACGGTGCCAAATGACGCACAAGAAATTATTATCTCGCAAGACGGAGAAGTATCGGTACGTATTCAAGGACAAGCAGATAATTCTATTATTGGTCAAATTAATACACTTAGTTTTGTTAATCCCGCAGGATTAGAATCAATAGGGCAAAATTTATATACAGAAACGGCCGTAAGTGGTACGCCACAAACAGGTGTTCCAGGGCTAGCTGGTTTTGGTATGTTAGTGCAAGGCGCTTTAGAAACATCGAACGTAAATACCACTGAAGAGTTAGTGAATTTAATTGAAACGCAACGCGTGTATGAAATGAACTCAAAAGTTATTTCAGCGGTTGATCAAATGTTACAAAACATTACTCAACAACTATAAATGATGGTTGTTGAGTGTTAGTAAGCCTAATGGTAAGGAGAAATATAATGAAATATGTAATGAGTATAGCGATATGTTTCGTTTTTTTATCTGGCTGTGCTTCTGTACAAGAAGCAAAAGTATTACCTGATGATCCTAATTTTGCTCCCATTCTACCTGAAGATGATGCGGTAAATATAGTGCCAACGGGCTCTTTATTCAATACCAACTTTATGAATAATATCTATTCTGATTCAAAAGCTCGCCGTGTTGGTGACATTATATCTGTTATTTTAAATGAAAGTACCCAAGCTAATAAAAGTTCTAAAACAGAGCTTAAAAAAGAAAATACAACCACGTTAAAACCTATTATTGGTTTTGGCGGTAAAACCGTTAATTTTCAGGGGAATTCTATTGGTTTTGGTGCCGATCAAAAGTCAAATTTTAAAGGCGATTCAAAAGCAGATCAAGGTAATAGCTTAAACGGTAATATTTCAGTGAATGTATTAAAAGTGTTATCAAATGGTAATTTGATTATTCGTGGTGAAAAATGGATGACGTTAAATAATGGTGATGAATATATTCGCTTAACCGGTATTATTCGCTCATTAGACATTAGCGCTAATAACACGATCACTTCTAATAAAATTGCCAATGCGCGCATTCAATATTCAGGTACAGGTTCATTTGCCGATGTGCAGGAGCAAGGTTGGTTATCAAAGTTTTTCAATAGTGGTTGGTGGCCGTTGTAATGGTTAATGTAGTTAGAAATTTAGCGAGAGGTTGGCGATGAAAATATCTATTGATAAAATACCTAATTATCCATTGTTTATAACGTTAATTTTAATGGCTTTATGCCTGCAATCTAATGCTTACTCCCAAAGGATCAAAGATTTAGCTGATATTGCAGGGGTGAGAAGTAACCAATTGTTAGGTTATGGTTTAGTGGTTGGTTTACCAGGCACGGGTGAAAAAAGCCGTTATACTGAACAAACATTTAAGACTATGTTAAGAAATTTTGGCATTAACATTGCGGACAATATTCGTCCAAAAGTTAAAAATGTTGCCGTTGTCTCCGTTATTGCAGAGCTACCCGCTTTTATTAAAGCAGGGCAAACAATTGATATTACCGTGTCCTCAATTGGTAGCGCTAAAAGCTTGCGTGGTGGTACGTTAATGCAAACTATTTTAAAGGGAATGGATGGTAAGGCTTACGCGGTCGCTCAAGGTAGCGTAGTAGTTAGTGGTTTAGGTGCCGATGGTTTAGATGGTTCTAAAGTATTAATGAATACCCCTACCGTTGGACGAATAGCGAATGGTGCTATGGTTGAAAGAGAAGTGCTATCACCCTTTATGTTAGGTGATTATATTACGTTTAATTTAAGAAATTCTGATTTTAGCAACGCTAAACGCTTATCGGACACCATTAATGATTTTATTGCAGGCTCTGCAAAAGCGTTAGATGCTACGTCGGTAAGAGTCACTGCACCACGAGACTCTGCTGACAGAGTAAGTTTTTTAGCAATGTTAGAAAATTTAGAGTTTGTCCCCGATAGACCGTCAGCAAAAGTAGTAGTTAATTCACGTACGGGTACTATTGTTATTGGCTCTGATGTTCGTTTGTTACCTGCGGCTATTACCCATGGTGGTATTACCGTGACGATAAATGAATCTCCAGAGGTTAATCAACCAAATGCCTTTTCAGATGGCAATACTGTGGTTACACAACAATCTATTATTGACGTCAATAAAAGTGATTCCAGAATGTTTGTTTTTAATCCTGGGGTGACGCTTGATACGTTAGTAAAAGCCATTAATGATGTAGGCGCAGGCCCAGGTGATGTGATGGCGATTCTTGAAGCGCTTGAGCAAGCAGGCGCTTTACGTGGTCAATTAATCATTATTTAATGGAAATACTATTATGTCTGCTCGTATCACTGACGCTAGTAATTTTTTAGATCTTCATGGCTTAAATGACATTAAATTGTTATCTAAGTCGACTGATCCAAAAGATAAAAAAGCGGCGTTAGGGGAAGTAGCTAAACAATTTGAATCGCTATTTACGCAAATGTTATTAAAAAGTATGCGTAAAGCGCAAGATGTTTTAGCGTCAGACAGCCCTTTTAATTCGCAATCTGTTAAATTTTATCGTGATATGCATGATCAACAGCTTGCTCTTGAATTATCGAATAACGGTTCTTTGGGGTTAGCGCCTTTAATTGTACGTCAACTTGGTGGCGGAGATGAAAACTATAAACCGAGTAGTGTATTACGTAATGATGCTACCTTAAATGGGACAAAAAAATCACCTCATGCTTATGATTTGAAGCGTATTACCAATATTATAAATCAACCTAAAATAGCTACCGTTAGCAGTGAAGATAATAATAGCTCATCATCGATAAAACAGAACTATTTCATATCTACTCCTAGTTTTTCTCAACCCAAAGATTTTGTAAATGCATTAATTGAACCCGCTAAACAAGTTGAGCAAAAATTAGGTGTGCCATTTGCTGTTGTTATTGCACAGGCGGCATTAGAAACTGGTTGGGGACAAAAAATAATTAAAACAGCGCAAGGGCAAAGTTCTAATAATTTATTTAACATTAAGGCTGATGATCGCTGGCAAGGCGATAAAACGACTAAAGAAACCTTAGAGTTTCAACAAGGAGCTATGGTAAAAGTTAAAGCACCATTTCGTGTTTATCAATCAATAAACGATAGTGTAAATGACTTTGTTGATTTTCTTTCAACTAACGACAGATATCAAGAAGCTTTGAATAAAGTTAATGATGTGGAGCAATTTTTGCATGGATTAGAAACAGCAGGTTATGCGACTGATCCTAATTATGCGAATAAAATATTATCAACCTTAGGACGTGTAACCGATTTATTAAAAGACTGATTCATAAAAGGCAAATTTGTCAAAAGATTGGTTTATTAAATGATCAGTATTACTTTACGGTTTAAGGGGAACTATTATGGCTATTAGCCTATACGGTGTAGGTGTTTCGGGGCTATTAGCTTCAAAACAAGCACTTGATACTATTGCTCATAATATTTCTAATGTAAATACTGATGGCTATTCTCGCCAGCGCACTGAAATTATTTCAGCAGGCGGGCAGACTTTTGGTGATGCTTTTGTTGGTTTAGGGGTTCGAGTTAACGATGTTACGCGAGTTTTTGATCAATTCGCTTATCTTGATCTGCAAGGAAACACCACTAGCAATAGCTTTAACCAAGCTTTTTTTAATAGTGTTGATCGAGTCGATCAAGTCATATCTGATAAAGATACCTCAATTAGTAATTCACTTGCCAAATATTTTTCTGGATTAAATATCGTTGCTAATAATCCTAATTCCTTAGAGTCACGCAATAATTTAATTCAAGTATCTAACAATATGACGTCTACGTTTAATCGTTTATATGATCAATTAGATATTCAATACCGAGCCACCAATGATGATGTCGAAAATATCGCCAAAGAAATGACGGCCTTAGCGAAAAATTTAGCCGAGGTGAATAATCAAATACAATTATCTAGTGGCAATGGTAGTAAAAATTTACCGAATGATTTACTCGATCAACGTGATAAATTAGTCTTAGATATTAGTGAGTACACCAATGTTTCTACGGTTAAGCTTAGTAATGGCATGATCAATTTATTTATAGGTACAGGCCAGCCCTTAGTTTTAGGGCAACAAGCTTTAAAGATGGAAGCGATAGTTGGTCGTACCGATAATGCAAAAATGGAACTAGCATTAAATACTAATGGTTCTGTTGAGCGCTTACGTGGTGATCGCATGGGCGGTAAAATTCAAGCTATTTATGAATTTAGAGATAATGTATTAGAACCTGCCTTTAATCAATTAGGACAAACCGCCATTGGTATTGGCCATTTAATGAATGAGCAACAAAAATTAGGACTTGATTTGAATATGCAAGTGGGTACTAATTTTTTCAATGATTTTAATGATCAACAAACCACATGGCGACGAGTACTACCAACCAGTGATAATTTAGGTACGGCGCAATTAGGCGTACAAATTGAAGATGTAGGTAAATTAACTGCCGATGATTTTGAATTAAAAGTAACAAGTTTTGCTGCTGGTCCGCCACAAACGGTACAATTTAAGTTAACTAATTTAACTGATGGGTCGCAATTAACCTTGCCCGCTGCCGGCGCACAAGATTTATCTGTTTCTAAAAATATTGATGTTGCAAAATATGGTTTTAGCATTAATATTGACTCAATTAGTGCCACTGATCCACTGCAAGTAGGCAAGCGTTTTGAATTAAGACCAACCAGACTTGGTGCTAATGATATTTCGGTGGCAATGAAACAGGGGGAATTAATTGCCGCTGCGGCAAATCAACTGTTGATCACTAATGATACTGCCAATACGGGTGCTAGTAAAACTCGAATTACTCAATTAAATAATACCAGTGATGTTAATTACCCAACGGTTGAAGACTTAACCACGAATCCTGTAACGGCTGCAAGAGGTTTGAGAATAGAAATAACAGAGCCCGTTGCGGGCACATTTCAGTATCAAATAGTTAATGCAAATACTGGAGTACCTATTGAAGAACCTGCGGGAACACCATTAACCGGTTTAGCTTTTACACCACCTAAGCAAACTATTAGCCATGCAGGATTTGATATTGAAATACAAATTCAAGACACTGCAGCAGTAGACAGTTATAAGTTTACTATTGATTTTAATGAAACGGGTGTGGGTAACAATATTAATGCACTGACTATGGCTTCATTTCAAACCGATAAAAAATTGAATAATGGACGCTCAACTTTTCAAGATAATTACGCACTATTAACGGCAACAATTGGTTCGATAACCAGTTCCTCCGAAGTACGCTTACAATCGTCTGAGGTTTTATTTAACCAATCTAAATCTCGAATGACCTCTAAGTCGGGGGTTAATTTGGATGAAGAAGCCTCGCAACTATTGCAGTATCAAGCCGCCTATAATGCTTCTGCTCGAGTGATAAAAATTGCAGATGAATTAATGCAAACGTTGCTTGATGCAGTTAGGTAAACAGTCACCATTTTCTTCTTGGGGTCAGTGACAATTCAAGGTGTAGAGTTAAATTAGTCTGCTCATAAACTTGTCACTGACCCCTTTTTCGAATTTATCTTTTTTGGCGTACTTATT
This sequence comes from Alteromonadaceae bacterium, assembly GCA_016765535.1. Classification (GTDB taxonomy): domain Bacteria; phylum Pseudomonadota; class Gammaproteobacteria; order Enterobacterales; family Alteromonadaceae. The sequence continues at coordinate 10,912 of JAESPQ010000114.1, read as the reverse complement.
GCTTTCTATTGATTAAGTTCTTGTTTTTCATTAATAGAGGTGTGTCGTGCGCATTTCAACACAAACATTTTATCAGCGAAGCACTAGCGGTATTTTAAATGCTCAGGCTAAAACGAGTGAATTAAATGTTCATCTTACCGAAGGTAAGCGTGTTATTCATGCTGCGGATGATCCTGTGGCTGCGGCTTCTATTCAACGCTTACAAAAAAGTGTTGCCGTTAATACTCAATACTTACAAAATATTGACGTTGCTGATGCGGCTAATTCTCAAGAAGAAAGCACATTAGCGCAAATGGTTAACTTATTACAACGAACAAGAGAGCTATTAGTCTCTACTGGAGATGGCTCTTACAACTTACAAAATTATGAAACCATAGCTACTGAACTAGAACAATTAAAAGGCGAATTAGTCGGTTTAGCCAATACTAAAGATGGTAACAGTGAATATATCTTTTCGGGCTATGATGTTGATACTAAACCTTTTCAAGTGAATGAATTTGGCTCAGTAAAATATCTAGGTGATAGAGGTCTACGTGAAGTACAGGTCGGCCCAGGAGTTGAAGCGGGTATTAACGATAACGGTTTTGATTTACTGATGAATTTGAAAAATGGCAATAGTTCATTCGTTTCAACGGTAGGTAGTAGTAATAAAGGTACTGGCGTTATTGATCAAGCGGTTATATTTGATCCGAATACATCGAAAAATTTTACGGGTGAAGAATATAGTGTTCACTTTACCAAGCCTGGCGTTGGTTTACCTGTGCAATACAGTGTTTATAGTATTGAGCAAGCTACCGTTACGGGTTCAGCAAAAGTTAAATTAACAGGAGTTGATTTAAATGATGTAAATATTGGTAATGTAAATCCTGCTAATGTTTTTCCTACTGCGGGTAATTCCGTTAATGTGCAGTTTTTTGCCACCGCCACGGCAGGTGAATTTGAAATACAAATAAATGGTCAGTCTTCGTTACCGACTATCTATGATGCCAATATAGCCACTACTCAAACAATCACTATTGATGGAATGAGTCTTGAAGTTGAAGGCGTACCGGTTGCAACTGATACCTATAAAATTAATAAATATATTGCTCCCACACAATATTCTGAAAATCAATCAATAGAGCTTAATGGTTTGCGTACGCAAATTAAAGGCCAACCTATTGATAAAGATTATTTTACATTATCGCCTAGTGCGAATAAAGATATTTTTGCCACTATTCAAGGTGCTATAGACACTTTAAGGATACCTGGAACTACTGATGTAGAAGAAGCGGTACGTTTAACCCAAATGAATATGGCACAAATAGAGTTAGATAACGCACTTAATAATATCGTCAATACGCGTTCAAAAGTGGGCGCACGCATGAATACTCTCAGTAATCAAAAAGAAATTGGTCAAGATTTTAAATTAGTTGCACAGACCTCTATGTCTCGATTAGAAGATTTAGATATGGCAAAAGCGATCAGCGATTTAAAAATACAACAAACTGCATTAGAAGTTGCACAACAAACATTTGTGCAGCTGCAACGTTTAAATTTGTTTGATCTTCTCCGCTAATTTTTATGCCCTTTAAAGTAAAATGATTAATTGGCACACAATTCGCATAAACACAGTACACATAACAAAAAGCCTGATTAACTATTGAACAGTACGGTTTTTTGACACTTAGCGGCAACTGATTGCCGATAGCCAAAAAACGGCAATAAAGATAAAAGAAGATCATAGGAGCTAACCATGCCACAGATTATTAATACTAATGTAATGTCGCTAAATTCACAGCGTCAATTAAATAAATCGCAGTTAATGCAAAATGAGGCTATGGCACGCTTATCCTCAGGTCTTCGTATTAATAGTGCTAAAGATGATGCCGCTGGTCTTGCTATATCGACCGGTATGGAATCACAAATTCGTGGTTTAAATCAGGCCATTCGAAATGCTAATGACGGTATTTCTATGGCACAAACCGCTGAAGGCGCTATGGATGAAATGACAAACATACTGCAACGTATGCGTGAGCTTTCTATTCAAGCAGCTAATGACACTAACTCAGCTTCGAATAGAGCCTCAATTCAAGATGAAGTTGATCAACTTTATAGTGAATTAGACCGTATCGCTTCTGTAACTCAATTTAATGGTGTTAATTTGCTTGATGGCTCTGCAGGGGCAACTAATTTTCAAATTGGTGCTAATGCTGGTGAGTCTATCTCTTTTAATATTGCTGCGGTTACCACTAAAGATCTAAATTTAAATGCGGTAACGGGCACGGGTGAATTAAACGGCGGTCGTATAGAATCAATTACTGGTGGCACACAATCTGACGCGGTAATGATCAATGGGGTTACTATTAGTGGTTTAGCTGCTGGTGCTAGCAATGGTGCAGATAATTTGGTTGCAGCAATTAATGCTAACACGGGTTTGTCTGGTGTTACTGCGACCGCTTATAATGTGGTTGAAGGCGTTGCAGGTGGTTCAGGGGTTATTTCAGCAGGTGGCTTAACCATTGCTGTTGATGGTGGTACAGCGGTAAGTATTGGCGCATCAGGTAGTATGGCTGAACTAGCGACCAATATTAATCGAGATGCGGCAGGGGTTATAGCAACTATTAATAATAGTGGTGCATTAGTATTAACGAATGATACCGGTAAAACTATTACTATTGCGGGTACTGATGCAGGTAATACGGGTTTAATTGCAGATACTTATCAAGGTTTTGTTTCTTTAAATAGCTCAGATGGTAGTCCTATAACCATTCAGGAAAATGCGGCTTTAACCACAGGTACGGGACCTGGGGGAGCTGGCGTATTTGCTGATTTAAAAATAATGGGTTTTAATTCTCAGTTGGGCTCCGACAAAATTACTGGTGGTAAAGTTAATAATGCAGCCATTACTGCAACCGATAAAATCACCATTAATGGAATAGAATTAGGTGCAGTAACAGGAACTTCGGCAGCCGACAAGGCTTTTGCGATTAATGCCATTAGTTCTCAAACCGGAGTAGCGGCGCAAGCCAGTACTACTAAAGAGTACACGATAACTTTTGGTAATGGCACTATAGGAAGCGCAGGCACAATAGATCCTCAAGTTGGTATTGATGGTTTAGTTGGTCAGGTTAACGGTAGTGGAAATACTCAATATCGTGATGTGCTTAAAATTAATGGTGTTGGTATTTCAGCATTAGCTGTTGCATCATCAATGGACGAAGTGGTTGCAGCAATCAATGGTGCAGGTTTACAAGGCGTAGTTGCTTCATCGACAACCGATGGTAAACTGCAGTTAAGCTCCGTATCTGGGCAAGATATAGCTTTAACAATTGTTGCTGGATCAGATAGTTCTTCACAATCAGGTGTTGCTGGGTATGGTTTTTATGATGATGCCGCCGCTAGAACGGTATCAGCATCAGCAGCAGCAGCAGATACAAATAGAGGGGCAATAACCTTAACGGGTGCAAATGGTAAAGATGTTACTGTTTCAACCAAAGCAGGCTCTCAGGCGGCACAAACAACCGCATTGGATAAATTAGGGTTAAGTGATGCTGGCGGCAGTAGTACCGCAATAGGCATAGGGTTAAGTGTTACTTCTGTAGCGAGTGCTGAAAATACCATTCAGCGTATAGATGACGCATTACAAAAAATATCAAGCTCGCGTGGTTCTTTAGGTGCAGTGCAAAATCGATTAAGTTCTACTATTTCTAATTTAGCGAATGTATCGCAAAATTTAAGTGCCGCAAATTCACAAATTAAAGATGCTGATTTTGCTGTAGAAACGTCAAAATTAAGTAAAGCACAAATATTACAACAAGCGGGTACAGCAATGTTATCGCAAGCTAACGCTGCTACTCAAAACGTACTATCGTTACTACAAGGTTAATTGAGGTCAGTCGATATTTATTTATAATCGTCGAAATATAGCAATGAATAAAACGGCATTTATGCCGTTTTTTATTGTTTATTAATAGATCCGTCTAAATGTTATCTGTAGGTTGGCATTTATGCCATCGTTGTAGGTTGGCATTTATGCCATCAATAGTGAGCGATAGGCTAAAGCCTAACCTACAGGTGTTGTCTGTTGTTGCCATAAATGAGTACAACAAATATATAATAAAAGCAATAGTATGGAAATGTTGTAGGTTGGCATTTATGCCATCAATAGTGAGCGATAGGCTAAAGCCTAACCTACAGGTGTTGGCTGTTGTTGCCATAAATGAGTACAACAAATATATAATAAAAGCAATAGTATGGAAATGTTGTAGGTTGGCATAAATACCATCAAATATGTCTTGAAATAAATGTTAATGGTATTTATATATTAGCTATACTTAGGCAGAATAAAGGAAATATATCAAAGGAAATACAATTTATGTCATGGGATGATTTAAGAAAAGGACGTTTCTCCCAACCACACAGAGAATATTTTATAACGTTTAATTGTCAAAATAGACGAAGATTATTTACTAACTTTGAATTAGCTCAAATATTTTGTCATCAATTGTGCATGAATGAACGTAAATATGATTATTGTTGGTTAGTTTGGGTCTTAATGCCTGAACACTTTCATGGGATATTGCAACTTGGTTGTTCTGAATTATCAAAGGTTATTGGTACTTTAAAAGGAGCTAGTGCTAAAGGTATTAATGAGAAGTTAAATTGTAATAGTAAAGTTTGGCAACCATCTTTTTATGATCATGCATTACGTAAAGAAGAAAACAGAATAAAAATTGCTCGATATATCGTCGCCAACCCTTTGAGAAAAAAATTGGTTAAAAATATAGGTGATTATCCATATTGGAATTCAGTATATTTGTAGGTTGGCATTTATGCCATCAATAGTGAGCGATAGGCTGAAGCCTAACCTACAGGTGTTGTCTGTTGTTGCCATAAATGAGTACAACAAATATATAATAAAAGCAATAGTATGGAAATGTTGTAGGTTGGCATTTATGCCATCAATAGTGAGCGATAGGCTGAAGCCTAACCTACAGGTGTTGTCTGTTGTTGCCATAAATGAGTACAACGACAAATATATAATAAAAAAGCAAAATAATTCTAAAGTAAATTTAAAAGCTCCCGATATAGAGGTAAGTCAAGTAATTGACATAATCAAATTCTTCAGACTTATCTGTTGAAATAAGCTAAATCGTAGGAGCATATATTATGGCTGCAGTAGTAAACACCAATGTGATGTCGCTAAATGCGCAACGTCAATTAAACAAATCTCAAGCGACCCAAAATCAAGCTATGGAACGTTTGTCTTCTGGTTTAAGAATCAACAGTGCTAAAGATGATGCTGCTGGTTTAGCAATTTCAACCGGTATGGAATCGCAAATTCGTGGTTTGAATCAGGGTATTCGTAATGCCAACGATGGTATTTCAATGGCACAAACCGCTGAAGGTTCAATGAGTGAGATGACTAATATCTTACAACGTATGCGTGAACTATCAGTTCAAGCTGCAAATGATACCAACTCAGCATCTAACAGAGCGTCTATTCAAGAAGAAGTTAATCAACTTTATAGTGAATTAGACCGCATCGCTTCGGTTACGCAATTTAATGGTATTAATTTATTAGACGGTTCTAATAAATCAACTAACTTACAAATTGGTGCTAATAAGGGCGAAACATTAGGTTTCTCAATTGACGCTGTTACCACTAAAGATTTAAACCTAAATGCGGTTTCTGGCTTAGGTGAACTTAATGGTGGTCGTGTAGAAAATAGTGCAACAGCGTCAGATGCTATGATGATCAATGGTGTTGCTATTAGTGGCGGTTCAACTGGTGCAAATAACATTATTACTGCTATAAATGCTAATACAGGAGCAACGGGGGTTACAGCTACTGCATATAATGTAGTAGAAGGGGTTTCTGGCGCAACAGGTGTTACTAGTGGTACCTTAACAATTAATGGTGATACTGTTGGTGCCTCTGCCACTATGCAAGAGTTAACCGATAATATTAATCGTGATGTTGCAGGAGTAACGGCAACCTTAAATAATAAGGGTGCAATAGTATTATCAAACGATACAGGTAATACTATTACGATGGGTGGTACGTTAACTAATACTGGTTTGTCGACTGGGGCATTTGAAGGTTATGTATCACTAACCAGTGCTGCTGGTGATGCTATTAGTCTTACGGTTGGTACCGCAGGTTCAGTTGCGGGTACTGTTGCTGATTTGAAAACCTTTGGTTTTAATGTGCAAGCAGGTTCAGACAAAGTAACAGGGCAAGCGGTTAGTAGTGCTAGTATTACAGCGACAGAAAAAGTCACTATTAATGGTGTTGAAATCGGTGCTGTTACGGGTACCTCGGCAGCAGATAAAGCTTTTGCTATTAATGCAGTAAGTACAACTTCTGGTGTTAGCGCGCAAGCGAATACAACCAAAGAGTATACCATTACTTTTGGTGCGCAAGCAGATGCTTCTGGTGGTGTGTTAACTACAGGTGTTGCTGGTGTAGATGGCTTGTCTGGTGTTGGGCAAACTGATGGTGCTGCAGATACTTTAAAAATTAATGGTGTTGCTATTACTGGATTGGCAACTGCATCATCTATGGATTCAGTGGTAACACAAATAAATAATGCGGGCTTACAAGGTGTCGTTGCAAGTGCTACAGCTGATGGTAAATTGCAATTAACGTCTGTTTCTGGTCAAGATATAGCTTTAACCGTAACACAAGGTTCTGATGGAACATTATTATCAGCAGGTGGTGCTGCATCAGTAGTTGGTGTTTATGATGATGCTGCCAGTAAGGCAGTTGGTTCGGCGCAAGCTAACGACGTTAACCGTGGCGATCTTACCTTAACAGGTAAAGATGGTAAAGATGTTATAGTTACCAGTGGCGCTAGCACTGAAGCATTAAAAACTGCCGCGTTAGATAAATTGGGTTTATCAGATACTGGTGGTAATTCAACTGCAATAGGTATTGGTTTGAGTGTTACTAGTGTAGGTAATGCAGAAAACTCCATTAGTCGTATTGATGATGCTTTAGCTCAAATTACTAAATCACGAGGTCAGTTAGGTGCAATACAAAACCGTTTAGCATCTACCGTTTCTAATTTAGCGAATGTTTCGCAGAATATTTCAGCAGCAAATTCGCAAATTAAAGACGCTGATTTTGCCGCAGAAACGTCTAAAATGAGTAAAGCGCAAATATTGCAACAAGCAGGTACTGCAATGTTGTCGCAAGCTAACGCGGCATCGCAAAGTGTACTATCATTATTGGGATAAATAGAGACTTTAAGTAATGAAAGTAAGGCTCTCTATTTATAGAGAGCCTTTAGTTTTTTGTAAAGTGTGTTATTAATAAATTGTTGTTCTTGAGGTGAGTTATGAGTAATATTGAAGCAACATCAACAGCTACGAATATAGCTGCTACGGCGAGTAATACTGTTGTTAACACTAATAAGGTTAATAATATTGTTGATCAAAACAAACGAGTCCAAGACACTAATACAACAGTTACTGAAACAAAAGCAACGAAAGCGATAAATTTAGATGAAGTTGTGAATAAGATTAATAAGGCACTAACATCAGTACCTAAAAATATTAATTTTTCTATTGACGAAAATAGTGGCAGGAAAGTTATTTCGGTATACGAAAAAGGCTCTGATAAATTAATTCGTCAATTACCATCTGAAGATGCATTGAAATTGTTGGATAACTTAGAACAACTGAAAGGGCTTTTGTTTAATTCAAAAGTTTAGATTCTTGGCTGTAACGTTGTAGTATTATAGTAGGTTGGGCTTTAGCCCATCAAGTTAATGGCATAAATACCAATCTACATTTTGTTGAATATATTCGTTTATGTAACAAGCGCAACAGAATGGTGTGTATTTTGCTTTCTTTGGGGGAATAGGTGTTTAAAGTAAATATCCTGACCCTCATCAGAATGACAGTATTATATTTTACTATATGTCATGCTGAACTTGTTTCAGTATCTATTTTTTATTAAAGGTTATAAATAGTTATAATTTTGTAAGGTTAAAATAAATTTTAGTTAATATTTATAGTTAATTAAAAACTAAAATTTGAGGAGAAAACTATGCCAGCACTAACATCAACAGGATTGGGCACAGGTCTTGATATTAATAGTATTGTTACAGGCTTAGTTGCGGCAGAAAAAGATCCTCAAATTAACGCTATAACTAAAGAAGCAGAAAAAGCTACTGCACAAATATCTGCATTAGGACAAGTTAATAGCTTGTTGTCATCACTTAAATCTTCTTATACATCGTTAAATAAAAATTCCACTTATAATGCAGCTACCGCGACAAGCAGTGACAGTAGTATTGTTACTGCAACAACGGGTTTTGGTTCTAAACCTGGTACTTATAATTTAGAGGTACAGGCGTTAGCACAGCAACACACGCTTATTACTAAAGCGACTAATGTTTATAATACGGTTAATGATGTGGTGGGCGGCGGCAGTATACAAATTCGTTTTGGCTCTTATAGTGGCGCAACGTTTACCCCCGATGCAAATTCAACCAACCAAAATATAACTATTGCAGCAAATGCTAGCCTCAGTGATATACGCGATACTATTAATAATGGCAGTTATGGTGTTAGCGCAAGTATTTTATATGACGGTACCAGCTATAGATTATCACTGCAAAATGATAAGTCTGGCGCTAATGCTGCAATGGAAATAACAACCACTGATAATGATGGCAATAATACCGACGCATCAGGTTTGTCGGTATTAGCGTATGATGGAACGTCGAATAATATGGATCAATCTTTGGCGGCACAAGACGCTAAAGTGGTTTTTAATGGTTTAGTTGTTACACGAGACAGTAACAAAGTAGATAAGTTAATTGACGGGGTAACGTTTGATTTAAAGAATGCCCAAATAGGTACGAACGTTAAGGTTACCGTTACCCCTGATACTTCGACTATAGAATCAGAAATTAGAGCCTTCGTTGATAACTATAATAATGTTGCGACAAAAATAGGTGAATTTACCGCGTTTAATTCGCCTACAGATAAAGGGGTACTTATTGGTGATGCCTCTATTCGCAGTATTGAAAGTTTTATGCGTTCTATTTTAAATACCCGATTAACTAATATTAGCGGCTCAGTTAAAAGCATGAGTGATTTAGGTATTACCACTAAGCGTGATGGTACCTTAAATATTAATGAAGATAGCTCTACGGGGCTTGCTGTTTTTTCGGATGTGCTTGCTAATAATATTGCTGATGTCGCTCAGTTTTTTGCAAAATCTGGCACTCCTTCTAATTCAAGTATCAGTTATGTTAGTTCTAGTTCGTTAACTAAAGAAGGTACTTACAATGTTAATGTTAGCCAAGTTGCAACGCAAGCCACATTAACTGGCGGGGCAACACTTCCCGCTGATTTTTCTGTCACACCATTTATTATTAATGAAAGTAATAATAGCTTTATAATGCGTGTTGATGGGATATTATCAAATGAAATTAAATTAACGAAGGGTAGTTATTCTTCTGAAGCTTCATTACTTGCTGAAATACAATCACAAATAAACTCTGATGCTACTTTAAAAGGTAAGGGTGTTGCTGTGAATGTTGGTATTAAAAACCAACAATTAACACTTAATTCTAATCGTTATGGTAGTAGTTCTTTAATTGCTGTTTTGTCTTTAGATGATAGTGTAACTGGTGCGGCTAACCTTAACTTTTCGACTCCTCCTTTAGCTATTTCGGCTACCAGTACTTTTGATGTAAGTGTTGATGGTTCTCTTGGTAGTATTAATTTAGCGGGTAGTTATAATGCTGAAGCTGATTTGATCACCGCATTACAAGCCGCTATTCTTACACAAACAGGTAAAAGTGCTACCGTTTCTATCGCTAATAATCAATTATCTATTAAGTCTGCTACTGGCGGCAATGTTGCTATTAGCAATTTAGGAGCTACAACGTTAGCTGAATTAGGGTTAAGTGATACCTCTAATGCCTCTAATTTAGGCCTGTCAATTGCTGGTGGTACATCGGGTGTAAATGCTGAAGGAACAATAAATGGTGCGGCCGCTTTTGGCGATGGTCAATTTTTATTAGCGCAAAGTGCCAGTGGTAATGCTAATGGCATTAAGGTTGAAGCCAAAGGTGGTAACTTTATTTATAATGCTACCAATGCAGTCAAAACTTATACATTTACGGCAGCAGCAAGTAGCACATTTCAGCTAAGTGTTGATGGTACGTTATCGGCATCATTAGATTTAAGTGGGCAATCATTTACTTCCGACAGTGATGTAACTACGGCCATTCAAACGTTATTAAATGCTGACGCTAATTTATCTGCGGCTGGTGAATCTGTTACCGTAAGTATGGTGAGTGGTAAATTACAATTTACTTCTAGTAGTGCATCCTCGCAGTTGAGCGTGACAGCAGCAGGTGCAGGAGCTACTGCTGATTTTGGACTTTCAATAGCATCGGCAACTATTGACAGTACAATTAATTTCTCTGAAGGTATTACTTCTAAAATGGATACTTTTTTAGGTGCTATTATTGATAATAATATATCTAAAGTACAAGGTGATATTGATGTGTCAAATGGTGTTATTGATAGTAAAACTGATTCTCTTTTTAAAAAGTTATTAGATGTTGATCGTCGTGAGGCCGATATAAATCGTCGTATGGCCGCATATGAAAAACGTTTATTTAAACAGTTTAATGCCATGGATTTAATTGTTTCGCAATTAAGTGGAACTAGTCAATCCCTACAAGGTGCGTTAGATGCGTTACCTGGTTATACCCGAAATAAGAAATAATTGTCATGTGATGAAGGTCAGTATATATATCTTTAGAAGGTCTATGTTCAGTTAAAACCGTTATTAAAAATGAGAATGATAGACTAAGCTATTATTTTTAGTAACGCACATAGTGGGGAAAAATAATGATCTGCCACTATTTAAATCATAAAACAACCTAGATAATTGGCG
>JAESPQ010000113.1 GCA_016765535.1 Alteromonadaceae bacterium | reverse complement strand
GCCGACAACGAAGGCATAACCGGTGACGAACTACTTGAATTTGTTAATGGAAAATTATTCCCTGATCTTAAAAATCTAACCGCACCAATCAAGCTAAATCCGCGTGGTTTTGTGGTTAAAGAGTCGTTTTCTGATGCGTTTAACTACATGAAAAACGGAACACTACTGCGCCAAGTGATCAACAAACTCAACGAAATTGACTTTACTGACTCTGCCGAGCGCCATTTATTTGGTGACTTATACGAACAAATATTAAAAGACCTACAAAGCGCTGGCAACGCGGGCGAATTTTATACGCCACGGGCAATAACCCGTTTTATTGTTGACCGTATTGATCCCAAACTTGGTGAAAGCATTATGGACCCAGCCTGTGGTACGGGTGGCTTTTTAGCGTGCGCCTTTGATCATGTAAAAAACAACTATGTAAAAACCGCTGCTGATCACCAAACCCTACAACAGCAAATTCACGGCGTTGAAAAAAAACAATTACCGCACTTACTTTGTACCACCAACATGTTACTACATGGCATTGAAGTACCCGTGCAAGTAAAACATGGCAACACCTTAAGCAAACCGCTTTCAAGCTGGGACGAGCAACTAGACGTTATTGTGACCAATCCACCATTTGGCGGCACTGAAGAAGACGGTATTGAAAAGAATTTTCCCACCGAAACTCGCACCCGAGAAACCGCTGATCTGTTTTTACAACTCATTATTGAAATACTTAAAGCACCTATCGCTGGCAAAAATGGTGGTAGAGCCGCCGTGGTATTACCCGACGGCACCTTATTTGGTGAAGGCGTAAAAACCAAAATCAAAAAATTATTAACCGAAGAATGTAATCTACATACCATTGTTCGTTTACCCAATGGTGTATTTAACCCCTACACTGGCATTAAAACCAATATTTTGTTCTTCACCAAAGGCAAACCCACCGAAAAGGTATGGTTTTATGAGCACCCGTACCCTGCGGGCGTTAAAAACTACAATAAAACCAAACCAATGAAGTTTGCAGAATTTCAAACTGAAATTGACTGGTGGGGCAACGAGAGCGATGGCTTTGCTAGCCGTGAAACCACCGAACAAGCGTGGCAAGTAAGTATTGACGACATCATAAAACGTAACTTTAATCTAGACATTAAAAACCCGCATGTTGGTGAAGTAATCAATCACAACCCACAAGAACTATTAAGCGATTACGCCAAACAGCAAGCCGATATCCAAGCCTTGCGCGATCAGCTTAAAACTATTTTAAATAATGCCTTGAGCTCATAAGGAAATTATAATGAGTGACATTAAAATATTTGAAAGTAAAAGTGGCGCTGTTCAAGTAAAGCTAGAACAAGATACTGTTTGGCTGAGTTTAGATCAAATGAGTCAATTATTTACCCGAGATAAATCGGTTATCTCTCGTCACATCAATAATGTTTTTAAAGAAGGTGAATTAGTACGACGTGCAGTTGTTGCAAAAAATGCAACAACTGCTCGAGACGGAAAAACCTATCAAGTTGAGTCATTTAATCTTGATGTCATTATATCCGTTGGTTATAGAGTTAAATCTCAACAAGGCGTGCGCTTTCGTCAGTGGGCAACTCAACTATTAAAGCAGCACTTAACCCAAGGGTATACGCTAAACAAACAGCGTTTTGAAAATAACGCTCTTGAGCTAGAAGCGGCGTTAAAACTTATCAAAAAAGCATCATCGTCTAATGAACTAACCAAAGAAACAGGCAAAGGTTTAGTTGAAATAGTTAGCCGGTATACCCAAACATTTTTATGGTTACAGCGTTATGATGAAGGTTTATTAAATGATCCTATCGGCACAGACAGTAGTAATAACGGCGGAATACTACAAACGTTCAAACAAGCTAGTCATTCACTCGCTCAGCTAAAACAAAACTTAATAGCACGCGGCGAAGCAACCAATCTTTTTGCTCAACCCAAAGGTGATGGTTTATCTTCCTTATTAGGTAATTTAGAGTTAACCGTTTTTGGCGAGCCTGCTTATCCAACCATACAAAGCAAAGCCGCCCATTTGCTCTACTTTGTTGTGAAAAACCACCCGTTTACCGACGGTAATAAACGCAGTGGCGCGTTTCTGTTTGTTGATTTTTTACACCGCAATAACCACCTGTTAGACGCACAAGACAACCCTATTATTAACGATACCGGTTTAGCTGCATTAACCTTATTAGTGGCTGAATCAAAACCAGAACAAAAAGAAACCCTAATTAGCCTCATTATGAATATGCTAACACCAGCACCAGAAGTAGAGACAGAGCCAGAATCAGCGACAGGGAGTTGCCCATGAGCCACCCTAATTCCCCTGCGAAAAACAACACCATTAACACGTTAATCACCGACAATATTGACCTATGGACCAGTGCCATTAAAAAACGCAATGCTGTAGGACGTGGCTCAAGCAAAAAGATTGAATTAACAGGTATTAAAAAGTTACGTGAGTTGATTTTAGAGCTAGCCGTGCGTGGTAAGTTAGTGCCGCAAGATGCTAATGACGAACCTGCTAGTGTTTTGCTTGAGCGTATTGCCCAAAAGAAAGCACAGTTGATTGCTGATAAGAAGATCAAAAAAACGAAGGAATTACCTGCAATTGCAGATGAAGAAAAGCCGTTTGAATTGCCGCAAGGGTGGGAATATGTAAGATTTATTGATGTTCTCGATTTTAGCGGTGGAGGGCAACCGCCTAAATCCGTATTTTCAGAAGAAAAGCAAGATGGGTACGTCCAATTGATTCAGATCAGGGATCTTGGGCCTAACCCTCAGCCAGTATATATCCCTAAAGATCGTGCATCTAAATTTTGTACAGAAAACGATATTATGGTTGGCAGATATGGTGCATCTGTTGGTAAAGTATTTTGGGGTAAAGAAGGTGCTTATAATGTAGCGTTAATCCGAATTCATAATGATTTTAATTCATATATTAGTGGCTTTATTTTTCAGTTATTAAAAAGTCCATTAGGCCAAAGACTATTTACAGGTATATCTAGATCAGCTCAGGCTGGTTTTAATAAAGATGATATAGCACCAAGCTTACTACCTTTACCACCACTCGCCGAACAACACCGCATTGTCACTAAAGTCGATGAACTGATGGCATTGTGTGACCAGCTAGAGCAACAAACCGAGCATAGCCTCAGTGCCCATAAAACCTTAGTAGAAGTGCTGCTAGCGGCATTAATACAAAGTAAAAATAATGCTGAATTTCAGCAAAGCTGGCAACAACTCAATGAACACTTTGATTTATTGTTCACCACCGAACATAGCATAGAACAACTTAAACAAACCATATTACAGCTAGCGGTTATGGGAAAACTCGTACCACAAAACTCCAACGACGAACCCGCCAGCGTATTGCTTGAAAAAATAGCCAAAGAAAAAGCACGGCTTATCGCAGATAAAAAGATCAAAAAACAAAAGCCGTTACCAGCGATTACCTATGAAGAAAAACCGTTTACACTTCCTAATGGTTGGGAAACCGCTAGATTTTATACATTGTTTTATGATTTAAAATATGGAACATCCAAAAAGTCTGATTATCATACTAAAGGTGCGCCTGTACTGCGAATACCAAATGTAGTAAAAGGTTATGTAGACTCGAGTGATCTTAAATACTCGGAATTATCCGACAAAGAGAAAGGTGATTTAAAACTTAATTTAGGTGATCTTTTACTTATCCGTTCAAATGGTAGTTTGTCTATTGTGGGTAGTTGTGCAGTCGTTGATTCTAACCATGTTGGATTTGCTTATGCAGGCTATTTGATAAGAGTTAGATTAAATAGCGCTTTGTATTACTCTAATTTTATTAGTTTAGTATTACGCTCTAAATTAATAAGAGAACAAATTGAAAAACCAATTAGATCATCTAGCGGTGTAAAAAACATTAACAGCACTGAAATAAGTCGTCTAATTATGCCCATTGTACCACTCCTAGAACAACACCGCATCGTCGCCAAAGTAGACGAACTCATGGCATTATGCGAGCAACTCAAATCCCGTCTAACCGACGCCCAAACCACGCAACTTCACCTTGCCGATGCTGTGGTGAGCAATGCCTTAAATGAGGTGATATAATCTGTAGGTCGGGATTTATCCCGTCAGGCTTTATGCCCTCAGCTTGATTGATGGGCTAAAGCCCAATCGACAGCCAGTTATTAATTATCTATTTTTTTTGAGATTAAACATGAATATTCAAACTGTATTTCAAGAACTACAATCCGCCAGCGACTTTGAACTGTTTCGCTTAAAAACAGCGATTGATAAGCTATTAGACGACCCTGAACGCATTGATGCCTTGCGCCAAAAAATGGTTATTGGTATGCAGCTAGATTATTTTAATGCCGAAGACAACCGATCTGTCGCCTGTGAACTGCTTGACATAAAACGTACCCGAGCAACGGTACGAGAAATTGAAACAGGTCAGCGCTGGACACTGCCTTTTTATTATCTCAACCTTGACCATATAGACACGGCGCTTGTGAGTAACAAAAAACAGGGCTTGTCAAAGGCGGAATTAGCTATTGGCAGTACCGTCGGTTTTATTAGTAGCAAAGACAACCAAGAATATATCGGCCGTGTCGGAAAATTAAACCCCAAACGCGCGGTGATATTAGTCAATAAAGGCACGGGTGAAGTGCAATGGACAGTGCCTTATAGCATGCTGTTTGCTGTTATCGAGT
>JAESPQ010000112.1 GCA_016765535.1 Alteromonadaceae bacterium | reverse complement strand
CAATAAAGAGGCTACAACCGTAAGGAGCTCGTAATGCGTCATTACGAAATCGTATTTATGGTTCACCCTGATCAGAGTGAACAAGTGTCTGGTATGATCCAGCGCTATACAGACTTGATCAATGCTGCTGAAGGCAAAATCCACCGTCTAGAAGACTGGGGTCGTCGTCAATTAGCATATCCAATCAATAAATTACATAAAGCACATTATGTTCTTATGAACATTGAAGCGCCACAGTCAGTTATTGATGAACTTGAAACTTCTTTCCGTTATAACGATGTTGTTCTTCGTAACATGATCATGCGTACTAAAGACGCGGTAACTGAAGCGTCGCCAATGGCTGCTGCTAAAGATGACCGTCGTGACGACAATCGTGAAGTAAAACGCGAAGTTAAGAAAGATGTTGCTGCTGCGCCAGCAAAAGCTGAAGAAGTAGTCTCTACTGAAAAAGCTGAGAAAACTGAAGAAGCTGCTAGCGAAGAATAGGTAATTCGTGACTCATGCTGTTTATACAGAAAACTGTTTAGTGTTGGTAGGTGAGGTAGTTAAATCACCAAAACTATCAACTAGTCCTGCGGGAATTTGTCATTGTCAATTTTCATTAGATCATAAATCTATGCAAGTTGAAGAAGGCATGACTCGCCAAGCATTTGTAAGAATGCGTGTTGTGGCAACAGGAATATGGGCACAAAACTTAACTCGTGATTTAACTGCGGGCACAAAGATAAAAGTGACGGGATTTATCAACCGTCATGAAGCTAGAAATGGTAACCCCTTTATAGCGCTTCATGCCCAACAGATTGAAATGATTAATTAGGAGAAATTCCATGTCTCGTTTTTTTAGACGTCGTAAGTTCTGCCGCTTCACTGCGGAAGGTGCTACCTCTATCGATTATAAAGATATTGTTACACTGAAAAACTATATCACTGAAAGTGGTAAAATCGTTCCTAGCCGTATTACTGGTACTGCTGCTAAATATCAACGTCTACTTGGTCGTGCGATCAAGCGTGCTCGTTTCTTAGCATTGTTACCATATACAGATTTACACAAGTAACCTAACAAGGGGTTTATAATGGAAGTAATTCTTCTAGATAAAATCGCCAAATTAGGCGGCCTTGGTGACAAGGTGTCAGTTAAATCTGGCTATGCACGTAACTACTTGTTACCTAAAGGTAAAGCAGTTTTTGCATCAAAAGAAAACGTTGAGCGTTTTGAAGCTCGTCGTGCTGATTTAGAGAAAAAATTAGCCGAAGTATTAACTACAGCACAAGCTCGTGCTGACAAGTTAGCTGCGTTAACTGACGTTACTATCGCTTCTAAAGCGGGTGATGAAGGTAAATTATTTGGTTCAATCGATACTCGTGATATTGCTGATGCAATTACAGAAGCGGGTGTTGCAGTAACTAAAGCTGAAGTACGTTTACCACTTGGTACTATTCGTGAAACAGGTGAATTTGATATTGCTATTCATTTGCATCACGACGTAGATACGACAATTAAATTAGTTGTAATTGCTGAAGCATAATTTTTAAATAGTTGGATTCGTCATATTTGAAACTGTAGCTGCATTGTCGGCGTTATTCGTCATAATTGCTTAGTGAACTAAGCGCATAAGACTCATAACCTGACCGCTTTGCTACAATTCCAACTATTTAGAATGAATGTATTTATATTCAGTTGTGATTTTACACTTTTTGACAAAAACACCGCACTTTCATAACGAAATAGCGGTGTTTTTTTATGTCTGAAGGTTTACAATTTGTTTATCATTTAATTAAGTAAATTAGATCCTGACCTTCGTCAGGATGACGACACTTTTGTCATGCTGATGAAAATTACGTTTGTCATGCTGAATTTATTTCAGTATCTAATTAATAGAGTAGCGAAATAATAGTAAAGGAAAAATTATGAACAAATACTTTTCAAAAGGCCTCTTAACAATAGCATTGTTAAGTTTAGTTACCTTATCTGGTTGTGGAGCCATTCATACCTCTGTGGCGAAAAAAAATCTCGATGTACAAACTAAAATGTCGCAAAGCATTTTTTTAGATCCCGTCGCACCAGAAAAACGTATTATTTATGTACGAGTGCGCAATACCTCCGATAAACCGAGTTTATCGGTTGAATATGGTATTAAACAAGCACTTTCAAATAGAGGTTATCGTATTACCGACAACCCTGAAGAAGCACATTATTGGTTGCAAGCTAATGTATTAAAAGCGGGTCGTGCTGATAAACGCGCTGACAAATCTGGCTTAAGTGGCGCATTAACGGGTGGAGCTATTGGTTCAACTATGGGTAATGGCGATGGTAAAATGGCGATGGCGGTTGCTGGCGCTTTACTAGGTACTATGATGGACGCTTCGGTTAAAGATATTTACTACACCATTATTACCGATATTCGCCTTTCTGAACGTGCAAAAGAAGGGGTTACCGTAACAGAGTCTGATCGCTCTAGCTTGACGCAAGGCACGGCTGGTACCAAAACAGTATCATCAGTAGAAGACGTACATTGGAAACGCTATCAAACGCGCATTGTTTCAGTGGCTAATAAAGTTAATTTAACTTTTCCTGAAGCCGAACCTGCGCTTGTTAAAGGTTTAGTACAAAGTATTTCTAATATGTTTTAGGTCCTAGGTACTTGCTGCGGTATATGCCATTGTTGAGCGTTAATAAGTTTTCGCTCTGCTAAGCCGCCTAGTCCTTGTAAACCGCCAGTATGCAACATTACTATTTTGTGGCCCGCTGGAAAATAGCCTTGCTCAACTAAATCGAGTAAGGCTAGTAGCATTTTTCCTGAATAGACAGGTTCAAAAGGGATATTTGTTGTGTTGCTAAAATCTAGTATTCGCTTTTCATCTAAAACACTAAATTTAGCATAGCCACCACGATGCATCTCGTTTTCTATATGCCAATTTTTATAATTTTTAGCCCTGTTCGGCAATAATGCTTTTACTTCATTTTTAAGATAATCTTGGTTGTCGGCACCTTGCTTTAATACACCAACGCCTATAATGTTATGTTGCTCTGCATCGCCAAGTACTAAACCTGCGAGTGTACCACCGCTACCCACGGGGCATAATAAGCTATCAAATTCTAGTTGTTGGTTAAGTTCGTCGATTACCTCACTCATGCCCCGCAAAGCTAATGTGTTACTTCCACCTTCAGGTACAATAAAGCTATTGGGGAATTGTATCTGCAATTGTTGTAAATAATCTGGATGATGGCGTTTTTTGTAAGTTTTTCGATCGACAAAAACCAATTTTATCCCCCAGTGTTGCGCCCAGCTTAAGGTAAAATTGTTAGCATAATGAGGCTCGCCGCGAATAATACCTATGCTAGCTAAACCTTGTTGATAACAAGCAAAAGCTAAGGCATGAATATGGTTAGAATAAGCGCCGCCAAAGGATAATATATTGGTTTTATTGTTCTTTTTTGCGTGAATAAGGTTATATTTTAATTTTCGCCATTTATTGCCAGAAATAATAGGGTGAAGCAAATCATCACGTTTGATATAAACCATTAACTTTTGCTGTACAAAGGCAGAGTGCTTAATTAATTGTAATGGGGAATTATTCATCATAAATATTGTCTTTTGTGCTTTATTACTTAAAATTACACTATAAATGCTTATAAAACTTGCGACTTTTATGGAATTAGGGATAATGTTGTCATAATAAAACCAAATTGTAAGCAAGTTATTAAATGCTGTTTTAATAAAAAAGGAAATTTTATTAACGTTATTTTAACGGTTTACTCAAAACTTAAATAGTCACTTTAATCAATGTCACTTATTAACAACGTTAATCAATTATTTGTCAAAAAGAAAGCAACTCAGTTGTTAGGCATTTCGCTGCGAAAAAATTCTTTATCATATTGTTATATTGGTAATGTAAATAATGTACAAGCCGATATGCGCTGTAAACAAATTAACAGCATTTCTACCGACTACAACATTGTTTTTGAAAATTTCGCCAAAAAAGAACAAGTAAAAGGGCGTTGTCGTTTGGTACTTGCTGCTTCACAATATCAAATAGTACAAATAGCTAAACCTGCTGTGCCTGAAGACGAAATAGCAGCTGCATTAAAATGGCAAATTAAAGACTTAGTGCCTTATGCACCCGATAATATGGTGGTAGATTATTTTTATGGGCCTAAATTATCTGACGGTAGCGAAAAACTTTATGTGGTTTGTGCGCCGTTAGATGAATTGCAAACGTTAGTTTCGTCTATTAATAGCGCTGACATTACTTTAACCAGTATTATTGTGGAAGAATTCGCTTTTGCCCGTTTATTACCTTTTAGTGATAATGCCCAGTTAATGCTTTGTCAGAAACCTGATGAAGAAATATTTATTTTAATTGTACAGCAAGGGCGAGTGTGTTTTTATCGTCATTTACGTGGTTTTACTCATCTAGTCAATAAAAACAAAGAGGAATTAACCTTTGGTATTATCGATAATTTAAGTTTAGAAATTCAAAAATCAACCGATTTCTTTGAACGCCAGTTAAAGCAGCCCGTTATTAAAGCAATAAATGTTATTTTACCCGTAGCTAACGAAGCGTATATCGCAGATAAGTTGGCTGAAAATACTAATGTACCTGTAAGCGTATTAGCCTTACCAGAAGGCTTTGAAAATTATAGAGAAATGGCTGCTGCCATCGGTGTACTTATGCAAGATAAAGCAGAGGAACACAATGGTGTTTATGATCAAGACGGTATTAGTGTGACCAATGTTAATATAGATAAGCATACCGATAAGGCTCAAGGAGTAAATTATGGCGAATAAATATTCGATTAATTTATTGCAGGCAGAGCTAATACCGCAAACACCATTACTTTCGTTAAACCGAGTATTGATGTTTTTTTTGGCGTTATTGTTACTTATGTTTATGGTTATTGGTTTAGGACAATATAAATTATCAACGTCGCAAAATTTTAATAGACAACTGTTATTGGGAAAAAATCAGCAACAGTTATTACAAACAAATTTATCATTACAGTTAAGTCAGCGCAAAGCTGATCCGCAGTTAGTGGAACAATTACAAACCTTAAAATTGTTAATAGCCAATAAACAAGTATTACATGAAAACTTAACCGATAACTCTAAAACTTATGTGGCGGGCTTTGCTAAAACAATGACTGAATTAGCGCAAATACATCAAAATGATATTAGCTTGCAAAATATTGTGATCAGCCATGACGACATTAGTTTTTCTGGTTTAGCACGGACACCCGATGCGGTGCCATTGTGGATGGCTAATTTTAAACAAGCGAGTTTATTGTCAGGTAAATATTTTAGTCATTTTAAATTATTTGAAAACAAGCAACATGTTACAGAATTTGTGGTTAGTTCAAATGCTCCTAGCGAATCGTTGGGGAGTCAGCAATGAAAAAATCATCGTTACAAAAACAGTGGCAAACTTATAGTGAAAAATTTTCACATTTTAGTACGCGCGAGCAAGTATTAATTGCACTTACGGGGACGGTGGCGATTGTCTTTTCGTTGTATTTTTATATTGCCGAAGCAACCTATGCACAAGTCACTAAATTACATAGACAAAACCAGCAAATAATTAATGACACCAACAATATTAAAAATACCATTGTTGAGTTACAAGGTGCGTTAACTAGACACCCTAATGAACAACTAAAAATTCAAATAGCACAAAAACAGCAAAACTTAGCAAAAATTGATGAGTCGTTATTGGCGCTAACCTCAAAATTGGTTGACCCAATTCAAATGCGCTTAGCTTTAGAGCAGTTATTACGCATGCAAAAAGGCGTTAAATTAACCTCTTTTGAGGTACAAAGCGCCCAACCGTTAATTATAGCGACCAATGAACAAAGTTCGCCAGCTGAGTCTGGCAGTGATAAAAAGGCTAAAAATTCGCCACTGAATAGTCATTTATATCGTCATACCATTAAGTTAACGTTAGAGGGCTCTTATTTTAAATTACGTGATTATTTAGCACAATTAGAAACATTACCGTGGAAGTTTTTTTGGGAAAAATTTGATTATAAATTAACTAAATACCCAAAAGGCGAATTAACCATAGAAATTTACAGTTTAAGTTTGAAACAGGAATTTATCGGTGTTTGAGCTATCAGTATTTAAGGTCTCAGTGTATAACCTAAAAATTAAAATAGTAGTCATCACTTTAGGTGTGTTGTATGTCACTAATAGTTGGGCAAGTTCTGATCCCACAAGACCTTTTTTTGGCGGTGCTATTAGCCACAGTACAAAAAAATATGCGCCATTAGTGTTACAAACCATTATTAAAAAAAACCAGAAATATAAAGTGGTTATTAATGGGAAATTATTAAATCAAGGCGATAGCATTTTAGGTTATCGAGTGAATAAAATTAATGCTAATAATGCATTGTTATCAAAATCAGATAAACAGTTAACCTTATCTTTGTTTGCTAATAATCGGTTAGTGAAAACGGTGAAAAAGTAATATGAAAATATCATTTAGAAAAATAAAATACTTTCACTCAACAAGATCAAAACAGTTATTAAATAAAAATATGAAGAAAAATAACATCATGAAAAATTCCCCATTAACTTTAGCGGTTTGTTCACTGGTTTTTTTATTAGGTTGCCAATCGACACCACCCAAGTCGACACCACCACAACCACATACCGTTAAAAAAGCCTTAGACAGCATGATTGAACAATCTACTATTAATAAAACACATAAACCGTTAACGGCAGTACCCAATTCAGTGCAACAAGAATTAATGCACTATAAAATGGGGCAAGCACGTAATAGTTTATTGGCCGAAAAACGGTTAGAGATTGCCGCCAATAATATTGACGCGAAAGAATTTTTTGCGGCTATTGTTGCTGACTCTCCTTATAGTGTCGCGGTACATCCTGATGTTAGTGGGCAAATCACTTTAAATTTAAAAGATGTAACCATTGATGAAGCACTAACCGTGCTACAAGATTTATACGGTTATGATATTCGTCGAGAGGGGCGGGTTATTCAAGTGTATCCTGCTGGCATGCATACTGAAACTATCCCACTAAACTACCTTTATGTTAAACGCTTTGGTTTGTCTACCACGACTATCAATTCTGGTGGTGTTTCAGGTAACGATCCTAATAATTCAAGCAATAATGGCGGCAATAGCAATAATAGTAACAGTAATAATAATTCTAGTAATAATGGCAGCAGCAGCAGTAGTGGTAGCGGTAATAATAGCAGTAACCAACAAGCGCGTAGCGGTATTAATATTTACACTGAAAACGAGTCTGATTTTTGGAGTGAGTTGAAAAAAACTTTAGAATCATTAGTTGGTAAAAAAGACGGGCGTTCAGTTATTATTTCTCCACAAGCGGGCTTAGTTACTGTACGTGCATTCCCTGAAGAAATAAAGGCGGTAAAACGTTTTATTAAAAAATCGCAAGAGCATTTACGTCGCCAAGTCATTATTGAAGCCAAAATAATGGAAGTCACCCTAAATGATGATTATCAACAAGGAATTCGTTGGGATAAAGTGCTAGGGCATATTGGTAGCACCGACATTAATTTTTCTACGGCGGGTACTGTTGCTGGTAATGCTATTTCTGCATTGGTTGGCGGTACAACAGGTATTGCTTATAAAAATAAAGACTTTTCAGGGGTTATTAATTTATTATCAACACAAGGTAATGTGCAAGTATTGTCAAGCCCGCGTATTACGGCGATTAATAATCAAAAAGCAGTGATAAAAGTAGGTACTGACGAATATTTTGTTACTAATGTTTCTAGTACTACTACAACGGGTACTGCAACAACAGTAACACCCCAAGTTGATTTAACACCGTTTTTCTCAGGTATTGCTTTAGATGTTACTCCGCAAATAGATAGTAATGGCGAGGTTATTTTGCATGTTCACCCTTCGGTAACCGTAACCGCAGAAAAAATTAAAACGATTATTTTAAGTGATCAAAAAATAATTTTGCCATTGGCGCAAAGCAGTGTTCGTGAATCTGACTCTATAATTCGCGCAAAATCAGGCGAAATTGTTGTTATTGGCGGTTTAATTGAAACACGCAAAGTCGACAGCGAATCGAAAACACCCTTGTTAGGCGATATCCCATTTTTGGGTAACTTATTTAAAAGTAAGAGCCAAATTACACAGAAAAAAGAATTGGTTATTTTATTGAAGCCTGTCGTTATTGGTCAAGATACCTGGACAAACCAATTACAAGATGCACGTGCATTATTACAACAATGGTTTCCTGAAGATAAAGAGTAATAGATATACTCTTGAAGTAACATGAGTATAAGTATGTATTTATATCATTTTGGTTTAACCGAGTTACCTTTTACGCTAACACCAAACACAAATTTTTATTTAGGTTTGCAGCCTCACCATGAGGCGTTAGCGGTATTGTTAACGGCGCTAAAAACAGGCGAAGGCTTTATCAAGGTGATTGGTGAAGTTGGCACGGGCAAAACCTTACTTTGTCGAAAATTACTGAATGAAATTCCTGATCATTTTATTACGGCATATATTCCTAACCCTTATTTATCACCTGATGAATTAAGACGAGCTGTTGCCAGTGAACTTGGTGTAAAACAAGCATTGCGCATGAATGTGCAATTATTAACACAGCGTATTCAAGAACGTTTATTAGCCTTACATCAGCAAGGGCATTCAGTGGTGTTAATTTTAGATGAAGCACAAGCCCTACCTGAAGAAAGTTTAGAAGCCTTACGCTTATTCACTAATTTAGAAACAGAAACACGCAAGTTATTACAAGTAGTGTTATTTGCTCAACCCGAATTAGATACTCGCTTAAGTGAAGCGCATTTTCGGCAATTGCGGCAACGAATTACCTTTTCGTATCAGTTGCGACCGATGACAGGTGTCGAAGTTGATCAATATATTAATCATCGTCTGCGCGTTGCAGGTTATAAAGGCGCAACTTTATTTCCACAACCGTTAGGCAATAAAATAGCCAAAGCCAGTAAAGGTATTCCGCGCTTAGTCAACGTGTTGTGCCATAAAATGTTAATGTTAGCGTACGGACAAGGGCAATATAAAATCACCAATAAACATTTAAAGGCAGCAATAGTAGACACTCAAGATGCAAAGACCAGTGGTGTAATGTTCTTGCCGACTGTATTGGTTGTATTATTAATGATTATCGCGCTAATATCATGGTTTTTATTGGGCGGTAGCTTGAGTTGATGACGGTAACGCAACAACATTTATTTATATTGATGGTAAAGAGAGAGCAATAGTGAGTGTTATTAATCAAATGCTAAAAGATTTAGATCAGCGACATAATGAGCAACATTCACAAGCTCATGGCGCTGCTCAAACAATGCTACCTAATAAACAACCTAAAACTTGGTTGACGATTACTAGCACCATCATTATTACCTTGTTTATTGTTTTTTTTGCATATTTATACCTCCAAAATCAAACGTTAATTGCTTCTTTAGCAAGTAATGCTGAAAGTAAAAAAAAGGCTAAACAACCGCTAACAAGCATGATTAAAGTCGTCAATAATCAGACTGTTGAAAAAAAAGAAAAGGTAAAAGAACTCAATAAAAATGCAAACACTGCCCCTAAAATTAATTCACTAACTAAAAATACTGTAAAAGCTGCAAATCTTAATGTTACAGCGCAAGAAAAAACAGTCACAACAAAGACCAATACACCACTAGTTAATAGGCATAGTGTATTAAAAAGTAATAAAATTAATCAGGGTAGTAGCCATGTTGAAAATAATGAGAAAAAATCAGCGGTTACTACAGCCAAAGTTAAGTCATCAATTTCAGTTTCTCGCCGTAAAGTTTCTGCACAGCACTTAGCAAAACAAAAAATGCTTCAAGCGGAAGGCGCAGTTAATCAAAATGAACTGTCTAAAGCTGAAACTTTATTTGAAGATGTACTCGTCCTTACGCCAAGTAATAAAGCCGCAAGAAAACAACTTGCAGCGTTATGGTTTGGACGAAAAGCGTATCAAAGTGCCTTAAATTTATTATCTCAAGGTATTGCCTTAACTCCACAAGATAGTGAGTTTCGTTTAATGCAAGCTCGTATATACTTAACTCAAGGCTATACCGACAAAGCGTATCAGGTATTACAAGCATTAGACCAATCTAATGACATAGAGTATTTATTAACCTTAGCCAATATAGCGCAAAAACTGACTAAATATCCACAAGCGATCAGGGCTTATAAAAAGCTTGCTAATAAACAGCCCAGCGAGGGACGCTGGTGGTTAGGTTTGGCGGTGGCGTATGACAGTAATAGTGAATATTTATTGGCAATTAATGCCTATCGTTCAGCTATTACGCAGGGCGAACTTTCAAAAACTAGCTTACAGTTTGCTAAAAAACGATTGACTGAATTAGGAGAATAACGATGGCGGCACCAAAATTAAAAATGCGCCTAGGGGATTTATTGGTTCATGAACATATCATCACCAATGAACAGTTGCAGCAGGCATTAAATAGTCAAAAATCATCAGGTAGAAAATTAGGTGATACCTTAATTGATCAAGGTTTTTTAAGTGAGCGCCAACTACTTGAATTTTTAGCACAACAATTAAATTTACCCTTTTTAGATGTAACACATCAGCGCATTTCTCCTAGCGTTGCGGCCTTGTTACCTGAAGTTCATGCGCGTCGCTTACGTGCTTTAATTATTAAAGATCAAGGTGATTCGGTCTTAATAGGGATGAATGATCCGGCTGATCTAAATGCGGTTGATCAACTTGAACGTTTATTAGCACCTAAAAACATTAAGCTTGCGGTAGTGATGGAGTCACAATTATTTGAAGCTTTTGATGGCTTATATCGCCGTACTGCCGATATTGAATCTTTTGCTAGTCAATTAGAAGAGGAATATGATCAAACCAGTGATTTTGATTTATCTTCCAGCTTTGGAGATGAGTCTGGTGATGCAACGGTAGGTAAATTATTGCAATCAATTTTTGAAGATGCGGTACAAATGCGTGCGTCTGATGTGCATATTGAGCCTGATGAACATCAATTACGTATACGTCAGCGTATTGATGGCGTGTTACAAGAAAGTATTCTCAAAGAAAATCGTATTGCTACCGCTATGGTGTTACGGCTTAAATTAATGGCGGGCTTAGATATTTCAGAAAAACGTCTGCCGCAAGATGGTCGTTTTAATTTGAAAATTAAAGGCCACAGTATTGACGTGCGAATGTCGACAATGCCAGTACAGCATGGCGAATCAGTGGTAATGCGTTTACTTGATCAAACCGAAGGCATTTTACAATTTGAAGAAACAGGCATGCCCGCCGATTTAATTGCCCGCTTGCGTCATCAAATTACTCGTCCGCATGGTATGATTTTAGTTACAGGGCCAACAGGTAGTGGTAAAACCACCACGCTATATGCTGCATTAACTGAATTGAATCAAGCAAGTACTAAAATTATTACCGCAGAAGATCCCGTTGAGTATCGTCTGCCACGCATTAATCAAGTACAAATTAATAGCAAAATCAATCTCTCTTTTTCAACTATTTTGCGTACTGCGCTTCGTCAAGATCCCGATGTTATTATGGTTGGAGAAATGCGCGACCAAGAAACCGTTGAAATAGGTTTACGAGGCGCATTAACAGGGCATTTAGTGTTATCAACGTTGCATACTAATGATGCAGTTACCAGTGCCTTACGATTAATGGACATGGGCGCAGCGGGATTTTTAGTTGGTTCAGCACTACGCGCTATTGTTGCCCAACGTTTAGTTAGACGGGTATGTGAGAATTGCGCTGAAACCTATAAACCAGAAGAGCAAGAACTTTTTTGGTTAACTAATTTAGTGGGAGAACGAGCCACTAAAGTTGAGTATAAACATGGTACTGGTTGTCAAAGTTGTCAATATACAGGTTATCGTGGGCGTATAGGTGTTTTTGAATTATTAGAACTTAATGTCGCTATGATGCAAGCATTAAAGCGAGAAGACGCGGAAGAATTTGCTAAGCAAGCAAGTTTACATAAGGGTTTTAGACCCTTGGCCCAATCAGCTTTTGATTATGCTGAGCAAGGTGTCATTAGTGTTGAAGAAGTGTTACGTTTAGTTGAGACTATTGATGTTTCTGGAAGTTAATTATCCGTATGGTGTCATCCTGAACTTGTTTCAGGATCTTAAACGTTAAAATAGCTAACCATTTTTAACAAGAAGCTAGTCACAAACTAAAACAACGGTAAAACAATAAAACTATGGCGACATTTAATTACATTGGTCGAGATAATACCGGTAAACAAGTAAAAGGGTCGTTAGATGCTGTTAATTCGACAATTGCCGCTGAACAACTGACTCAACAGCATATTATCCCTATTTCTATCGTTGCAGGTAAGTCTTCAGCAACGCAAGGTACTTCATTAGCGAATAAAGATATTAAAGAAATTTTTGGTATCGTGTCAGTATCTTTAGATGATTTAATTGTGTTTTGCCGACAAATGTATGCGTTAATGAAATCGGGCGTACCTATTTTACGAGCGATCAGTGGTTTAAGTGAGTCAACTTCGTCAAACTCATTAAAAGTAGCGTTACAAGAGGTAGGAAAACAGCTTGAAGGAGGGTTTGCGTTATCTTCAGCGATGCATCAACACCCTAAAATATTTCCACCACTGTTTATTGCCTTGATCCACGTAGGTGAAAATACGGGTCAACTTGATGCCTCATTTTTAAAATTATCGAGTTATTTTGCTAAAGAACAAGAAACCAAAAAACGTGTTAAAGCGGCAATGCGCTATCCAAGCTTTGTTCTTATTGCCATTTCTATCGCCATTGTTATTTTAAACATTAAAGTTATCCCAATTTTTGCAGGTATGTTTGCAAAATTAGGGGCTGACTTACCGTGGGCAACTAAATTATTAATAAGTAGCTCAGCATTTTTTGTGCATTATTGGCTCTATATGTTTGGTGGCAGCGTCGCAATTTTTTTTGGTGTTCGGCAGTACTTACAAACCAAAGAAGGAAGATATCGCTGGGATCGCCGTAAAGTTAAATTACCTATTGTGGGTAGCATTATTGAACGTTCTATATTATCAAGATTTTCTCATAGTTTTGCTATTGTACTACGCGCTGGCGTACCCATGACAACGGGTCTAAGCTTAGTGGCTGACGCGGTTGATAATAGTTTTATGAAAGAGAAAATACTCAGTATGCGTACAGGCATAGAAAGTGGTGAAAGCTTATTAAGAACATCAATGACCAGTACCTTATTTACGCCATTGGTTTTACAAATGATTGCAGTAGGTGAAGAAACAGGTCGTGTAGATGATTTACTTGAAGAAGTGGCTGAATATTATGAACGTGAAGTTGATTATGAATTAACGACGTTAACGGCAAGAATAGAACCTATTTTAATTGCCTTTGTTGCGGTTATGGTACTAATTTTAGCCTTGGGTATTTTTACCCCAATGTGGGATATGATGTCAGCCTACAAAGGTAGATAACTATCTTTTGTTAATTTATATATGTGGTGGGCATTCGTACCTCATGCGCCACCCTACAGAAACCATTAAGTGTAGGGTGGGCATTTTGCCCACCAAGGGTAAAACAAATCAAGATCATTTGCTTAATAAGGTGGGCATTCGTACCTCATGCACCACCCTACAGAAAGCATTAAGTGTAGGGTGGGCATTTTGCCCACCAAGGGTAAAACAAATCAAGATTATTTGCTTAATAAGGTGGGCATTCGTACCTCATGCGCCACCCTACAGAAACCATTAAGTGTAGGGTGGGCATTTTGCCCACCAAGAGTCCGCCAATAAAACAGAGAAATAAATGAATTACAGCGCTGTTAATAAAAGAGAACGATCACTTGCCGAACTGGTGATTGTTATTTCTTTATTATTTATTTTAATGGCAAGTTTTATTCATTATTTTTTTAAAAATCAGCCAGAGTTAAATAATGTTGGTTTTAATAACATGGCTAATAACTTTGCTAGCCAAGTGGTTATTATTCATAGCCAATGGCTAATGTCTGGACGACCAGCACAGTTAACGCTAACAGAAATTGGTGGTATTCAGCACAAATCGCAGTTAACCTTGAAACAAAAAAATGGTACAAAACCTGCTAGTGCTATTAAGGTTAACAATGAGAGAATACAACTAAGCAAAGTACAAAATTTTGACGTTAATGGCGCAGTTAACCAAATTAACAATAAGCGTATTATTAAACTAAATAAAAAAGGCTGGATAACTAACTATGCCAACAAACCCTTATTACCCTGTCAGCAAGTGTGGCAACAAGTGATGAATACCGAAATGATTTTGGGTAAACAACCAATATCTGCGCTGTTAATACAGCAAAAAAAATCATTGGTTGAAAACGAATATCGAAAAAATAGAGAAAATAGTAATATTAATCATAAACGTAATAAATCACTTGTTTGTCGTTTTATTATTACTACAGGACAGTTTTTTGATTACCACAGCAGTAACGGACGAGTAAACATGTCTAATTAAGATATTTAATAAAAGAATGAGTGACTTGCTGCTGTTTTTGTTGTTAAAATGTGGTTAATTATATTTTTTACTAAATAAAGTGTTTAAAACGGTACGGCTGAGGTATATATGAGTAGTGTCAGTATGAATAATGCGATAAAAACAAAACCTATTATGGTGCTACAACAAGGCTTTACATTAATAGAACTTGTCATTGTGGTGGTTATTTTAGGGTTATTAGCTGTAACAGCTATCCCTAAGTTTTTAGACTTAACCGACCAAGCTGAAAATGCTAATATTGAAGGTATGGCTGGCGGGTTTGCTACCGCAGTATCTTTAGTTAGAGCGCAATGGGAAGCACAAGGTCGTCCCAAGGTAAGTGGTAAAAACTCGGTTATTTATGATGGTACTACACTTATTTTAACCACCGAAAATATTGCCTCAGGTATTCGCCCTGGTTATGTTACTGGGCTAACAACAGGTGAAACATTAGCGACTTTTACTACCGCAAACTGTTTAGAAATTTGGCAAAATATATTACAGCAACCACCAACGGTATCGGTAACCGTTACTGATACCAGTAGATATTATGCGAGTGTTTCAGGTGCTAGTGCAACTAAACAATGCCATTATTATTTAAAAGTAACCTTAGCAAAAGATGCCAGTGGTAATGCAGTGGCACCAGCCGCCAGTAGCATCACAATAGGTAATAGTTTTACCTATAAACCTGCAAATAGCGAGGTAATAGTTTACGTAAATCAGTAAGCTAAATATAGATGTAGGTTGTCCCGAGTAGAGCGAGGCGCAACAATAAATTAAACAACAGTCATCCTGAACTTGTTTCAAGATCTAAATTTTTAATTAACGCGTACATAAGTTTTTCTTAATCTTAACTGGTTATCTTTAGTAAAGAGCAATAAAAGCAGTACAAATATCAACACAGGAAAACAACTATGAGAGCATTAACTATGAAAACTCAATCTTTACAAAACGCTTTACAAAGCAACAAAAAAAACAAACAACAACAAGGTTTTACGCTAATAGAATTAGTGATCGTTATCGTAATTTTAGGTATCTTAGCGGCAACAGCAGCACCTAAATTTATTGACTTACAAGGCGATGCTAAAGATGCCACATTACAGGCAGTGAAAGCATCTGTAGAAACGGCTATGGCTGGTACTTATGCTAAATCACTTATTGCTGGAGATGAAAAATCATCAGGAAATACGGTTACAGTTCCAGCTGGTACAGTAAATACGGATTTTGGTTACCCAAATGCAGCAGCTGTAGATTTACAAAAAGTAATAGATGTAGATGGTGACTTTTTGTATGTGGCACCGACTACAGCTACAACACCAGTATCTATATTGATATATCCTAAAGGTAATACAGCGCCAACTATTGCTACTGGCAATTGTATGGTTGTGTATACAGAAGCAGCTGATGCATCTACAAAAGCAACTGTGTCTGTTAAAACTGGTTGTTAATAAACACATCAAATTTATTAAACTTGGTGTTAACTAAACTTAGCAATGAACATTCCTTGTTCTTCAAACGCTAAACAACACAATGGCTTCACCTTAGTTGAAGTCATTGTGGTTATTATTCTTGTCGGTATTCTTGCCGCCACTGCGAGCAGTAAATTTACTGGTAGTGATACCTTTGAAGCGCATACTTTTCAAAACTCTTTAGTTTCGGCATTGCGTTTAACCCAACAACGCGCCATGCAGCAAACAAAAACGAGTGACGGCTATTGTCATCAAATTGTTTTTGATACCACCACTAATAAACGTTACGGCGTACCTGATAGAAGTAATTGCGGGGTTACTGTTTTCCCCAATCCATTTACCCCCGACGCCACAGGCTTAGACCTAACCACGAGTACTTATAATGTAACTTTTCGCCTTGTTACTACGGGCGGTGGCGGTAATATTGTTAGTTTTAATAGCATGGGGCAACCGCAATCTAGCTGCGCTGGTGGGTGTTTAATTAATGTCAGCAGCAGCGTTGAAACCGTACAAGTAAAAATAGAAAGCGAGGGTTATATTCATGCGCTTTAGTTTTTATTTATTACAAAAAATATTGCATGCTCTTGTAGGGTGGCGCATGAGGCACGAATGCCCACCAAATTTATCGAATACCTTTGTTGTTGGTGGAAAAACTGCTGTTGGTGGGCAAAATGCCCACCCTACACGACTACGCTCGGGACAACCTACAAAGCGGTATACCTCTGTAGGTCGCCGCTTGCCGCGACAAAAAATGTTAGCAACGCGACATTCTCAACGGGGCTTTACCCTTATTGAAATTATTATTGGCATTGTTGTCTTGTCTATTTCAATGGCGATTGTCGGCAGTTTAATTAACCCCGCCGAGCAACAAAGTGCTGATCAAATTCAGCAAATAAAAGCCGCTGAATTAGGGCAAGGAATGCTTGATGAAATTTTAGGTCGTGCCTTTGATGATAAATCTGATATGGCTGGCGGTCGTGTACGTTGTGGTGAAAGTACGATCATATGTACGACAATTTTAGGGCCTGAAACAGGAGAAAATAACCGCAAGCAATATGATGATGTTGATGATTATAATGGTTTTACGGTTAAAAAAAATTCAACCAATAATAATTTAGATGCTAGTTTTAACAGCTTTCAAATTAAGGTTACGGTTATTTATGCGGGCAGTGAATTAGGGCTAAGCAATAATAATTTAGCTAAACGTATTACCGTAACCGTAACAACACCATTAGGTACCGCGATAGATTTTACGGGCTATAAGGCGAACTTTTAATGTTTATTGATGATAAAAAGGTAGGGTGGCGCATGAGGCACGAATGCCCACCAAATTTATCTCATCATATTGCTGTTGGTGGGCAAAATGCCCACCCTACTAAGCTACTTTCCTCTGTAGGTCGCCGCTTGTCGCGACAAAAAAATAATTTTGTTGCACCTCGTATTACTCGGGACAACCAACAACAATCAAAAATAGCGCATACATCGGTAGGGTGGCGCATGAGGCACGAATGCCCACCAAATTTATCTCATCATATTGTTGTTGGTGGGCAAAATGCCCACCCTACTAAGCTAGCATTTCAACCATCACTACAACAAGGCTTTACCTTAGTTGAATTAATTATGGTGATTGTTTTACTCGGCATAATGGCGGTAGGTATTAGTGGTTTTATTGGTTTAAGTACACAAACTTATATTAATGTTGCTCAGCGTGACGAATTAGTTGCCAGCGCACGTTTTGCGGTAGAGCGTTTAAACCGTGAAGTACGTAATGCAGTACCAAACAGCTTTCGCGTAAATAGTAATAGCAGTACACAATGTTTAGAATTTTTACCTATTGTTGCCAGTACAACGTATATTGATATACCCGTTGCGCCCGAAATTGCGAGTAATACGTTTACGGTGATCCCTTTTGTTAACAATAACAATAATACTTATGTGTTAAATATTAATGATGTGGTAGTGGTTTATTCTTTATATTCTACTGATATCTATACTAATTTAACTGATAATATCGGGAAAGTGTTTGGACTTAAGGCGATCAATACTACCGCTGTTCCTTGGGTGATATCATTAGACCACACCGCGGGTGATGTATTTTCAGCAGATTCGCCTAACAAGCGTTTGTATATAGCGAATAAACCTGTAAGTTATTGTATTAATAATGGTAATTTAACGCGTTATAGTCATTATAATATAATTGCTAGCAGTTATATTGTGCCAACTAATGCAAATTCAGCGTTAATGGCAGAAAAATTAGCGCCTATAAGTAATATAACGCCTATATTTACCATACAACCAGCGACATTAAAGCGTAATGCTCAAATACAAATACGTTTAGATTTTATTCGTGATGGTGAGCATATAATATTTGCTAATGACATACATTTAGTTAATGTTCCGTAATTTTAAGTAGAATGAAACCGTAGAGTTATTCGATAAATGTAGTGGGCATTCGTACCTCATGCGCCACCCTACAGTGTTAGGTAGGGTGGGCATTTTGCCCACCAAGAGTAGAATGAAGTAGTAGAGTTTTTGATAAATGTAGTGGGCATTCGTACCTCATGCACCACCCTACGACAATAGTAAGATAAACATGCAAAAATTATATCCATTAACAATATTAATTACCGTAAAACAGCAAGGTAGTGCTTTGCTGTTAGCATTATTTGTGATGATAGTATTAATGTTATTTGGCACTCGTATGGTCGATATGTTGTCGACAAGTAGTGAAAATATTGCCCAAGAAGTGATTGGTACACGCGCTTTGGCTGCGGCTAACTCAGGTATGCAAGCTCGATTACAACAACTTTTTCCATTAAATGGGGGAGCTGGTGCTTGCCTTGCTAACCCACCTGCAATTAATTTTATTAATATTGTTGGTTTACAAAATTGTAAAGCGATTACTGCGTGTAACAGTAATAATTACTTAGGCGAAACCTATTATCGCTTAAAAAGTACCGGTACTTGCGGTAGCGGTACACTAAATTCAGGTGCTGCCAGTAATAATGTGGTGATCAGTAGTCGTACCGTACAAGTTGAGGCAAAAGGTTTATGAACTTAAAGTTTTTTGTTAGTAGCTTATTATTATTTTTATCTGCTGTTTTTGCAATACAGGCGGCTACGCAATGTAGCGCTGTTTTTCCTGGTGGTGTTGCTAATAGCAGCATTAACGGGAAAATAAAATTTGAAAATTCGTCAAAGTTAATTAATAACCCAGGCTCTATTCTTGCTAGTGCTAATGTAATAAATGAAAATAGTTCTATAAGTTGTCAAACACAAAATGTTAATTGTAGTGCGGGCGGTGCATCTTTGGTTGTGCCACCATTAACAGCAACTTATTCGGGCTATTCTAGCTCAACGGATCTTACGGTACAAAACAGTAATGTTGTTACTATAAGCAACAATAATTATAAGAACGTAGTGGTTAAAAGTGGTAGCACTTTAAATATGTCTACATCTTTTTCTACTTATCGTTTTAAAAAATTCATAGTAAAAGAAACTTCCATTGTTAATTTAACCGCAGGAGATTACTTTTTTGAAGAGTTAGAAATAAAAAGTACCAGTAAATTAAATGTAATAGGTTCAGGTACGGTTAGAGTTTTTGTTAAGAATAAAATTAAATTTAAAGAGTCTTCTACCATTAATGGTGGTGTGTCGGGTGATCCCGCGAAGTTATTTATCTATTTTTTTGCTAATGGTGGAAATAAGCTTGAAATAAAGAGTGGAGCAACCTTTGCGGGCTATATTTATTCTAAAAATAAAGTTGAAATTAAAGGTGGCAATACTAAAGTTGT
>JAESPQ010000111.1 GCA_016765535.1 Alteromonadaceae bacterium | reverse complement strand
GGTGTGCGTATTAAAGCTGATGTACCACTTTCAGAAATGTTCGGTTACATCGGAACATTACGTACAATGACATCAGGTCGTGGTCAATTCTCAATGGAATTCTCTCACTATTCACCTTGTCCTAACAATGTAGCTGAAGTCGTTATTGCTGAAGTAAAAGAACGTAATGCTGCTGCGAAGAAAAAATAATTAATACCATTAATTATTAATGATAAAAGGATGCTTCTGCATCCTTTTTTATTGCTATAAATAATTTGAAAGCTAAACTTGCTTACTGCTTAGGTTGGCAATATTGATCACCATAATAATTATTTGCGTAGTTACAGTTAACTAACTCATTGCTATCTTGGTTATTGCTAGCTTGGTTTAAGTTAAAAATTGATTTTATGTAGTTGAAAATAGTTTTCATGGTAGTCACCTTTTTGAATTAAGATATTAAGTTAAGACGAAACCATTATGAACTGGCAACAACATTCAGTAAAATTACAAAAATCAATAATGTCATTCTATAAAACTAAACAGTGACCTATTAAAACTATAATCAAAGATTAGGGACTGACCATATATAGTGTTTTAGGGTCACATTTGTAGGTTGGCCTTTAGGCCATCATCCATAGATTTGACGGGCTGAAGCCCGACCTACAGTTTAAAATTGTTACCCTAAATAAATCAGTCCCAAAGATGAATACCAACTTTTTGATTAAATCGAGTCTAAATCAGTTAATTGTTTTGTAAAAATATCTTTAAGTATTGTTAATTCATTAGTTCTAACGTAATTAGGTCTAATAACTAAAGCAATTCGTCGGTGTGGACTGGGTTCATTTAAATGAATCGCTCTAAGTTCTGATTCATTATAAATTAATTGGTCTAATGCCATTTTGGGTACTAATGTTGTCCCTAGTTTACCGGCAACCATCTGAATTAACGTATGTAAACTTGCAGAATCAAAGTCTGAGTCTTGTTTAGCTTTTTTGAATCGACACGCTGCTAATGCATGCTCTTTTAAACAATGGCCATCTTTTAATAGCATCAATTTTTCAATTTCTAGTTCATCACTAGTAATTTCTTTTGTTTTGCTCGGGCATTCATCTTTATGGCAGACCAAGTAAAAGTCTTCTTGCCAAAAATCAAAACTCATCAATCCTTCTATAGGATAGGGTAACGCTAAAATAGCGGCATCAATCTCTCCTGTTCTCACCATATCCACTAATACATGCGATTGTTCTTCAATAATTTTTAATTTGAAATCAGGATATTGTTTTCTTACCTCGGGTAATACTTTAGGTAAAAGATATGGCCCAATGGTAGGGATCACACCAATACTCATCGGCGTCGAAAAAGGCGATTTATTGGCCTGTGATATCTGTAGTAGTTCATCTAAATCGAGCTTTACCTTTCTCGCTTTATCAAGTATCTGTTGACCGTTATTGGTCACTAATACCTGCTTGTTATTACGCTCAAATATCGTTGTACCTAATTGTTTTTCAAGTTCATTTAATGCGGTACTTAATGCCGATTGCGATACATTGCACGCTTCTGCTGCTTTTTTAAAGTGTAAGGTTTTTTCAATAGCTAATGCATAATGCAGTTGTTTTAATGAGATCATAGTAGTAACGATTACTTTTATTGAACATAAACACCATCTTAATCAGATAAATATAATTAATCACTATAAAAAAATAGAACGTCATCTTCAAGTTAATCAATTTTAAAAAATCACCTCTTAGTTTTATGCTGTGGATGAATTTATTTAAGCTCTATTCGTACAGCAATTTATAAAAATATGAGGAATTAACCATGTCTACAAAAATACTCACCCTCGCGGCTGCCATGTCAGTTGCCATTTCGACAATGGCAATATCTGCTGAAGCTAATGCAAGTGAAGCAAAAACCAATCAATTTTGGTGGCCAGAGCAATTAAATCTTAGCCCATTACGTCAACCTACTGCAAAATCAAATCCTTATGGAGAACAATTCAACTATGCCAAAGAATTTGCAAGCCTTGACTTAACTCAACTTAAAAAAGATATTCAAACAACACTAACCACCTCACAACCTTGGTGGCCAGCAGATTGGGGAAATTATGGCCCCTTAATGATCCGTTTAGCTTGGCATAATGCCGGCGTTTATCGGGTGAATGATGGTCGTGGAGGAGCAGCAGGTGGACAACAACGCTTTGATCCGCTTAATAGTTGGCCTGATAACGTCAATTTAGATAAAGCGCGACGATTATTATGGCCAATAAAACAAAAATATGGTCGTAAGCTTTCTTGGGGTGACTTATTTGTACTTTCAGGTAATGTCGCACTTGAATCAATGGGCTTTAAAACACTTGGTTTTGCCGGTGGTAGAACCGATGATTGGGAACCAGACTTAGTTTATTGGGGACCTGAAACCGTTTTTCTTAGTGATAAACGCAGAGATAAAAAAGGTAAACTTAAAGGGCCATTAGCGGCGGTTGAAATGGGTTTAATTTATGTCAACCCTGAAGGACCACACGGTAAGCCTGATCCACTTTTAGCGGCTAAAGATATTAGAATGTCATTTGGTCGTATGGCAATGAATGATGAAGAAATTGTCGCCTTAATTGCTGGCGGTCATACTTTAGGTAAAGCACATGGGGCAAAAAAACCTAACAAATGTGTTGGTGCAGAGCCTGCTGCCGCAAAAATAGAGGCACAAGGCTTAGGTTGGAAAAACAAATGTGGTTCTGGTGTGGGTGCTGACACTACAAGTAGTGGCTTAGAAGGCGCATGGACCGTTACGCCAACACAATGGTCAACTAACTATTTAGATAACCTAATGAATTTTAATTGGGTATTAACAAAAAGCCCTGCAGGTGCAAAACAATGGACGCCAAGCGATAAAACTGCTGTAAATTTGGTTCCTGATGCCCATATACCCAATAAACGCCATGCGCCTATTATGTTTACCACCGATTTAGCATTAAAAAAAGATGCTGATTTTCGTAAAATTGTTGAACGTTTTAGAAAAGATCCTGCCGAATTCGATCTGGCCTTTGCTAAAGCTTGGTTTAAATTAACCCATAG
>JAESPQ010000110.1 GCA_016765535.1 Alteromonadaceae bacterium | reverse complement strand
TTACTGCACTAAAGTTACCACAAAAAAGAAACGACGCAAGCGCAAAACTTTTAGATCAAATACCGCAAATGAGTAATGCAAACATTCAAATGCGTTGCGGCAACTAACGCCTTGCTAAGCGGAAAATAATGGTTGGCTATAATCGCGAAGCGATGGCCAACTGTTATTTTTCCGTTTGAGCAACTTGTTAGGGCTGAATTATCGACTGTACTTTACAATAGACACGACTGCACCTTGCGGATCTTTTATTACCGCAACAGTACCAACTCGTTCAATTTGCATTGGTGATAATATTATTTGAGCACCAAGACTTTTGGCTTTATCAATAGTTTCTTCAACATTATCGACAGTAACATAAGTTTGCCAATGACTCGGAATACCTCGTTCTTCTTGAACTTTTGGCATAGATAAAATCCCAGCAAAAGGTTCAGAAGAATTTTCATTAATAATAAGAGCATAACGAGAGTCACCTCGTCCTGGAACCTCTTTAAGCTTCCAATTAAAAAGCTCCTTGTAAAATGAAAATGAACTATCGAAATCAGTGGTCATTAATTCGGACCAACTAAATAATCCATGATCTTTAAAAGGGTTATTCATATTAATAATCTCCAAAATTTAGTTTTAGCCCTAACGCCTTGCTAAGCGGAAAATAATGGTTGGCTATAATCGCGAAGCGATGGCCAACTGTTATTTTTCCGTTTAAGCAACTTGTTAGGCATTTTTTAGCAGAATACTCGCGGTTTCTGCTAGCTTTAATTTCATTGAAGCTACGGTTGAAGATGTAGCTTTTGTTATTTCATTAGCCATTACTGCTGACTCTATTTTAAATTGCTTCGTTTTATTTAGCTCAAGTAAATGTTTACCGATATGCTCATAAAGGAAATTCGTTTGCGTTTTAATATACTCGTGGTCTTTTTCTAATTCAGGCACATAAAACTGAATAAGCATTGCTATTTTTTCAGTAGGCATACGTTTTTTTATTTCTTTGGAGTCAAATTTACTATCAGTAACTGCCTCTGACAAAATTTGGGTAGTTAAACTGCTAACGCAGTCTTGTAATTCACCAAGTAAAGTATGAAGCTCTTCATATTTAGAAAGTAATAATGTTCTTTTCTCTTTATTAACGTCATGCTCTCGCTGTCGATTACCAAGAAACCAAGTTATTCCTCCACCAAGAATAACACCGCTTACTGTCCCAATTATTCCAATCCACTCTTTCATAGTTTGAAAACACTCCGTAAATGCCTAACGCCGTTTTAAGCGGCAAATTGCAGTTGGCTAAAATAAGTGAGGCACGAACAAAAAGCCAACTGTAATTTGTCCGTCTTGAAAACCCTTGTTAGGCTTGTGTACTGATAGACTTAGAATTCTTCTCTACACTAAATCTTAAGTCTATAAAATAATAAACAACACCAAAGATAAGACCAGATACAAGACCATTCAATAAAGTACCCGCACTTTGTTCACCAATTAATGAAAAGGTTAGGTAACAAAAAAGGTAAATAAATGTAACTCTTACGCTGCGTTTTAAAACGCTGGAAATTCGCTCACTTTCTGAAAAATACCAATCAAGTAATGAGTGTATTATTGAAGAAATACAAATCATATTAGCAGTAAGGAAAATGTAACTAGGCTCTGAGAAAAACAAGTATCCTATCATTGAAAGAATAATAGAAAGTAACCCAACGGAAATCACAATTTTATTTGGCTTATACGGTGCCACCTTAATTGAATTTATGGGAAAAACATCAAAAAAGTCTAATTCATTTAAGTCAATATCAAACGTTGCAGCTAAGCACACTTTAGACTCTCGTGATATTTTTCCTTCTGATTCAATTCGTTGAATTGTACGTAAACTGAGGCCTGAAAAAACTGATAATTGCTCTTGAGACCAGCCTTTGTTATTCCTTAATTCACGTACCTTTTCAGAATTTATTTTCATACTTATATCCATTTGAAGCTCCTTTAAAATAATCGAGCTTTTAGTATCTTATAATAATTGAAATTTTACCCCGACAGTTTACCGCCATTCATAGTCAAATAGACGCCAAATCAATTGGCAAGCCTAACGCCTTAATAAGCGGAAAATGATGTTGGCTAAAATGCGAGGAACGAGCACAGCCAGCGTTATTTTTCCGTTTGATTACCTTGTTAGTTGATTTGTAACTGTAATACGCCAAAACAACCAAAGGTAAAAATGTTTAATTGCCTTGCGGAAGAACTAAAAAGTACCCCGCCGCAACATGCCGCTTGCCGTGAATTTTTGAGCCAACCCACGGAAAAAATAGTAAGGATAGAAACGGCAGTCATTTACCAATAAATACCGCGTTAAAAATACCATGAGCACCTAAAATGATTTGGCGAAAAAACTGTTTAACCAAAAACTAAAACAGATTTTATTGCGCTAAAGTTGCCACAAAAAAGAAACGAAGCAAGTGCAAAATTTTAGTTAAAACACTATAAATGAGTAATACAAACATTAAAATGCGTTGCGGCAACTAACGTTACAATAAGCGGACTAAAATAGTGGGTTATAATGTGGAGCGAAGCGAAACGTAACCCACTGTTTTAGTTCCGTTTAATTGCCTTGTTAGCTTTCTTGTACACCATCATCTACGAAGCCGTACTGTTCCATCTCTTTATGCACATCTAGTAATTCACCATTTAATTGGTCAAGGTATTCTTTTGCTACATGATAAAAAAGGTCTTTATCAGCATCTTTCAAATTGATTGAAAACACTCCCTTTTTCAAACGCTCTATTAAACA
This sequence comes from Alteromonadaceae bacterium, assembly GCA_016765535.1. GTDB lineage: Bacteria > Pseudomonadota > Gammaproteobacteria > Enterobacterales > Alteromonadaceae. The sequence continues at coordinate 3,711 of JAESPQ010000110.1, read as the reverse complement.
GTTAAATGCAGATTTTACGGCATTAGGATCATCATTTGAGATGGGGATAGAAATTTTTGGTTCTTCTAAAATATCAATGAAGTAATTATCATCAATCGTAACCAATTCTGCTTCAATTATTTCCATATATTTTTCCTCTTTCACCAAAAGCATTCTGCCCACCTTCTAGGGTTTTCATACTAATTTGCTTCCAATCTAAAGTTTTTTCTGTATTTTCCAAACATATCAAGCTATTTGAAAATGGATTTCCTGTATACGTACCGTATCCATCTTTATCATGACATCTATAAATAGAGTTATAAGGCAATGTTCTGACAGCGACATTCGCATCATGAGTGGATATAAAGACCATTTTACCTTGTATTGCTTTGTCATTTATTAGTGGGATAATTACATCATTAATATATTCATTACCAAGACTTCTTTCTGGTTCATCTAGTAGGTAAATTTCTTTATCCTCAGCTAACTCACTATGTAAGTTAAGCATTGAACATTCACCATTCGAAGGAGAGTAATTCTCGCCAGATAAGGTGAACCGTCTCCAGAAAAGTAACAAATCAGAAAGACTTAATATTTTATCAATATCAACAATTGCATTTAATTCAGTAACTGAGTCAAATAAATCATCAGATGTCGCTTTATCATTTATTGAGCCCATAATTCGAACAAATTCTTTTTGGTCTTGTTTTCGCATACTTTTCATTGATAAGTATTTAGACTCGTGAATACCGCCATTCTGAAACCGAAAGCTAGTTGCACATTTTAGCAAGCCCTTATCAGGACCAAGAACACCAACGTTTTCTATTTTGTCTTGGATACTTTTATTGATATTTTCAATGACTTTTTTTGAATCCCGACCGATGTTTAACCTATTTGTCGCGAATGTTTTAAAGCCAGTATCACTTGGCTTACTTCTTTCTCCTGTTTTACGGGTAACTTCGTCTCGAAAACATTGAGATGCACAGTCAGTTAATTTTGCACTCTTCCATTCAGCAAAAAGCTCCCAAGAGCCATTTTTAAGTTTCGATGAAAGCCCATTTAAATCAGATATTAGGCCAGCTCGCTCTTCATTTGTCGTCACTTCATCTACAGATGAATTAGTTTTAAGAAAATTCACCATCTCCTGTACTTTACTATGTGCTTCTTTGTATTCATTAAACTTGCTGTCAGAATTTTCTGAAAGAAGCGTAGGAAGATCTTTTATCTTCATTTTTTTAGCATTTTTGTTTTTGTTTTCTGAATTGAAGAATTCACGATATTTATAAAGGCTTGTAATGTCTGATTCTTTAGCTTTTCTAATCCGACTAATTTCTTCGTGACAGCAATCTACACCTTGTAAATCTATAGATTCTTCAATGTTTTTTCCTTTAATATCAAATCGATCTGCTAACTTATCTGGTGCTGACTCAAATACAGAAGCCATTATTCCACGATTAGAATAATGCTTAGCGATCGCTTCAAGAATTTTAGTTTTACCAGTCCCCTTAGGGCCAAAGATAATATTAATATCATTAAACGCTCGGATTTTAACCTTTGTTTCATCTTCGAAAGGTTGAAGCGTTAAAATTTCAGAATGCTTCCGTTCTATAGCTGTATCTATGGCAGGTACATTTTTTTCAAGTAAAAGACAAAAATGCTCGAAGCTATCTACAGACAGCCTCAACTCTGGTAGCTCCTCTACATTTTCTGTATATTTATCCCAATCTTGTACATCAGAGCCATACATTGATTTGTGCCCATGGGCAATAAATATTCCCGCAGAGATAGAGTTTGTTGCTTCTTTAATCACACGATTAGAGTTTATTCCCATGTCCAATAGCTTAAGAATACTAGCTTCGCTCATATCAGGCTTCTTACCCAAATAATGAGCTACATATATTGGAGCAAGCTTTTCAAAAGACTCGACTGTATCTTTTAGTGAAATGGTAAACTCGTCTGCGGATTTCCCCTTCGTAAGTTGCTTAATTATCTGATCAAATTCATCCCGTTTGTCAGGAGAAACAATAACTATCAAGTGAGACCTTTTTCCGTCATCGATTACATCTAACTCTATACCAGGCCAAATTTGAACAGCACCATCTAAACCAAGTTCCATTTGATTGAATTGTTGTACATCGAAAACATTATGGTTTGTTATAGCTAAGATTTTCACGTCAGTTGATAATACTATTTTAGAGAACTTTTCAGGTGTGACTTCTCTTGTAGGAGCGTCTCCTTGCTTAGTTTTTCTAGTATGAACATGTATATCTATCTTCACGACATCCCTTATCTATGATTGAAAGCTAACGCCTTGCTAAGCGGCAAATTATGGTTGGCTAAAATGCGCGGAGCGCGAGCCAACTGTAATTTGTCCGTTTGAGCAACTTGTTATATGCAACGCTGGTTGAACCAAGCTTTGCACGAATTTAAGAAGCCCGTAATATATAACCTAACTGTGAACTTTTACGCTACACGCGAAAGGTTGAACTGAATTAATAGCATTGCCACCTTTGAAAAAGGTATAAAAGGCAATGCTTATTAGTGATAACGCCAAACCATGTTTAGCGAAAAACTCTGCACTAGAAAGCACTTTATTTAAAGCTAATTTTTAATAGCATATAACGCCTTGCTAAGCGGAAATTAATGGTTGGCTATAATCGCGAAGCGATGGCCAACTGTTAATTTTCCGTTTGAGCAACTTGTTATGTAACTATTTAACCGCTATATGAACTTCGATTTCACTCCCATTTGGATAAAACTCAAAATCAGTTGAATAAAGCCTTTGATGTTCCACTTTATCTTGGGAAAAATAATTCCAAACCTCTGTCCAAGCATCAATGGCTATTTGAGGCATTTCCCCTTTATGCTTAAATACAAGGTAATTTGCTTCAGGAATAGTTATTGGTTTCAAGTTTGAACTGGTTGGAAAAGAGGCTCCATCAAAACCAGCAAAGACAGTAAATTTTCCGGTGTGATCAGATTCATAGTCTGTATATACGCCGTATACTCTTTCGCCATTTTTATAATCGACTGGAACAGTCTCATCAAATGTTTGCCATAAAGCTCCAATGCTCCCTTTGTTCTGATCCATCTCAGTTGCATTATCAGTTCTGATACTCAACCCATTTATAATTTTTTCTGAAACGAATCTCAATTCCATCTCAATACTCTCCTAGTTACATAACGCCTCATTAAGCGGCAGATAACAGTTTGCTAAAATGTGTAGCGAAGCGAAACCGAGCAAACTGTTAGCTGTCCGCTTGAATGCCTTGTTATATGCAGCAGTGGTTAAACCACGCACTGCTCTTTTTTATAATTGCCGTAACACTTGCGCCAAACCGTGAATTTGAGCCAAGCACTAAAGCCCAAACGAATTAATAGCTTTGCCACCTTTGAAAAAGGTATAAAAGGCAAAGCTTATTAGTGACGATAACCTAGCTGATTTAGGCGAAAACTCGTAGTAATTAAACCACAATAAGTTTTATTAAAATACCGCTATAAAACAAATTCTTAAACAAAAAGCCTTTAGCATATAACGCCGTTTTAAGTGGCAAAAAATGGTTTGCTATAATGCGAGGCACGAGCACAGCAAACTCTTTTTTGTCCGTCTTGAAAACACTTGTTATGCACTTGTGATTAGAAATACCACAAATGCAAAGTTTGATTGTAGCTTTGGGAGCTGCGGAAGAAGCCAAAAATACGCTTGCCACCACAACTACAACCTTGAATTTT
>JAESPQ010000109.1 GCA_016765535.1 Alteromonadaceae bacterium | reverse complement strand
TTCTTAATCAGGTTGCTGACGATCTGTTTCAGCAAAAAGAACTTTTTGCTCAAGTAATTGCAAGAGAAGGGATAAAAACAATCAATGAAGCTAGGAAAGAAGCAATGCGCTGTGTTGATACGTTGCGAATTAGTGCGGAGGAAGCTCGTCGTTTAAATGGTGAAACTATTCCCTTTGATCAAGCACCGGGCTCTGAAAATAGATTTGGTTATTTTAAGCGCTTACCGCTAGGGGTTATTGTTGCTATAACACCTTTTAATGATCCCTTAAACTTAGTTGCGCATAAGATCGGGCCGGCAATTGCCGCAGGTAACAGCGTCATTCTTATGCCTCATTCGGAAACACCCTTAGTTGCAAAAATGCTTGTTGAATTGTTTACAAAAACAGCGTTACCAAAAGGCGTCTTACAATTAATTACAGGACATGGAGAGGTTATCGGCGATGTATTAGTGACCGACCCTCGTGTTCGTATGGTTTCTTTTACTGGCGGTAGCACTGTTGGTCATAATATTTTGAAAAAAGCAGGGTTAAAGAAAGTATCTTTAGAGTTAGGCAGTAATTGTCCTACTCTTATTTTGGCTGATGCTGATATTGAACAAGCGCTTGATGCAACCGTTAGTGGCGCTTTTTGGGCAGCAGGACAAAACTGTTTACATGTACAGAGAATTTACATAGATGATTCATTATACGAACAATTTGCTAAAGAATTCTGCCGACGTGCTAATGCAATTAATGTCGGGGATAAGCTCAATGAAACAACAGAGATGGGGCCGATGATTAATGAACGAGCGGCCAAAAAAGTTGAATTATTAATAGCCGATGCAATGAGAAAAAATGCAACCTTGTTATGTGGTGGTGAACGTAATGGTACTTATTTTCAGCCAACCGTACTTAGTGATGTTAATAATGAGTGCTTAATTGCTAAAGAAGAAGTGTTTGGTCCTGTCACAATTCTTTATCGTTTTACTGATTTTAAAAAGGCTATTGCCATGGCAAATGATGTTGATTTTGGACTGCAAGCTGGCGTATTTACACGTGATTTGAATTTAGCCTTTGAAGTAGCCGATGCACTGGAATGTGGTGGCGTAATGATTAATGACAGTAGTGATTACCGTATTGATGCTATGCCGTTTGGTGGCGTTAAAGGTTCGGGACTTGGCCGAGAAGGAGTAATGAATACTATTCATGAAATGACAGAAGCAAAAACTTATTGCTTCAATTTGAATAGATAGTGAGTAGGTAGTTAACGTAGGTTTTAAACTTTAATCGAGCAATAAAATAGAGAGATATAATATGACGACTCAATACAAACTTGCCATCATTGGTTTTGGCAATGTTGGCCAAGGCTTAGCAAACATACTTAAGGATAAATATTCATTCCTAAAAGAAAAATTTGGTGTTGATATACGCATTGTTGCTGTTTGTGATTTATACAAAGGTAGCCTAGCAGATCCCGAGGGGATAGATCCTGCACTGTTACTTCAGCATATTGAATTACACGGTGATATTAAGCATTTCGGTGACACTAATACTCAGTGGAATGCCGAAGAAACTATCGCTAAAAGTGGTGCTGATATTTTGGTTGAACTTGCATATACCGATTTAAAAACGGGAGAGCCAGCCTTGTCACACCTAAAACAAGCGATGAATAATGGTATGCATGTTTCAATGACTAATAAAGGTCCTGTGGCTTTACATTTTCCTGAATTAAAAGAAATAGCAGCAAAAAATAAAGTGCAAATAGGTATTGAAGGCACCGTGATGAGCGGCACGCCATCATTAAACCTTGCCAGTGAAATGCTTTTACCTGCTGGAATTACTAAAATTCAAGGTATATTAAATGGTACAACCAATTATATTTTAGGTGAAATGGAAGCGGGTGCGGACTATGCAGATGCATTAAAACAAGCCCAAGAGTTAGGTTATGCAGAAGCAAATCCTGCAGGTGATGTTGATGGCCACGATGCCGCCGCTAAAGTGGTTATATTGGGTAATTTATTAATGGATCTTTCATTAAGCCTCTCTGATGTGGATTGTACTGGTATCAGTAAACTAACCGCTGATGACATTAAGCAAGCAACCGCTAATAACAAGCACTGGAAATTAATCGGCACCGTTGAAAAAACTCAAACGGGTTATATTGCTTCGGTTAAACCTGAAATGCTGACGAATGAGCATCCTTTAGCTGCGATATCTGGTGCAACTAATGCCATTACCTATACCACCGAATTATTAGGTGATATTACGCTAATTGGCCCAGGAGCCGGACGATTAGAAACAGGTTATGCCATCATTGAAGATATTTTAACTATACATAAAAATAGTCACTAACGTTATGTATCTTAAATCCTAGATTTTAACTTATTGTAAATTTTAAAACTTTCATTTAACTCGCGAGAGTTTTGTTTGAATAAATTGACTAATCAAATTGGACAAAAAACATGATATATTTTCGCTCGGATACGGTAACTAGACTGAGTCAAAAATGCGCTAAGCGATGGCTAATGCAGACGTAGGTGACGATGCTTATGTGGATGAACTACCGTAAACGATTTAGAAACATGGGATGTAACGGTCATAAAAAAACGCTATGGCTGATTGGTTTAATTATTTTTGTTATTAAATATAAAGAAATAAAATTGGTTGCGGAGCTGCTGTTTATGACAAGAGTGAACCTACAACCTTCGCTGATTTTATAAGAGCTGAGCCCGACGACATCCAAGCTGCTCCATCCCGCGTCCGAATGAACTCTTTAAAATTAAAGAGAAAGCTAAGTTTGTTTTAATTATACACTTAAAGAATTGGTTGCGGGAGCAGGATTTGAACCTACGACCTTTGGGTTATGAGGCTTATTTTTTTGCATTACCTAAGCTTACTTAATGTACACCAACAGAGTAAAAACAGTTAAATTATTGTTTTTAATGTATTTTATATGTTAAATTTGTGATATACTTTACTAACCTGTTCAACAGTTCAAATAATTATTGGTCACAAAATTCAACGACTCTGTCATTCATGAGTTATTCAAAAAATGACTTTAATCATCAAAAAAAAATTATAGCACAGTTAATTCTAAATTAACTGTGCATATATGGTGTTATGTATTTATTATATTATCGTTAATTATTTGATAATAAAATATCGATGGCTTCTACCACCGCCACAGCGGCTTAATACCTTTTTTTCAACTAAGTCAGCTAAATCTCTTACTGCGGTGGCATCTGAGGTTTTGGCAATGGCTTTATATTTTTTTCGCGAGATGCCTGCGGTAAAATCGCTTGTTGTTAATAATCGCATCACCAGTTTTAATTGTCGTTTGTTAAACTGAGTTGATTGATGTTTTTGCCAAAAAACAGTTGTTTGTATTACTCGTTCAAATTCCTGCTTGGCATTGATCGCTGCTGTTTCTACCTGAGATAAAAACCAGTTGATCCAACAAGTGAGATCTAA
>JAESPQ010000108.1 GCA_016765535.1 Alteromonadaceae bacterium | reverse complement strand
TAAAAAAGTTTATTCTCCAATAGCTCAGTTGGTAGAGCGATGGACTGTACTCTTGTCATAATCAGCATGTGTCACTGGTTCGAGCCAGTATTTTAAACAAAGAGTGGGGAGCCACATTAAAGGCTGTAGAGAAATCTACAGCCTTTTTTTTGTTTTAAATTTGATAAATATTTATTCCTCAATAGCTCAATTGGTAGAGCAATTGATGGACTGTACTCTTTTTAAAAACGGCATGTGTCACTGGTTCAAGCCAGTATTTTAAACAAAGAGTGGGGAGCCACATTAAAGGCTGTAAAGAAATCTACAGCCTTTTTTATTACTTAATAATTTACTGAAAAGTTTATTTTTCTATAAAACAACAAATTTGACTCCTATGATATTAAAACTTACTAACAAATACTGTGGATAAGTTTGTGAATTAAAATGTAAAAGAATATGTGCTTATGCTTTTAAAGGGGTGGCCGTTTGTTATATATATCACGTGAGATTAATTAATTAATATAAATCAATCGACTAACGTTAAAATGAGGATTTTATCATCATTGAGTGCAATTTGTAGTCAACAGTTATTTTTGTGGAATAAATATTTTGTTTTAGCAATATATTCATTTTAAATACTCACAAAATTCAAATAGTCATAGCCGCATTAACCACTATCTTTTACAATAAACACTCTGAAATTTTTACACCTTATTATTAATAATAAACTTTGGGCTTTTATGTCAAAAACTAATCAAATAGATTTTCTCAATGATCCTGTCGCAGGTACTTTGAAAAAAATGACTATTCCGGTCATTTACGGCATGATTTTATTAATGACATTTAATTTAGTTGATACTTTTTTTGTTGGGTTATTGGGAACTAAACCTTTAGCCGCAATTAGTTTTACTTTTCCTGTCACCTTTACTGTTATTAGCTTAATGATAGGCTTAGGTATCGGTACTTCTGCGGTGATCGCTCGACTACTAGGTAAAGGCGATAAAGTTGCTGCCAAAACAACCGCCAGTGTTGCTTTGTATTTAGGCGCGGTAGTCGTTGTTGCCTTATCTTTTATCGGTTATATATTTACCGACAATATATTTACTTTATTAGGCGCGTCTCCCGCCGCTTTAGTGCTAATTCATCAATATATTGATGTGTGGTATTTAGGCAGTATTTGTTTAATTGGCCCTATGATCGGTAATGCTATTTTACGCGCTAGCGGCGATACTAAAACGCCTAGTATCGTAATGGGAAGTGCGGGGTTGATTAATGCTATTTTAGATCCATTATTAATTTTTGGTTTAGGTCCTTTTCCTGAGCTTGGTATGCAAGGTGCAGCCATTGCTACGTTAATTTCTTGGGCTTGCGGCTTTATTTTTGTTTTGTATGTTTTAATTGTTAAGAAAAATTTAATTTCAGTGCGTTTACCAAAATTTTCTATTTTTATGTCAGCGATTAAACAAATAGCTAAAATTGGTTTTCCTGCTGCTGGAGCAAATATGCTAACACCACTAGCAGCGGCTGTAATGACCGCTATTGTTGCTCGTTATGGTGAATCCGCTGTTGCTGCGTTTGGTGTTGGTTCGCGTTTAGAGTCGATTGCTTGTTTAGTGATACTGGCCATGTCGATGACGTTACCGCCTTTTATTAGCCACAATTTGGGTGCTAACAAAATGAAAAGGGTGGCATATAGCTATAAAAGCTCTGTAAAATTTGTCATGTTTTGGCAAGTGTTTATTTATATTGTTATGGTTTTACTCGCCCCATTTATTGCCTCCGCATTTGCCAAAGAGCAACAAGTTGCTGATATTATTCAATTATTTATTTGGATCCTACCGTTAGGCTATGGTTTTCAAGGCGTTATTATTTTAACCAATTCGTCATTTAATGCGCTACATAAACCAATGATGGCATTAATATTGAGTATTGTACGCTTGTTTGTCTGTTATGTGCCATTTGCCTATGTTGGCAGTTTATTCTTTAATTTAGAAGGGCTTTTTGTGGGCGCTTTATTAGGTAATATTGTGATGGCTAGTCTTTCATATCATATATTCAATAAGCAATTTTCAATCAATGCAAATGACTCTAAAGCAGTATTGTTATGAGCGATCATATAAAAAAAATACAATTAGTTTCTGACTATAAACCCAATGGCGATCAGCCAACCGCTATTGCACAATTAAAAGAAGGTTTAGAAGCAGGACTTGCGCATCAAACGCTACTAGGCGTAACAGGATCAGGTAAAACCTTTACTATTGCGAATGTTATTGCCGACTTAAATCGTCCCGCCATGTTACTTGCACCTAATAAAACGCTAGCAGCACAGCTTTATGGCGAAATGAAAGAATTTTTTCCTCATAATGCAGTAGAGTATTTCGTTTCGTATTACGATTATTATCAACCAGAAGCCTATGTACCAACTACAGACACCTTTATTGAAAAAGATGCCTCTATAAATGATCATATTCAGCAAATGCGCTTATCAGCGACTAAGGCCTTATTAGAACGTCGTGATGTTATTATTGTTGCTTCTGTATCCGCTATTTATGGTCTAGGTGATCCCGATTCATATTTGAAAATGATGCTGCATTTACGTCAAGGCGACATTATTAATCAACGAGATATTTTAAGGCGTTTAGCTGAATTACAATATATTCGCAATGATGTTGCTTTTGCTCGTGCGACTTATCGCGTAAGAGGCGATGTTATTGATATATTTCCTGCTGAGTCTGATCGCTTTGCCTTACGTATCGAGTTATTTGATGAAGAAATAGAACGGATCAGCGAATTTGATCCATTAACAGGGCAAGTAGAGCGTGTATTAGCGCGCGTTACTGTTTATCCTAAAACTCATTATGCTACCCCTAGAGAAAAAATACTCGCGGCAGTAGACGCAATTAAAATAGAATTAAAAGCACATTCCCAACAATTAAAAGACAATAATAAATTAGTCGAAGAGCAGCGCTTAACGCAACGAACACGTTTTGATCTAGAAATGATGACAGAGCTGGGTTATTGCTCGGGTATTGAAAATTATTCACGTTATTTATCAGGACGCGCACCAGGTGAGCCGCCGCCAACCTTATTTGATTATTTACCTGATGACGGTTTATTAATTATTGATGAATCACACGTTACTATTCCACAATTAGGTGCAATGTATAAAGGTGATCGGTCACGTAAAGAAAATTTGGTGCAATATGGTTTTCGTTTACCGTCGGCATTAGATAATCGACCGATGCGGTTTGATGAGTTTGAAGCCTTAGCCCCTCAAACTATTTATGTGTCGGCAACGCCAAGTCAATATGAAATAGATAAATCTTCCGGTGAAATCGCCGAACAAGTAGTACGACCAACGGGATTACTTGATCCAATTATCGAAGTACGTCCCGTTGATACTCAAGTTGATGATTTATTGTCAGAAATAAGAAAACGCGTAACCGTTGGCGAGCGAGTTTTAGCCACTACGCTTACTAAACGTATGGCAGAAGATCTTACCGATTATTTAGATGAACATAGCGTAAAAGCCCGTTATTTACATTCAGATGTTGATACTGTTGAACGTGTTGAAATTATTCGTGATTTACGTTTAGGTAAGTTTGATGTACTAGTAGGAATAAACTTGCTACGCGAAGGATTAGACATGCCTGAAGTATCTTTAGTCGCTATTTTAGATGCCGACAAAGAAGGTTTTTTGCGCTCCGAACGATCTTTAATTCAAACCATAGGTAGAGCAGCACGTAATATTAATGGTCGAGCTATTTTATATGCAGCAAAAATCACTAAATCAATGAAAAAAGCCATTGACGAAACTGAACGTCGTCGTGAAAAACAACATCAATATAATATTGACCACGGTATCACACCGCAGGGTATTATTAAAAAAATTACCGATGTTATGGATTTAGGCACTTCATTTGGTGAAAATAACGCTAAAAAAGTTGCAGAGCAAGCAGGTGAATATCATACTTTATCAGTTAAAGACATTGATAAAAAAGTAAAGCAGTTTGAAGTTGAAATGTTTGATCATGCTCAAAACCTTGAGTTTGAACAAGCGGCCGCGTTACGTGATAAAATCACCCAATTAAGGGAGTTACAACTAACTCATTAGCTTAACTATTTTGATTGAAACATTAATGCCATAACTTAGTTTCGGTCATGGTGTAATTATTAATAATAGCAGCAATTGCTTCTTGGTTACATTGAGTTAAGTGACTTATATCTTCAATGATTTTATCTTGAATATCGACAGGAAATAACATTAGCTGTTCAAGATATAAATGCGCTTGTAATTCGTTATTACAATCGAGGTATTCAGCTAACTTCGTCGCATGACTATTCCAAATGGCACTCATGTGGGTATCCTCTTACTATGGTGACCATTTTAAAGTGTAGTTTAAAAATCACAAAAATCCAGATAGAATGCATGCTAGCGTGCAATATATTATATATTTATCTATAATACCTGTAATAATTTTCTTAAATTCAATGAGTAACAGCCATGAGCCAAAAGAACATGAGCGAAGAAACTATTTTTTCTAAAATTATCCGTCAAGAGATCCCAACACCATTATTATATCAAGATGATTTAGTGACTGCTTTTCGTGATATAACGCCAAGAGTCAGTAGCCATATTTTAATTGTGCCTAATAAACTAATCCCGACCATTAATGATGTTGAAGAAGCAGATGAACTCACCTTAGGGCGTATGATCACCGTAGCTAAAAAGCTAGCTAAAGAAGAGGGGATAAGTGAAAAGGGCTATCGTTTAATTATTAATTGCAACGAACATGGCGGACAAGAAGTTTTTCATATTCACATGCACTTATTAGGTGGGCAAGCACTAGGGCCAATGTTATCTGTTTAAAAATAAGGATTACTGAACAGTAGTTTATTAACCACTGCTTAATAAATATGGTGACTCATACTGAATTTATTTAGTGACTTGCCATTAAAACGTTTAGGTAGATATAAAGTGAAAAATGGTCGGAATGACAGGATTCGAACCTGCGACCTCACGCCCCCCAGGCGCATTTATCATCATTTTACAATAAACACCAATGAACACCCATCTACATGATAATCACCTTAGTTGTTGTTTTTAATCGGCTTTGGAATACGGCTGTTATTCATACTTGTTCACCTTTGTTTTTTATAGCACAATAGATGTGCTATAAATATGCTATAAAATTTAAAGGTAGGGAAGATGGCGATTAGTAATAAGATTAATAATGCTAGTATTAAATCTTTAAGAATTGATGATAAAAGAATAAATGATACAGAGTTATCTGGCTTTCACATTCTTATAAGTCCTAAAGAGAAAAAGACGTACTACATTTTTTATAGAATTAATGGAAAACAAGTAAACTATAAATTAGGTACTCATCCTGAATTATCTCCAACACAAGCTAGAGATTTAGCAAAAGCTCGTTTAGGCGAGGTTGCTACTGGTATTGATGTTCAAAAAATTAGAAAAGAGATAGCTCGTAAATCGTCGATTGCTAAACACTCACAATTAGAAACCTATCTTGATCAGATATATCTGCCTTTTCTTGAAACAAGAAATGCTAAAACATCTAAAACAATTATCACGACAATTAAACGCGGCTTTCCACACTTACTTGCTACGCAGTTATCAGACATTAAAGCTAAAGATATTGAAGATTGGAGAAACAAACAAAAAAAAACCAATAAGCAAGCATCTACTATTAATGGTTATGTTAAATATATGCGTTGCTTTAGCGCCATTGATACCAGATAAAATTTTTAAGAAAGCAAATAATAAGCTCGACCAAATATGGAAGTTAAAAATAAACCAAGAAGGTGCAAAAGATGTATAAGCAATCTTTCTCTGAAAAGAACCTGATTGAGGTTCGCACACAAAGACAATACAAATCGAAAGTATTTAAGCAAAAGAATGATTTACCAACTCTAGCCGACACTTCTGCGAGTATCTCAGAAGGAAGTTATATATCAGCTGAATTTGACAATTATTTCATTAATAAAAAACCTGTTTATTGTACTGCATCTAAAGCGGATGAAGTTGTTTTTTCAAAATTGAATCATAATATTAGAGGGTTATATAGAGTAAAACAATCTGATCGACATTCAATAGTTAAACAAGTTATGTCTTTGTTAAAAGAAGAATCGCCAAAGTACGTTTATAAATTTGATATTAAAGATTTTTACAAAAATGTAGATGTAAACAGTTGCTTAACAAAAATACAAAATGACCAAGTGGTGTCTGCTGAATCCGAGATTGTTTTTAAAGAATTTGTCCGCCAACTAAAGAATACATCCATAGAGGGGTTACCTAGAGGAATTGGTTTAAGTGCAACACTTTCAGAACTAGCTATGCGAGACTTTGACCAAAAAATGATGTCACATAAGAATGTGTATTATTATTCAAGATATGTTGACGATATATTGATATTCGCTCTCGAAAAAATAGATATTAAGAGCGACTTGATCTCATTTTTGCCTAAAGGGTTAGAACTTAACTGGGGGAAAACTAAAGTCCTTGAGGTTAAAAAATGTCTTTGCCAACGGAAGTGTTTATGTGCTTCAACACTGAAAGTTTGTAAATGTTTCGCAAAATGTAAATGCAAACTAAATACAGATTCAAAACAACTTTTATTTGATTTTTTGGGCTATTCATTTAGTTTTCCTTCTTTGGCAAAATCAAAATCTAGCGATTGGATAAAAATAGATCTTTCTATTTCCAAGGCAAAAAAACTGAAGCGACGACTATATTTAAGTTTCAAAAGTTACATAGACAAAGGTAACTCAAATTTATTAGAAAACAGAATTAAGTTTTTAACAGGCAATCATTATATCCCTCAATACAAGAATAAAACCGACCGTATGAAGTCTGGTGTTTATTACAATTACATCCATATAAACGAACCTTTGCAATATAAAGAGTTGGATTCCTTTTTATCAACTCTCATTCGTCGAGATTACGGTAAACGAATATTTTTAAGTCCCCAACATAAAAAAGCATTAATTAAATACTCTTTCTTGTCAGGTTTCAAATCAAAGCGTTTGTGCACTCTTAATGGCGTACAAATCAACAAAATCAAAGGTTGCTGGTAAATGGATAATAAAATAATCGTCAACAAACATGACCAAGAAAGATTACTTTTGACCGAAGTTTTACCATATGAAACGCCTTTGATTTTTTCTAACTATGGTTTGTATAAATATTTAAAAAGAAAAGATACAAAGCCAGCACTTATTGAAAAAATAATTCGCAATAAGGCTTCAGAAACAAAGCCATTTAATTTTAATATTGTCAAAGCTAATGGAGATCTTAGATTTTTATCTGTGCCTCATCCATCAAGCCAAATAAGCATTTCCAGTTTGATTTTTAATAATTCAGACTTGTTAACTTCTTTATGTTCGAGATCTAATTTCAGCATACGCAAACCATCATCTGTAGCGAGCTATTATTACGAAAAAAACATTTTTAACTATAAAGTCAATGATTTATCTTATAAAGATATCGATGTGGAACAGGATTGTGTTGGTAGTGAAGGGGAATTTTCAAATACTTTTAATACTGAAAATAATTTTGGTAGTTCTTTTTTCTCATATAGCGGATACACGTTAATTTATAAATTTTATGATTCTTTAAAGTTTCAGTCTTTAGAAAAAAAATATAAATGTTTTATGAAATTTGATATTGCTAAATGCTTTAATAGTATTTATACACACAGTATTAGTTGGGCAGTAAAAAGCAAAAAATTTGCTAAAGAAAATCGAGAATTAAAATCATTTGATGGTGAGTTTGATAAATTAATGAGATTGGCTAATGAAGGGGAGACAAATGGGATTATCGTAGGTCCTGAATTTTCGAGAGTTTTTTCAGAAATTATATTACAACGAATTGATAATTTATTAGAGATTAGGCTTGAACAACTAAATCTAGAACATAAAGTCAATTATGAAGTAAAAAGGTATGTTGATGACTATTTCCTTTTTACCAATAATGATGCTGACTCAGAAATTATTTATAAAGAGTTTAAAAAAATTCTGGGTGAATACAAATTATTTGTAAATGAGTCAAAAGAAGTTAAAGAAGTAAGACCTTTTATATCGAATTTAACTATTGCCAAAAATGAAGTTACCGAATTACTAAATGACTTTTTCAAGTCAATTAAAAAAGATAAGAGTGATTTCAAATCAAATCAAACTGGTAATGATTTTGATGCTTTTTTAAAAAATTTCGATAGTAGCAAGTTTAACGCTCAAGAAAAGTCATTAGTTGAATTTTTAGATTTTATTAAAACAACTAAGAATAAACCTTTAATTAGCAAAAAAGACACTCCTAGTATTCAATTTATATATAAGCCTTATGCGAGATCTAACAACTTAATCAATAAGTTTAAAGGGGTAGTAAAAAGTAACAATGCAACATATGAAGGGTTTAGCGGTATAGTTTTTTCAATATTTAGATCTAGAATAACAAAAATATTAAGTGAAATTAGAAACATTAAAAATATTAATGAACATAGTGGGACATACAAAAATTTTATTATATTTACCTTAGACTTTTTAAGTTTTATTTATGCTATGAATATTAGGGTTAGAACAAGCTTTTTATTTTCACAAATCATCATTTTGATAAATGATTTACTAGTTCATTTGTCAGCCCCTGATAGAATTGAAATTGAGAAAAAAATTAAGGATGAATCAAGAATATTAATGAGGCAGTTGCATGTAGATAAAAAACCGAGTATTGAATTTATTAATGTCATTATATCCATACGGTCAATGTTCGGTAAGGACATAATCAATGATGAAGCAATCTTTGAATTATTCTCAATAAAAGACACTTGCGATCATTTGAACTATTTTGAAATGAGTAGCCTTTTATATTTATGTTGCTTAAATAATGATAATCAAAGTCTTTGCTCACGGATATATCTATCATTTCAGCAAAAAACAAAATCAACTTTATTACCGATTAACGATACAGAGTGCGTATTGCTTTTCTTAGATTTAATTTCATTTCCAAATGCAGATAAAATTATTTGCCAAGAAATAATAAAAGACTTTTATTTCAAAACTAATGGATTTATTCCAAGTACAGCACAAACAAATCAAATATTTAATTATTTGCAAAAAAACAGGTGGTTTACCGATTGGAGCAGTAAATTAAATATAAAAAAATATTACAAAGAAAAGAAATGCAAATGGGATATCATTAGTTAAACTTAGCTGGTATTATTATTTTAGCCCTGCGCGTACACTTAAGTTATGTGACTTACCTAATACACGTCAACGTATTAGGCGCATGTAACTGGCATATCCATAAAATTGGTATCTGTTATTTCGGTAATGGATGTAATATCACTGAGAGCGGTTTGTACCGTATGATTTCGCCAACTAAGCGATTGATTCCTTGAATATTACAGCAAACACACCAGCAGGGGCTTTTTTAAATCAAAAACTGAAAATTCATATTTTCTTTTGTGATAATAATTCAATGAAAAGTATCCCCAGTAAATTCTCAACAAACAAAATAAACCGTTTATTATTAAGTTGCCAATCCTTCGACTACATATGGTCTACATGAAATATTCATACAAGTGTTTTTTGTTGATATTTATAGGTTTTTTTATTAATTACAATAATAAGCTGTAATGCAGCCAACAGATAATTAACAGCTTATTAGTTGGATATACTGAAACTAATGCAATAATCTACATACACATTGTTATTTACAAACAACCTGAACATAGTCTTTTTAATCTATTTTTATACAACAAATTAATTGATTATTTGGTTTTTTAATTTTTTTGAAGCTGAAATATAGATGAAGCTAAATTATATTGCTATAAATGTGCTATATAATTAGTTTTAATGTGTCGAATAGGTTACGTAAAATCACGTAACTTATTGATTTGTTTGGTCGGAATGACAGGATTCGAACCTGCGACCTCACGCCCCCCAGGCGCACGCGCTACCAAGCTGCGCTACATTCCGATATTTGTTCTATTTACTGTGGTTCGTCGCTTACGTTACATAGTTCTAACTTATTAACAATGCAAAATTAAAATTTTCCTGCCGCGACAAGCTATTTAAAGCACTTTTAATCATAACAAGGTATCTTAAAAGTTAAATACTCAACCCTCTAGATTAAAGCGTCATTATAATAATCACTTATTAAACTAATGCCAAGCAAAAAAACATAACGGACAACTGTTTGCTTAATTAATGTTCACTTTTGTTTTTACTAACATTATTTTGTTCCGATAGTGTGGTAACACGATCTGTAAATTGCTTAATATAGCGCACACCATCAATCATTAACGGAAAGTCTGGGTTTTCAACAATTGGCGCTTGTAGCTGTAATGAATAACTTTGAAAATTACCATTTTGATCAATAAATACCGATTTATCTTTATTAAACACCATTAAGCCATTATCTACAGTATTGGCAATGACGCGTGCTTTATTTAAGGTTAATAAATCTTGGCCAACCGTATAATTAACATTCTCTAAATTACATGCGAGCCAATGCGTTAATAAATTAGGCATAACATCCATTTGGCTAGTTAGTAAGTTAATATTTTTATTTTTATTTTTTATTTTGGCTTGCGTTTTACCACCAATATATTTAGGTACTAACAATAATGCGGGTTTAATTAATAAACGTGTGTGCTCATTGTTGTTACCTATAGAGCTCACCCAAATAATATCGTTATGCTGTTTTTGTTGTTGTGCTAATAAAAGAGCATCCATAAATAATTCAAATTGAAATGAATTTTTATTATTAAAATAAAATATGTGTAAACCTAACTGATAACTGTTTAATTTATTTGCCATTAATAAACTAGCACTATTATTTAGTATTGTTTGTTTTGCAAATAAACGATCAATCAATTTTGAGGGTTTAATTGGTTGTTTACCAATTTGAGTAAAGCTAGTGGCTAAATTTTGTTGTTGTAATGCTTGTAGCAGTAAAGGATATTTATGTTGTGCTAAAATGTCTTTTTGATAGATACTTGGTAAGCTATAAAAAAAATTAAACCAAGCATTATCACCTTGCGCATTATCAATATGGTGCAATAAGCGGAGCGCTTTAGCATTACTGCGCTGTACAAAATTATCTATTTGTTGTGGCGTGATCATTTGCTGCGTTAAAACAATAAAGGTTGATTGTATGATGTTGTTTTTATTTGCTAAGCATTGTTTAGTAAGTTGCGGGTATTCAGGAACTTGCTTAGTGAAATTTAGCGAGCTATTACGACGAGCAATATAATCTTTACGATCAAATAGGTCGTATTTAGTTAGCAATGTTTTAGCCGTTAATGGATATGATAAAGGTAAGATAGTATCTTGTTGCAAGACATCATAATCAAGTTTAGCATCGGCCCAAATATGTGTAATATGACTAAAAAAGAAAGCGGCAACTAAACCGATAACCACTTTATGAGCAAAAGTTGTTTTTTGTAAGTCTTTTAAATGTTTCCATGCATAATTGCTAACCACTAATTCAAACGACAAAATGGTCATAAATAAAATCAAACTCACTAAATAAAAACTATTTGAGTTGTATTTTATTTGGCTAGCAATAAGTGAAATAATTTGTGCTTGTGAAGACACATTTAAGTGATAGCCTAACCGATTATAAATAAATCCATCTAGCACTAACAGTAACAAACCTAAGGTAAATATAATTGACGCACTGGTGCGAATAAATCGAGTGCGTGGCAGTAATAGCGTTAGCGGAAAAACAATTAACACAAAGGTAAAAAATGTTAAAAATGCCATATGGCTAAACCAAGTGCTAACTAAATAAGCAAATCCTGTAAATGTTTCAGGTAAAGGTTCGCCAATAATGTAAATAGATGACAGTAATATGGCTACGCCAACATTAAAAAAAGTAAACCAATGGCTCCAACTGATCAGGTGCAACAATCTTTTACTGTAAGTTTTAGAATCAAAAGAAACCATAAATTTATTATTATACTTTTAGTTAATAGGGTGGTTTGTTAATTAGTTTTTCGATTGATTAGCAATCATTTAATAGATTGTTTTAACGCATTTGCGAAGTTTTGACAAATTTTTTCGCGTTGTGCTTCGGGAATTTGCGTATTGATGACATGACTAACCGTATTTCCTAAGCACATTAGCGCTAAGTCGGCTGATGTTTGTTCATTAATTAATACATTTAATAAGTCTTCGATAATTTTTTCTACACGTTTATTAGAATACTTCGATACAATAGGCATCTTTTGATAAATTTCCTGATAAAATAACTGCGGCTAGTTTATCAAACGCTTTTAAATTTTAATACCTAATTAATACTAGCGCGAATAATTATACCCAAGTGACCTGATGATACTGGTTTCAGCATCTTCAGGTGGTTTGGGTATACTTAAACTTATCATCACTTAACTTAACAGAAGAATTGGTTAAACATGAGCTTACAAATTTCGAATATTGCACTACATTTTTTATCTAAACAGCTTTTATCTACCGAAGAAGGTAGCGCTAGCGTTAATTTAACACATGGTCCTGAAAATATTGAACTAACGCCTAAGGTTGAACAATTTATTTCATCCTTGCATAAAATTTATAATGCAAAAGGATCAAAAGCCTATGGACGCTTTACTTCAATACCAAAGGCAAGCGATGAAGCCAAATTTGTTGATTTAATGGCGAGTTATAGTGAACAGCAACAAGGTTTTTATAATTTTTCAATTCAAGCAGGTAATTTATTAAAGCAAGAATTAGAAAAATACGACTTAGATGAAACAGGTTATTTGCTCATGTGTCACTACGAATTCATGGGCGGTCGCTATTTGTTAGTTGGCATTATTCCTGTTAGCGAACATTACAGTGTTGATAAAGAACTTCATATTGCCTCTAACCAACATTTAGATACTGAAAAAATTCAACTAGTCGCACGCATTGATTTATTTGATTATCAGCAAAATCCGGAGAGTGATCGCTACATTTCGTTTATTAAAGGTCGAGCTGGACGTAAAGTGTCTGATTTTTTCTTAGACTTTTTAGGTTGTGAAGAAGGCTTAAATGCTAAAGAACAAAGCCAAACTTTAGTACAAGCGGTTGAAGACTTTGTTAGTGTTAATCAACTTGATGCAGACGAAAAACAACAAACCCGAAAAGAAATGCTTAGCTATTGTAAAGAACAAAAATCGAGTGGTCAGGACGTATCGTTAAAAGAACTCTCAAATACTTTAGGCGCAACGGACGAAAATAAAGATTTTTACGGTTTTTGCCAAGAACAAAATTATCCATTGGCTGAAAGCTTTCCTCATGAACAAGCGGTGATCAACAAGGCAACTAAATATTCGGGCTATGGTAACGGTATTAGTATTAGTTTTGAGCGTAATCATTTTGGTCAAGATGTGGTTTATAACCAAGCCAATGACAGCTTAACTATTTATAAAATACCACCAAATTTAAAAGAGCAATTATTATCATTATTGCAAACAGCTAGCACTTCACCTGTAAATTCAGTTGTGCCGTCAGAAATAGCACCTGAAGCTGAATTTTAATCTTTTATCCATAAACACACTATTTATTAGCACCTATTTTAGCAGTGAGAACACCATGACAACTTCAACACAAACATTAACCATTACACAACCAGACGACTGGCATGTACATTTACGTGATGGTGACGTATTACCGCGTACCGTTGCTGATATTAGCCGCTATTTTGGTCGCGCTATTGTCATGCCTAACTTAGTTCCGCCAGTAACTAATGCTAAATTAGCGCAACAATATTATCAACGTATTAATGAACAAGTAAGTTCAGCAAGTAATTTTAAACCCTTAATGACACTGTATTTAACTGACCAAACGAGCGCACAAGATATTATTGAGGCTAAAAATAGTGGTTTAGTATTTGCGGCGAAATTGTATCCTGCTGGCGCAACAACTAATTCATCTTCTGGTGTAACCGATGTCGCTAATATTTATGCAGTACTTGAGCAAATGCAGCAGCTTGATATGCCTTTATTAATTCATGGTGAAGTAACCGACAATGATATTGATATTTTTGATCGTGAAAAAGTATTTATCGATACTATTTTAGCGCCATTAGCGGCTAAATTTAGTAAACTAAAAATAATTTTAGAGCATATAACCACTAAGCATGCGGTTGAATTTGTTGAACAAGCGGGTAGTAATGTTGCTGCTACCATTACCGCGCATCATTTAATGTATAACCGTAATCACATGCTGGTGGGGGGGATTAAACCTCATTATTTTTGTTTGCCTATATTAAAACGTAATATTCATCAACAAGCGTTAATAAAAGCGGCAACAAGTGGTAGTAATAAATTCTTTTTAGGTACAGATTCTGCGCCACATACTAAACAAGCGAAAGAAAATGCTTGTGGTTGTGCTGGCTCTTATACTGCACATGCGGCAATAGAGTTATATGCTGAAGTGTTTGAACAAGCCAATGTCTTAGATAAATTAGAAGCCTTTGCTAGTTTTAATGGCGCTGACTTTTATGGTTTAGCACGTAACAACGCCACTATTACCTTAACTAAAGCAACGTGGACAGTCCCCAAAACCATGAGTTTTGGTAAAGATAACTTAGTACCCGTAAAAGCAGGTGAGCAAATAAGCTGGCAAGTAAAATAGTTTATTTAAAAATATTAATCATCCTGAAAAATAGTAGTCATCCTGAATTTAGTTCAGGATCTAATAACCACCATTTTAAAAGACAAGTTAAAAGAGAAACACATGCAATTATTTGTAAATGACTTAACCGTAATCGACTTTTCATACCTCTGTGTGCAACGCGGTATTGTAGGCGAAAGCTGGATTGTTGATGTACTACTTGATGGTAGTTTGAATGATGAAAACATGGTGTTAGACTTTGGTATTGTTAAAAAACAAATTAAAGCGATTATTGACGACTGTGTTGATCACAAATTGTTGTTACCAATGCAAGAAAGTGCCTTAACGGTTAACGACTCAAATGATAATAATGATCACGAATATGTCGATTTTAATTCAAAACGTGGTGCATATTTTTTACAGTCACCCACATGTGCTTTCGCAAAAATAACGGCAAAAAAAATTAATATTGCTTCGATAACGCAACATTTACACGATATTATCATGCAAGAATTACCCGATAATGTGCATGGTTTAACGCTAACCTTACGCCCAGAAGTAATTAACAGCGATTATTATCATTATTCGCATGGCTTGCGCAAGCATCAAGGCAATTGTCAACGTATTGCTCATGGCCATAGATCTAAAATTAAAATTTATAAAAATGAACAACGAGACACCGCACTTGAACAACAATGGTGTCAGCGCTGGCAAGATATTTATATTGCGTCAACTGAAGATGTTATTACACCAGCAGAAGTTCAGTTGTCAGTTGATGCAAAAAAACAGCTTAATAGTAATAACTTGCCCGATCATCATTATTTTTCTTACCATGCACCGCAAGGCCGTTTTGATATTGCAGTACCGAGTAATGTGTTAGAAATTGTTGATTGTGATTCAACCGTTGAATTGCTTGCTGATTATATTGCACGACAATTAAACGCTGCTGACGAGATAACTAATGAAGATAAAAATACCTATAAAGTTATTGCTTTTGAAGGTGTGGCTAAAGGAGCGATTGCCAGTGTTTAAGTTTAAACAGCTAAATACAATGATCATGGTAAGTAGCCTATTATTAATGCTGAGTTTTACCTCTGTAGTGTCAGCGGCTAGTTTAAAGCAACAAGCAAAATTAAAACCAACAGTGCAGTTATCAGGAGAAATTGAGCAGGGCGCTTTAGTGTTAGGAAAAACTACTAACAAAAACAAAGTAACATTCGACGGTAAAAACATACCAGTAACCAATAACGGCAATTTTGTGTTTGGCTTTTCTCGTGATGATAATAAAACGCATCAACTTGTTATTGTTAATACGCAAGGCATGCAGTTAGTTAAACAACTTACCCCGAAAAAACGCGACTATAAAATTCAACGCATTACGGGCATCGCTAAAAAAATTATGCAGCCAAACCCAAAAGCAGTTACACATATTAGCAAAGATAATCAGCAAATTAAAAAAGCTCGTGCCATTAAAAGTGATCTTAACGCTTTTGCACAAGGCTTTATCGCACCTAATCAAGGTAAAATTACCGGTGTTTATGGTAGTCAACGTTATTTTAATGGTAAACCCAAACGACCACATTTTGGTTTGGATTTTGCTGCGCCCACTGGTGCAATCGTTATTGCACCAGCCGATGGCGTAGTGACACTATTTGTACCTGATATGTTTTATTCAGGTGGTACCTTATTAATTGATCATGGTCATGGTATTAGCTCAAGCTTCTTACATTTGAGTAAATCTTATGTTAAAAAAGGTGATATTATAACCCAAGGGCAAAAAATCGCCGAAGTGGGTAGCAGTGGTCGTGCTACGGGGCCGCATTTAGATTGGCGTATAAACTGGTATGAAATACGTTTAGATCCCGCTTTAGCACTAAAAGTAAAACCTATTGAATGATTGGTTTGATATTATTTCGGTAACAAGGAATTTATTTCTGAAAGTTAATTTTAAATACTGCATAAGTAATTTACAGAAAATTGAGTAACCACTTGTTAAATAAAATAAGAACACTTAAAGCATTATTTGTTATTACACTTGCTCTTAGTAGTCAGCTTAGTTTTGCACGCTCGTTAAATGTCGGTTGGGAACTTTGGTTTCCTTATCAATATCGTAATAAGGCTCAAAAATTAATTGGTTTAGATATTGAAATTTTTAAAGCTATACTGAAAAAAGCTGATTTAACAGCAAATTACGTTGAATTACCCTGGAAACGCCATTTACGTTATATCGAATCAGGTGATATGGATATTGCTTTTGGCGCTTCGTACACTACAGAACGAGCACAATACGCTTATTTCAGCATTCCTTATAGATATGAAACTGTAGGACTTTTTATTCGTAAAGGTAAAAAAATAGCTTTAGATAAACTATCTGATTTAACACAAAGTAATTATTTAATTGGTATCGAAATGGGCTATTATTACGGTAATAAATTTGCTGAACTTAATAATAATCCTGAATTTAGTCGCCATATTAATGCTGTTATAGATATTGAACAAAATATTTCAATGCTATTAAAAGGGCGTATTGATGGATTACTGGCTGATCCCAATACGATTAAAGCATTTTGTAAAAAGTATAAAATCACTGGTGAGTTAGCTCGTTATCCTTTAGATATTTATCAAGCGCAAATTCATATTATGCTCAGTAAAAAAACATTAGATAAAACGTTGTTAAATAAATTAAATCAAGCAATAGCTGTACTACAAAAAGAGGGTGTTTTGGCCGAAATATCAAATAAATGGCGTCCGACAGTTGATTAACTTTAAAATAAAATCAGTATAAACTAATCAACTTTACGTTGTTTACCACTCATCGCGCGTTTCTTATTCTCAGTTTGTACATAAATAGTATCCGTTGTTGCCATGCTAGAATGGCCTAAATCTTCAGATAAATCTTTTAATGCGCGCCCACGCTCAATTTCCATACTAGCTCCAGTATGCCGTAACCAATGAGTTGACGCTTGTTGTAGTTTTAAGGCTTTTTGTTCGCCATGAGCTTGTTTCATATGTTCAAAAGCATGATCAAAAACGGTTTGTACTAAACGCCGTAAATGCCGCGTTGTCATACCTCCTTGACCTCTGATTTTTTCAACTAATACAGTATTTTCGCCACTTAAGGGTAAAGATGAAAGCCCACGGGTTAAACGATAACGCGTTAAAAAAGGTAAAAAATCAGGAGGTACAGTAATATCACGTAATTTTCGTCCTTTGCCAAAGACTTTTAACCACCAATTTTCATCTTCATCTTGCCAAAAATGTCCCATAATTGGTGACCAAGTATCACGCTCTGAAAGTTCAGAAATACGTAAAAATAAGGTTTTTAATGCGGCGATCACAAACAAACTACGTTCAAAGCCAATATCTTCATCCGCAAGTTCTACCGCAGTATCTAATACATATTGCCATTGTAAATGGGTTAAACGTTTTACTTCTTTAACTTGGGCATCACGAATAAAATGTCGACAGTCTTTTTTAGCGATATGTGCAGGATTACCATAACAAATTTCTTCGCCGATTAAATAGTTATAAAAAACTATAATAGCGGTAAAGGTTGAGGTTAAGGTTTGTTGAGACGGACGATATTTTTTCTTATCAAGTATGATTTTTTTTTGATTTTTAGGCGCTTGCATTTTATAAGGATGCCAATGCTCATTAATATTAAAATAACCATGTTTAAGAAAGAAACGAGCTTGATTAGAATCGCTGATCCAATTAACTGGCGGTTGCCAACAAAAGTCAGCAAACTCAAGAATATCAGTTTTTTTTAAATTATCTAAAGGCATTTTTTTTTCTAAAAAACACCATAATAAAAAACGCTCAACATCATTACGAAAACGATCATAAGTATGAATAGATTTATTGCGACCCGTAAATTGCAAAAAACTAAATCCCCAAAGCCAATGAGTTTTCCACCAAGACTGACTTTGAGTCTTGGTTAAAAACTCATGTAATTGAGGATAATCATTTAACTGAAAATAATCAGTTAAATGATTATTAGGATCTTTACTAACAATTTTATCCGGCAGTGAATATGCTAACTCATTTAATTCAGCATAAGTTGGGTACAAAGGTATTGGTTTAGAATTTGCCATAAACAGTTTTATATATTGTGAGCTATTATTTTTAAATTTACGTGATTAATCGTTAATTATAGTGATAACGACAAGCCTAAAGTTAGTTTAGGCGTCCTATACAAAAAGTCCAATACCTAACAGTATCGGACATAGCGACATGGTATTCTATAAAACTATTCATTAAAAACCAACTGTTTTTTGTCCTTTTGAATGACTTGATATATTTTTTAAACCATAATGTACGACATTACCGTACATACAAGTGATTTTATTATGAATAGCATAAGCGTAAACCAGTTTAGAGACAACTTAAAAACATATGTTGAACAAACAGTTAGTGAACATGAACCTATTAAAGTGACTAGGCGAGCAGGTGACGACTTTATAGTGATGAGTGCTGATGACTGGGAAAGAGAGCAAGAAACACTGCATATATTACAGAGTAGCAATTTAATGAAGCAAATTACTGAGTCGATGGCTACACACAAAACCAGTACAGGATATAAACCAACACAAGAGCAATTAAATGAGATCACTAGTTTTTGAAGGTAAGACTTGGCTTATTTATGAGCAATTAAGAGAAAAAGACAAAAAGCTACACAAAGCACTATGTAAAATTCTGAAAGAAATGTTACGTTCAGATCCCTCTAGTGGTTTAGGTAAGCCAGAGCCACTAAAACATAATTTATCTGGATTGTGGTCAAAACGGATTTCCCAAAAAGACAGGCTTATTTATAAGTTTGATGATAACTGTGTTTATATCTTCGCAATTGGCGGACATTACGACCAGCATTTAAAATATAACGCCTCATTAATAGGCTAAATTCGTTCGGTGTCATTTCAATATTTGACTGCACCTTTTTGTTTCTATAAATACAAACTTGAATAACTTCTTTTGCTAAATCAACGCCAACTTTGGTACGATACATATTAGGACTCTTTATAATATATTTGTGTGGTAACTTTTATATTACCTCACTCGTTAAGGGTGAGGGAGTCCAATTATCTGTTTTTAGTCCTTGTTGATTTGCTTGTTATGCAGTTCTTTCAGATATTCTGGAGCTAAATCTGCACCGTTAGGCCAAACTACTGTTTCAAGCTCGGGATCGACCGCTACTTTAGAAAATACACTAATATTTTTTAATGGTTCAAACATAGGCCCAATTAATGTGCCATACGATGTCAATTTACTGCATAACGCCCAATAAGCGGCTAAGTAAAGCTAGCTAAACTTTGCGAGGAACGAGCACAGCCAGCTTTATGTGTCCGTTTGAGCCTTGTTAGTTGCCTGTTGCCGACACTGGTGCTAACATTTGTGTGCACAATATAAATAGAGGTAATATATCATGGACACTCGCATTCAATTTAGAGTTGATAAAGAAACTAAACGCTTAGCTCAGTTAATGACTGAAAGCCAAGGCCGTACATTAAGTGACGCATGCCGAGAGCTTACAGTAGGCCTAGCTGAAGAACAACGGAAATCTATGACCCATGTTTTGTGGTTAACAGAGCAAGTAAATGCTGCATTTGATAAACTTGATAGCGGTAAAGCTAATTTTATTGAGCATAATGAAGCTAAAATACAAATGGAAGCTAGAAAGATTAAGATTCGCAATAGAGATATAATATGATTTTTTGGGAAGAAGAGTTACTAAATGATCGTGAAAAAATATTTGAATTTTTGTTCGATTTTAATCCTCGAGCCGCTGAAAAAACCGACCAAATTATAGAGACCAAAGTTGAGCACTTACTTGAACATCCATTAATGGGCGTTCAAAGAGATATTTTTCGAGGGCGAGTATTAATTATTCCTGAAGTATCGATGATTGTTTCTTATTGTGTTGATGGAGAAACTATTCGAATTATGCGAGTGTTGCACCAAAAGCAGAAGTTTCCATCGAAGTAAAGAAGCCAACTAACGCCTTAATAAGCGGAAAATGATGTTGGTTAAAATAAGCGAGGCACGAGCAAAAAACCAACTGTTATTCGCCCTGCTTTATTGACTTCGAAATTGAGGGATCGCTATGGGCAAACAAATTGAATGCCTGAACCGATATTTACGTGGTTGGGGGAATTATTTTCTCATCGCTAAAGAATATCAGTTAATGGTAGGTTTAGATCATTGGATCCGCAGAAGAATACGAATGTGTTACTGGCGGCAATGGCGTAAGCCAAGAACCAAAGTGAGAAATCTACTCAAGTGCGGGGTTCCCTTAAAACTAGCCATTAGTTGCGGGAGCACCCGTAAAGGCACATGGAGAAGTTCTAAAACAAAAGGGATCAATAGGCATTAAGTCTTCAATTTCTTAAAAATGAAGGCTTAATATCACTTAGGGATATTTGGATCAAAATCCATCATGGTTAGTGAACCGCCCTGTGCGGAGCCGCATGCAGGGTGGTGTGGGGGCTGGAGGT
>JAESPQ010000107.1 GCA_016765535.1 Alteromonadaceae bacterium | reverse complement strand
GACTGGTCAAATAGCTATATTTTAGGGTAACACTTGTAGGTTGGCCTTTAGGCCATCAATCTATATTTGACGGGCTGAAGCCCGACCTACAAATACTCTATCTGTTACCTTGGTTTGATGAGTCCCGTTCATTTCTAAATAAAAAAGTAAAAATAATTACTGGTGAAGCTGATTATAACAAATTAGCTTGTTATATTACACGTCTTGCTGACTAGCATTATAGAGAGTATTAATTTTGAGTAAAAATAACACAGCCGTTACTACAAACCCTGAAGATTACAACTATTGGGTACAATTGGCTGCTAAAGCTGCCACTATAACCGCTTTGGTATTAGTTATAATTAAGCTCTATGCTTGGTTTGCTACCGAAGCTAGCGCAATGCTGGCGTCAAGCACCGATTCTATGCTCGATTTATTTGCCTCTTTAATGAATGTGATTATTTTACGTTTTGCGTTAGCACCTGCTGATAATGAGCATAAATTTGGTCATGGTAAAGCAGAAAGTTTAGCTGGATTAGTGCAAGCTGCTTTTGTGCTCGGTTCTGCAATATTATTACTTATTCATGGTATTGATCGTTTTATTAATCCTGTCGTTATTATAAAAACTAACATCGGTATTATTGTTACCATTATCGCTATTTTAGCTACCTTGGCATTGGTTATGTTGCAAAAGCAAGTGATAAAGCGAACTTCTTCATTGGCCATTAGTGCTGATTCTATGCATTACCAATCTGATTTGTTTTTAAATTTAGGTGTGTTGGCCGCTTTATTTTTAAGCCAAGGTATTTGGATAAGAGCCGATGGTTTTTTTACCATGCTTGTGGGCGCATTTCTATTATGGGGAGCAGGCAGTATTATATGGTTAAGTGTTAAACATTTAATGGATCATCAATTAACTGAAGCAGAACAACAACAAATTATTAGTATTGCTTTACGTAATGATAAAGCCTTAGGGGTGCACGATTTACGCACTAGACAAGCAGGACAACAACGTTTTATTCAATTTCATTTAGAGTTAGATGATAATTTATCGTTATTTACCGCGCATGCTATTGGTGAAGAAATAGAGCAAGAAATTATCCAGCAGCTTGCACCATGCGAAGTATTTATTCATCATGATCCTGTTAGTACAGTGGGTGATGATGTGGAGCGTAGTACGCTTGTTGATGAGGACGCTTTTAAGGATGCTGAGTAAACCAATTAAGCGCTTGTTGCAGCGCGAGTTCACGAAAGTCATCGCTTTCTAAAAACAATTCATGCTTAGCATTTTTAATCACCACGGGTTTACCATTAGGGCATGATTTTTGATTTTCTTGATGTAGTAAGGTGCAAAACTTATTTTGGGCGTCATTATCGACGATACTATCGCCACCTGATTGGATCACCAAAATAGGGCTTTTAAGTTTATTTAGCTGGGAAAAAATTGCTTTGGTGGTGCTAATTGCCTGCGCTAGCCAATGAATCGTTACCCCACCAAGCTGAATTTCAGGATATTGTTGATATAACGCCATAAAATGTTTAAAACGTTGTTCAGAATGCGTTAACGGATTATCGTTAAAATTAATCGTTTGATAGTCTTTTTGACCGATAAAATACCAAGGCGATTGCCCAAACCATTGATTGAGTTTATCTGCACTTTTGATCACTGTTGTCGCTAACCAATGAGGTAAACCACCATTATTAAAGGCGATCATCGGCGACGATAATACTACTGCGTTAAAGATATTTGGATATTTTTGCAAATAGCGCACACTGATCGCGCCACCCATAGAATGCGACAATAAATATAACGGCATTGTCTGTGTATCATCGCCATTGCGGAGAATTTTGTTTTTGCATGATGGCAGTACAATAGTGTTAACAAAGTTATGAAAATCATCAGCATAATCGTCAAAATTTCTCACATAACCTTTTTGACTATTGCTGAGCATACGTTGTGATAAACCTTGACCGCGATGATCTAGAATAAAAACATTAAAGCCTTGTTGAAAAAAATCATAAATAAGCTCTTTAAATTTCAAATAGCTTTCACTACGGCCCGAAGCAATAACTAAGCATTTGTTATGCGTGTTTTTAGTAAAACTTGCGTAGTGAATGGTTAAATTATCAATGCCATTGAAATGAGCAAAATTGCCCTGCTGCCAAAAGTTATTAAACGTGCTGTCGATGTTTTTTGTTAATTGTTGTTCATTGGAAAATACACTGGCATGAGACACGAAAGAAACTCCTTATGTAAAAATAATGAGTATAATTAATAGGTTAATTGCAGGGTAATTTAATTTCAACCGTTAATCCATACTTATTATTATTGTAGGCTTCAATAGTGCCATGGTGAGCTATTATAGCTTGTTTAGCAATAGCTAAGCCTAAACCCGAGCCTCCAGTTGCTCTAGCTCTATCATTTTGTACGCGATAAAAAGGTTCAAATAACTGTTTAAGTGCTGTTTCAGGAACCCCCATACCACTATCGGTTATTTTAATTATTAATTGTTGCTCATTAACGCTGAGTTGTATTGATATTTGGCTGTTTTCAGGACTATATTTAACAGCATTGGTTAAAATATTACCAATAGCGCTGGCAAGTAGTTGCTCGTCAGCATTAATAATAATGTTCTGAGTTGGGATGTTGTTAATAATGATATTTTTTTCATCAGCTAAAAATTGTCCATCGACAACTAAATCATCCACTAGCTTATTAATAGTAAGCTGATGATTATTAATCACGGGTATAGTGTTTTCTAACCGAGATAGCGCGATAACATTGTCTAGCATGGTATCTAAGCGGTTAATTTCAGTTTCACAACGCAGTAGATATTTGGTTAATTCATCAGGAGTTTGTTTAGACTTATGTGCAAGAGCAATGGCTAGTTGTAAGCGTGTCATCGGTGAACGTAATTCGTGTGATACATCACCCAATAAACGTTGTTGAGCGCTAATGGAATTCTCTAATTTTTTTGCCATCTGGTTAAAACTTTTTGCCAGTTGACCCAATTCATCATTGCGCTGATCTAATTCAGTAACACGGGTGCTGAGTTTACCATTGCCTAAATCATTGGCGGCTTGTTGAATTTTAAGTAAGGGTTTTGATAACGATTTTGCTAACAGCCATAATAGAAAAAAACTAATTGCTACGGTAATAGTTATACGCAACCATAGTGGAATTCGATGAACAGATAAAGGCGGTATGCGATGATTTGAATAGTTAGAAACATAAAGTTGATAATTTTGGCCTTTGGTGTTTATGGTTAGCGGGCCCGTTAGCCGCAATTTTCTAAATTGAATAGTGATAGGATCGGTTAGGCTATTTTGTAATAGATAATTTTTTAATACTTTATTAGTGTGCTTTTTGGCGGTATAAATTTGTGATTTTGTGTTATCTTTTAGCCACACATTATTTGCTTTATAGGTAGGTAAACTGTGTAAAAACTGCTGAATAGTTAATTTAGTATGATGTTTAGCATAGCGAACTATTTTATGTAACTGTCGCATATCACCGCGATGGGCAGGTAAAATTAAGCTATCTTCTGCTAATTGAGAAATAATAAAATGTGAAGACAGCACTGAAATAATGGCAACAATCCAAAACCAAAAAAACAATTTAACACTAATGGATGAAAACCATAATTTAAAATATTTAGTCATAAAATTCGTTGCTTATAATTAGGAAAGGTTATCACCCGATAAAAATAAATAGCCGGCACTGCGTATGGTGGTTAATTTATCACTGGGGCTATGCGGTAATAGTTTACGGCGTATATTACTAACATGCATATCGATACTACGATCAAAAGCAGTTAAACGCCGTCCGAGTACTTGTTCTGATAAAATTTCTTTACTAACAATTTGTCCGTGGCGTTGCATTAAATAGTGCAAAATTTGGTATTCAGTGCCTGTTAGCGTTACTTCTTGCTGATGACAATGTACCGCGCGCGTGCCATGGTTTAACTCTACTGAATTCACGTTATCAATTATGCTGTTGTTATTGCTTGTTTTAGCTATTTCAATTCGTCTTAAAATGGCTTTAATGCGCGCTAATAATTCACGGTGATTATAAGGCTTAGCTAAATAATCATCGGCACCTAATTCTAATCCTAACACCCGATCTGCTTCATCACCTTTAGCCGTTAGCATTAATATCGGAGTTTTGTGTTTATCGCCAAGCGCTTTTAATACTTCAAAGCCATTAAGCCCTGGCATCATTACATCAAGTAAAATTAAATCTATTGAATGATCAAAAGCCTTAGCTAATCCTGATACACCATCAAAACAACAGTGTAAGCTAAAACCCTCACTTGCTAAAAATTCTGTTAAAAGTTCAGCCAGTTCTTGGTCATCATCAATTAATAAAATTCGTTGGTTAATGTTAGTTACATTCATAAATAACTCACTGCTGTTATTGGTAACGCTAGCATAGCGCATTGTTAGCGCAAACTAAAAATAAAAGCCTAAACTTTACACAACCTTTACATTGGTTTGCGTTTCTTTGCATTGTAATCGTTATAGTAAGTTTCGATATAACGAGTTAGCAATGGGCTAATTAATCAAATAACCACTTTATATACGTCGAGGATTTATGATGAAAATACTTAACAACAGCAAATTAGCCTTACTTATAGCTACATTAACGGTGACGTCTTTAACGACAGCAACTGCTATGGCAAACCAGATAGGTGATAAAGATACAACAATGGCAACCTTTAATACTCAGCATCAAGGGCAGGCACATTTAAACGCTACGAATAAGATGCAAGGAATGCATAAAAAGATGATGAAAAAACGTTTTATGCATGTGGCAAAACAACTGCAATTAACTAGTGAGCAACGCCAACGCGCGCAACAAATATTCAAGAATGCTAAAGCAGAACGTGAAAAATATCAGCCAATGATGAAGGCCTTTCATCAAACTATGCAGAGTTTATTAACCGCAAGCAGTTTCGATGGATCTGCTGTATTAGCATTAAAAGAAAATTATAAATCAACGTTTGAGCAACTTGGTTTAATTAAAGCCAGAAGTCGTTTTGATTTGTTTGCTATGTTAACCAATGAGCAAAAAGATAAATGGTTGATTATACAGAAAAAGAGACAAGCCAATAGAATGGAACATCATGGTGAATAGTTATAATATTAATAAAGACTAGATATAAAAAATCCGATGCGTAGAAACACATCGGATTTTATTTTTACTTTTACTAATCAGTAATAAAAATTACTTATTAATAAGCATCAGTGCTTAGAAGCGTGCTTCAAAGCCTAAACGAACAGAGCGAGGTGATTGCCATTCGTATGCTGAACCGTAAAATTTATTGTAACTACCTGCACGGCGTTCCCAATGTTCATTTTGACGAGCAACTGTTTGAATATCAAACACGTTGAAGATATCCATAGATACTTGCATTTCAATACCGTTAACTTCAAAGTCATAGCTTGAAGATAAATCAACTTTGAAAGTCCAAGGTGTTTCACCTACAGAACCACGAGGTAGGCGAGTAAATGAACCGTCATCGTTAGTAATGTAGAAAGTATCACCGTAACCACCGAATAAATCAGGGTTGTCACTAGGGTAGCTCTTACCAAAGGCTGATAATGGACGACCACTTGCTAAAGTTGAATTCCAACCAACAACCCATTCATCAGTTAAGTTATAGCTACCAAAGAATTTGAATACGTGGCGGCGATCATTTGCTTGGTTACCATTAGCACCATCCATTAAGGCTGGGAAATCGAAATCTTGCGTAATACCTGCATCAGCTTGACCGATATCAGATTTAACCGCACCTTCGAAGTTACCAAAACTATGTGACCAGCTATAACTGAATGACCAACGTAAGTTATCTAAGTTATATTTAACAATCGTTTCTAATGCATAGTATTCATTTTTAGCTTTAGGAAGCATGATTTGATCAGAATTACGATGAGTAGTTAAAGAGCCTGGATCTGGAGAACCATCGAATAAATCCCAATCGATGTTTAAATCACCATTACCATTGTAGTAGAAACCATCTTTATACCAAGAAGAATCTTCACCTGGGTTCAATAATACACAGTAAGGCCATGAATACGCACCACAGTAATCATCAAGTGCGGTATCTACATAACGATAAGTACCTTTAAATGAAACCGTATATTCATCTGTTAACATGGTCTCGAAACCTAAGATATACTCAATTTTAGAAAACGGATCCGCTTCTTGTGCTTGGAAAATATCTTTTTCAGGGATCGTTGAAACTGAACCTACCGTTTGAGAATTACCTGCAGTACCGTTAACTGGATCAATACCTGTTGGAGCACCGTCTGCACCAATACCTGAAAAGGTATAATGAGTGGTAGTATCGCTTACGCCTGATGCAGCACGATAAACGGTGTTATTTGCAACGGGTAAGTAATATTGACCGACAGTACCGTAGAATTTGCTTTCGCCGTTACCTGTAGGATCCCAGCTAAAACCTAAACGAGGAGCAATATCAGTTTTAAATTCTGTTAACAGTTTACCTGTAGTACCCCAGTTTTTAAATTCATCAATACGCGCGCCAATATTTAAGGTTAAGTCATCAGTAACTTGCCATTTATCTTCAATATAATAAGCTTTAATTTTAGATGAAAAGCTACCACCGCCATCAAAAATTCGATCTCTTACATATTCAGCACTAGCACCAGTATTATTGGTAAATAGTACGCCGTTATCGCCTTGTACTGACTCACCCGCTGGTAAAGTATAATAAGTCCAGCTATGACCTGTAATAGGACGATTGATACGAGAAGATGCACGTTCTTGATATTCATAACCTGCAGTAATGGTATGATCACCAATGGTGTATTCTGCATCAAAACGATATTGTGTATTTTTATCGTTGTTAGCACCAAAGCTGCCGCCAGGGCCACATGAAACAACAGGGTTAGCAATACCGGTACGCGCATCGTCAACTGAAGGACAGTCTAGGTTATCTGGCGTGTTTTCATATTCCGTTTTAATTTGACCCGCCATCGCGGTAATAATTAAATCGTCTGTCCAATAACCTGTGTAGCTTAAACTATGCGTTTCGCCACCACGTTTTTGTAAAAAACCACCAGTACGAGAACCAACAACACCAGTATCTAAATTGTTAGAATAAATATCTAAGGTAGTATCACTACGATCTGAGTAACCAAAATAGCTTAAACGGTGATCTTCGTTAATATCCCAATCAACTGTTGCACCCCAAAAAAGGTTATTACTACCTGAAGCATCACGTTTGTATAATTCATTATCAACACCATAGCGCCAACCGCCATCAGCAACTTGACTAGAAGCATTACGAGGATTAACTAATGCATAAAAGAATAATTTATCCTTGATGATTGGACCACCAACAGAAAAGCTGATATCTGCTTTATTAAATTCGTCGTTGCGAGTGTCACGAAATACTGTACCTGTACCACCGTCGGCACGAGAGAATTTACCGTCACCACGTAAAGAATTTGGTTTGTAGTTTATTACCGTAGCAAATTCCCACTCGTTAGTACCACTTTTAGCTGTGGCATTAATTGCACCACCAGTTGCACGGCCATACTTAGCTGAATAACCACCTGTTTTTACTTGGAATTCTTTATAAAATTCAAATGGTAATTGACCACAACCTAAACCTTGACGAGTATTGGTTACTTCCATGCCGTTAATGTAACAAACGTTTTCTGCAACAGAAGCACCACCAAATGAAGGCGTGTTACCAAATTGTGAATCACCTTGAACAACACCTGGCGCTAATAAAGCAACCGCAGTAATGTTACGAGCGATAGGCATACGGTCAATTTCTACTTCACCGACAACCAAACCTGCATCTGAAGACGTAACATCAACAGTGGCTACCGAAGATCCAACAACTTGGATCACTTCGGTATCGCCTTGTTCGGCAATATCAAAGTTTTTTACGGTATTTGTACCTAAAGAAGCGCGAGCTGTACTTTCAGCAACAACAACACCATCTTTTGAAACGGTAACTTTATAGTTACCTGATGGTAACTTAGCTAAACGGTAACTACCGTCTTCGTTAAGTGTTACTGTACGAGTAGTACCCGTTGCAAGGTTAACAGCTTTAACTTTTACACCCGTTACTGATGCACCGTTTAATTGTACTTTACCAACGATATCGTCAGCAGAAGCAACGCCCATACCTAATACAGCTGATACTGCAATAGCGGCAATTGAGCGCTTAAATGTTTTTGAAAAATTATTTCTCATTATTATGTTTCCCTGTGTACTTTATAAATATATTTATTATTTTTGTAAAATAAATTATTACATTTATTTACAACTCATCTATATTGCCTAAATCAGAAAAAATATCAAGCTTTTAAATGTTAACTGAAAGTTTACCGAACAAAAAACAAGCAATGATAACGTGTTGAAAGTTATGTAAAAATTTTTTTTTGTATATTTTTGTTTGCAATATACAATATTTAAATAAATTTTTTTCTTAAAAAGGAAGGAACTTTTTGTGGAGAGAGGGAAAATGCTACTTAAGTTGAGCTTTATTTAATGGAGAGTAAGCTTATTGTTTCTTAAATTCAGATTTAACTATTAATCGGCTAGATTGAAAGAAAATATTTTAGACATTTTACTTTTAACTTTTTTCCCCTTTATTTGCGCCGGCTCGAAACGCCATTTTCTCATTGCTGTTCTTATTGAACGGCGAAAAAAAGCGATTTTATTTTGTTGTACAAATTTAATATCTCTAACGTAACCATCTACGCCAACAACAAAGTGAACTAATATTTCTAATTCAATTTTTTTACGTTTAGCTATTTGAGGATATTTAGGGGCAAATGAGCTAATCAATTGTGCTGCTTTTTTTAATGGTGGTGTTGCAATATGTTTGTTGGTAATAGGTTGAGCTAATTCTGCAAGTTGTGCTGCATAAGGATTTATTGGCGTATTAAATTGTGCCAATACATCAATATTGTCGGTGTTATTTATTAGAGAATATTTTAGTTTTTCAGTATTAGTTAAATTTAATTGACTATTAACCGTTGGTTTTTTTATGAAACTGTTGTTATCTATAATATGTTTTGTTTTTGTTTTAATGTTAGTAGTATTAAACTTTTTAGTCGTTAATAGATTTTGCTGCTGTTTTGTTGGAGATGATTGCTTACCACTAAGGACTTGTTTGGTTAATAACGCAACTGTTTTTTGTGTTGTTAATAATGGCTGTGGTTGTTGATTTATTATTGTTTTGACGATATGACGCTTACTCATCGTTGTAGTAGAGCTACTTTTTATCGATTTTTTCTGTCTTGATCCAGTTGTTAACATAGACAGTGTTTTTAATGTCGATTCATTTTTTGTCGCAATGCTGAAGACAGGTTTTTTTATTTTAGCTGTTAATTTTATATTTTGTTCTGGAGTTTTTGTGTTTATTGCCATGTTATCAATTGTCTTTTTATTTGCCTGATCATTATAAAGTAAATGTTGTGTAATAGGCGTTTGTGTTAAATCAATTGGATTTAAGGCAATGTTTTCTTCATATACAGAGGGTTGAACAGTAGCGTAAAAAGGTAAATAAGCTAATTTATCTTCTAAAATAGGTAAATTAAATACTGGGCGAGTGCTTAATGTAATAACACTTAATAAAACAAAAATACCCGCTAACCATTTGCCAAAATCATTGCTAGAGGTGCAGTGAGAGTCAACCAAACGTATAACGCGTTGTTTTAAATCACCACCAGATGCGGCCAATGCCATTTGTGGAATGGAATGCTGATGTGCGCGTTTTTGGCATAACGCAGCTGTTTCTGCCAAAGTTCGTGCATACGCAATAGGCTTACAACATTGTGCAACGGCAATATCGTCACTACAAAATTCACGTTCGTTACGCATTTGTGTTGACACCCAGCGAATAGCTGGATGAAAAAATAATAAAATTTCAATGAGTGTTTGCATGAAGTTTATTAAATAATCATGGCGTTTTATATGCGCTAATTCGTGTAATAGCAGCATTTCTAATTGCGCGCTAGTCAGTCCAGAAATCATGCTGACAGGCAATAAAACTACAGGCTTTAACCAGCCAACTGCCATGGGTATTTCGGCTTTTAATGAAATTAATAAACGTGGCATACGCCATAAATGCATTTTATTGGCTAATGCTATAAAGCGTTTTTGTAGCGATTGTTCTGCAGGCGTAGCATCTACTTGTGTTAATTGTTTAACATAATAAATGTCAAAAATAAGTTTTATTGCTAAATAGCTAATACTTATTAACCAAGCTAAAGATAAAAAGGGTAAGTATTCTACTATATTAGCTGAAAAATCTGACTCTTTATTCTGGGTGATATTATTCACGAAACCAATAATCATTTCATTACTATTGGTCAGTTTATCAAAACCAACTTGATAAACAATAAAGAACGTGA
The DNA here is from genome assembly GCA_016765535.1 of Alteromonadaceae bacterium. GTDB lineage: Bacteria > Pseudomonadota > Gammaproteobacteria > Enterobacterales > Alteromonadaceae. The sequence goes on along the minus strand of JAESPQ010000107.1, from coordinate 8,349 downwards.
TTAATGGCATTGCTAAGCTAGCTAGCATTGCTATGGCAGAAGCTGCATATCTTAATTGCGGATTTTTGGGCGATATAAAAGTAAATATTAATTTTAATACCAGCGCAACTAAGCAGCCTTGCCATATAAAATGGATAAGGGTGATAGCTAGGCTATATAAAAAAGGATTTTCTAACATTTAATCTTATTATTTCTTATCTTTAATTATTTTATAGATTCTTTCATAGATCGTTTTATTGTTCGCTTTCTTGCTCTAAGCGATCAAGCATTTGTCGAATATCGTTAATTTCTTCTTTCGTGGTTGAATCACCAATAGCACGCATAACCAGTTTAGAAGTAGAACCACCAAAAGCTTTGATCACTAAATCTTTTAATAATGATGATTGTGTTTGTTTTTGGCTGTCTGCTGGTGCATAAATATGAGCACGATTAGTTTCGTCACGAACCACCAACGTTTTTTCGTGCATTATTTGTAATATTTTAAGTACCGTGGTGTAGCCGGTTTTTTGCGTTTCGCTCACGGTTAAATGCACTTGTTTAACGGTCGCTGGACCTAGTTTCCACAAAATGTTCAGTAGGGATAACTCTGCCTCAGTAGGCTTGAGTATGGTTTTAGAACCCGACATTAAAAATTCCTTTATTGCTTGTTTAGCTGACTAAGTAATTAAGTTTTTTGTATTACTTAGTCATCATAAAAATACATTTAGATCATCTTTTTTATGATCTGATACGAACACAATCGTATCTTGATTTTTACCATTGAGCAAGAACTGAGTGAAAAATGTTCAAAATTCACTCTGTTATTGCGTGTCGCTGGAATTTAAATCTAATATTTTCAACTGTCTACTTACGAAAATAAAGCAGAGGTTGATTATGTTTAAGATACTTAAACAAGTTCAGTATGACGATTTATGTATCAGTATATTAATTCAAACGAAGTAAATCAGCATAGTGTTCACCTAAACGAGTCACCGTTTCAGCGCCTGCTTGTGGATTAAATTCAACCATATTAGGTGCAAAAGTAGTGATCACCGTAGAGCCTAGTTTAAAACGACCCATTTCATCGCCTTTATTAAAACGAATAGCATCAACACCGTCAACAGGGTATTGCCAGCGAAAAATATCTTTACCCGCAGGTGGTGTAATAGTACCTGCCCAAGTAGTTTCAATACTAGCCACTATGGTTGCTCCTACTAATACCATTGCCATAGCGCCATGTTCGGTATCAAAAATAGTAACAACTCGTTCATTACGAGAAAATAAATTAGGTACATTATTGGCGGTTAATGGATTAACACTAAATAGTTCTCCGGGTATATATATCATTTCACGTAAAGTAGCTGCCATTGGCATGTGAATGCGATGATAATCTTTAGGGGCTAAATAAATACAAGAAAATTTACCGCCTTGAAAAGCTTCGGCAGTTTCAGTTTTACCGCCAAGTAAACTCACTAAACTATAATCAAACCCCTTGGCCTGAATTAGCTGCCCTTCAACAATATCACCTTGTTGGCTAATAGCGCCATCAACGGGATAACATAAGCTATTTTCATCGCCATTAATTGGGCGTGCGCCTTCGGCAAGCTCTCGGGTAAAAAAATCATTAAAGGTTTTAAAGTCACTAGCCTTTGTATATTTTGCTTCACTCATGTTTATTTTATAAGCATTAATAAACCAAGTAATGAGTTTAGTGGTTAACCAACCCGCTTCGGCAGCGGCTAATTTACCGACTAAGCGAGAAATTGCGTGTTTAGGAAGTATATATTGCAGAGTAATTTTTATTTTGTTTAACATTGTTGCGTTTAAAACCTTTTTAAATAAGTTAATCGTTAAAGCGTGAGGTGAGTTTATTAGTACCTAAACTCGCTAAAATTCGTTGAAAGCTGGCAAAGCGCAGTGGATGAATTTGTTTATTTTCAACCGCAGCAGTAAGCGCACAGCCTGGATCTTGTTGATGTTTACAATCTCTAAATTTGCATAACCCTTGAAATTGAGCAAATTCAGTAAAGCCATTAAAAACCTCATTAGCATTTAAATGCCAAAGACCAAACTCTCGTATGCCAGGAGAGTCAATTAAATCACCACCTGCTGAAAAATGAAATAATCGCGCTACCGTAGTGGTGTGCTGACCTAAGCCTGAATTATTAGATACTTGCTTAGTAACAAGCCCTAATTCAGGCATCAAACTATTTACCAAGGTTGATTTGCCCACGCCCGATTGTCCGACAAAAATACTGACATTATTATTGAGTAGCTGGCGTAATTCTTCTATACCTTGGGCACTTTCGTTACTAACCAAAAATACTTGATAACCGATGCTTTGATAAATGTTTAAGCTCGTCATAATGCCAACTTCGTTAGCTTGGTCAAATAAATCTATTTTATTTAATAATATTATCGGCGTTATGCCGGTTTGTTCAGCAGCAACTAAATAGCGATCAATAATGTCGGTATTAAAAGCAGGTAACACGGATGAAACAATAAATATTTGATCAATATTAGCTGCAATAGGCTTTATTCCGTCGTAAACATCAGGGCGACACAGCATGGTGCTGCGTTCTTCAACCGCTTCAATCACGCCAGAAATACTATGCTCAGTTACTTTACCTTGACGCCATAATACTTTGTCACCACACACGAGTGAATCAATAGAGCGACGCAGGTTGCAGCGAAATACTTCGCCTTGTTCGCTTTCTACATCGGCATGCTGACCAAAACGGCTAATAATAACACCTGATTTTGCTTCGCTAAGCTCATTGTCTTGCCAATGTTGTTGATCACTTTTATTACGCAATTTTTTTGCTTGATTCGCTTTTATGCGCCGTGCTTGCCCGTGAGTTAGCTTTTTTTTCGCCACTTTTACCTGCTTTTACTGTGCTTTGCACTAAATGTAGAATAATTTTGAATTTAATACCCAATAGATTAAATGTCTCCCTGAGAGGGAAAGAACTTAATCAACTTGGTATAATATCTAGTAACGTATTATACTTAACTATTAATGTTTCACCTAATGCTTACTGAGACTTGGCTTATGTTGGTTTTCTTAGGTTGGTAATAAGATAAAAACAAAAACAGTTATAAGGAATTTTCATGAACTGTAGCGATAGCAATTTAATTTGGCTTGATTTAGAAATGACAGGGCTTGAGCCTGATACCGACGTCATTTTAGAAATTGCCAGCATAGTGACCGATAGCCAATTAAATATTTTGGCTGAAGGGCCTGTGTTTGCCATCAAACAAAGTAAAGACGTGTTAGATAACATGAGCCAATGGTGTGTTGAACATCATGGAGCCTCGGGGCTTACACAGCGCTGTTTAGAGAGTGACGTTTGTTTAGCAACCGCAACGGCTAAAACCCTTGAATTTGTAAAGCAATATGTACCTAAAGGTGTTTCGCCGATGTGTGGTAATAGCATAGGGCAAGACCGACGTTTTTTAGTCAAATATATGGCTGAATTTGAACAATATTTTCATTATCGTAACCTGGACGTTAGCACCGTAAAAGAATTAGCACGCCGTTGGAACCCTGAAGTACTCGCTAAAGTAACTAAAACTGGCGCCCATTTGGCACTAGACGATATTCTTGAGTCTATTGATGAATTAAAAGTTTACCAACAATATTTTTTCAAAATATAAGTATAAACGAAAAAGTCATTATTTATGTTAGCAAGCAATTTGCTAACATAAAACCCTTGCAGGTCAGACCAGTTTATTGAACAATGGTTTAATAATATTTGTTCAATAAGAGAAAATCATGACCCCAACAGATGCTAAAACAATAAAAGCCAATCGTTTAAGTCGCTATGTTAGTAAAATAAATCATTTACCATTATTTAGTCGTTCATTTTTATTCACTAAGCTATTTTGCTCGCAAGTTAAATTTGCCAATACGGCGGGTGTTAAGCTGCAAAAAGTCACTAACGATAAAGTATTACTTACCTTAGCGAATAAAAAACGGGTGCAAAATCATATTGGTGGCATTCATGCGGTTGCGGCAGCGTTATTGGCAGAGTCAGCCACGGGCTTAATTTTAGGCCTGAACCTACCAGATAGTCGCCTGCCATTATTAAAATCAATGTCACTTAATTTTTATCAACGTATGCAGGGTGCCTTAACCGCAAATGCGATGTTAACGAATGAGCAAATAAACCAGATACAGCAACAAGAAAAAGGAAATTTAATTATTGCAGTTGAGTTAACGGATGAATCAGGGCAAGCGCCCATTGTGGCTGAAATGCATTGGGCGTGGATAAACAAAAAAACCAGCAAAAAAGCTAAAAAAACGTAATAAAACTATAAAAATAAATCGCCTTTAGCTTACAATGAGCCTCTTGTTTTACTTGTAGAGTGCGCGCGATAGACAAATGCTCACTTTCTTAATCATATTAATTTTTTTTGTCTGCACTAACACACAAGGCACTTTCTTTATGGATGTTTCGCAATTACTCGATGGTTTAAATGACAAACAGCGTGAAGCGGTAGCTGCGCCCGCACAAAACATGCTGATTTTGGCTGGTGCGGGTAGTGGTAAAACTCGGGTTTTGGTACATCGTATTGCGTGGTTAGTTAAAGTTGAGCAAGTATCGCCACACAGTATTTTAGCGGTTACTTTTACCAATAAAGCTGCCGCAGAAATGCGCGCTCGGGTAGAACAAACCATTGGTGGCGGCATACATGGCATGTGGATCGGTACTTTTCATGGTTTAGCACATCGTCTATTACGGATGCATTTTCAAGAAGCAAAACTGCCGCAAACCTTTCAAGTGCTCGACTCTGATGATCAATTACGCATGGTTAAGCGTGTTATTCGATCCTTAAATTTAGATGAGAAACGCTGGCCAGCTAAACAAGCCCAATGGTACATTAACGGCAAAAAAGACGAAGGCTTACGCCCACAACATATCGAATGTGATTATGATCAAACTGAACAAACCTTTCGCGATATTTATCAAAATTATCAACAAACCTGTGATCGCTCTGGCTTAGTCGATTTTGCTGAATTATTATTGCGCGCGCATGAGTTATGGCTAAATAACCCCGTATTACTCAATCATTATCAACAACGTTTTGGCCGTATTTTGGTGGACGAATTTCAAGATACTAATGCTATTCAATATGCATGGCTAAATATACTAGGGCAGCAAAACGGTAATGTAATGATTGTTGGTGATGATGACCAATCTATTTATGGCTGGCGTGGCGCTAAAATTGAAAATATCCAACGATTTTTAAATGATTTTGAGGGTGCTAAAACCATACGTCTAGAGCAAAATTACCGCTCAACCAGTAATATACTTAATGCGGCTAATGAGTTAATTGCAAATAATAGTAATCGCTTAGGTAAAGAACTTTGGACAGAAGATAGCGAAGGCGAAAAAGTCTCTATTTATGCAGCTTTTAATGAACTCGATGAAGCGCGTTTTATTGCGGGTAAAATAGAACAATGGCAAGATGCACCACAAGCTGAAAACCATTCATTAGACGATGTTGCTATTTTATATCGCAGCAATGCGCAATCGCGAGTACTTGAAGAGGCACTACGGATTGCGCAAATTCCCTATAGAATTTATGGCGGGCAACGCTTTTTTGAACGCCAAGAAGTCAAAGATGCACTCGCCTATATGCGTCTTATTGCTAATCGAAATGACGATGCCGCGTTTGAGCGCGTGGTAAATAAACCAACCCGCGGTATTGGCGAACAAAGTTTGTCATTAATGCGCGATGCAGCTAAAAATTTAGAAATACCCTTATGGCAAGTGTGTAAAATGTTATTAAACGAACAAGCCTTTACGGGGCGCGGCACCAAAGCGGTGGGTAACTTTTTAGCACTAATTGACCAGTTAGAAGATGATTCATGCCAGTTAGATTTAGATCAACAAGTTAACTTTGTTATTCAACATAGTGGTTTAAAAGCTATGTATGAAGCCGAAAAAGGCGAAAAAGCTGCTTCGCGTATCGATAATTTAAATGAATTAGTCACCGCGTGCCAAACCTTTAGCGTTGAACCTGAACTAGAAGAAGAATTAACCCCTCTAAACGCTTTTTTAACTCATGCCGCACTTGAGGCTGGCGATGCGCAAGCCGATGAATATGAATCAGCGGTGCAATTAATGACTATGCATTCTGCTAAAGGGCTAGAATTTCCATTAGTGTTTATTGCGGGTCTTGAAGAAGGTATGTTTCCGAGCCAACAATCGGCAGAAGAAGCAGGGCGCTTAGAAGAAGAGCGGCGCTTATGTTATGTGGGCATGACACGGGCGATGAAAAAGCTTTATTTATGTCATGCTGAAACAAGGCGTTTATATGGGCAACAAAAATATCATCGTCCAAGTCGATTTTTAAAAGAATTACCCAGCGAAAATATTGAAGAAATTCGTCTACGCAGTCAAGTAAAAATGCCTGATAAAAGCACGAGCTTATTTTCTTCACCCGTGAGTAATGAAAATTTTGCCGATAGCAGCTATAGTTTAGGACAACGCGTTAATCACCCTAAATTTGGTGAAGGTACTATTATTAATTGTGAAGGTGGTGGCGCGCAAAGTAGAATTCAAATAAATTTTGATGAAGTAGGTAGCAAATGGTTAGTGGTTGCGTATGCTCGTTTATCCGTAATTCAATAAGGTGAAAAGGGATTTATCCCCAAAATTTATTGTTAATGTTATAGACATTTTTTAAAAAGCAGCCAATATCATCTAAATAAGTATAAAAATGAGGAAACAAAATGGCCGAACGTTTATTAGTGGTTGAAGACAGCAAACCCATTGCCACGGTAATTAAACAAATTGCTAAGTCTTTACAATATGAAGTGACTATCGCGAGGAGTTTGGCAGAGGTTGAAGAAATATTGCAAGGCGATAGTGATTTTTTTGCCGCGACTATCGATTATTCATTACCTGATGCTCTTGACGGTGAAGCTATTCCTTGTGTGTTATCGCATGGTATTCCAGGGGTAGTTTTAACGGGGAAGATGGATGATAGCACCCGCCAAAAAATATTATCGCAAGCGGTTATTGATTATATTCCGAAAGAAAATAGCCAAGCATTTTTATATTTAAAACGTATTTTACAATGGCAAAAAACCAATCATCAAAATAGTATTTTAGTGGTTGATGATTCATCGTCAGCGCGTAATCATGTGGTTGAGTTATTGAAAAGACGTAAATTCACTGTATTTATTGCTAAGAATGGTATTGAAGCACTAGAACGCTTAGCAGTGCATCCTGAAATTAAAATGGTGATCACCGATTTAGAAATGCCAAAAATGGATGGCATTGAATTAACCAACGAAATTCGTAAAAAACATTCCCGAGAGCAACTGTCTATCATCGGTATTTCAGGAGCTGATAATGGTATTCATTCAGCGCGTTTTATTAAAAATGGTGCCGATGACTTTTTACGTAAACCTTTTTGCCCTGAAGAATTTTACTGTCGTATTACCCAAAATATCGAAAGTTTAAACAATATCGCACAATTGCAAATAGCCGCAAACACCGATTATTTAACTGAATTACTTAATCGTCGTGCATTTTTTAATGAAGCACAAGGGCGTATTAATGGTTATAGCAAGCGTAATATTTCGTATGGTTTAGCGATGATTGATATTGATCACTTCAAAAAAGTGAATGATCACTATGGTCATGAAGCGGGCGATCAAGTATTACGCGTACTCGCGCTATATATGCGCAAACATTTTGGCAGCGGTTTAATTGCGCGCTTGGGTGGAGAAGAATTTGCGGTATTAATTCCTGGCTTAGACGAAGATCAAATATACGGTAAGTTTGAAGATTTTCGTCGTGATATTGCGGTGTCGATGATCCCCACGGGTGATCAAGAAATTTCTATCGCCGTCAGTATTGGCGCGGTGATCAACAGTAAAGAACTGCTACCAAAACAAATTAATGAAGCAGATAATGCGCTTTATCATGCTAAAGATAATGGTCGTAATCAACTGTGTGTTAGTGGTATGGAAGACGAGGATTAAGTTTTTATAGCAGGAAATTTATTCTCATTTCTTTCGTAAACTCTTGTTGTAGTATCAAAGCCCGATAATCACTTATCGGGCTTTTTAATTTCTTAAATTCAAACTTTACAATTCATCATATTGTTCAATCATATTGATCATATCATTCTATTTCCTGTAAAAATACCATCATAAAAAACACTACTCATTTGATATTTAAGGCTATTTTTAGTTGGTCTGCTTGTTGCAAAACTAAGCTGATACCAGTTTCATTAATTAAGTGATCTACTTTGTACGTAGGAAAAATTGCCAAGAACAAGGCATTTATTTTAATAACTAGTTGTTCTAATTATAAAATAAATAACGCGGTTATTGGTGATTTTAACAAG
>JAESPQ010000106.1 GCA_016765535.1 Alteromonadaceae bacterium | reverse complement strand
GGCATTAAGTCTTCAATTTCTTAAAAATGAAGGCTTAATATCACTTAGGGATATTTGGATCAAAATCCATCATGGTTAGTGAACCGCCCTGTGCGGAGCCGCATGCAGGGTGGTGTGGGGGCTGGAGGTTAGATACCTCTGGCTACCCGATTTAGCAGGCTGGCCTTAGAACGAACGCGATACTTTAATTGTTTTCAAAATGGCGTCACTTTCATGATTTTGAACATTGTCCCATTTTTTTTCAATATTCTTATAAGTTTTTTCGATTATACTGAATTGAGAGTAATATTTCCCAAGGAACACTACATTATGAACAAGCTCTGTACCTTCAACACCATCCTCTTTCCAAGCACTAGTACGACCACGCTTTCTGCGCAACATTTTACTAACTCGATCACATACTGCAGATACCCCAGCGCTACCACTGTACTCTCGTATAATATTAATCACGACATCATTATTTCGATAATTTTTATCAGCTAACAAGTTCAAATAAAACTGATGCCCGTCCTTCTTTCTTATTCTTGAAATAGTGCTGAGAGATAATACTTTTATTTCTTGCTTCTTATGATATAAAAGTTTGTATAGTTGCTCTAAAGATTTTTCAGTAGCTACATTATATAAAGACAATAACGAAAACAGTATTTCATATGCATTATTTGACTTAGCAATAAGGTTGAGCAATGGGTCTTCAATTTTAGGTGAATTAGTGAATTTTAATATCTCGACCACATTACCTCTTATGTCACTATTTTTGTGTTCCAACAGATATAGTAGCTCTACTACTCTTTCTGTATATCCCCCAGCTATGGATAATGGAGAGGTTAGATTAATTATTTTCCAAGGCTCATTTTCAGACTTGATTTTGTCTATTAGGTATTCACCAATTTCAGGGTCTTCTAAATTTCGTAACAACCGATTAAGAACAAGGCAGCACCACCAATAGGCCCGTTTATTATTTATATCATCGAGACGCTTAATGGCTATATAAAATAATTCTTTGCTATCAACAAGATCAATAGGTTGCTCCCTTGGCAAAACCTTGTCACCTTGTAGGTACTTTGGCTCTTCAAAATCATCATTGATCTTGATATTTTTCAGCCCATCTAAACAATTTTTTATTAGATCGTTTGGACCTATATCAATCTTCATATATTAAACCCTTAACTCCTTAATGGCAGGAAAAATACTGGACACCACTATTTTTGTATAAAATGTAAAACATTACACCAACCTAAGTTTGAACAAGTGGTGCCTGCTAACGCCCCAATAAGCGGCTGATAATAGTTTGCTAAAATGTATAGCGGAGCGAAACCGAGCAAACTGTTAGCAGTCCGACTTGATTGGCTTGTTAGCTAGCGTATAATACCCATAGTTAACCATTTTTGAGAAAGCTATGCCAACTATTTCAATGTTTTACGGAATAATAATACGGATGTATTATTTTGATAACCAACAACACAACTTGCCACATATTCATGTTCATTTCCAAGGTGACGAGGCGATCATAGAAATACCTACAGGGCAGATACTTCAAGGGAAGTTACCAAAGCCGAAACAAAAACTTGTTGATGCTTGGATTGAAATACATAAAGATTAATTGATGGCAGATTGGGAACTTGCAGTAAATGGTGAGTCAGTATTTAAAATAGCCCCTTTAAAATAAGGTAAGCATTATGAACCCTCGTGTAATTTCAGTCGAAGCAACGAATAATCATTTTTTAAAGTTATCATTCGATAACAATGAAATTAAACTTTTTGATGCAAGTCCATTTTTGGATAAAGGAATATTTAAAGAGTTACAAGATTCTAATTATTTCAAACAAGCCTCTGTAGCTTTTGGTTCTGTAGAGTGGCCTCATGAGCAAGATTTTAGCTACGATACTCTATACTTGCTCAGTAAGCCTTTAGCTAGCTAACGCCACATTAAATGGCGCAAAAGAGCTGGCTAAACTTTGCGAGGTACGAGCACAGCCAGCTCTTTTGTGTCCGTTTGAATGCCTTGTTAGCACTATACTTTACACCTATATGCTTTTCCGCCAACAAATCCAGCTCCAAGAAAAAAACCTTCCCCTTTTTTAGTGATTACAACATAGTTCGCATTTTCCTTGCCTGCTTCATTTCTTAAGCGAATTTTTGCAACTTCGAATGAGGATGATAAATCATCTTGCGCCGCAGACGCTTCGATATATTTTATAAAAGAGCAATCCTTCGGTAACTGAGTATTTGTCTCTACCAAAAGAACATCTGCACCTTCATTCGTTAACGATGTACAGGAAGAAACTACCAATATAATAATAAATGGAACAAGTTTTTTAAACATGAGCAGCCTTATTGATCCTGATTTGGATATAGCTAATAGTGCTAACAGCTTGAGAACCAGAGTATCCTTTTTTTTTGCATAAATACTTATCTGTGTTTACATTAATTTTTTAACTGTATCTTTTTTAAACTATTTATTCAATAAGTTATCCGATTTATTTCTCTCTTTGATTGTAAAACATGGAAATTAAACTAGCTTTGAGTTTTAAAGCCAGTTAAATCAATTTTTCATTAGCGAGGTATTAATAAACTTAATCATTAACCACACGCCTCTAAATTAAACCACAATGTTTTATTTGCCATTGGTGTCTCTTTTGATAATTCGCTATTGGTCAATTCAAAAAATGTCCTGTTTTGCCATTGTGATAAAGGGAATAAATGCCTAGTCACCTGATGTTGTTTAAGCAACCGTAACCAACTTCCGTCTTGTTGCGCAATAAGTAGCCCTGTTTTTAAACGTTGTGCGAGTTTTTTATCACCGTGTTTTACAAAAAAGTAAATAGGAAATGGATAATGTAAAATAAAGTTGTCCATAAGTTCAGGAAACTTTGCCTGTAATGCTTGCTGCTCAGCGTATGCTTCAAATATCCCACGAGGAAAATAATCACAACGTTTTTTGGCAAGCATTTTTTTATTGCTTACTTCACTTGTCCACTACTGTTTTCAATTATTTATGTTGCGGCTTTTTGATACAAGGCACAAATAGCGCCCGCAGGATCTTTTAATACTACATATTTGTCATTACCCATCGACTTTATTGGCGTTAATAATTCACCACCTTGCGCACTAACTTGTGCAGCAGAATGCTCAATGTCAGCGACAATAAAGTAAGGCATCCAAGTGGCGGGTAAATCGCTATTTACGCCTTGGGTATGACAAATACCCGTGATAGCTTCACCTGTTTCCGGTGAATTCATGGCATAGTCGTCGTAATCGCCCATCGAGACAGCTTCACTTTGCCAGCCAATAACACCTTGATAAAAATCTTTTATTTCTCCTGCATTTTGCACAGAAAGATCAATCCATGCCATTTCACCAATATGGCTGTCGGGAAAATTTTGTTCTTGTTCGTTTTCTTGCACTTCGGTTTTATTATTCATAATTGGCTACTCATTTATGTCAGTTTACATTGCTAACTTACTACACCAGTATTTTAGGGTTTTTCGGATAAAAATTATCGGGTAAACTATTAATATGTTCAAAAAATCGGGTATCTTTATAGGGTAGCTTCATAAAGCCTGAAATGCCAAGTCCGTCGATAGTTGGCAATAAGGCTAAAATATTGGCTAAACATTGTTTAAATTCAATTGCTTTATCATGATTTAACAAACGTAAATAGCTATGTATTTTCAAATGTTTAGGTAGTACTTCAAATATAATACAACCCGTATGATGAATTAAGTTTAGCTGAGCTAATTCAGCCATAATTTCATCGGGTAAATAGAGATATTCATCGGGATCTTTACCGTCTTCAAAGTAAGAATGTAGGCGAGTAATATCATCCATTTCAGGCACGTCGCTCACTTCAAAGGGAATGCATTGTATTTTATCGGCAATAAAGGGGATATTTTCATGTTCACGTTCTACATGTAGAGTGGCACGGGCATTAAATAAGCAGCTTTTAAACATACCAACACGAAAAATACCTTGTGCTAGTTGTACCATATTATTTACCGCACTATTAAAGGAACGTTTTAAACTGGGATCAAACATGGTTAAATTAGAATCAATATAAACGCCCTCTTTCTCCCATCGTATGGCCAAGCCTCCTACCACGGGGAAGCTACCTAAACGACTCACCGCCGCGATAAAAGCTTTTTCACTATCGCCCATACCAATAAGGTAATTTTTGTAATATTTTTCTAGCTGTACATCGTCAATATTAGCAAGTTCGTAACTTTCTTTTGAATGTTCGTCAAATGAGGCGCGTAAAAATGATTTGCGTGAACCATAAACAACGGTATCGACTTCAGCATTACTTGCTTTTAACCATGTGGGAATAATGGCTTTTATTTCACTTGCTGAACTATTTGGGGCTAAGACTAAATTGCGTAAAACATGTAAATTATTAAAAAAATAATCACCTGCTTTTTGTCTTGTTGCAAGGTCATCATCTAGCATCGCGGTTATCGTTTTTGCTAAAATTTGTGGTAAACCAAGTGAGTTGGGTGTAATAACTTTATGACCATAGCGACATGATTGACCTGAAGCTAAGGCGTATAAAGTGGCGGCTAAGCCTTGTTCATCAAATCTTGGTGATGATAAACCACCGTTTATTTGTTCTGCTCCAATAAAATAAACATCACCTAAACGCGCATTAGAGTTTTGTAGATCGCTGCTCATTAAATCCATGATATTATTGGTGGTTGATTGACCATTAATATCAAGTTGTGCAATAACAGCTGAACCCCAATCAATTAATTCAATAGTATCGTTAGCTTCGTCATAGACGATATTTGAGGGTTTGATATCACCATGCACATAAGGTTTACCTTTGAGGTGATTTTTAGTATTGCGTAAATAAAGTAATATATCGGCAAGTTGCAGTGCAATTTTAACAATAAATTCGGGAGCTAGTGGCCCCTGTTGGTGTGATACTTGTTCAAGATCTCCCCCTTTAGCACGAGTCATTTGTAAAATATTTTGTCGTTTAATTTTGCGGTACTCAATTACTTTAGGTATTTGCCGATGATTTAATTCTGCTTGAATTTCAGCTTCTTCACCAAGCCTGTCTTGTACATGCTGAGGTAAAGTTAAGCGTGAAAATTTAAAAACAACCTCACCACCTTTTTTATTTACACCAGCAAAAACAAAACCATAAGCCCCTTTACCAATTAACGAAATATCACGATAACCAAGTTGGCTTAATTGTTCTTGGCATAATTGTACCCAACGTTTAAGTTTAGTCGCATCTTTGTGACTTAATAAGTAAATAGATTGCTCTTGAGCAATATAAAAATGTTGTAGTTTCTTTTCAATCACAGTTTTTTTCGATTTTGGTACAAAGCTTTAAAACAATAGCTTGAAAAATTACACACTTATGCAAACAAACTCAAGTAACAAATAAAATAAAAGTAATAAAATAAAGTACTAATGTCATAAAAAAGTCATACATAACCGTTATTATACTTTAACTCCCTTACTTGAACTACTTTATGAAATCTAGATATTATATTTTTGCTAAGTTCACGCTCACGGTTTTTACCCTGAGCGTTTTTTTTATTAACATCGCCCCTATAAATTTAAGAATAAAAACAACGCTAAAATAGAAAAACTAAAACTATATCCCTTTTTATCCTCATGCTATAATGTCGCGCTTAAAAAATCACTCATTTTAGTTTAGGAAAATCAACCTTAATGACTGCGACCTCTGTTACACAATCATCTAAATCTATTGAACAAACTCGCGTTATCGTTGGTATGTCTGGCGGTGTAGACTCTTCTGTTTCGGCCTATTTGCTGCAACAGCAAGGTTATCAAGTTGAAGGCTTGTTTATGAAAAACTGGGAAGAAGATGATACCGACGAATATTGTGCTGCTGCTGAAGATTTAAAAGATGCTCAACAAGTTTGCGATAAATTAGGGATCAAATTACACACCATTAATTTTGCTACTGAATATTGGGATAATGTTTTTGAATACTTTTTAGCGGAATATAAAGTAGGACGCACGCCTAATCCTGACATTATGTGTAATAAAGAAATTAAATTTAAAGCCTTTTTAGAATTTGCCTGTGAAGATTTAGGTGCTGATTATATTGCTACCGGTCATTATGTACAGCGTGAAATGCGTGATGGGCAATGGACTATGATCCGTGGGTTAGATGCTAATAAAGATCAAAGTTACTTTTTATATACACTAAGCGATAAACAATTAGCACAAACGTTGTTTCCTGTTGGTCATATTGAAAAACCTGAAGTTCGTGCTATCGCTGAAAAAGCAGGCTTAATTACCCATAATAAAAAAGACAGTACGGGTATTTGTTTTATTGGTGAACGTAAATTTAAAGACTTTTTAGGACAATACTTACCTGCTCAACCTGGCATTATTGAAAGCGCTGAAGGTGTTGAAGTGGGTAAACATGACGGTTTAATGTACCACACTTTAGGACAACGCAAAGGCTTACGCATTGGAGGGTTAGCTACCGCGGGTGAAGAACCTTGGTATGTCGTTGATAAAGATATGCAGCGTAATGTGTTAATTGTTGGTCAAGGTCATAATCATCCACGTTTATTTTCAAAAGGTTTATTGGCTGATCAATTACATTGGGTCAACAGACAAGCCATTAGCAAACCATTTAAATGTACGGTTAAAACACGTTATCGCCAAAATGATGTGGCTTGTACTGTTACGCCTATTACTAATGGGGCTGGTAATACTGAAAAAAGTAAAAAAAATGAAAACGAATTTAAAATAGATTTTGAACAACCACAAAGCTCGGTAACACCGGGGCAATCGGTAGTATTTTATCAAGATGATGTCTGCTTAGGTGGCGGCATTATTAATCAACTAATTCGCTAATATTCTCACAAAATTTAACTCGTGGTCAATTATGTCAATACAAGATCAAACACTTACTTTTGCTGCTATCTGTCAAGTAGCTCATTTAGTTCAACAATGTTCTCGTACAGGGAATGTTGAACAAGCACCATTAAATACTTTATTGGCAAGCGTTTTAAACACCTCACCCGAAAACACCTTAGCGGTATATGGCGGTAATAATCAAAATTTAGCACTCGGCTTACAAGTTTTAGTCGATCATTTAGGTGATAAGAACAAACAAAAAGATCCAGAGCTTACTCGTTACATTATTAGTTTGATTAACCTTGAACGTCATTTGATGAAAAAACCGCAAGCACTCTCTACATTGGCACAACGTATTGAGCAAACTCAGCGTCAACTTGAACATTTTGAACTAACGAGTGAACCAATATTAGCCAGTTTTGCGAGCATTTATACCGATGTTATTAGCCCGCTAGGCACGCGTATTCAAGTGGCAGGCGAACCAAATATTTTAAAACAAACGAATAACCAAGATAAAATCAGAGCGTTATTGCTCGCAGGTATCCGTAGCGCAGTATTATGGCGTCAAGTTGGCGGAAAACGACGCAACATATTGTTTTCACGCAAAAAAATAGTACAGTGCGCGCAGCAATATTTAGCTTATTTAAACTAATATTGCTTCATATAAAATAATGATAAATTTTTAAAGTCACAAATAAACCTTAACCACAAACTTAGGAACCAACTATGGAACTTTCAGCATTAAGCGCAATTTCACCAGTCGATGGTCGTTATGGCAGTAAAGTTAAAGCATTACGACCAATATTTAGTGAGTTTGGACTAATTAAATATCGAGTTACTGTTGAAGTACGTTGGTTACAAAAACTTGCACAAACCCAGCAAATTAGTGAAGTCCCCGCATTTAGTGAACAAGCAATTGCCGCGTTAAATGCCATTGTTGATAATTTTAGTGAAGAAGATGCGCAACGCATCAAAACCATTGAAACCACCACAAATCATGACGTAAAAGCAGTTGAATACTTTTTAAAAGAACAAGTAGCCGATAATGCAGAATTGAATGCGGTAACAGAGTTTATTCACTTTGCTTGTACTTCAGAAGATATTAATAATTTATCACATGGTTTAATGCTAAATACTTGTCGTCAAGACGTATTATTGCCTGAATTAGATAAAATTTTAGCGGCAATAAAAGCACTAGCGGTAGAATACAAAAATATTCCAATGATGTGTCGTACTCATGGTCAACCCGCTTCTCCAAGTACCCTTGGTAAAGAAATGGCCAATGTATATTTACGTTTAAAACGTCAACGTCAACAAATTGAAGACGTTGCTCTATTAGGTAAAATCAATGGCGCTGTTGGTAACTATAATGCTCACATCAGCGCTTATCCTGAAGTTAATTGGCATGAATTTTCACAAACCTTTGTTGAGTCTTTAGGTTTATCTTGGAATGCTTTCACCACGCAAATAGAACCACATGATTATATTGCCGAATTATTTGATGCCATTTGCCGTTTTAATACCATATTAATCGATTTTGATCGTGATCTTTGGGGTTACATTGCCCTTGGTCACTTTAAACAAAAAACCATTGCTGGCGAAATTGGTTCGTCAACCATGCCGCATAAAGTTAACCCGATTGATTTTGAGAATTCAGAAGGTAACTTAGGTATTGCAAATGCCCTATTCACTCATTTAGCACAAAAATTACCTATTTCTCGCTGGCAGCGTGATTTAACTGACTCAACCGTATTACGTAATTTAGGTGTAGGTTTTGCGCATGGCTTAATTGCTTATCAATCGACCTTAAAAGGTATTAGTAAATTAGAAGTAAACGAACAAAATTTACTAAACGAGTTAGACAAAAATTGGGAAGTATTAGCAGAACCAGTACAAACCGTCATGCGTCGTTACGGCATTGAAAAACCGTATGAAAAATTGAAAGACTTAACGCGCGGTAAACGTGTTGATGGCGATTCAATGCGTGAATTTATTGATAACCTTGAGTTACCTCAAAGCGCTAAAGACTCATTAAAAGCCTTAACACCCGCGTCTTATATTGGTCGCGCAGTACAATTTATTGATGATTTAGACTAATTAATACATTAAATCATTAAATCATTAAATCATCATAAAAAACCGCTATTAAGCGGTTTTTTTATATTTTATATTTTATATTTTATATAATAATTATTTCTTCTAAATCAATTGTATATACTTATAAAATTGGTATTAGTTAAAAGGCATAAAAATACCATGGATATTAAGGGAAACTGTATAGCATCAATAACAGATGAACACGGCCCAATTTACGTTTACCAAACAAGAACCAGCCGGATCCTCAGCTTTGATGGAAAAATATATCAAAGTAGTATGAAACTAAACAACATTAATGGGCTAGATCTCGGTTACACACAGGCGATGATGGCAGGTTTATTTTTTATCCCCAAAATAAAAACAGCAACCGTCATGGGACTAGGTGCTGGTTCAATGGCAAAAAACCTACTTAGCAGTTTCTCTGAATTAAACGTACATGCAGTTGAATACCGTGCAGCAGTAGTGACTACCGCAAAAAAACACTTTCACTTACCCGAGACAAAACGCCTCAGCATTCATATAGATGATGCAGTAAGTTATATAAAAAATACCGACATAAAAAGTGATATTATTTTTTCAGATCTATATAACTCAAAAGGAATGGAACCGAAACAAGTACAATCGTCCTACTTGCATCATTGTAAAAATGCACTCAACAAACACGGTGTCCTCGTACTTAATATTTGGCATACGGCACTTAAATCACGAGAAGAGTTAGATGAATTACTCGCAATAGAATTTGAAAACCGTCTACTAAGTTTTGAAGTAAAAAGTGGTAACACAATCGTTCTCGCATTCAAAAACGATATCCCTTTGATAAAAAGAGAAGAACTGCTCGCTAAAAGCCAATGGTTAGATGATAAAATGAATATTTCGATACAAGGTTATGCAAAATCACTTGGTGACATACAAAATTTATAAATGTATTTTATCAGTTTTATAGGGATTTTTTGTATTTTGATAAGACGATTGTAATAAACATAAGATGGCGCTACTGGACTGGACTCTGGAAGTTATATGTATATTAATTAATGATTTTATTATGCCGTATTTTTGTCGGTACTACCTGTGGTACTACTAAAAAGTAAAGTCACCCTGTTTTACTTATGATTTTTAGCTGTTTTGTAATGTTTACAAAATGGATAGTTAAGGCTCAAAATCATAAGTAAATATTCTCATATTAAACTATCTCCCTCATAAAAACCTACAACTTAAGAAATTAATGCTTTAGTCGTTTGATAAAACAAGACAATAGAGAAGAATAAACTTAGAATACTTTTAGTATATGTATTTAAAATGAAATTATAACGACCAAGGCTAAAGCATGATCATAAGCACCATACTTAAAGATTCAAACTACCAGTTATCATTATTTAATGATCACGTTGCTGAGTTTGAAAAAACTATTTTTGAAAAAACTCAAAAAAATGGGACTGCCTATTATGTAAAATGTTTAGTTCGCGAAAAAGACATAAAATTAACGCCCGAAGAAATCGTAAGGCAATTATTTTTAATAACTCTACATAAAGACTACAACTACCCCTACAGCCGTATGCAAGTAGAGTACGGTGTACATTTTGGTCGTGAAGTTAAACGTGCCGATATTGTGATAATGGACAGCATACAGCCCACCGTACCTTACATAGTTATCGAAGTTAAAAAACCAAAAGAAAAAGACGGTAAAGAACAACTTAAAAGTTACTGTAATGCCAGCGGAGCAACAATGGCAATATGGAGTAATGGCGAAATAACCAATTATTTTCATCGAAAAAACCCTAACTACTTTGAGTACATACCTGATATTCCAAAAGCTAAACAGTCATTAAAGGACGTTTTAAAAGAAGACTTCACCATAGATGACTTAATTAAAAAAGACATACTAAAAACTCAAAAACAAAGCCTTAAAAAAATTATACTTGATATGGAAAATGAAGTACTTGCTAATGCAGGTGTCGATGTTTTTGAAGAAGTATTTAAACTCATATTTATTAAATTATTTGATGAGCTTAATGCCACTCGTAATGGTGGCAACCTAGAGTTTAGAAACTACGGTGAAAGCGACGGTGAGCTTCAGCAAAAAATGGAAGCGCTATTTAATAAAGCGAAAAAGAAGTGGGAAGGCATTTTCAAAAATGATGAAGTTTTAACACTAACCCCATCACACCTTGCTGTTTGTATTAGCTCGCTACAAGATGTAAAACTATTTAATTCGAATTTAGACGTAATTGACGATGCCTTTGAATACCTAGTAAATAAAAATTCAAAAGGCGAAAAAGGTCAATACTTTACCCCTAGATACGTTATAGATATGTGTGTACGAATGCTGCAACCACAAGAGCATGAATATATGATAGACACCGCCGCAGGTAGCTGTGGCTTCCCTATTCATAATGTATTTGAAGTATGGAAAAACATATATAAAGACCAAGGGTTAGAGAAATCACATTTGTTTACCGCTGAAGACAAGCTTCCTCGTGCACTAGATTATGTAAAAGAAAAAGCTTTTGGTATCGACTTCGACCCGAAAACGGTTCGTGTCGCACGTATGCTAAACATTATTGCAGGTGATGGGCATACCAACGTATTACACATGAACTCTCTCGATTTTGAACGTTGGGACGAAAACGCAAAAGATGAAACATGGCAAGATACCTACTTTGAAGGCTGGCGCAGACTTAAAAAATTACGTGCAGTAAAAGGTGAAAATCACCGTTATAATTTCGATATTGTAATGGCAAACCCACCGTTTGCTGGTGATATAAAAGAAACACGAATGATTCACCGCTACGACCTAGGGCAAAAACCGAACGGTAAATACCAAACTAAAGTAGGTCGAGATATCTTATTTATCGAGCGTAATATTGACATGCTAAAGCCTGGTGGCCGTATGGCGGTAGTTTTACCACAAGGGCGTTTTAATAACTCTAGTGATAAATACATTCGTGACTATATAGCCGAGAAATGCAGAATATTAGGTGTAGTAGGATTACACGGTAACGTATTTAAACCCCACACAGGAACTAAAACTTCAGTATTGTTAGTTCAAAAGTGGGATAAAAAGTTATGTCCAATACGGGAAGACTACCCCATATTTTTTGCCACTATGCAAAAACAAAGTAAAGATAACTCTGGTGACAAAATTTACTTAAAAGATGAAAACGGTGTAAATGTCTTAGACGATCATGACCATTTAATAGTCGATCACGACTTATTTAATCACGACGGAAAAACCCAAGATGGCATTGCCGAAGCCTTTTTAGAATTTGCAAAAAAAGAAAAATTATCATTTGTGGGAAAGCCCTAAGCCCTTTTAATCAAACTCGTTATGACGAGTTATTAGAAGGGTTGGATGTTAAAGAAGTACAGTTATCGCATACACTGACAAATAAAGATTTTAGAATTGACAGTCAATATCATACTCAAAAGCTAATTAAAAATGCTAAGTTAGAATATAAAAAAATAAATGATATTTTAGTAAAAGCCCAGTACGGTATTTCAATAGCAATGAATGAACTCGCTATCGGTTATCCAATTTATAGAATGAATGAAATACATAATATGCTTTGTGATCAAGATGTAGCAAAGTTTGTTGACATCACACAAGACGAATTAAAAGTATTTACTTTAAATGATCGGGACGTTATTTTTAATCGTACAAATTCGATTGAGTGGGTTGGTAGAACTGGAATATATAGAAAGCTTGATCAACGGGATTTTGTGTTTGCATCCTATTTAGTTCGATTTATACCAAATGAAGAATTTATTCTTCCAGAATATTTAACATGTTTTTTAAACTCCAAGTATGGCGTTTTAGATCTTAAGAGAAGAGCTAGACAATCAGTTAACCAAGCAAATATTAATCCTGAAGAAGTGAAAGCTATTGAAATACCAATGCTTCCCTTAAATTTCCAAGACAGATTGAAGAATATATTTGATATAGCATATGAGCAAGGAGTTAATTCAAAACAGTTATATCAAGATGCGGAGGGATCTCTTTTAAATGAATTAGGTTTACTTAACTACCAACCATCAACTGAACATATATCAGTTAAATCATTTAGTGATAGTTTTGGTAATAGTGGCCGTTTAGATGCAGAGTACTACCAACCAAAATACGAGTGTTATTTTGAAAAAATAACCGAATATTCTAAAGGTTATACACTTATTAAAGATGAATTTATTCATAACACCTTAAAATCTACTAAAAGTAAAGATGGATATTTCTATATTGAAATAAGGGATGTAAATATAGAGGATGGTTCGTCACATCCAAATTATGTTGAAACTTTAGATTTACCAGCTAATGCAAAAATCGAAGCATGTAAAAGTGATTTATTAATTTCAAAAGTTCGACCTTATCGTGGAGCTGTATGTGTTATTGAATCTGATGTTGATAATTTAATTGTTAGTGGGGCTTTTACTGTTTTACGAAACAAGCCTGATTCTGTTTTTTCTGTTGAAGTATTAAAGGTATTATTACGAACTACGGTATATAAAGATTGGCTATTAAAGTTTAATGTCGGAACTTCGTATCCAGTTATAAAAGACATCGACGTTTTAAACCTGCCAATACCTAAAATACCTGAAATAATGCAAGCCGATATTGTAACTAAAGTTAAAGAATCACAACAATTAAAAGCACAAAGTATACATTTATTAGAAGTAGCTAAACGTGCGGTTGAGATTGTCATTGAGGAAAACGAACAAGTCGCATTAGAGTACATTACCACCGAAACTAACTCAAACTAGATAAATACGCTTTATATAGGGATTAAAACATGGCAAAACTAACACTAGAACAACAAGAAGAGTTAATTACTAGCGCTCGTAAAAATGTAAAGTACGATACCAAAGAGTATACGTTAGAGTTACTTCATTCAAAGTTTAATTTAGAAATCGAAGAAAATCAGCAAACAGAAATTTTTATCCCCTTTTATCAGCGGAAATTCGTTTGGAAAGCTGATAGACAATCAAAGTTTATTGAATCGATCATTCTTGGATTACCTATTCCTCCAATGTATTTTGCAGAAATTGATGATGGTTTATTAGAAGTAATTGATGGTTCGCAGCGTATCAGAACGATCAATGAATTTTTAAGTGGTCGATTAAAACTAAAAGGATTAAAACAGCTACCGAAACTTAATGGCATGATTTTTAATGATTTTAGTAACTCTAGAAAAAGAAAAATTAAAAACGTTACCATGCGAGCTGTTGTTGTAACTGACATTGAAAAAGACACAATGAGTATTAGGCATGAGATTTTTGAAAGGCTAAATACTGGTGGTGAGGTTCTAAAAAAAATGGAAATTAAAAAAGGTGCGCAAGAAGGTAAGTTCATTGAGTTTATCTATACATCATGCGCAGATAATACTTTATTTAACGACCTTAGCGAATTTACCAAAAGAGATGAGTTAAGAGCTTATAAAGAAGAGTTTTTAGTTAAATATTTTGCTTATAGCCACAGCACTAATTTTGACTGTACATTAGAAACCCATCTTGAGAATTATATAACCGAACAAAATGAATCGTTCAAAGTAGAAAATTATGCAGATGAAATGCTAGTTTCATTCAAGAGGATGCTTAAGTTTGTTAATGATAATGGACTCATTGAAGATTTAACTATAAATAGGAAAAATAGATTATTAGCAATTTTTATTGGTACTAATCTAGCTATTCAAACTAAACCTGAATTATTAGCTTCACCTGTAGAGGTAAATTTATATACCTTTGCATTTAAGTTAGATGCTCAAAGCAGTGGATTTCAATCTTTATCGAATAACATTTCGTTAGTAAAACAATTATTACTTGAAGCTTAATATGTTAGAAATTGAAACGTTTTTTGATGAACGTAAAACCGAACTTATTAAGTATGCTGCATTTTTGAGAAGGCTAGAAAGACGAATTAATAAAGCACAGAGCAGTAGTGAAATAGCTTTGATTATGCCACTTAAAGATCAATTGCCTGTATTTAAAAGCCAAGCCATTTTAATGACCTACAATTTAATCGAAGGCACTATTAATAAAGCTATTAGTCAAATATTTGATAAAGTATCGGATGCAAACCTAAAACATAATGAATTAAGTGACCATCTTCAAAAGATATGGCTTAAATACTTAACTCTCAATATTGATGATGGTGGAAAGCATAAAGAACGTATAACTGATATTAATCAATTTATTAGTAGTACTGTTGAATTGGAGCTTCTAGAGTTTAGAAAAAAAAATAAAAGTTATTTTGGTGCAGGTAGTCTTGATAGTAAAAGAATAGAAAATATATTTTTAAAATTTTCAATTCAGTTAACTGCTAAAGAGTTTAAGTTACAAGAAATAAAAAATGATAGAAACTTTTTAGCTCATGGTGAAAAGTCATTTACCGAAGTAGGGCAAGGGAAGACTGTTTCAGAAATTGTAATTAATTGCAGGAAAGTTATTGAATATTTAAAAAAACTTATTGAACAAATAAGAAACTATATTGTAACTGAGTCATTCAAAGTATTACCGTAGCTGGCTAATCACTCGGTGCTGGTCGTCTTTATATTCTTTTGGGTCAATATCTTTTGCTAAAAGCTCTCTTGATGCTACTCGTTTCTTTCTAGCCTCTAGTATCGATACTTCTAGATAAGTTCCAATACTTAATGATGTGCGTTTTTTTTGTGAAAGGTTTGAAGTAATATAACAGCCATTGTTTAGAGCCATTTGGCAGAATACGAAGTTGTAAGCCGTCACCGTCAGATAGCTTATAAATCTTATCTTTAGGTTTTGCCTGCTTAACTTGTGTATTGGTGAGAGGGTTTACTTTTTTAGCCATTTTAGTAGTACAACTTTTGTTAGATAAATGCTGTACTACTAAAAAGCGTGGATTTCAAAGAACATAATGAAATAGCTTTAGACATAAAAAAATCGTAAAACCTTTGGATATGGGCTTTAAGGGTTCTTTTAGTGGGTTATTAAACCCTAATTGGTGCTCGCTACTGGACTCGAACCAGTGACACCTTGCATGTCATGCAAGTACTCTAACCAACTGAGCTAAGCGAGCGTATCATATGAAACGTTGAATGATTCAACGAGCGCTATGTTAGCGATCTGAATTAATTGTTGCAACTGTTTTTATTCAATTTACCGCTATTTCCATACTGTTTGACTACTTAAGCAACACTTTGCTATAAATGCGTTCAATATTACTATTTATAGATCTTTAACGCATAGCTACGGTTATAAGAGATAGAAATAAATTCAGCATGACAATTTTTTTGTAAATCTTTGTTGAATAATACGTAAGCGCCAACCAAGCAGTATTGCGGCGGTAGTTAATCCAGAAATAAAACCAATCCAAAAGCCATAAGGACCTGTTTTAGGCACAATATAGTCAGTGATCCCTAAGATCACACCAACGCTTAAGCCTACCACCCAATACGAGACAAAAGTAATATATAAAATGGCTTTCGTGTCTTTGTAACCACGTAAAGCCCCCGCAGAAATTACCTGAATAGTATCTGAAAATTGATACAATACCGCTAAAAACATCAGGCTTGCCGCTAAGTGAATTACTTCGGGATCATCAGTATACATTTGTGCAATTTGCTCACGAAATACTAGGGTAATAATAGCCGTACATACCGCTAAACCTAGGCCAATAGCGATGGAATTTAGGCATAAATCTTTGGCTTGTTGATATTGTTTATTACCGACGGCAAAGCCCACTTTTATGGTCACTGCCATGGCAATACTTAATGGCACCATAAATACTAACCCTGAAAAGTTAATAGCAATTTGATGACTAGCCACCACTTGCGAACCAAAAGGGGTTAATAAAATAGCAACGGCGGCAAATAAACTGACTTCAAATAATAACGATAAAGCAATAGGAATACCTAATGACAAAATAGATTTTATTTCGTTATATTCAGGCCAATAAAAACGTTTATACAAAGAGCTTTGCTGTAATTTTTTAGCGAAAATGGTATAAATTAACATGCTAACAAACATTACCCAGTACACCATGGCGGTCGCAATACCACACCCTGCACCACCTAAGGCTGGCATACCAAATTCACCATAAATAAATATATAATTAGCCGGAATATTAATTAACAAACCAATAATACTCACTACCATAGTTGGTCTGGTTATCGACATGCCTTCACAGTAATTGCGCAAGACTAAATACAAACAAAAACCTGGGGCACCCCAAACGATAAAACCAAGATAATCGAACATCAATACTTTTAATGATTGCTCAATATATATTTGATCAAAAATTAGCGGGGTTACAAAATAATATAAAACAATGAGTAATATGCCTAAGGTTAAGGCGATCCAAGCGGTTTGATAGGTAGAATTAGCAATTTTATGGTATTGATCGCTCCCTGCGAATTGCGAAACAATAGACGATAATGCCATGATCAAACCATAAATGGTTAAAATAAGAGGTAGCCATATACTACTTGCTACGGCAACTGCCGCCATATCGGTAGCACTAACCCGCCCTGCCATAACGGTATCGGCAAAGCCCATTAAATTTTGAATTAACTGGGCAATTAAAATAGGGTAAGCCAACTTTAATAAGCTTTTGCTTTGTTGGGAAAATTTTTGCCAGTTCATTAAGGAAATATCGCATTAAGCAGAGAAAAACGCATCATCATATAGAATTAAAAATATTGCTGCAATCATTGTTTGACGTATTAATCTTACAAAATAGACCCTGAAATAAATTCAGAGGGACTAATTTTATATTA
Organism: Alteromonadaceae bacterium; assembly: GCA_016765535.1. Lineage (GTDB taxonomy): Bacteria > Pseudomonadota > Gammaproteobacteria > Enterobacterales > Alteromonadaceae. Next base: position 1,798 of record JAESPQ010000106.1, on the reverse strand, counting down.
GTCCCTAGTAAACTACATAACCCTGTAACTTAATAAACCATCTTCAAGGTGCTATATTTATACTCAAATCTGCTTATATTGAGATTTTTTAAATTTACTCCGCATATATTGATCTATAGCTTTTAATACGTCATTACGACATATAGTACCGAGTAAATTACCATCGTCATTAACCACAGGATAAACTTTAGGTTTATTAGCTTGTATCATCATTTGTGCTAACTCAACAATGCTACCATAAGGTTTTACCGATAATACTTCTTGGCGCATAATATCAGCCACTGATTTAGTATGCTCATTATGATAGATTGATGATAGCATATTTTCTAACACATCACTTTCAGATAAAAAACCGATCAGCTTGCCTTGTTCATCAATGACTGGCCCACCTATCTGCTTAGTTTTTAAAAAACGTAGCGAGGCTTCTTCTATCACCATTTCTTTAGAAAAAGTGACCGGATAATGGTTCATGTATTGTTCTATTTGTAATGCATCCATTGTAATATCCTAAAATTAATCTGTTTTTATACCGTATATAACCCTACCTTAACTGTAGACGATAAATTTCAATATTTCATTGTGTTAGGCAATAAACACCAACATTAGCTTGGGTTTTGATCAATATAAAAGGCATTGAGCTTATTACCGTCTAAATCACGAAAATAAGCCGCATAAAAACCGGGCATTTCTTCTCTAAATCCGGGTTGTCCTTCGTCTGTAGCACCTAATTCTAGCGCTTTTTGATAAAAACTATTTACTTGCTCAATAGAGTCCATTCGCAATGCCACCATAGTACCGTTGCCAACGGTAGCCGTTTTTCCATTGTAGGGTTTTGTCACTGAAATACCTGCTTGCTCAGGTGATTTACTCCAAGCGACAAAAGAGTCTGTTTCTAAAAAACGTTCTGCGCCAATCACCGCAAAAAGTTGGTCGTAAAAAGTTACCGCTTTGGCTAAATCATTGCTGCCTAATGTTACGTAACCTATCATGGTAAAACCTCTTGAAATTGAAAATTAAAAATTGAGATACAAGTGTTATGACGCTATCAGTATTTTGAATAATAAATTCAGCGTGACAAATTTACCGTAACGGCTTTATACCTGTTCAGCTTTAAATGAAACCAACATTTCTTTATTAAAATCATCCGTACTAATAACTTGATTTAATATTGATATTTTTTCTTCTACACGGTCTAACTCTTTATTAATACTCGATAATGTTATAGTGTTGTCATCAAGTAAATATAATTGTTGCGACGCTTTGTAGTAGTAATATAGTACAGTTAAAGCACTAAGGTAATGTTTATGCTCACTGTTATTAATCACTTTTTTAATAACGGATAATTTACGATAAATTTGGTTAATGATCTGTTTTAACTGCCATACATAATAAACCTCAGTAAAAAATGGCTTGCTTCGGAATTGGCTTAATATCACCGCGCATGCTAATAAGGCTAAAATCACTCCGGCTAAATTGTAGCGAAAATTATTACTCTCAACATTGGTAGAAGTCTGAGCAAACATAGCGATTAATGCTTGTCCAAAAATTAGCGCTAGTACCATAAAAACGGCAATAAAGGCGACAATAATAATATTTAAATGTTTGCGGTAACGCGTTTTATTTATTTCTGTTAGTTTCATTAGTTACTTCTTACTGGTTTAAAATAAAGTTTTGGGACTGGTCAAATAGCTATATTTTAGGGTAACACTTGTAGGTTGGCCTTTAGGCCATCAATCTATATTTGACGGGCTGAAGCCCGACCTACAAATACTCTATCTGTTACCTTGGTTTGATGAGT
>JAESPQ010000105.1 GCA_016765535.1 Alteromonadaceae bacterium | reverse complement strand
GCCCTTATTTAATTCGGTAATTATTCTGTAGGTCGACATTTATGTCGTCAAAGGCAGAATAAATGACATGAATTGATGGGCTGAAGCCCAACCTACAAGTTTACCTGAACCAAGTACATAGGCATGTTTATTAATTTGTCACTGACCCCTATTTGCTGTTAATCACTCTAATTTAAGCTCTTTCTTTAATTCGTTGAAAAACATTACATTCTAAAGCTATCTTGATTATTTAAAAACCATGCGTAAGTGTCTGTTAACCCTTGCTCTAAGCTAATAGAATACTGCCAACCTAAATCTTTTAAGCGAGATACATTCATTAATTTACGTGGTGCGCCGTCAGGTTTTGTTGCATCAAACTTAATTTTACCTTCAAAACCGACAACTTTGGCGACAGTTTCTACTAATTCTCTAATAGTACAATCGACACCTGTTCCTACATTTATATGACTTAGCATTTCTTGAGTATTTGCCTTGTACACATCATCACTTAAATTCATAACATATATAGAAGCAGCAGCCATATCATTTACATGCAAAAATTCACGCATAGGCTTACCAGATCCCCAAGCAATAACTTCAGCCAAACCATCAAGTTTAGCTTGATGAAACCGTCGTAATAACGCAGGAATAACATGAGAATTTTCAGGGTGAAAATCATCATGTTCACCATACAAATTAGTTGGCATAACACTGCGATAATTACGACCATATTGGCGATTATAAGACTCACACATTTTTATACCAGCAATTTTTGCAATAGCATAAGGTTCATTGGTGGGCTCTAATAAACCCGTTAATAAAGCCTGTTCACTCATTGGTTGCTCTGCCAATTTAGGATAAATACAACTTGAACCTAAAAACAACAAATTTTGCACATCAGCTAAATGTGCGCCATGTATAATATTATTTTGAATAGTCAAATTTTGATAAATAAATTCAGCTGGATAAGTATTGTTAGCTACAATACCACCCACTTTAGCTGCCGCTAAATACACCTGATCAATATTTTCGGCTGCAAAAAAATCAGTAACCGCTTGCTGATTTAATAAATCTAATTCACGACGATCACGACTAACTAATTCTACATCACCTTGTTGTGCTAATTTGCGAACGATTGCCGAACCGACCATACCATTATGGCCTGCTACAAATATTTTTTTCATAATGATGTTTTTAATCCTTAAAAGTAAAAATAATTTATCTCTATCTTACAGTTCAGTAAAAGCACTCGTTATTATTTTTTCGATGGTAACCACCTCACTATCACTGAGCTTGCTATATTCTTTAACTCTGCGCTTAATTGGCAGTTTTCCATTATTTTGCCTAACAAACATAATTAAATTGCGCGCCACATTATCAGGCATCTCTATAGTGGTCATAATATTTACCATTGCTTTATCATGCGCTTGCAAGTGATTAATTTCTTTGGGTAAATCAACCTCAATTGTTTTTTTAACACAGTCATACAAAAATTCAGCTTCTAGCGTACAATCAATATATTGATACAGTGCTAATGTGTCGTTAAGTAGCTCAACATTATAATTATTACTAAGTTGCCACTGAATAAAAGGCATTAAAGCTGCCGAGTGTTTTTGCAAAACACTTTTATATTCATCAATACGCTCTAACATTACATTTGAAACAGGAAAAATTATCCCCGCAGGAGAAAATTTAGCCGCCGCTAACACATGATGAATTAAAAACCGATGTAAACGACCGTTACCATCTTCAAGAGGGTGTATATAAACAAAAGCAAAAGAAATTATCGCTGCCTGTATCACCGCATCTACATTACTTTCTAGTAAATTTTCATGACAAGAAAATAAAGCAGACATTAAATTAGTTAAGTTTTGATGATGTGCACCAATAAACTCAGGAAGTGGCTCATTGTTATGATCTCGTTCACCAAGAAAAACTTCATCTTTTCTATAACCAATGTCCGTAAACAAACTTTTACCAAGTAATATATTATGTAATCGACTTATTTCAACTTGGTCAAGCGTGTTTTTACCTGCTTGTAAAAGCACTTTACCCCAGCGTTCTATACGATTGCGAGCAGGCCGTTCACCTTCAATTGCAAAACTTGCTCTGCTGTCGGCAAGTAGCATAAAACTAGCGGCTCTACTAATAAGTTGTTTATTAGTATGTCCTATACTTGTTAATGCTTTATTTTCCAAACCTAAAGTGATGAAAGACTCAAGCTTAGCTGTTCGCCTTACCATAGGGCAAAAATTAGCGCTACCAAGTAAATTATTACGCACTCGATGTCGTTTTGAAATAACACTTTTACCCGTAAAATACTTTTTGGGGTTAAGTACATCTACGGCGGTAACCACTTTAGCATCGGGTAAATTAAGGCGCTTTCCCGTTAAAAATTCATAAAAAAACCAAATTTTTCTTGCCATAGCCCCGGTTGGCGTTAATTTAATAAACAGTTCAAAATCACTCGCGGGTATTTTTTCACAAGCTTTCTTTAAAATCAGTAAATCAATATTTTCATGTTTCAGGGCAAAAGCAATATGGGCGATCGTCCCCTGTTCAGGCGTATAACGTTTGTCAAAAATGAGCCAATTATCTTTTTCTTTGTGCGAGCCTAAAACATGATCTTTTGAAACACAAGTCATACGCCTAACAGGAACAGCTAACGACAACTCATCAACCAAAGCAGACCAACCAACCAAACAGCAATTAACTGGCAGTAGACTATTTTGTAAATATGTTAATGTCATTAATTTCCCTGAAATTATCGAAAAACGCTTAGTAATATAGAAAAGTACACTTTTTTTGATTTTATATAGAATAACACAACACAAAAGACAAAGTGTCAGATAAAAGTAAAAATAATTAACTACCCCACGCCAAGGCTTTTCGCTTTAGCTTAAATTCGCTACGCGAAGAGGGGTATATTTAACGTGAAATGTAGGTCGGCATCTTTTATGAAGAGCTGCCGTCAACTTGATGGGCTAAAGCCCAACCTACAAAACGCCGCAAGCGGCGGGGAATTAAACCCGCTCAGATTAAAGGTTTAAAAAATTAGCTGAGCAAGGACGTTTGGTCGAATAATAGATGTAATAAATAGGATGACTTTATTGCATTAATCTAAGGGTAAATAGTATGAAATTTAAAAAAAATAGGCTAGCCACTGTTTTAGTGAGTCTTTTAGTAGGAGTAACCGCTAGTGTTGCTTTTGCTGCGACAGATCCATTACAGGTGCATAAAGCTGAAGCGTCAAGTAAAGCAAATCATAAAAACACCACTGAAGCGAAGTACGAAAGTGCTGCAACAATGTTAACGGCTAAAGGAGCAACTCAGTATGTTGATACTGCTGGCCCTCAAATTAGCAAGAAAGAGTTTGCCCATGCAACTGATATTTTCTTTCAACGTTGTGCCGGCTGTCACGGAGTATTACGTAAAGGGGCTACAGGTAAACCATTAACTACCGATATTACCCGTAAAAAAGGTACGGAATATCTAAAAGCGTTAATTACTTATGGTTCAACGGCAGGTATGCCAAATTGGGGAACATCAGGTCAATTATCTAAAAAAGATATTGATATTATGGCGCGTTTTTTACAGCATGAACCACCAGTGCCTCCTGAATTTGGCATGAAAGAAATGAAAGATTCGTGGAAGTTAATTGTACCGCCAGCAAAACGTCCAACGCATAAATTAAATAATTATGATATTACTAATATCTTTTCAGTAACATTACGAGATGACGGTAAAGTTGCCTTAATTGATGGTAATACTAAAAAAATCATTACGATTATAAAAACAGGCTATGCGGTACACATTACGCGTGTTTCAGCCTCAGGACGTTATTTATTTGTCATTGGTCGTGACGCTAAAATTGACATGATTGATTTATGGATGAAAATGCCTGCGGTAGTGGCTGAAATTAAAGTTGGCTTAGAAGCTCGCTCTATTGAAACCTCTAAATACAAAGGTTATGAAGATAAATATGCTATTGCAGGTTCTTATTGGCCGCCACAATACACTATTATGAATGGCGATACGCTTGAACCATTAAAAATAGTGTCTACTCGTGGTATGACTGTTGATACCCAAGAATATCATCCTGAGCCTCGTGTTGCGGCGATTGTTGCATCGCATGAACACCCTGAATTTATCGTAAATGTTAAAGAAACGGGTAAAGTGTTATTAGTTGATTATCAAGATTTAGATAATTTAACTGTTCGTACTATTGATGCTGCTCGTTATTTACATGATGGTGGCTGGGATTCTACTCACCGTTACTTCTTAACAGCGGCAAATAAATCAAATAAAATTGCAGTTATCGATTCTAAAGATCGTAAATTAACCGCATTAATTGATGTAGAAAAAATTCCACATCCAGGTCGTGGTGCAAACTTTGTTGACCCTAAATATGGTCCAGTTTGGGTAACTAGTGGTTTAGGCAATGATAATATTACCTTAATTGGTACTGATCCAGTAAATCATAAACAGTATGCGTGGAAGGCTGTTAAAGTTTTACATGGTCAAGGTGGTGGAGCATTGTTTGTGAAAACGCATCCTAAATCACATCATTTATGGGTAGATACTCCATTAAATCCGGTTGAAAAAATAAGCCAATCAGTAGCGGTATATGATATTCGTAATTTAGATGCTGGTTTTAAAGTTTTACCTATTGCTAAATGGGCAAACTTAGGCAAAGGACCAAAACGTGTTGTACAACCAGAATACAACAAAGCTGGCGATGAAGTTTGGTTCTCTGTATGGAGCGGTAAAGCGGAAGAGTCTGCCATTGTTGTGGTTGATGATAAAACATTAAAACTTAAAGCAGTAATTAAAGACAAACGCTTAATTACTCCTACAGGTAAGTTTAATGTATATAACACCCAAGAAGATGTTTATTAATACCATTGTACTTAAGTATATTGTAAATGAGATAGTGTAAAACAAGTACACTAAAAATAAGCCCGTTAACGATGAGTTAACGGGCTTTTATTTTTTTAGATAAGGGTAATACTGTAATATTAGCCTTTGCTGATCTAGATTAAGGTAATTATTTGGTTACGCGCTAAACTTCAAATATTATTTTTTAATTAAACCATTTATTTTGACCCTACAACAAACTCGTACTATTACGCGCACAGCATTCTTTTTACTTTTTTTACTTGCACCCGTATTTAATATTTTTCGGTTTGATTTGACGCTTGGGAATTTTATTATTTTTGGGCAAGCATGGACGTTAAATATTAGCGATATTTTAGCGGGTGATAGCCTTGATGCGGCTGTACGTATTTTTACCCGAGTATTACTGCCTTTTTTTGTTTTTGTTGCTATTACGGGAATACTTATTTGGAAATACGGGCGAATTTATTGTGGTTGGTTATGTCCGCATTTTTCTGTAGTAGAAATGTTTAATGAGTTAATGCTTAAACAATTAAATCGCGTTACCGTTTGGGAAAAAGCTAATGCGCCCAGCAAAGGGGTAATGCCTAAAATTATTGTTGCTTTGCCTAGTATTTTAATGGCCTTTGTGTGGGCCTTTGGTTTGTTGGGATATTTACTGCCACCCAAAGTATTGTTTTATGATTTAATTCATCTGCAATTAGGCTTTGGTGCGAGTGTGTTTTTAGTAGCCGCAACGGTGGTGTTTTCGTTTGATTTTATTTTTACCCGTCATGTTTTTTGTAAATATGGCTGTGCATTAGGCTTATTTCAAAGCCTTATTTGGATGGCCAACAACAAAGCACTGGTGATAAAATTTGATCGCCAAAGAGCAAAGATATGTCGAGATTGTAGTATGTCTACCCTTGGTAAAAGTGGTAGTCAAAAGCCTTGTGATGCTGCTTGTCCAATGCGTTTACCCACACGCAATATGAAACGCGCTAAATTTACTTGTACCCAATGTGGAGAGTGTGTGTCTGCTTGTAGTCAAGTGCAAAAGGTAAAAATGAATAAACAGCCCAGTTTATTACACTGGGTTTCTGGTGAGCAAGCGATTGAAGTTGACAGACCTGCAGGTTCGCTAGAAAGCTTTAATGAAAGGAATAATGAAAAGAATAGTGAAAGGAATAGTGAAAGTAAACTTAATGCAAGTCAAAAAATATCGATAAAAGAAATCAAGTGAACATTAAATTATACCTTAACTTGACTGGCGTCAACTAAGCACTATTTGTCGATTGAAACTATTTTACTAAGCGGTTATGTTAGCGCTAGTTTAATTATTATTTCCTAAATTCGGATAATAAATCCCTATGAATACCGAGAATAAAAAATCCCTTTTTTATCAAGAGCAATATAATGAAATAGCGTTATTTGAATATGCTCACCAGCACCAATTACCTATATTAATCAAAGGCCCTACGGGCTGTGGAAAAACACGTTTTATTGCCCATATGGCAGAAAAATTAAATAAACCGCTTTATACTGTTTCTTGCCATGATGATTTAACCGCCGCAGATTTAGTGGGTAGACATTTAATTGGTCCTAATGGCACCTATTGGCAAGACGGTCCGCTAACTAAAGCAGTGCGAGAAGGGGGGATTTGTTATTTAGACGAAGTAGTTGAAGCGCGTAAAGATACTACCGTCGTTATTCATCCGCTGGCAGACGATCGTCGTATTTTGCCGTTAGAGCGTACAGGAGAGTTACTTGAAGCCTCGCCCGACTTTATGTTGGTGGTTTCATATAATCCCGGTTATCAAAATTTACTTAAAGGCATGAAACCTAGCACCCGTCAGCGTTTTGTAGCACTTCGTTTTAATTATCCGAACAAAGAACTTGAGCAAGAAATTATTATTAAAGAAACAGGGGCTGAGCCTCATTTAGCCTTTAAATTAGTTGAACTTGCACAAGCTTTACGTCGTTTAGAACAACATGATTTAGAGGAAGTCGCCTCAACACGATTATTGATTTATGCGGCAAAAATGATCTCATCAGGCATGGATCCTATTGAGGTCTGTCGTTGTTGTTTAGCTGAACCTTTATCTGATGATATTGAAACCGTTAATGCATTAATGGATGTGGCAAGAATTTATTTTGATGAATAGTGCCAACACGAATGAAAGCCGCGCGGTAGATCTTCAACCCATATCGTCATTAAAAAGCTCGTCAATAAAAATATCTTCACTAAAAAATTCTTCTGAAAAAAGCTCTTCTGAACAAGGTTTGGTTGAAAAAAGTGTTGAAGAAAAAAAACTACCGGGTGATCTTGCCATGTGGTTTTTTATTTTGGCTGAACTTACCGTGTTTGCTATCTTTTTTGTTGGCTTTGCGGTTGCTGAACACTTACATGCCGATTTATTTGCCCAAAGTAAAGCGCAAGTTCATCCTATTGCGGGGCTAATTAACACGTTAGCGCTTATAACCAGTAGTTTTATGGTGGCATTATCGTTACAAACGATGCATAAAAATAATGCAAAACTCGCCGTAAAATACATTCTTTATGCCTTATTTTTTGCCTGTATTTATATTGTTGTTAAAGTGTGGGAATATCAAACGTTATTTTCACAAGGGTTTGATATTGAAACGAATACCTTTTTTACTTTATATTTTTTGATCACTTTTTTTCATTTAATGCATGTACTTTTAGGTATGGTTATTTTAACTTACATGGCTATTAATGCTAAAAAAGGGCGTTATAGTCAAGGTTTTAGTCAGTTTAGTGTTAATCATGCAGCACCTATTGCGGGTGAACATTTAAATAATGAAGGTCAGCACTCAATGGCAGGTTTTGAATCGGGTGCTTGTTATTGGCATATGGTTGATTTGCTCTGGATCATTTTATTTCCGTTAATTTATATAATATAAAGGATTTTTTGATGATTTCAGTGAAAAATCTTTTTCGCACTTGGCTAATACTTATAATATTAACGATTATATCTATTCTGTTAGGCGAGTATTTTAGCTTGCCTAATACTCATAATATGTTATTTATTATAGTGGTAATGCTAATTGTTACCTTAAAAGGACAACAGATAATTGATCTTTTTATGGAACTCAGTTTAGCTCCACGAAAATGGCGATTATTATTAATGAGTTATATAGTGATTGTTCCTAGCGTTATCACTTTAATTTACTTGATTTAATATGATCTTATTTGGCGTAGAGTATTGTATGTACTATACAATAACCCATAATAAGTAGTGTAAAGTAAACGTATTTCAATAAAAATTTAGAGGTGACTTTTGCATAATTCGACGCCAACGCTATTACCTAAATCACCGACACCTTGTAAATCAACTAAACGCTCAAAATCATCATCGCGTTCTGCTATTATTTATCAATCATTATACTTGGCTAACTTATTACTTATACCGTTATTAGCTTTTTTTGTGTTGCTTTATTTTTTATGGGGCGGTAAACCACAATCACGGTTTACTCACATACACTTAATTCGTGCCATACAAATTTCTGCTTTAGCGGGTCTATTACTCATTGCTATACCGCTATTTATTGTCTACTTCTCACCGCAATTTGAAACATCATTAATGGTCATAATTTTTTATTTTGTCACCTTACATGCGGGTTTTGTGCTTATTGGTATGTTAAACCTTGCTCGTGCTATGGCAAAAAAGCTACCACTCTTTTGATCTAGTGCAAGATTTTTTTCCTTTTAGTCACAATTTGATACACATTGCTAAAAACTTGATTTTCATCAAAGAGTTGTTTTCCTAAAGCAGGCTATTATCGCTCTTGCTTTATTACTGCTTATTATTAATAAGGGAAACTACTATGTCAGAAAGCTTTACTAAAGGTATGGCGCGAAATATTTATTACGGGGGAAGTATCTTCTTCTTCTTAATATTTTTAGCGCTAACTTACCATACAACAAAAGAGATGCCCAAACGGGATCATCGAGAAAACATCACTGAATCTGTAGCGCGCGGTAAAGCGTTATGGGAAAAAAATGACTGTATTGGCTGTCATACATTGTTAGGTGAAGGTGCTTATTTTGCACCTGAACTAGGTAATGTATACAAACGTCGAGGCGGTGCACAAGGATTTAAACCATTCTTTAATGCTTGGATAAAATCACAACCATTAAACATTCCTGGACGTCGTCAAATGCCTAATTTTCATTTAAATGATCAAGAAATTGATGATTTAGCTGAATTCTTAAAGTGGACCTCAGAAATGAATAATAATAACTGGCCACCAAACATAGAAGGATAAGGGTGTGAATACTTTAAAATATCAATCGCAAGCGGTCGCAAAACCTTATTTTATTTTTGCACTGATCTTATTTGTCGGGCAAATATTGTTTGGCTTACTGATGGGATTACAATATGTTGTCGGCGATATCGTTGGCATGCTTATTCCATTTAATGTCGCTCGTATGGTACATACCAATTTACTGATCGTGTGGCTATTATTTGGCTTTATGGGTTCGGCTTATTATCTGGTACCAGAAGAAGCTGAAACAGAACTTTATAGCCCTAAATTAGCAATAGCACTATTTTGGATTTTTGCTGCTGCGGGCGTTTTAACCATATTAGGTTACTTATTAGTACCTTATTCAACCTTAGCAGATATTACCTTTAATGAATTATGGCCAACTATGGGACGAGAGTTCTTAGAACAACCTACTATTACCAAATTAGGTATTGTAATTGTTTGTTTAGGCTTTTTATTCAACCTTGGTATGACTATTCTTAAGGGTCGTAAAACCGCTATTAACATGGTGTTGATCACTGGTTTAATCGGTTTAGCCGTATTTTTCTTATTCTCTTTTTATAATCCTACTAACTTAGCACTAGATAAATATTTCTGGTGGTTTGTGGTACATTTATGGGTAGAAGGTGTTTGGGAATTAATTATGGGTGCTATTTTAGCCTTCGTATTAATCAAAGTTACTGGTGTTGACCGTGAAGTGATTGAAAAGTGGTTATATGTGATCATTGCAATGGCTCTTATTACAGGTATTTTAGGCACGGGTCATCACTTTTACTGGCTAATGACACCTGAATACTGGCAGTGGATTGGTTCAATATTTTCAGCAATGGAACCTTTACCTTTCTTCGCTATGGTACTTTATGCCTTTAATATGGTTAATCGCCGTCGTCGTGAACATCCTAATAAAGCCGCGACTTTATGGGCATTGGGTACAGCAGTTATGGCCTTTTTAGGTGCTGGCGTGTGGGGTTTCTTACACACGTTGTCTTTTGTTAATTACTATACACATGGTACACAAATTACTGCCGCACATGGTCATATGGCATTTTATGGTGCTTATGCAATGATTGTTATGACTATCATTTCTTATGCTATGCCTAAAATTCGTGGCATTGGTGAAGCAAATTGTAATAAAGCACAAGTATGGGAAATGTGGGGATTTTGGTTAATGACCGTTGCAATGGTCTTTATCACCTTATTTTTAACCGGTGCTGGTATTTTACAAGTTTGGTTACAACGTTTACCTGAAAGTGGTGAAGCACTTAGCTTTATGGCAACGCAAGATAAATTAGCTATATTCTACTGGCTACGTGAAATTGCGGGTGTAGTATTTTTACTAGGCTTAATAGCTTATTTAACGAGCTTCTTTATTACGGATAAAAAAGCGACGGCTTAGTTTATTCATTAATAATAACTTAACGATTAAGTTATATTTTATAAGCCGTGGTTGTTGCTGCGGCTTTTTATTTTATATCGGTTAATCATAAATAATTTAATTAGGGAAGCTATCAATGAATACTTTAAAAACCCCATTAACGACTAAAAAATATTTACTACAAAAAATAGCGAAAGTTATCAGTATTATTAGTTTATTAACCGCCGTTGGCACAGGGCTTTATACTTTTTTTTTAACGTCTGAACAACAGGGATTAACACTAACCTTAGGTGTTATTGCCTTTTTCTTTGCGAGCATGGCAGTCGTTTTATATACAATAAGTGCTGTAAATTTACCTGACTTATCTTTAAAAAATAAAAGTTAGTCATTTTTGAATTCAAAAGTTAAATTTTAAACTAAGCTTTAAGATATAAATAGAGAGATATAAAGATAGTTATATAAAACTTAACTTAAGAATAATAGGTCATTACATGTCGTTAAATGCGTTATTAAATCAAGAATCAAAACAACAGTATTTTGAAAAAATTGGTGGTCGGCAAAGTTTAATTGCTATTAATAAAGTATTTTATGACAAAATTTATCAACATCCGTGGTTAAAAAATTATTTTGAAAAAATCCCGCAAGCGCATATAGAAATTCAGCAAGTTGATTTTATGCAAAAAGTTCTTGGTGGCCAGAATATTTATGTGGGTAAAGCACCACCGATAGCACATACGCATATAAATATTACCGATGAACTATTTGCTGAACGTAAAAAACTATTGTGTGAAGCGTTTGAAGAAACTAATGCTCATCCCCAAATGCGCGAAAAATGGTTATCTCTTGATGAATCGTTTCATCGCGTGTTAGTCAAAAAATCTTTAGCGGATTGTGTACCGCGTTTTAAAACTGATCCGATCCTAGATTTCCCCAACTCGCGAAAATAAACCGCAAAAACACATTAACTAAAAAGGCTAGCCAATAAAATATCACTGTTAGCCGTATATACCCAAACCACTTGAAGATGCAGAAACTCGCATCTTCAGGTAGTTTGGGTATAGTTATTCATTTTTTTTAACATGTGCTACTATAGTGATACATTTTAGCATTGAAGTAGGATTAATTATGAGGGTAGAGTTGGTTACAACGTTGAAAAGGCAGGCAACTAAAATTCTCGCAGAACTTCACTCTTCAAAGGAGCCTGTATTAATTACAGAGCATGGGCAACCATCAGCTTATTTGGTCGATGTTGAAGATTATGAATTCATGCAGCAGAGAATGAATATTCTTGAGGGTATATATAAAGGTGAGCAAGCGATTCAAAAGGGTCATATATTTTCTAACCAAGCAGCAAAAGAGAAAATGAATAAATGGCTGAAATAGTTTGGACAGAACCCGCTTTAGGTAATCTTAATGATATTACAGAATATATTGCTATAAGTAATTTAACTGCCGCTAAAAAGTTAACGAAAAATGTATTCAATAAAATAGAACGATTAGAACATCATCCTGAATCAGGTAAAATCCCTCAAGAATTAATGAGCCTTAACTATAGAGAAATTATAGTGAATCCATGCCGTGTTTTTTATAAAGTAGATGGTGAGCGGGTCTATATATTACACATAATGCGGCAAGAGAGAGATTTAAGAAAGTTTTTGCTGGAAAGCTAAATACGGATAACAAGTAATTAAACAAGAACAAATAACAGTTGGTTTTTGCTACTTCGTCGCCTATTTTAGCCAACTATCATTTGCCTGTTAATTGGGCTTTGGTGACATAAGTTAGGATCTTTTAAATTAATGCTTTATCTATTGACCCACATCACAATAAAAACAGGGCAACTTGTTATGCTAACAAGTACATGTATTTTAAATAGATATAATCATAATGGAAGAGTGGGTTGGCGGCCTTTGGCACAAATATATTACTCGAAAAGCAAATACTGAACATCTTGGGGCTAAAGTAGAATTTAGCGAGGTACAAAAATCAGTTGCGTTGGTTTTTCGTGCGTTAGGTGGTGATAGTGTTAAACGTGTAGAAGCAGCAAGCCCACAAGATTATTTAGTTAGGCGTACTTTTTTACAAAAAATATCAGGCGAAAATCAACAAACAAGTTTGGCTTGGCAAGATAATGAAAGTTTACGTTTACCTCCCTATTTAGCTGTTTTTTCTAGTGTTGAATTAAACCGCGATTTATATATTTGGTTAGCCGTGTTAGCTGCTCATCAACAAGGTAAAATTAAACATTGGGCGATAGATAACCAAACCATAGTGGTTAATGTTTTAGCTAAATTCCCATCATTAAAAACACGTTATTCTCGTTTAGCTGAAGCCTTTATTGAGTCAAGACCCACATTAGATAACCTTTCTAGTGAAGAAAGGTTAATGGAAGAAGCTATTATTCAAGCTATTTTAATTCCCGGTTCTGTTCAGCAGTTTCCTGTGGTTAATTATGCCCCGCAAGCGGTGTATTTATGGCTATATCCTTCGGCTCATGTTGATCCT
>JAESPQ010000104.1 GCA_016765535.1 Alteromonadaceae bacterium | reverse complement strand
TTTCTAAGCTGCCTGTGCGGCAGTGAACAACAGAATACCAGCAAAAAAACAAGTTACAACAATTAACTAAGGTAATTTAGGTGTTTTTACCTAAATTTTTAGCGTGTTTGTAACTTATTAATATTTAATTAAATTTTTAAAGAGCAATTTTTTAGGTTTTTATCAATGTAACTTCTGTATTCTTTTAAATAAATGGGCTTTTACATTTTGACGACTATCAAAAATTGCCATGATAAATATATCATTGCCTTTTATTTCATAGATAATACGTATTTTATCTACAATTATTTCAAGTTGCTTAGCGGTATTAATTTTATATAGTTCATGTGGTTTATGCCCTCGGTTTGGCTGGAATGATAATGACTCAATCATTTTTTCTATTTCAATTAATTTTTTCTCGGCAAAATTCAAGCTAACTTTGGCGGTAAAATATTCCATAACTTGCAGTAGATCAAGGTTAGCTTGTTCTGTTAGTGAAATATTATACATCACCACTTAAACCCATTTTTGATCTGACACTAGCAAATGCTTGCTTGGCTGTGACTATTTGTCCTGAAGCTATTTCTTGTTCACCAACCGCAACAAGCTGCAACATAGCTAAGGTTTCTTGAGTTTGCTCATACTCTGTTACCGATTGTACTACCATAGCGGCTTCGCCATTTTGTGTAATAATATAGGCTTCGCCATCGTCTTTTAACTCTGCGGCGATTTTAGCAGCGTTGGCTTTTAAATAACTGATGGGTTTAATATGTGTTGCTAGTGACATGATAACTGCTCCGAATATAATCAACGCTAAAAAACCAAATATAAACTAAATTTGGTTCTACATAAACAACTCATTTAAACCCGTCATATTCGACGGGTTTAAAAATCAAATCAAAACCAAGGCACGGTGGCAGCTTCTTTACTTAAACCATAACAGTTAAACTCCCCTGCACTTTCTCTGCCTACTGTTTTTTGTTCAATAAAAAAACGGAACTGTTCGTTTTTAGTCAGGCTTTTAATATTGATAAAAGGCAGTTTGCTTTGTTCGTCATTAAAACTGGCAAAGTATTGCAATGCTTGCTCAAAGGTCTCCCCTTGTCGCTTTGCTCTGCGCCTTGCTAGCCTTGATATATTGGTTTTGCATTGCTTGCGCTTTACACAAACATACTCAGTCACATTTTCAGGCACGGCTTTTACTGAAGTGATATGGGTATGATCACTCAAGCGTTTTAGCCAATGATGAATATTGAGCTTATCGAAGTGCTGCTGTGTGGGTGCAAATAACCGCAGCTTATTGCCTAATGGAAAACCCTCCGCGTTATCTTTCGATAATCCATATTGAGGAAACACCAAGGCAATAGCAGAGCTATTTTCTGCTATTTTATTTTCAGCAAGGGCAATATGCACTTGCTGGTAAACCTTAAACCAGATAAACCCTAGGGTGATTTCACTGTCGGGCAGTAAGGTGATGTCGAGATAATATTTCATTTATCCTCCTTTTCTTGTTAAGAATAAATCGTTATTTATCACTTTCACCAAACACACCACCACGCACTAAAATAGCCATTACGTAATGTTCATCTTCAATACGATCTAGCTCTGCTCCGCGTGCCCACTTATCAAAAAAGCTGTAAAAATCTTGTTTGTCTTTTGGGGTGCGATAAGCCTTGCCTAAGTTTGTTACCGCGCCATAAGGTTCAATGGCAATAGGGCCGGCTGTTTTTTCTGCGTCTTCAAATTCACTATACCAAGTATCAATACTGCGCAGTGCATTACCTATTTTTTGCGAGTGCATGGCGGCAATATCTTTCACGCTGTAGAGAATTTTGCTTTTTTTGGTTTTACTATTGCCTTTATCAAGCACTAACTCTTCACTGGGGTATACTTCTTGTGCTTTACCTACTTGCACAAAACAGTTAATTTCTAGCATTAAAAAGTCGTCTTCACTGGCAAGTGCTTTGGCAATACGCTCACCTAATTGGGCAACTTGGGTATCGTCATTGTTGAAATGTTTGGTGCTAAATTGTGTCGCATCAAATATCCACGTTTGGTTAGCATCTTTATTTAACGCCTTTATTTGTACTTCGATATTTTCAGCGCCAACACGGTTACGCCATAAAAAACGGGCATTGGCGATATTTAAGGCATAACGTTTACCTAGCTCTTTAAAGCCATGAGCGCCAATATAATCACGTACAGCACTACTATAACTTTGCTTAAACAAGACGTTATTACAAGCAGAAGGCTGGGCAACGCCCCCTAATACTTTCAAGGTAAATTGTAGCTTTAAGGTATCTTGCTCTGGCGCTAATGCGCAGCTGTCTACGGTTTGTAAATTGGCTTTTTCTACTTCGGCGTTTAATTTAACAGGGTCATTTTTAATCGCTGCTTTTAAACGATTTGAAATAGTGCCACGTACCGACTTTTCAATCAGGGTTAATGGCGTAACTTTATTGCGTTCAGTCCATTGCGTACCATACATATATCCGTCTGAGGGTACTAATTTTTTCTCGAATGCTAATACTGATGCGGTATCTTGATTTTTAGCCATGATAATTTTCCTTTAATATAATTAAGTGATACTTGTAATTTTGTTAATTCAATAAAAATGTTTATTCAAATAATGCAGATAAGCTATCTTCTGCGCTATTCGTTGTTGGATTGCTTTGTGTACATAAATATAAATTATTTTCTTGCTCTACTTGGTAACGCCATAATATTTCGTCTATGGATTTAATATTATGCGGCATTTTAAATTCTCCTAGTGTTACCACGCTTTCAGCAAAGCAGTGTGGCGTATCGGGATCACGTTGGTTTTTCGCTACACCTAATTCGGTTAAGCCATGAAACCCAGTCGCAATAGGCACTAACCAGCCTTTGGTTTTGCGGCCACTTTGCCAATTAACCTCTTCTTCGCCATTGTCTTTTAATACTTTATTACATTGATGATGGATCACTAAGTGATCTAACAAGGCATCAATAGCGTCTTGTCCTTGTGACATGGCATCAAGCATCAAATCACGGCGCTCTATCAGCGCATAACCTGGCATAAGTTGTCGGCTGAGTGCGCGAATATCTTTGTTATTACCCTCTTCTACTTTAAAAAATCGTGCGGGTTTAAAGGTTAAAATATCACCGCCTGCCATTTTCATACGACTATTTAGTAGATGGGATATTTTTTCTTGTACTAGGCTTTCATCTTCTTTTTCGATGCCGCTGTATTCAATCACTAATGAAATATCTAAGTGACATCGCGCTTCTTCGATAAATGTTGGGGCTTTACCAGCGTTAAACTTCACAAGCTCTTTTTTAGTAAAAGATGGTCGTTTTGCAATAATAATAGAATGAATATGGTCGCCATTATCTTTATGGGTTTGTAAATCACATTGGTGACTAATAACAGCACAAGCATTAAATTTAATTTGAGTGAAATCACATGCGTTTAATTGTCTTTGCAGTGCATGTACTGCACCAAGCCATGCTGTCATCGCAGGAAAACCGATAGTAAAAGGGCTTGATAAGGCATTAGCATTATGTACTTTTAAGTGCGGTAGTAATAATAATCGTTTTAACTGACTCATTTTAGCGACTCCCTATTTTGTTCAACAATGCTGGTAAATAGCAATAACTCTTGTTCACCCAGTTTAATCGTTTGTTTATTGAGTAATTTTTCATAACTGCGGCTCAACCAAGCGGCTATTTCTTTCACCAGTTTGTCTAACCACAGCTCGTCTGCTGATCTTTGCTCGCTACAGTCATCATGTAACCACGTGTGTTGATGACTGCTAAGTGAAGATGTTTTTTGATGATATTGTACGCTTGATACCGCACGCACTGCCCACATTTTTTCAATCAACAAATCGATCACGTCTTGCAAAGTGTGAGCTATAGCCAAGCGAATATTGATATTATTTCGATCTGCTTTAAAAAGTTTATGCAGATTTTTAAAATTATCAGCAGCTTCGTAATTTTTAAAAGACTCTGTAAAAAAGTTACTTTTGGGAAAGTGTACGTTGCGTTTTTCAATACTTGGTGGTGTTGATTTTAGTAGATAACTTTCACCAAAATTATCTTTATTCAACTGACTAATGCATTGTGGATTAGATTTTACATGTCCTTGCATAGTTAATTCAAAAAGTTGTTTATAACCACCATCAAAAAAAACATTATTCTTTTTAGCCTCTATAATTAGCTTATTTTCTTCATATGAGTTTATTTTTTTTATTCTTTTCTTAAGGTCAAACATAACCACAGAAGAAGATATTATTGATAATAAATGGTAATCACAGTCAACTGGAAAATAAACTTGTTTTACTTTTTCACTTGTGATTACATCGCTATCATCGGAAATTACTTTCAGTAATTGCTCTCTTAAAAGATCATAATCATCAACGATTGCAAATTGTTGCCTAATTACATTCGTGTCATTTACTAAATGATCTAAAATATCAAAACCATCTGCTAACACTAATTTAAGAAATGAATAAATTGGCATATATGCTGCTGTTGAAAATATGACATCAGTTTCATTAGAGTAACCCGAGTATATATAACCTTGGCTACCAACTTTTCTTTTAAAATATATAGGGCTTGTTTTGGCGTCAGGGTGACTAAATTTACAAGGGTGAGTTGTCATTGAAATTCCATGAGCATTTTTTGCACAATATAACAACCAGTTAATTAAGCTATACTCCTCTTTAGCTTCAGTTTCTATACTGCTTTTATCATCATATTGAATTTCACCATTCTTTTTAACCGCTTCCTTTGACTTAAAATCAATCCGTTTATTTATCCTTTCAGATAAAAATTTATCTATTGCTGGATCTAACATTATTCACCTCCATGATTATTCACTTTAACCAGTCCAAACTGATCATTGTATTGATAACGTGCATTTTCACGCTCTATAAAATTTATTTCGCCATAACGTAATGAAACTCTTCTTGGGCTGTTAAGCCAAGGCTCACTTATATATTCGCTTAGCAAGGTTTGGTAATCTCGCTTAAGCCAAAGGTTTGTTAACGCTTTATCGCTTATCTCCACTTGGGTGATATTGAGTATGCCTTGACGGTTTATCGCTTGGTAATTCTCATCCAGTAAAGGTTTGCCCGCTTCATCTTTTTGCGTAAAATAACAACTGTCATTATCGGAGTTATAAAATAAAAAAAGGTTGATGCTTTTTTCACTTTTTCTAAAAGGCGTTAATACCTGCGGCAAGGCGGTTAAGTACCAGTTTTCAGTTAAATAACCTTGCAGTGTATTGGCGCCAACTTTATTAAAGCGGGTCAATAATCCTTGTGTTACATGATGCTCTAATACAGCTAACATTTGATTTTCAGGTTTTAGTGGTACTTGCACTCTTGCAATTGCGCTTAAGTTATTTTTTAGCACATCGGTATCAATTAAGTCTGTTACATTATGTGTTTTTAGCGACTTAGGGATACCATTCTCATAACCTGGTCTAATAAAATACTTTTCACCTTGTTTGTCATTACCCATAAATGCTTTAAGGTTATATTGCATGATACCGATATTGATCTGCAATGTTTCATCCCTTCTATGGCGACGCACACGTCCTGCAAGCTGTACAATTGAGCGATAAGATGATGGCTCAATAATCGCCCAATCAAAATCATGATCTCGCCCCACCTCTTCAACAGGTGTAGCTACTAAAATGAAGATGACATTTTTAGCCTGACTATTGTCAAGATGGCGACGAATAATAGGATCGGAGAATGCCTGTTGCGCTTGCCCCTGATTTTCTTTACGTTTTAATACCGTATCAAGGTGTTTTTCTTGCTCGTGGCGCAACAATAAGACTTGTTGGCTGTGATAAGCCATCACTTTCACTTGCACATTGTCAGGATAGCTTGCTTGTAATAAATATTGCGTCAACTCAATACAAGGAGAGATATTAGCCACCCGAACAACACCAAAAGACACCTTGATTTTAGTTGCGCTATCAATACTATGATGTTGTTGGTGCTTGATTAATGCAGCTTCTTTTACAATAGAAAAATAATACTCTTGTTTACTTTTCTCAGCTAGAGCAGCTGGTGTACCCTCGGCTTCTTCATTTAACAAAGGACAAGCAATAATTTCAGCCTTACGTTTAGCCAGCTGTTTATCTAATTTAGTAACACGTTTATTTATGAAGTTATCATGTTGTAATTGATACTGATCTAAGGCGCTATTACTTTCTTGTACCTTAATTGAAGCCACGGCACTATTAAATTCGTCTATCCACGCACAGCCTATTTCAGCTTTGGCTTCATCGCGACTTTGGCTAAATAGCTGCCAACCTTTTTTGTAGGCATTAAAATAACCTTGCGCTAACGCAGGGGGGATTGTGGCTGATGAGATCATCACTTTTCGTCCGAGCATACCTGCTAAATGAATTAAACGACCAATGGCAATTAAGTCATCACCGGTAAAATCATCTATTTCATCAATCACTAAATCAGACGACATTAAACGCAAGCAAGGTAAAATATAACGACCACCACGTTTAGTTTCGGTTGATGCCATCATATGATCAATGGTGCAAACCAACACAGGTGCATAAAGAAATTGTTTATCTTTATTGCACGTTAGCACTGTGCTCATGCCCTCTTCAGGTAATTCACATTCATAATCAAACTCTTCATCGAGTAGCGCTTGCTTAGATTCAGATCCTAATACTTCTTCAGTTATTTCATCCTCTTTGGCAACACGTTGATTATGCAGCTCTGCAACTGCCCGTGAGCCAATCAACACGGCTAGCTCTTGCTTACTTAACTTGATACGATCTCGATACTCATCCCCCGTTTGCAAGGTTAAGGTACGTAAACCTAATGCCAGAATATAACGTAAGCTTTTACCGTCAACCGACAACGCACGCATCACCTTAGCATTGGCAAAAGTTTTACCACACCCCGTGCTTGCCATATTAACAGCAAAAAATCCCACCGCTTTTTTATCTTGTTGCTTTTTCCATTCATTAATTTGCGTCACGGCTTTATCTTGCCACTTAAATTCATCAGGGCTTGGTTTTCTTAATACTTGAATATCCGTGGCAACGGGAGGCTCTTGCTCAAAAGCGGGCAATAAATGCGCGGTATCTAAAGCGCTTTTAGCCACACCGACTAAATGTTCATCGAGTTTTTGTTTAAAATCACCCGTTGATCTATCGGTATTGGCAAACAATCCGCTTTCGTTTCGCCAATTTTTAGCAGCATCTTGTGATGAATAATAGTGATCCCCTAACATTAAACACAAACGCGCATGGTGTAATACCAAACGGTAACTGCCATCTTGCATAGCTGATTCAAGTAAGGGTAAATTTTCTAGCAAGCTATTCGACCAGCGTTTAACACGCTTTAGCCATTCTCTTGATTGACTTAACAAACCATTAGGAAATTCAAAGCAGTTTTGCACTCGTTTTTGGTATTCTTGTGCATCTTGGTTATTTTCATACCCCCACTGTTGAGTGATGTGCTTTAACATTGTTTCTATATCTGGTGACTTTTCATCTCGCCAATCTTCTTTTGTATAAGGCAGACGATGATGCGAAACAATCAGCCAAGTCAGTAATTTAGCCGCATTAGGTAATTGCGCTAACGGCGTTTTATTTTGCTGTTGCGCAGTGTGCTTTAATTGCGCTTCAGCAAGTTCGCCTTTACTTGTTTGGGTTAGCCAAGCTTTATCATTTTGATCGTTAACTAAAGCATTAAGCAGCAACACAGAAATCCATTCATGCCGAATGGGATCACCTTTAAATTTATTTTTACTACTTGGTTTTAGTTTTTCTTGAAATAGTTTTGAGGCTTTGCCCCAGTCATGAAATAACGCTGATAATGCGGTTAGCGATTTAATCAGTGGTAAGTATTTCCAATCGTTTTCAATGTCACTATTCAAAAGATTTTTCCTTGTACTATTCACTGGCACCACACCCTCGCTATTAAACTTATTTTTATTGCCCACCACCCACAAAAACTGGCTTCTGCTTCTTGAACGTATCCAAAAACAACTCACGGCGGTGCTTTTACTGGCGGTTTGGCGGAGCATTTTTTTAACCGTTTGCAAACCATCTTCGGTGATCAGGGTTTGCCATGTGTTGTCGCCAATGCGGTTGGCGAAGGCATCGAGTACGCGCCGTGTTTTTTTGAGGGCATTTTTCTCGCATTGGCTAATAAAGGTGACCATCATAATAATTTACCAACGACTCGGTAGTTTTCTTGAGGTGTGAAATACGCGCAATATTTCTATCGTGCGGTTATGTACTCTGTAGGGAATAATATAAGGGAAATGTTCAATCACTAACTCTCTGGTGCCTACTATTCTACCTGAACGACCAAGGGAGGGGTTGTTTGCTAATAGTTCAACCGTGATGCGAATTTTTTGCACCATTTTTTTGGCTGCACTCGGTGAGTCTGTCGCTATATACTGCGCTTCATCGTCTAGGTTTTTTAAGGCTTTATTTAACCAGCTGATCTGTAAAGTTGTCATGGTTTTTTATTGCTCCGTGCTATGACCATTTTTTGAAAACATCGTCGACTTGCTCTTTGGTGGCAAAGTCACCGTTTTGAGCTTCAGTTAGCGCGGTTTCAATTTCTTGCATTTGCCATTCATTTAATTCTATATATTTTTCTATCGCGTCTACCGCAAGAAACGATTTTGTTCTGTGGGATGTTGCCGCTAGTTTATTTAAGCGTTCTTTTAGTGTTTCATCTAATCTAATGGTCATGGTGGTGGTCATAGTATTGGCCTTATTTAATCTTGAATTTAGAAAATATTTAATACGTTTAATACATTGTACACAGTGTAACACATCATGATTTATTTTCGGTTAATGCTACTAATTTCACTTGCTCAAACATAAAATCAAGCGCTTTGTGATCGGTAAAGGCTTGTAATATTTGCTGGCGGAATTCTTGCTCGGTGGCATTTTCACTGGCACAAACAAATGCCCACGGCAGTACGATGGCATCTTTGATTAAATCGGCAATATCAAAGACTAAAGCGCCCCTGCGGGTTTTTCCGTGCATTACAGCAAAGCCGTGAGGAATGCCCAATACCCACAAACAACAGGCAGCTAAGCCATAGGCTAAATAATTGCCATGATTGAGAAAATCGTTGGCAAGGTCTGTGGAGGCATGTTGCCTTGTAAACCCTTCGGTTTTGGTGGTATTGGCGGCAAATTTATAAAGCGCTTTGGTGAGTTGCGCTTCGGTTAATAATAAATCTGAGGGTTTTATTGCTGTAGCCATGCGCTCGGTAAAACGTGTTAACGCTTTTTCAATACCACTGTCGTTCATGGTAAAACCTTCGTTTTTTAGGTCTTTGTCTTTACCCCATATTTTATGTAAAAATTCAATACGCGCTTGTTGAAATTGTTTGGCGGCAGCTAGGCGTTTTTCATCATCAAACCAAAATCTCATCCAACCTTGTAGATATTCTGTTGGTCTATATTCACTTTGCGGTGTAAACCATTCTATTGGCTGTTCCACCTCATTTGCCATATAAAGTGGTGTACCGCCACCACCACTAAAACCGACTAATACTCCTGCCTGTGCGAGCATTCGCATTGCGGCTTGGGTAATAGATGTGCCGTTACCTAGTAATAACACCGTGGTATTGGCAATAGGGATATTAAAATATTGATTTTCATTACCCTTTTGAGAAAGTGCTTCAGTTAAATACAGTACCCTACCGTCTTTTTGCATTACGCGACAATATTCTAGGTAATATAAATTAGCGCGTTTGGAGTGCAATATTGCTTTTAAGTCTGACGGTGATAAATCTTTCATTATTTTCAATTCCGTTTAATGCTTAACATAATTTGTTTCAGCCTCTCTAAAATATACTTTTTTAAATATTCCTCAATACTGTATTTTTAACCCGTAAAAAAACTATGTAGGTTTGTTTTGTTGTGCCTCGCTACACTCGTGACAACCTACACATAAATAATGATCAAGATCTTCTATTTTGGTAAATACTGGCTGATCCTTTTTTGGCATTCTGGCGTTAAAATTATTTGTTGCTCTTCTGGGGTGTTTTTATAGCCGTCAATACGCAAACGTAGCAGTAAATAGTTTACTAATGCAGCGCGGGTACTGATGGTTTTTATGCCATTTTTCATTTGAAAATCGTTGGCGATAATTTCTTGTTGCTTGGGTGTTAATCTTGGATCAGGCTGAATAACAACATCAACAAAAGTTTGCCATTTTTCATCCTGTTCAGCCAATACAGTTGCTTTGCCTTCAAACTCAGCTTCGCCCTTAAAGCGTGAGAGGGTGAAGTCTCGAAACGATTCATTTTTACGACAATAAGCGCGTACATGCCAACGTAGTCCATCAAAAATAAGGGCGTGAGGTTCTATTATTCTGTCGAGGTAATCAGGGCTAGAAAGTGAGATGTAACCTATATCAAGCGCTAAGTTTTCTCGAATGGCTTTTAAAATAGGTCTTACTTGCTCTGCGTGTATATTACGCAGTGGCGCTTCAACTTCTAAGGCACAAAGTGATAATTTTGAATGACTTTTAGCACGGCTAGGCGCAACAACATTTAAATAATCGGCAAAATCACGATGTTGTGCTTTAGTGCTAAAATTGTCACTAAGAAGAAAGGCTTTAGCAGATTGATCATAGTTTAAATTGTCTGGATATTGCTGACGATATTCTTTTAATAAGTTAGTCGCGTGAGTGCGAGTAATATCATATTTATCCATTAAGTGAGTGGCATTTATCTGCCCTTCCCACCAAATAAGCTGTTCAATAAAATGAAAACGAGCATTGATAGATTTTGTCATGTCCCTAATGTGCTTTTTATTATTTTAGTTGTGAGTACTCTACTCTGAAAAAGAGAAAAAACAACATGCCTATGTACTTGGTTCAGGTAAACTTGTAAGGTTGGGCTTCATCCCATCAATTCATGTCATTTATTCTGCCTTTGACGACATAAATGTCGACCTACAGAAGAATTACCGAATTAAATAAGGGCTCCTGAGTTATCTGCATAGGCATGAAAAACAATTGATTTAGCACATAAAAAAATGAGAGCCTGAAACAAGTTCAGGGAGTATTTATAATTTAAGTGTTGTTGCGCCTCGCTATGCTCGGAACAACCTACACTTTTTCATTTTTAGTACCGCTCTTTTATAACGCTCTAAATATTTGCTCTACGCTGTCCTTTGCATCGCCGAATAACATCTGAGTGTTGTATTTAAAAAATAGTGGGTTTTGTACTCCTGCATAACCAGTATTCATTGTTCGTTTAAATACTATGACATTTTTAGCATGCCATACTTCTAAAACAGGCATACCTGCAATAGGGCTAGTTGGATCTTCGTTTGCTGCAGGGTTTACGGTGTCGTTAGCACCAATCACTAGCACTACATCGGTATCGCTAAAATCATCATTAATTTCGTCCATACCTAAAACAATATCGTAAGGTACTTTGGCTTCGGCTAATAATACATTCATGTGACCAGGTAGGCGCCCAGCCACTGGATGAATACCAAAACGTACCTTAATGCCTTTATCTTTTAGTTGTTGAGTTAATTCATACACAGGATATTGAGCTTGTGCTACTGCCATACCATAGCCAGGTGTAATTATTACTGTTTTTGCTTCACGAAGTAAGTCAGCAACCACTTCGGCATTAACTTCTACATGTTCGCCATAATCTTTATCGGTATCAATAACAACATTAGTACCAAAACCACCAGCAATAACACTAATAAATGACCGATTCATCGCTTTACACATAATATAAGATAAAATTGCTCCTGATGACCCTACTAATGCACCAGTAACAATTAATAGGTCGTTACTTAACATAAAACCAGCAGCAGCCGCAGCCCAACCAGAGTATGAGTTAAGCATAGAAACTACCACTGGCATATCCGCTCCACCAATAGAAGCGACTAAATGCCAACCAAAGATAAGTGCGATAATAGTCATTAAAAACAACTGCGAATTACCACCACCCTCTTGCACAAAACTCACCATTAAAATAAATGAAAACACACCTGCCGCTAAATTCATTTTATGACGATTTGGCAGCATCAATGCTTTTGAACTAATAGTGCCGCGTAATTTAGCAAAGGCAATAATTGAGCCTGTAAATGTTACTGAACCAATAAATACCCCTAAAAATATTTCACTTAAATGAATACTCATTGCTGCCGATGAAAACTGTAAGCTTAAACCATTCCCAACACTAAAATAGCTGTTATAGCCCACTAAAACAGCGGCTAAACCAACAAAGCTATGTAAAATGGCGACTAATTCTGGCATTTGTGTCATTTCGACTTTTTTAGCCAAGCGCGAACCAATAAAGCCGCCAATCGCCATGGTTAACAATATAACAAACACATTCGACACGCGCTCGTCAGCAATGGTAGCAACTAACGCAATTGCCATACCTACAATGCCGTACCAGTTACCTGTTCTGGCACTTTCTTGCTTACTTAAACTGCTTAAACTAAATATAAATAATAAGGCCGCAATGATATAAGCAGCACTGATAACCCCTGATGTTGTGGTTACTAAATGTTCCATAATATTGTTCCTTATTTTCTAAACATTTTTAACATGCGATCAGTCACCATAAAGCCACCGACAATATTGATAGAAGCAATTAATACTGCTACCCCTGCTAACACTTGTACCACAATGTTGTTTTCACCCACTTGCAATAATGCGCCTACTACAATAATGCCGGATATGGCATTGGTAACACTCATTAATGGCGTATGCAGCGAATGACTAACATTCCACACCACGTTGTAGCCAATAACACAAGCAAGAATAAACACGGTAAAATGAGAAATAAAATCAGCGGGTGCAACACTCGCTAGCCAAGCAAATAATACTGCGCCAACGATCATACCAAGATGTTTTTTATGTGATGATTTTTCTTTTTGTTCTTCCGTTTCGCTAATAGCTTTTTTAACTTCAACTTTTGGTTTAACGGGTACAGCACTCACTTGAATAGGTGGTGGCGGAAAGGTTATTTCATCCGCTTTAACTACGGTCATGTTACGAACAACCACATCGTCAAAATCAAGCGTAAATTCACCATTTTTTTCTTTACATAATAACTTACTCAAATTGACTAAGTTATTAGCATAAAGTTGTGATGCTTGATTAGGTAAGCGTGATACTAAATCGGTATAACCAATAATTTTAACGCCGTTGACGATTGTTATTTTGCCTGCGACCGTTAATTCGCAATTACCACCACCCGCCGCGGCCAAATCAACAATAACACTACCCGCTTTCATTGAGTTAACCATCGCTTCGGTAATAAGTTTTGGCGCTGATTTACCGGGGATCATCGCCGTGGTAATAATAATATCAACTTCTTTGGCTTGCGCGGCAAACAGTGCCATTTCAGCCTCAATAAAAGCTTTACTCATTTCTTTGGCGTAACCATCACCACTGCCTGTTTGCTCTGGTTCTTCATAATCAAGTTCTAAAAACTCTGCGCCCATGCTTTCAATTTGCTCTTTTACTTCAGGGCGAGTATCGAAAGCGCGCACAATAGCGCCCAAACTCCCCGCTGTACCTAAAGCGGCAAGTCCTGCGACACCCGCACCTATAATCATAACCTTAGCAGGAGCTACTTTACCCGCAGCCGTTATTTGTCCTGTTAAAAACCGTCCAAATTGATGAGTTGCTTCAATAACGGCGCGATAACCGGCAATATTAGCCATAGCGCTTAAAGCATCCATCGATTGCGAACGTGTCATGCGCGGCACCATATCCATGGCGAGTGTGGTAATTGATTTAGCTTTTAACGCGTCGAGTAATTCATTATTTTGAGCAGGAGAGATAAAACTAACTAGGGTGGACTTTTCTTTTAATTGTTCAATTTCAGCTAAACTTGGTGCATTAACTTTAAAAATAATATCGGCTTGCCAGCATTTTTTTTTAGTCACAATTTCTGCACCGCTGGCGGTGTAATCATCATCGGCAAAACTCGCTTTAATGCCAGCAGTTTTTTGTACTTGTACACTAAAGCCTAATTTAATTAAGGCTTGCACTGAAGCTGGTGAGGCGGCAACACGATTCTCACCACTAAGAGATTCTTTAACAATTCCTATGATCATAAATCACCCTGTATTTATTAGTATTTTTAATAATTTCTTATTAGATTAATGTTTTACCACTAATTGTCGGAAATTCATACAGGGTTTTATATTTCAAGGGTTATTTTGGTTATTTAATTGGTGAATGTTCATTGTGGCATATTAATACACAGCCAATTATTTATTTTCTTGAACGGGTTTTTGCAAACCAAAGTGTTGATACGCTCGGTCGGTTACAATTCTACCGCGCGGTGTGCGTTGTAAAAAACCTTGCTGAATTAAATAAGGCTCTAGTACATCTTCAATGGTTTCACGTTCTTCGCCAATAGCTGCCGCAACATTGTCGAGCCCTACAGGACCGCCCATAAATTTATCAATAATGGCTCTTAACAATTTTCTATCCATCAAATCAAAACCTTGGTTATCAACTTCTAGCATTTCTAGTGCTAACGCTGAGGTTTTTTGGTTAATATGCCCTGATGTTTTGACTTCGGCATAATCGCGCACTCGACGTAATAAACGATTGGCAATACGTGGTGTGCCGCGTGAACGGCGAGCGATTTCGTGAGCAGCTTGTTGTTCTAATGATAAATTTAAAAAATGTGCTGAACGGATAACAATCTCGGTTAAATCTTCGACTTTATAAAACTCTAAACGCTGCACGATGCCAAATCTGTCTCTTAATGGTGAGGTTAATGCGCCCGCACGCGTTGTTGCACCAATAAGAGTAAAAGCAGGCAAATCAAGTTTTATAGAACGGGCAGCTGGTCCTTCACCGATCATAATGTCAAGTTGATAATCTTCCATTGCGGGATATAAAATTTCTTCAACTACAGGGCTTAATCGATGAATTTCATCAATAAAAAGCACATCGTTTTCGTCAAGGTTTGTTAATAATGCAGCTAAATCGCCTGCTTTTTCTAATACAGGCCCTGATGTAGTGCGAATATTAACGCCCATTTCGTTCGCAACTATATTTGCTAATGTGGTTTTGCCTAAACCAGGCGGACCAAAAATAAGTAGATGATCAAGTGGCTCATTACGCTTTTTAGCCGCTTCAATAAATATTTCCATTTGCACTTTTACATGATCTTGACCAGTATAATTGCTAAGTAATTTAGGACGAATAGCGCGATCAACGCTTTCATCTTCAACGCTGGCAACGGGTTCTATTAAGCGATCTGCTTCTATCATTTAGTAATCTACTTGTTTTGGGGTTAACTTTTAAAAATCCTACAATCGTTAGGATGATGATAATTGTTTAATATGTCATGCTGAACTTATTTCAACTGACTGCGTGGGCATTTCGTTCCTCATGCACCACCCTACAATCGTCAGGATGATAGTAATTGCTTAATATGTCATGCTGAACTTATTTCAACTGACTGCGTGGGCATTTCGTTCCTCATGCACCACCCTACAATCGTCAGGATGATAGTAATTGCTTAATATGTCATGCTGCACTTG
>JAESPQ010000103.1 GCA_016765535.1 Alteromonadaceae bacterium | reverse complement strand
TGCATGGTATGAAATGCGGCGCTTAAATTAATCGCTAGAATGGCATTCCATTTATTTTCAGGAAAAGTATCAACGCCTTCGGTATGCTGAATACCAGCATTATTCACTAAAATATCGATACTGCCCATTTCAGTTATTGATCGTGTAATGAGCTCATCAATAGCCGTAGATGACATTAAATTAGCATCATCAAATAACGCTTTTATATGATATTTGCTGATAAACTGTTGTGCGAGTTTTTCGCCTTCAGTTTTATCTAATAAACCATGTAAAACTAAATTAATCCCCTGTTCAGCCAATACATGAGCGGTTGCTAAACCAATACCACTAGTAGAACCTGTGATCAATGCAACTTTATCTTTTAACATACTTTACCTTTTAGCATAAATAACCCAAATCGGAATTTAAATAATGGCTTTTATCTTAGCGAAAAAACTATGTCGAATATTTACTACCTTAGTGCCAGAGCCAATAGCAATTGATGCCTTATAAAAATAAAACCGCGCAACACAACAATAAACGGTGCTAAAGTAGCATTGCTATAACAACTAAAAACAAGCCATCATCCATTTACCTATCATTATTCAGTTATTTGCCATGCCATTAACAAAAATACGATTTAAAAAAGCCTCTTTTTTAGTTTTTATTATCACCCTTATTACCAGTAATTCTTGTTTCGCTAACTTTAAAAACTTAGAAAAATTTGGCGACAACCCTGGTGAATTAACAGCGAGTTATTTTAAACCCCAAGCAAAAACAGCCCCACAAACTATTGTTGTGCTATTACATGGTTGTACGCAAAATGCCGAGCAATTTGCTAAAAACACTGGATTTATGGACTTAGCACAACAACATAACTTCATTTTATTACTACCACAACAAAGTAAAAAAAATAATATTAAAGGTTGTTTTAATTGGTTTTCAATAACCGATAATGCAAAAGAGGCAGGAGAGCTATTATCAATAAAAAACATGCTCTTAACACTTAAACAACAGTTAGCTATTAAGACGAGTTATATTGCGGGTTTTTCGGCGGGTGGTGCGATGACGGCAGCATTATTAGTGCATTATCCTGAATTATTCAACGGAGGTGCAGTTGTGGGTGGTATTCCTTATCCATGCGCCGATGGCTTAATAAAAGCCATTGCTTGTATGCGTAATGGTCCTGCTCAGTCAGCAAACAAACTCGCAGAGCTGGTCAAAAATAAACAAACAAATACCGTAAACCATTGGCCTAACTTGCTGGTAATAACCGGTGATAATGACAAAATTGTTAACCC
This sequence comes from Alteromonadaceae bacterium, assembly GCA_016765535.1. Lineage (GTDB taxonomy): Bacteria > Pseudomonadota > Gammaproteobacteria > Enterobacterales > Alteromonadaceae. Next base: position 22,311 of record JAESPQ010000103.1, on the reverse strand, counting down.
TAAAAATGGTCGATACTTGGCACAGCAATGGCAACAGTTAAAAGGGTTATCTAAATCTGAAACACATAAAAAAGAACACCTCACCACAACTTTATGGCGAAACAATCAACAACAATTACAAATTGAATTAATTGAAATAGCCAACATCGGACATGCATTTAGTGTTAATCCCAAATTAAAAAATGGTGGTAAAGTAGCAAGTTTTATCAACAAAGCGAGTATCAGTAGTGCAATTAAAATCATTGATTTCTGGGAAATAACCAGTAAAAACATTATAAAACAATAACTAAGTGACATGGTACTATAGTACAAATTATTTTTTTGTTTTTTTGTTATAGAGTTCTACTCAGAACAATAGTGATAATAATAGTTAAGGGGAACTCATGAAAAGATTAATCAAATATTCGGCATTAGCACTTGCCGTTAGCAGTGCGTTAAACATTAATAGTGTTAACGCCGCAGAAGAAAAACAAACTAAAAATAAAGAAGATTCAGCATTAGAAGTTATTGAAGTTACTGCCCGTAAAACATTAGAAAGCTTACAAGATGTACCGGTGGCGGTAACTTCTGTTGGCGCAGAACAACTTGCCCAAAACGGCATTTCCGTGGTTACCGAAATACAACAATTTTCACCTAACACTACGCTGCAACGCAGTCGTGGCACTAATTCAACCTTAACGGCTTTTATTCGTGGTGTGGGTCAAGACGATCCATTATGGGGTTATGAACCCGGTGTTGGTATTTATATTGACGATGTTTATGTGGCTCGTCCTCAAGGTGCTGTGTTAGATATTTTAGATGTTGAACGCATTGAAATTTTGCGTGGTCCGCAAGGTTCGCTTTATGGTAAAAACACTATAGGTGGCGCCACTAAATATGTCACCCGAAAAATGACAGGTGATGCAGAATTAGCGCTTAAAGGCACCTTTGGTGATTATAATCGCCAAGATTTAAAAGTGTCTGGCCAATATCCAATAATAGACGACAAACTTTATTTTGGTTTTGCCGCGGCTAATTTAACACGTGACGGTTATGGTAAATTTCTCACTTCTGATTTAGCCAACCAAGATCGTGAAAATTATAATAAAGACGTTTTTGCAGGTCGTTTAACGGTAGAGTATTCGCCAACCGACAATTTATTTATGCGCGTAAATTACGATAATACTACTGATGATTCAAATGCTAAAGGTGGCTACCGTTTATTACCGAGTTTATTAACCGATGCTCCTGTTCCTGACAGTGTTTATGATTCTTACACGAGCTTGCCAACAAAAAATAAAGTTGAAACCGAAGGACTTAGTTTAACCGTAGAATATTATATTAATGATGATTTATCGTTTAAATCGGTAACCGCTAAACGAAAAAGCAAGTCTCCTACCAATATTGACTTTGATAATACCAGTTTACGTATTTTTGATGTTCCTGCTATTTATGACGACAAACAATTTTCGCAAGAATTTCAACTAAATTACGACAGTGATAACTTAACGCTAGTTTCGGGATTATATTATTATGATGGTGAGTCTTGTGGGCATTTTGACGCTATTTTAGAAGTATTTGGTCAATCATTAGGTTTACCGGGGCTAACACGTGAAGTCACGGGTTGTAATAACAGTAAAAGTTATGCTGCCTATGCTCAAGGATCTTATGAATTTAACGATAAATGGTCGATGACTTTAGGTGCTCGTTATACGAATGAAACCAAAGATGCTTTGGTTAACAATGGATTATTATTCAAAACCGTTTATCCAGAATCAGGTTGGGTGCCAGGTTATGTGCGTGAAGATGTAAACATTCCAACCGTATTAGATGACAGTGCAAGCTGGTCACGTTTTACGCCACGAGTTGGTATTGAATACCAGCAAAGTGATGATGTCATGATTTTTGCCAGTTATTCACAAGGTTTTAAATCCGGTACCTTTAACCCTAGAGCTAGTGGACCAGAGCCCGCCGTTAACCCTGAAATTGTTGATTCTTATGAAATTGGCTTTAAAAGTGAGTGGAACGACAGTTTACGTTTAAATGTCACTGCATTTTATTTAGACCATAAAGACAGACAATTTGTTACTGTATTGCCTACCGAAGATCAAAGCGCTTTAAGTCAGCGCTTAGGTAATATAGGTAAATCAACCGCGAGTGGTTTAGAAGTAGAAGTACAATATGCCGCTACAGAAGCATTACAATTATTTGCCACATTAGGTGTAATTAATGCTGATTTTAAAGAAGTAAAATCGTTTGATAGCGATGGTAATCAAATAGATATTAGTGATACTTTTACCATTACTAATACACCTAAAACAACAGCAAATGTTGGTTTTAATTATGATATGAATACCTCGGTGGGTGATTTTATTTTTAATGGTAATTATTATTATCGCAGTGAATATGATTTAACTGTGACCAATAATTTACTTACTCAAGATGGTTATGGTTTACTTAACCTAGGTATTAATTGGTATAGTAACGAAGGGGATTGGACTGCAAGCTTACATTGGAAAAACATTACTGATGAGCAAGCCTTAGTGGGAAACTATGCTTTTGTTACCCCACAAGATGATGGGAGCTATTTGCCTGGTTTAGGTGGCGATAATACCCTAATTGGTTATTATGGTGATCCTGAAACTATCGCTTTAACCATTGGTTATACTTTTTAATGGTCAGCTTTTTACCAATATATACCTTTTCTACTTGAAGATGCTAGTTTCAGGATACTTGAACAATTCATAATCAAGGTGCATTTTTATATTAATGGTCATAAAAGAGCTGGCAGAAGTCGGCTCTTTTTAATTTATCTAACTTATTAAAGGACAATAACATGCAAGATCCTCAAGTGATTATAGCGGATGATCATCCTTTATTTCGTAGCGCATTAAAACAAGCAATTTCAGCATGTATCGAACAAGCTAACATGCTCGAAGCTGATAATTTTAATGAGTTAATCAATCAAATTGAACAGCATCCTTCATTAGAAATCGTGTTTCTCGATTTACATATGCCGGGAAACGATGGCTTTACTGGTTTAGCGCAGTTACAAAATCATTATCCCGATCTTATCGTTATTATGGTTTCTTCTGATAACACCCCTAAAATAATGCAAACTGCGGTTGATTTTGGTGCCGCCGCTTTTATTCCCAAGTGCTCAGATTTAACGACTATCAGTACCGCCATAGCATGTGTATTAAGTGGCGGCATTTGGTTACCCGAAAATATAGAAATCAACCAAGAGCAACAAAATACAAAAAAAAATCATCAGCTTGCTAAACAATTAGCGCAATTAACTCCGCAACAATATATTGTTTTAACCATGATTGCAGATGGTCAATTGAACAAACAAATTGCTTATGAGTTACAAATTAAAGAAACCACCGTTAAAAAACATGTTTCTGCAATACTATTAAAACTAGCTGTGAATAACCGCACCTTAGCTGGTTTGGCCTATCAAAAATTAAAACTCACCCCCGCAGAAAATGAAACTCTGTAAAAAAATGATGTGGTTATAAATTAACATAGCCATGCCTTGTGCTGCTGAAAATTGAAATATCACTTTTTGCTTCCCTCTCTCAACCATACTTTTATTATTTACTAAAATAATTTTCTTTGTTAATCAAACAAGTCTATTCATTAACCTTTAAATAACAAGCAATGTAAATACATGCTGGCTGTAAATTAGAGTTTCTACTTAATACACAACTTGTTAAAACATCAAAATAAGCATAAAAATCCAGCAATTTATTACTTGCCTTAGTTAAAAATTCAATGCTATAACCTTATTAACATCCGAGGTCTGAGGTTAGACCAATCAGCCTTTGGTGGTATAAAATTAACAATAATTTACATAAAAATACTAATAAAGTTATTACAACAGATGAAGGAAGAATAATGATGAAAAAAATAACAGGCCTATTATGCGCTTGTATGTTGCTTTCCTTTTCGGCTACGGCAGCAAAGGGCTTAGCATTTATACATGGTACAGGTAATCAAACCGATGCTTATAATGATTACTGGACTGGATCTTTTGTAAATTCAGTACGACAAGGTTTACCCAACAGCAATAATTACACCGTAATTAACTGTGATTTTGACCAATACATGTGGGACAGTAGAGCCTCAGGCTGTTTAGCCACGCAACTAACGGCTTTTATTAATGATAAAAACATTACCGATTTGGTGTTATTAACTCATTCTAATGGCGGTAATGTAGTGCGTTGGATCATGTCTAACCCTACGTGGGATGCGCGTTATCCTAATATTATTAATCGTGTTTCTAAAACCATTGCCCTTGCACCTTCTAGCTTAGGTACGCCATTAGCTGATGCCGTAAATCAAGGTAATGTCTTTGAAGCAACTTTAGGTTGGCTATTGGGTTATGGTAGTAATGCGGTAAAACAACAACAAACTAGCTGGATGGCATATTATAACCAAAATTGGCTAAATGGTACGGCTGGCCGTCCGGCGTTACCGTCAACCTTTAAAGCTTTAGTGGGTAGCGATGTAGACTCAGCTTTTTGGGATAGTGATAGTTATTGTGCTGGTTATCAGTATCAAGTGGCGTTAGAAACCACACAAAATTGGTTGGATGCATGCTCTGATGGTTTCCTTAATTGCTCGTCGCAAAGTGGTGCAGGTACGGTATGGTTTACCGATAAACAACGCACTCGTGGTAAAGAGCCATTAAGTCATCAACAATCTCGTCGCGGTTGCTTTAATACCGACGTTATTATTCGCAACGATATTTAGGAGACTGCCATGAATAAAAATAAAATAATTAAAAATGTATTGAATGCAAGTTCATTATCATTACTAGCATTAGTCGTAAGTGCTAACTTAAGCGCGACACCATTATCGGTGATCACAGTCGCTCCACAACAAGCTGATTTAATGTCTATCGCTGCACCAGATTATCAAGTAGAACACCAAGCAGTACATTTTAGCCAAAAAGTGTCTGTTAATAGTAAATTATCATTAAAGGCAAAAGGTTATGAGAACGTTAGTGATGAATATTGGTTAGAAGTTACGGGTGAACAATTAAATAAAGGCTTAAATATAGCGATTAGTAGCCCAGGTGCCTTAATTCGTTTGTCGGGCAAACAAGTTAATGGTGAAATGTCTGCACTTGATTTAGCGATAGATCCTAAACAGGTGCAATTATTTAAAAATAAACAAGCCTTAGTTAAACCCTTTAAACAAACCGTTTCTCAGCAACAATTTGCTACCGCGAATATTTTTCCCAATAGTAGCGCAATGCAGTTAGATAAAAGTATGGGCAAGGGTAATTTTACCTTACAAGTTAGTCAGTCGCTTAATGCTCAGCAGCATTATATGATTAATGTCAAAGAGAAAAATTCTCCGTATAAATTACATTTATCTATTGCCAAGCAAAGCTACCTTGCTGGTGAAAAAATCACACTTGATAGCTTTATCAATCGTGCTGTAAATCGTGTTACGAATAAAAGTATGGTAAATAAGAGTACGGCAAAATTAGCACATGTAACTAATAATGCTTATATTAAAACGCCTAATGGTGAAAAATTTAGTGTTAACTTACAAAAGCATAATGGCAAATTTCAAGTGCAAGTACCTAGCAGCAGTTTACCCGCTAAACGTGGTGCTTTGTATGAGCTTTATGTTAGTTCACAAGCCAATGATCATGGTTTAAAAATACGCCGTAATGCCAAAGTTGCTTTTGCTATTGCACAACCAACCGCGCGTATGCAAGGTAACTACAGCGTTAATAATACAGCCGCTAAAGTTAAACTAAATGTTGCTAGCGAAGGACGTTATGAAGTCAGTGGTTTGGTGTATGGTACGAGCAAAAATGGCGTACAATTACCTATTATGCTTAGTCGCTCAGCCTATTATTTACAACCGGGTGAACAAGAGGTGCAATTAAAGTTTGATCAAAAAATATTAGCAGCATCAGGTTTAAAGGCTCCATTTACAGTTAAACAACTACGTTTAATGGATCAAAGTAGAATGGCATTATTACAACAGTTGTAAGTTAGTTAACTTTGTTCATAATATGAAAAATCCCTATTTGCGTAGGGATTTTTATTTTGATTGAGGATAATTCAAATCTCTAAGCAATATCAATAGTCTTGCAATGGTAATGCATTTGCATTACCATTATTTTGTAAGCTTAATATTTTGGAGGTTACTATGATACAAACAGCTTTAGAAACTGAATCCACATTGACAGACAGGTTTCAAACAACAGTACCAAGTGTTGTTCGTCAAGCGCTTAACTTAAATAAAAAAGATAAAATAAAATTTATCATTCAGCCAAATGGTAATGTAATGCTTTCTCGTGTTGAGCCTACAGAGAGTGATCCTGCTATTGAATCGTTTTTAGCTTTTATTGCTAACGATATGCAACAGCATCCTGAAAAGTATCAACCATTAACAGCAAGTATGCGAGATCGTGTTGAATCATTAACTTCAGGTATTGAATTAGATTTAGATGCCTCTTTATCTGATGAGGATGAATAACATTGTCTGATAGTACCGCGATTATCGTTAATGGATGGACGCTTTATTCACATCCACTATTTGTTGAGCAATATGAACTTTTAGAGAAAAAAGTCATATCGCTCAAGGCAAAAGATCCTGTTGGTTACCTCAAGAATAATGATGCAAAAAGGTTAGCGGCTATCCATAAGCTAGCCTATGAAATTATTCCACAAGATCCAACAAACTCGGATTATCGCCAAGGTAAAACATTGGGTGATAAAAATAAGCATTGGTTCAGGGCTAAATTTTTTCAACAATATCGACTATTTTTTCGATATGATATTCAATCAAAAATTATAGTTTATGCTTGGGTAAATGATAGTAGCACCAAACGAGCTTATGAAAGTAAAACAGATGCTTATAAAATATTTGCTAAAATGTTAAAGTCGGGAAACCCACCAGATAGTTGGGATGAACTTTTAAAAGGCGCCAACAAAATAAAGCTTTCCAATAGTTAACTTTAGGGAGTTTCTATTATTAAGGAATAGTGGATCGTAAAAACAATTACTGTATATGCAGGCACGATACTATGATCCAGTTATCGGGCGGTTTTATAGTAATGATCCGATTGGGTTTAGAGATATCCATAGTTTAAATCATTATACGTATGCGAATAATGGGCATTAGGTAGGCATGCAATGAGTGATAAAGGCCAAAGTTTAGAGGAAGAAATGGTTAATAATAAAACAGTTATTAGTGGAGCTATAAAAACGGGAGATCTCGGGTTGGCTGCTCACGCGATTCAAGAGTAAGCGATCATTCAGAAAAAATAACAGACAGCCACCTAAAAAATGCCTCAATCATGAAGCATTTTTTAGGTTTAGGGTGGGCAAATCGATGCGGCTCTACTAATTCACCGCAAACCGCGTTAAAAAGTAACCACCAAACAATAACCACACAAATAAAATACTGGCGAGATAAATAGGTTTTAAGCCGATGCCTTTAAATTTTTCTGCTCGAGTTTCCATACCTAGCGCAGTCATTGCCATAGTTAAGGCGAAAGTATCAAGGCTATTTATAGTGCTAACAAAATTTTGTGGTAATAAATTCAATGAATTAAACCCCACCATGGCGATGAAACCTAAGGCAAACCACGGAATGGTAATGTTACTTTTTGGGTTATTGTTATTAGTATTAACACCTGTATCTGTACTTGCAGTAACTTTATCTTTTAGCCATAAACTTAAAATGACTAAAAATGGGGCTAATAACATCACTCGTAACATTTTTACAATAACAGCGGTGTTAGCAACACTTTCATTAATAGCATTACCTGCGCCCACTACGTGAGCTACTTCATGTAAGGTTCCGCCCAAATAAATACCCATAGCTTGTTCATTTAGACCTAGCAGCCCACTTTTATATAAAAAAGGATATAAAAACATCGCAATAGTGCCAAAAACCACCACAGTAGCTACGGCAATACTAGTTTTATAACTTTCAGCTTTTAATACGGGCTCTGTGGCTAATACCGCAGCAGCACCACAAATTGAACTACCCGCACTAATTAAAATGGTGGTATCTCTGTCTAGTTTAAGTAATTTTGTACCAACAAAATAACCAATCACAAAGGTTAAGCTGACAATACAAGTACTGACAATAAGCCCTGCAATACCTACTTCAGCAATATTTTGAAAAGTTAACCGAAAACCATAAAAAACAATACCTGCGCGTAATATCATTTTTGTTGAAAACAACACCCCTGCTTGCCATTCAACAGGTAATTTATGACGTAAGGTATTGGCATAAAAAATCCCTAACACAATACCAATAATTAACGGGCTAATAGCAAATTGATGAAAAATTTCAAATTGCGCCAAATAAGTTGCCGACATTGCAAATAACGCCACAAACAAAATACCACTTAAAGTATTACTGCGATTTTGTTTAGAAAAAGCCATTGCTGATCCCCGTTAATATTAATTATTGATTTTGGATATAATATATAACTCAAAATTAAATTAATAAAACAGATGTTTTTTATATGTTATATTAATTTTTTTAATGTATTATTTTCAATTAAGCTAAAATGAATATTACTCTTAAACAACTCAGTGTTTTTGTCACTACTGCACGCTTAAATCGTATTACCCAAGCAGCAGAAGAATTGTGCTTAACCCAGTCGGCAGCCAGTCAGTCATTAAAAGAATTAGAAAATACATTAGGCTATCAAGTCTTTAATCGCACTGGACGCAAGTTGCTGCTTAATGATGCAGGTCGCAGTATTTTAACCACCGCAATTACCATGTTAGAACTTCAAAACCAGTTACAACAACCGATTATGACCGAACTAAAAGGTGAATTAAAAGTTGCTGCTAGCGTGACTATTGGTTCGTATGTTATGCCAAAGTTATTGGCTAATTTTGTTCAGCAATATCCTAAAGTAGAACCTAAGTTGTACATTAGTAATTCTGCTGATGTAATTGAGCGCTTGTCTACAGGGCAGGCACATATCGGCTTGATTGAAGCGCCAATGAGCCATAGTGAATTAATTATTTCGCCATGGCGTCGGGATGAACTTGCTGTTTTTTGCGCGCAAGAACATAAACTTGCCAATAAGCCTTTAGTTACTATTACTGAAATGTCACAACAGCGTTGGATACTTAGAGAGCAAGGCTCTGGTACACGGGCGGTTTTTGTTGGTGCAATGCAGCAGCAAGGTGGTGTTATTGAACATAGTATGGACTTATCGCGACAAGAGGCCATAAAACAAGCGGTTAAAGCTAATTTGGGCTTAGGTGTGCTCTCTTTTTTGTCAATTGAGCAAGAATTAAGTTTAGGCTTATTTAAAAAGCTACATACACCACTTAATTTAAATCGCCAGTTTTCTATCGTGCAATCGGAGCATTATCAACAAAACAAATTAGTTAGCGCCTTTAAAGAATTTTTACAGCAAGGAGCTTAATATTTACCCTTATAAAGGCCTTGTAAGCGTAGGGTGTACATGTGGGACGAAATGCCCACCCAATCAATTTTTCGCGAGTAATTTACCGATATTAACTCCTAGCAATCTTTGTCTGTTTACCCTTTAACAAATTGAATTTTAAGTAATAGTTTTTATATTTCACCGCAACATCAATTTGTTTAAATAAAAACATTGATCGTAGTATTTTTATGCAATACACTACATAAATATATTGTATACAATATATTTGCTGTGCGAGTTTGTTATCAGTCTTACTTAATGAAAATAAAACGTGATCTTTTTAAGGGTTCAATAATGTCAAAATTAATAAAAAGTGGTCTTAAACCACAAAAAACGTTATCAGCAATAGCCGTTGCTACTGCATTAATGTTGTCTATGCCAAGCGCTATAGCGGGTGATACATTTAATGGTGCGGTAAAAGGAGTTATTAAAGACGGTAATAATCATCTAACCAATGGTGCGGTAATTACCTTAACGCACAAAGGCAAAAATATTACCCGTACTATTACCACCAATGCTAAAGGGGAATATTTTTTACGTAAATTACCTGTCGGTAAATATCGTATGACCATCACAAAAGATGGCTTTGGCACGGTAGAAGAACAAGATTTAGAAGTAAAAGTGGGTGGTGCTATTGTTTACAATGGTTATATTGCCTCAACTAATCCAGATGTTGAACGTATTGAAGTCACTGCATCGCGTATCAGCCGTATTAATTTAGAATCGTCAACAGGCGGTTTAGTGGTTACTGACGCCGAGTTAGATCTTATGCCCGTAAATTCTGGTTTTGAAGCCATTGCTTTATTAGCGCCGGGCACAACAGGAAATTCAGAGTTTGGCGCCGCGAGTATTGGCGGTAGTTCATCCGCTGAAAATGGCTATTATTTAAATGGTATTAACATTACTTCAATTAAAACAGGTATCGGCTCTATCGCAATGCCATGGGATGCAATTGCCCAAACCGAAATTAAAACCGGTGGTATCGATCCTGAATTTGGTGGAGCTTTAGGTGGTATTGTTAATGCGATATCAAAATCAGGCTCTAATGAATTTGAATTTGGTGGTTATACGCGTATTGATCCTGAAGCTACACGTTATCATCATGACAATTTATTAAATAGTGATGGCTCTATTTATAAAAATACCGCGCAAGACGAAAGCACTTTTACCCGTTGGAATATATGGGCAAGTGGTGCTTTGATCCAAGACAAAGTATTTTTTTATGCCTTATATGAGCCACAAAAAGATAATTACAAAGCGGCTAAAAGCACAACTCTAGATGACGGTAAAAACACCTCAGATCGTTATTTTGGTAAATTAGACTGGTACATTAATGATGATCATTCAATTGAATTTACTACTATAGGTTTTACCAAAAAAGGTCGTGGCACGACTTTTTTAAATGACTGGCAAACACAAACATTAGGTGACGCAACGGGTACTTATCGCTCGCGTACTGGTGGAGATGTTTATGGTTTAAAATATACCGGTATTTTAAGTGACGATATGTCGGTTGAAGTTATTGCTGGTCGTACTACCGACAAAACCTACAATGCCGTTGAAAATACCAACCCTTTGGTGTGGTCAAATTTAAGTGGTAGTTGGAATAAAGTTTCTGCTGAAACGAATGCAACGGTAAAAGAAAGTAAATTTATTCGCGATCAATTTCGTGCCGATTTTAACTGGGTATTAGACGAGCATGATATTAAAGTAGGTATTGATTACACTAATATTAGCGTTAATTACCAAGCGCGCCCTAATGGTGTTGAAGGTCGTGAAGGTTGGTGGACAGTCACTTATGCCGGTGAAAATAGTATTACGGGTTTAAACGCAGGCACTCCTTATGCCGACCAACGTATTCGTACCGATTTTACCAACTCTGATGTGACTTCAACTGCGCTTTATATTCAAGATACTTGGACAGTAACGGACGAATTAGTCCTTAATTTAGGTTTACGTTATTCAAATGTAGACAATACCGTTTCTGATGGCCGTAAGTATGTTGATGTTAAAGGGCAACTTGCTCCACGTTTACAAGCTATTTATGACTTAAATGGTGATGGCAGCACTAAGCTTTATGCAACTTATGGTCGTTACTTTCAACCTGTTTCAGCTAACATGAATATTACTCAAGGTGGTGCACGTCGCGATGTTCATGATTATTATTTGTTAGATCAACTTGATGCTAACGGTGAAATAACCCTAAATGCTGATGGTTCACCCTCAACAGGCGATCATGTGAGTCAAAATGTAGTACAAGAGGGTATTAGCGAGCCAAGCTTAGTGGCAACTGCTAATTTAAAATCTATGTACAGTGACGAAATCACCTTAGGTTTTGAACAAGAGCTTGCTGATGGCGATATGGTATTGGGTATGCGCGCTATTTATCGTTCATTAGGTCGTGCCATTGAAGATACTGATTATGGCCCAGTTATTAATAAATACTTTGCCGCTAATGGTATTGATGCCGATGCGTCATATACGTACGTATTAGCTAACCCCGGTGAAGACTTAGACATTAGTTACGACTTTAATGGTGATGGAACTACCGAAAACGTACATATTGCGGGTAAAGATATTGGTTTACCTGATCCTGAACGTACTTATGCTGCCTTAGAAACCACTTTATCAGGCGTTTTAGATGAAGTATTTCACTATAATGCTTCATACACTTGGTCACATGGTTGGGGTAATACCGAAGGTTTAGTGCGCACCGATAATGGTCAGGCTGATCCCGGCTGGACCACTTCTTACGATTATGCTGAATTAATGGATCATTCGCGTGGTAACTTACCTAATGATCGTCGTCATGCCTTTAAACTTAATGGTTATTACGATATTACTGAAGCATTAACGCTAGGTTTTAATGCCCGCGTAACCTCAGGTATGCCAATTAATAAATTTAGTGCGCATCCTTTAGGGGTTGATAGCTGTGCTGCAGGTTCGGTATGGGAAGATTGCAATGGCCAATATTACGGACAAGTCGCTTTTTATGACGAAAATGGTGTCTCCGCGCCACGCGGTAGTGCAGGAACAACCGACTGGACTAAAGAGTTAGACATGAGTCTTGCTTATAAAACGCAAATTGCCGAAGGTGATTTATTACTTAAAGCGACAGTGTACAACTTATTAAATGCTGATACGCAAATTGCAGTGCAACAACAACGTGCTCAATGGGGCGATAATGGCTTAGAAGTTAATCCTAATTGGGGTAACACGACTAATCGTTTAGGTGCTCGTTATGTTAGTTTTGAAGCAAAATATACCTTTTAATCACTAATTAAACGTTGTATTTAAAGTAAGCCGTTTAGCTTTTTGCTATACGGCTTTTTTGATCAATTTTTACAGTTAATGCTAATTTATTTTTTCTTGCTTATAGTATTCGTTTTTTACTGGGGCTTTAGGCCATTATAGGATGTTACTGAATAGCCGATGGCCCACCCGACAGGATTCGAACCTGTGACCTCATGCTCCGGAGGCATGCACTCTATCCAGCTGAGCTACGGGTGGAAATTATAAAGTATTTTAACAGCAGGGATTTTAGACAAAAGCGGGTGCTTTGGCTAGCGTAACTGATTATAAATTTAAATTTTTATAATATTAAGCTGTAAATGTTTATTTTTGCAGCTATTTAAGGGGGTTTTAGGATTAATCTTCGTCTAACTCGTCTTGTCTTGCCATGATCACGGCGGCAATTTCTAAAAAGTTAATACCACAGCTCTTTTCAAATTTAACACATTGTTCGGTGGTAACATTTAAACCAAGTACCGATGGACATAAATCTTGTAAATATTCAGCCATGCGCTCTTTTGCATCAATGCGACCAAAGAGTTCGGCAGCACGATCATCAACAGGTTTTAGCATGTTAGATGCCATTAACATCTTGATATAACTTTCTGTTTTTTTAGTCATTAGCCCTTTTACCAATTTCAGCCCGATTTTATCTAAGTTTGCTGGGACGATAAGAATAACGCTAAAAATGGCTAGGTTTTTTGATGAATATCAAGTTTTATTAATATATTGTAATTAATCTATGCTAATTGTGTTTTGTGTTTATTAATACCATGCTTTACCGCAGCCAGTTAACGTTTTGCCATTAAGTATTAAGATGGTGCTAGTCGTAAATTTTTCACCTGACATAATATATTTAATGTTAACGACGCAAAGATGAAATAATACAGAGCGCACTTACTGCAGCTGAAATTTCTGCAAAAATCACTTGTTGTTGCCCATATAATAAAGCACTTACGAGTAAAAAACCGACGCCAATAATACTTAAAATGATTTTAGTTTGCTGTTGATTATTTTGTTGTGCTAATTGCTTTAATAAATCAGCTTGTTGCTGATGATGGTGCTTGCCTGAACTTAAATAATCGTAAAGTAAATCTGGCATTTCTGGCAGTTTTTCATTCCAAAAGGGTAAGTTTGCTTTAAGCTTAGTAAATACCGCTTTAACACCCATTTGTTCTTTTACCCAATTTTCTAAAAAGGGTTTTGCGGTTTGCCATAAATCTAATTGAGGATAAAGTTGACGACCTAAACCTTCAATATAAAGTAGTGTTTTTTGTAGTAACACTAATTGTGGTTGTACTTCCATATTAAAACGACGGGCGGTGTTAAATAAGTTTACCAATACTTGTCCAAACGATATTTCTGCCAGCGGTTTGTTAAAAATAGGTTCGCACACGGTACGAATGGCAAATTCAAATTCATCTACACTGGTATTTTTTGGCACCCAGCCTGAGTCAACATGTAGTTGCGCAACTTTACGATAATCGCGATTGAAAAAGGCAACAAAATTTTCAGCTAAATAACGTTTGTCTTCTTTGTTGAGTGTGCCAACAATACCACAGTCGATAGCGATCCATGTAGGGTCGTTAGGATCAGTGACATCAACAAAAACATTGCCTGGATGCATATCAGCATGAAAAAAACTGTCACGAAATACTTGCGTAAAAAACACTTCAACGCCACGTTCAGCCAATAATTTCATATTGACATTACAGCGCTGCAATTCGTCAATTTCACCCACACCAATGCCGTAAATGCGTTCCATTACCAAGACATTTTTATGCGAAAACTCACTATGTATTTCAGGTACGTACAAGACATGATCGTATTTTTTGCTTTCAGGTGTTCCTTGTGAAAAATTACGTCTTAGTTGAATTGCATTGGCTGCTTCACGGTTTAAATCAAGCTCATCAATAATAGTTTTACGATATTCTTCAACAACTTCTACAGGGCGCAAACGTTTTCCGTCAGGTAACCAGCGAGCAACTATACCGGCAAATAAGGACATCACTTGAATATCGGCTAAAATAGTTTTTTCAATGTTTGGGCGTAATACTTTGATCACAATATCGTATTGATTATCATCAACGTTAAGTATCGCGGTATGAACTTGTGCTATTGATGCAGACGCTAAAGGTGTACTGTCAAAATCAGTAAAGTGAAGATCAAATTTTTGTTCGCCAATAGCATCAATAATAAGCTGTTTGGCTTGTTCTCCATCGTAAGGGGTTACTTGGTCTTGTAGTAATGCTAATTCGTCAGCGAGTTCTGGTGGTAATAAATCACGACGGGTTGATAACATTTGACCAAATTTAATAAATACGGGGCCAAGTGCTTCAATGGCTAATCTAAATCGTTGTGCGGTGGTTTTATCTTTATGCTTATTTTGTAACCAAAAAAAACTAAAACGTGCAAGTTTTACATACCAAGGCAGCATTTTTTTTGGTACTAATTCATCTAAACCGTACTGTAAAAAAGTTTTTAGTATTTTATAAAGCCGTTGAATACGCACGTATTTTCCTTTGATTTATTATAAATGACAGTGTTTGAGATACCAAAAACGTCATTCTGACGCAGATCAGGATCTGTTAATGATATTAATTAAGATAATTTTTTTTCAATTACCGCCAAGCGTAATATTAATTGTTCAGCTTGCTCATTCACTAATTTTACTTGTTGATTAAACTCGTTAATTTTATCTTTAGTAACCACTAGTTTTTGTTCATGCACCAAGTATTCACCACTATCTGCCTGTACTTGGTTTTTAAAAAAATTAAATTTATTTGCTAAATTTTTGCCTAGACGAGTTAATTTATAGGTGGCAAAGTCACCAATATGCTTAGCGAGCTCACTTTGCCAATCTATGGATAAATTTTGCGCGACATTGACAAATTGTTGCGCGAGTTTAATATCGCCTGTTATGTCGAGCTTATCTTGTTTTATTAGTTCAGTAAGTTGCTGATTTTTTTGTAGCTCTTTTAAGGTTTTTAAACTGGTAATAATAGTGCAGTCGCTATGTTCTGCTAAGCTAGTGACCAATATTTGTTGCTGATAAACACTAAAACTGAGTGGAAAGGCCAGTTCGTCTAAAATTATGGTTACGCATTTTTCATTTAACGGTTTTAGTTTATTATTGTCATTAATATTTAAACTTAATGCTTTATTAATAATTTTTTCAAGTGCTAACGCTAATGCTTGTTTCAGCATTAATTGTTCGCCTAATTTAGTACTCATTTTATTAACAACTTTATTCGCAAAAGCATCCATAATAATTAAAATTTATAGCCTTTATGTAAGGCGACTACGCCACCTGTTAAATTATGATAGCTAGTTTGTTCAAAGCCTGCGTTATTCATCATACCTTTTAGTGTTTCTTGGTCTGGGTGCATACGAATAGACTCAGCTAAGTATTGGTAACTATCACCGTCTTTTGCCACTAATTCGCCAATTTTTGGTAAAATATTGAATGAATAAAAGTCATAGGCTTTGTTTAATAGTTCATGCTCTGGTTTAGAAAACTCTAATACCAACAAACGCCCACCCGGTTTTAATACGCGATACATTGAGGCTAATGCTTTGTCTTTGTCGGTTACGTTACGTAAACCAAAGGCAATGGTAATAATATCAAAAGTATTATCATCAAAAGGGAGATACTCAGCATTTGCTTGTACATATTCAATATTTTGTACTAATCCTTTATCGCGCAACTTATCACGACCAACATTAAGCATTGAACTATTAATGTCAGCTAATATCACTTTACCTTCTTTTCCGACTAATTTTGAAAACTTAGCGGTTAAGTCACCCGTACCACCCGCTAAATCTAATACTTTATTACCGGGACGAACGCCACTGGCGTCAATAGTAAAACGTTTCCATAAACGATGAACACCAAAAGACATTAAGTCGTTCATAATGTCGTACTGTTTAGCAACCGAATGAAAAACATCTGCAACCATCGAGGCTTTATCTGTTTTATTGACGGTTTTAAAACCAAAATGAGTTGAGTTGTCTTGCTTGTTTTGATGCTCTGGCGTTGACATTAGTAAGGTACTCGTTGCTTATATTGACGAAATTGCCGATAGTTTACTGCAAGCGAGGTGTTTCAACAATTAAGATATGTGTTTTTGTGATTTTCAGAGGGAATAGATCAAAAACAGTTGAAATCACTCTATCACTTTAAGTTCTTTTTTTAACGCTTGTGCTAATTTAGGAATGAGTGATTTATATTTTTTATTTACATAATGATAGGCTTCAATGTGCATTAAAGGCACGGTTTGATATTTGTTTCGGTCAAGACCAAATAGACTTATTTGATTTTTATTCGTAATATTTAGTATGTAATTTAATCTCTCTTTTTTTAACATTGATCCTAAATTTAATTGGGTATTAATCTTATATATTTTTGCTTTTTTATTAATCATAAAATTTTCACTAATAGAAGATCCATTAGTAATGCCAATAGTTGTTGTAGGATCAGACAAAACACTTTCATTACAAACAACCTTAGTGCTACAAAACAGCTCTAATCTGCCATCGGCTAATTTTACGGGTACTCTTAAAAGATTAGGATGTTTTTTTTCAATAGCAGTCAGTCTTATCAGTTCCGCATCTAATCTTGACGAATTGGTTAAGAGCAAAGATCGTCCCATCGGCGTTTGATGTAAAATAACTTTATATCCTAAACGATTATATGCAGAGACAATTATTTTTTTATACTTATCAACCAGAAAGCTATTTTGAACAACAGAAATATTAATTGTTTTTTGTACCTTACCTTCTTGCTGAGCAAAAGAATTTATTGATATAAAGAAAACAGCGTTTATAACGAAAACAAGAAAAATTTTAATAAATAAAATTTTCACGTTATCTCCAAAAACTAGAAAAGATAAAATAAATAATAGTCGGTTAATTTTTTATTGCTATTTTCATTGAGTATTTATGACTTTTATCGACTAACAAAAAAGCCCAACACATGTCGGGCTTAATTTGGTTTTTATTTATAAATCATTCAACTAATTACAATACAACCCAAAACAACAAATACGTTGAATTATTATCACTTGCGCTACTGGAGTTACCGTCAAATTTACTATAACCCGTATAAACGGCTTGCAGTTGAACGTTTTCCCAAAGGAAGTAACTTAGCTCTACAGAATAGCCAGTCGTATCAAGATTGTCATTGCCAGTATCAGCGTTAAAAAAGCTAATACCAGGACGCCAGCGACCGTTTAAATTATATTGAGCGTCTAATTTGCTAAAATTCCAGTTGGTGTTTTTACCTTGTAAATACGCGCCTTCTGAATCAACATCGGTGCGTTTTTCGTGAGTATATGAACCATGAAAAACTAAAGAATTGTCGCCAGATAAATAACGTTCATACTGAAAGTCAATCGCATTATCGGTATACTTGCTTGTGGGGCCACCTAAACCTGTAAGAGTAGCAAATGCAGCAGGTTTAACGCTTGCTGTTATACCGTAAGTACCTACCATTAAGTAACCATTGTCAAAATCGGTTTGATAAGCCAAACGCCAATAAGGGGCGACACCTTGAATAATGTTTGCATTACCCTCTGCACCATTAACGTTAGTATTTCGATATAAAGAAATTTTTCCATAAAAATGATCGTTAAACATACCATAAGCACCAACGCCACCAACGCCACCACCTAACGAACTTAAAAAATCACCTGCAGAAGATTCCGCAGCAACATCAGAACCAGAATAAGGATAACCCCATGCTGGTGTACTATTCCATAAATCACCCACCGTAGGGTTGTTATCTAAAGTAAAACCATAGTTAAACGATTTACCGCTAACCATTGTTGAATCTGCATAACGAAAATCAGTATTATCAATGGCAAAACCAGAATCACCATTAGCATAAGTGAATTGGCTAAACATACCTATTTTGTCAGATATTTTACCTGCTAAAAATAAACTTAGTTGCTGAGGTAAACGTACATCATTATTTTGCTGACCTGAAGTCCCTGTATTATTATGCGTTGTAGAAACTTGCACCATAGCACTGAGTTCAGGTAAACCGCTCAAAGAGAGTCGAGCCTTACTGTTTTTTGAACTTTCTTTGTTAATGTTTTTTGTCGCCGATAACACATATCCTTGTAATTTAAATGAGCGGCCAAATCTATTTAGTGCCAAAAAATTACCATTATGACAAGCACTACAAGCAAGATTTGTTTGTCGAGCAAAAGAAGGGACGGCATTAGCATTCATTGATACAACAATGCTTGTTAATGCCACCACTCCGGTAAGTAGAGATTTAAATGTTTTCATGATATTTATCCCTTTAGAGTTTTCATGAGGTTATACCAACCTTACTAGCTCTGTGCACATTTCTACTTGTTAAAATTACCAACTACTGCGTTTTTATAATTAACGCTGTATATATTCAGTTTATTAGAGAATGCAAGATGCATATTCTCCTGAGTATATTGTCCTGAACATCTAATTATTAAAATAAATGCCTTGTGTTTGGCAAATTTCTGCATATAAAAGTGTTCACTTAATTAATAAAGCTGGTATTAATTAAGTTGTTTGAAATAGGTGTTTTATAAATGTTATAACTCCTTATTCCACCTATAATTATATTCCTTTTTGTATGATTTCCATCCCAAAAACAGGGTCTTTATTGATCTAAAACAACAAACAGTTTTAAAGCTAAATTATTGCCTTTTTAGTTGTTTTTGATTACCTCACAAAATACCGTTAAAATACCTACCAAATACTTCTGAGCAAAATTACATGTCAGCATTTCGTTCTTTTTTTTATGCCCTTTTAAAGTGGCCCATTAAGTTATTAGTTCGCAGTAATATTATTTGTGATAAATCATCTAAAAATGAACAATCCTTATATTGTGATGATGCTAAACAGCAACCTATGTTTTATGTGGTTCGTCATCAGTCAGCAAGTGACTTGTTAACATTGCAGCAGGCTTGTAAAAAACAAAATTTACCCGATCCACTTGATAAAATAATCATTAATGGCGAACAATTTGATCGCACATTGTGTTTAGCAAAGCCGAGCTCTATTTTGTCTTGGCATAAACGATCTAAAACCCATGCAGTTTCACAGGGATTAGATGTTCTTGTAAAACATCAACAAGATAAAAATTTAGACGCACAATTAATTCCTGTAAACATGACATGGGGTCGCACACCAACGAAAGAAAAAAACAATGCTGATGCAGGCACTTTGCTGGCAGATCAAGAATCACCCAATTTTTTGCGAAAATTCTTTATTGTGTTGTTTTTAGGTCGTCGCTCATTAGTTCGTTTTAGCCAACCAGTATCATTTCGTTATATGGCCGACAATCATGGTGTTAATGAAAAAACAGCGCATAAGTTATTACGGGTAGCGCGTTTTCATTTTTATCGGCAAACCGTTTCGGTAACGGGACGACGTTTAATGCATCGACAGCAGATGTTTACGGCATTATTGGCTAATCCTGCGATAAAACGAGTAATTGAAGATGAAGCTAGCAGTAAAAATATCAGCTTAGATAAGGCCAAGAAAAAAGCATTAGGCCTAATGGATGAAATAGCAGGTGATTATCGCGATAGCATGATCCGCGTTAGTGAGCGTGTTTTAGGTTGGCTATGGAAGCGCTTATATCGTGATATAAAGGTGCATAATTCTGATACGTTAAGACAGCTCGCCCAAGACGGACATGAAATTATTTATGTTCCCTGTCATCGCAGTCACATGGACTACTTACTGCTAACTTATATTATTTATCATCAAGGGTTAGTTACGCCAAGAATTGCTGCGGGTATTAATTTAAATTTTTGGCCTGCTGGCCCTATTTTTAGAAAATCAGGTGCGTTTTTTATTCGCCGTAGCTTTGGTGGTAATCGTTTATATTCTACTATTTTTAGAGAATATTTAGGCTTACTTTTTGAGCGTGGTTATTCGGTTAAATATTATGCTGAAGGGGGTCGCAGTCGTACAGGAAAAATACTTCCCCCAAAAACGGGCATGTTTGCCATGACCATACAAAGCATGTTGCGTGGTATTAACCGCCCATTAAGCATAGTACCTGTGTATTTAGGTTATGATCACGTTATGGAAGTGGCAACTTACCATAAAGAGCTTAGCGGCGGTAAAAAGAAAAAAGAATCAATATTGGGTGTCATTAAAGCAATTCGAAGCCTGCGTAATTATGGTAATGGTTATGTTAATTTTGGCGAACCAATTAATATTAATCACTTTTTAAATGAACACGTACCCGACTGGAAACAAGCGATAGATCCAATAGATCCACAAAAACCAAGCTGGTTAACACCCACCGTTAATGTATTAGCGAATCAAGTAATGGCTGGCGTAAATAAAAATGCGGCAATTAGTGGCGTAGCTTTAGTAGCATTAATTTTATTAGCATCAGAACATAGAGCACTCACTAAAACTGAATTAATTACCCAATTAGATTTTTTCTTAACGATGCAGCGCCAAGCACCTTACAGTACTTTATTAACCATACCTGAGTTAACGGGTGCCTCGATGCTTGCCGAAGTGATTTCTTTAAATAAAGTCACTATTGAACGTGATGAACACGGCGAAATTATTTCATTACCAAGCAAAAGCGCGCTCGAAATGAGTTATTATCGTAATAATATTTTGCACACCTATGTATTACCTTCATTAGTTTGCAGCATGTTAACTCGTTTTACTAAAATTAGTGAACAAGCATTAATAAATAATGTAAAAACCTTGATGGCATTAATGCAAAAAGACTTATTTTTATGGCAACAAGTTGATGATATTAGCGAGCAAATAAAACAAGTATTAGCCTTTTTACTTAACGCGAATATTGTTAAGCATACTAAAGCTGACTTTTGGTCATTAAGTGATGATGTTAATACTAAAAACAAAATTCGGTTAATGAGCTTAGTGATTGATGAAACGTTACAACGCTTTGCCATTTTAACTAGTTTAGTAAAGACTAAAGCACCGCTAACGCGTAGTGAATTAGAAAAAGCTGCCGTTATTATAGCAAAACGCTTATCGGTGATAAATCATATTAATTCGCCTGAGTTTACCGATAAAAAAGCACAAACCACCTTAATTAATGCCATGAAAGATGTTGGTTTTATTGAAAACGACAAACAAGGTAAATTAATTAAAAGCGAGAGCTTTAATGAATTATTTTCTTTAGTTAATTCTTTAGTCAATGTTGAAGTATTACAGAGCATTAATTTACAGTAAGGTAAAATAATCATGGAAACTACTGAAATATTTCAAGTGCTCAGAGCGAGTAGCGCTAATATTATATAAAAAATTTGAATTAAATACTGAAGCGCCTTACCAACATTTATTAGAGCACTTAGAAAATATTTACTACGGAAAAAAGTGTTTTTTAAGTGCCAAGACTTTTTATTTAGAGGAAAAACAAAGGTACTATAAAGCTCAACAAACGTAGAAAACAATCGCAATGTATAAAGGGGGACTGGTCAAATAGCTATATTTTAGGGTAACACTTGTAGGTTGGCCTTTAGGCCATCAATCTATATTTGACGGGCTGAAGCCCGACCTACAAATACTCTATCTGTTACCTTGGTTTGATGAGTCCC
>JAESPQ010000102.1 GCA_016765535.1 Alteromonadaceae bacterium | reverse complement strand
GGACTGGTCAAATAGCTATATTTTAGGGTAACACTTGTAGGTTGGCCTTTAGGCCATCAATCTATATTTGACGGGCTGAAGCCCGACCTACAAATACTCTATCTGTTACCTTGGTTTGATGAGTCCCCTTTAATGGCTAAACTAACAAAACATTATTTTTATGCTTAATTAATGTTTAATGTAATTAGGGAAAGTATGCGTGAATTATTAAAGTGTTTAGATAAATTTCATAAACAACATCATGAAATTGCAACCTTGATACATGATTTAGAAGATATTTCTGGTGATTGTCTTGATTATAATTTGGTAGACAAAGCTATAGAAGAGTTATTTTCTTATGTTAAAGAGCATTTTCGTTATGAAGAACAAATAATGTTAAAATTTAATTACCCTAATATTAAGCAGCATTTAGCTCAGCATAACGAATTTATTGAAACGGTTGATAAGCTATGTTTTGGCTCACCTGAGGTTATTTCTGATCCTGTCACTGGGCTAATCCGTTATTGTCGGGCTTGGAGTAAGATGCATGTTGAAAGCGAAGATGGGAAATTAGATCAATTCATCGTTGATCAGATTCACTCTGCGGTAACCAAAAGATCATAGTTTTACTGTTTAAGGGGGGGGATTATAGGCGAATAAAATAAGGAAGAGCAATTAATATAATGCCGACAATAATCAACATAGTAACGCTGGTCATAAAATAAGGATAGATAAATAGTGCTAATCCTGTAAATAACGGCACAACAGCGCGTTGCTTTTTACCATACATAAAAAAGCCAATACCAATGCCGCCAAACAATACACTCCATATCATTATCGCTTCGCTACCCATAACCCCACCTTTATTTTATTAATATAGAATATTGATAAAATTAACATATTCAGTATTTTTTTTCATCTGTCTTAATTTAGTGTATTACAAAAGAGCAGTCCTTTCATTGACTATTGATAGTTTGCAGATAAATATTTATACATTGTTTTTGTGTTTAATTATCAGGTAAACCGGTATTACATGAGGGGTTATATAATTGTTTCCCGTTAATTTATTGTTATTTTTTAGGTTATTAGCAATTATATTAGAAACAAACATTTACTTTATAATTTATTCGGTTATACTGCTCTCGTTGGTTAAGAATACAGCGGCGATAATTTATGTCTGCGATGATTTTGTATAAAGCTCATCTAGTAAGTTCGTAAGAAATCCTGCCATCTTTCAGCACTACTTCAATTAAGCATTTTGTTTAATTGATATATTTTATTATTTGGAGATTACTTATGTCTAACATGACTGGCCGTGTAAAATGGTTTGATGAGAAAAAAGGTTTTGGTTTTATTGAAGCACAAGATGGAAAAGACGTTTTCGTTCACTTCCGTGCTATTCAAGGTGACGGATTCAAAACTTTAACAGATGGTCAAGAAGTATCATTTGAAGTTGAACAAGGTCAAAAAGGACCACAAGCTGTAAACGTTCATTTAGTATAATTGATCGTTTAGCTTAAAATTTTATAAAAGCTGCTTAATTTATTAAGCAGCTTTTTTTTGTTCTGATTTTTATCTCCAAAAATTATTATGTTCATAAAAGTGGACATCAGTGGTTTACCAGTAATATATATTTGTGATATTTATCATTTAGTCGGTAAGTGTCATTTTGCTAATATAGCGCTAAGCCAGAGTAATTCATGCTTATGTTTTTTTGTTATTTATAACCTTCATAATATTGTAAAAAAAGTTTAAAAATGATCTGGTAAAGCATTTTTTTTCTGGTAATCTCTTAGCTCTTAAATAAATGGCTACCTTTTTATACGAGCTAAATTATTTAAAAAAACTCAAGTGATAATAATTTTTATCCACATTTATAAAAATAATAACATTGTGCATAAAAAAGGACTTTAAACTTCTTTTTTTTCAATAAATTCAATGAGATATATTTAATCTGTCATTATTAAATTATTTTTAATGTGATATTTTTCTGTGCTTGTTAACAAAGTTATCCACAAAATCCAGTCTAAATATTCAGCATTTGTATGTTGTAATTTGGACTAATTTAACAGTTATTTTATAGAAGTATGGAGCCAAGCCTTTGAATGTGGCATTCTAGGTGAAATTTTCCTTACGCTAGTTATTTTCATGTCATCATCTGAAAAATCACCATTAATTTTAATTGATGGATCGTCTTATTTATTTCGTGCTTATCACGTTCCCTATTTACAAGCTCTTGCAACTAAAGATGGTCATCCTACCGGAGCAATTACCGGTGTCTTAAATATGATCAAAAGTCTTAAAAAAGATTATCCACAGGGTAATGTTGTGGCGATTTTTGATGCAAAAGGAAAAACCTTTCGTAACGACATGTATGCAGATTATAAGGCGAACCGTCCACCCATGCCCGACGACCTACGCTGCCAAATCGCGCCATTACATGAAATTATTGCAGCGATGGGTATTCCATTGCTAGTTATTGAAGGTGTCGAAGCTGATGATGTTATCGGTACGCTGGCAGATCAAGCCGATAAGTTAGGTATTGAAACGGTTATCTCTACAGGCGATAAAGATATGGCGCAGTTAGTCACGAAACATGTACGTTTAATTAATACCATGACTAATGTTGAGCAAGATGAGGCTGGTGTATCCGAAAAGTTTGGCGTACGGCCCGATCAAATTATCGACTATTTAGCCTTAATGGGTGATAAAGTTGATAATATTCCAGGAGTAGATAAGTGTGGCCCTAAAACTGCGGTAAAATGGTTAGCAGAGCATGGTACGCTTGAGCAGGTAATGGCAAATGCAGAGAAGGTAAAAGGTAAAATAGGCGAACATTTACGTAATGCTTTAGCGCACTTACCCTTATCATATCAATTGGCAACGATTAAACTCGATGTTGATTTACCTTATAATGTTGAACAACTTGCAGCTAAAGCTCCTGAAGTAGATAAATTAAAAGAACTATACCAACGATTTGAATTAAAAAGATTACTGGCCGATCTTGAAAAACCAACACAGGGCGCTAGTACGGCAATATCGAAAGCTGTTGTTGAAGATGAAGCATTACCTGTTGATGTTAGCCGCGAATATGAAATTATTACCACCGAAGAAGATTTTTTACGATGGTTAACGGCACTTGAGCAAGCTGAATTATTCGCCTTTGATACTGAAACCACCAGCCTTGACTATATGCAGGCTAAATTGGTGGGTTTATCTTTTTGTATTGAAGCAGGTAAGGCCGCTTATGTGCCAGTATCGCACGATTATATTGATGCACCCCAACAATTAGAATTAACTTGGGTGCTAGCGCAATTAAAACCTTTGCTCGAAAGTGAAACACACTTTAAAGTGGGTCAAAATTTAAAATATGATGCTCATGTTTTGCAAAACTATAATATTTATTTACATGGTGTTGCCTTTGATACCATGATTGAATCTTATTGTTATAACAGTATTGCTACTCGCCATAATATGGATGCGTTAGCCGAGAAATATTTAGGGCTTAAAACCGTACATTTTGAAGAAATTGCAGGTAAAGGTAAAAAACAATTAACTTTTAATCAAATAGAAGTAGAAAAAGCAGGACATTATGCCGCCGAAGATGCGGACATTACTTTGCGTTTACATCAAGCTATTTATCCTAAACTTGCTAAAAATGCCGCACAACTTGCGGTATTTAAAGATATTGAAATGCCTTTAATATCGGTTCTAACACAAATGGAACATACTGGTGTATTGATTGACAGTGATTTATTAGATCAACAAAGCCATGTTATTGGTATGCGCTTATCTGAATTAGAAATTAAGGCACATAATATTGCAGGGCATAGTTTTAACTTAAACTCTCCGAAACAGCTACAACAAATATTGTTTGAAGAGTTAAAAATCCCCGTTATTAAAAAAACTCCAAAAGGGGCACCCTCAACCGCCGAAGAAGTGTTACAAGAATTAGCGCTTGATTACCCTTTGCCTAAAGTTATTTTAGAACATCGAAGTTTAAGTAAATTAAAATCAACCTATACAGATAAATTGCCGTTAATGATTAATACAGATAGTGGTCGGGTGCATACGTCGTATCAGCAAGCAGTAACAGCAACTGGACGTTTATCTTCAACAGATCCTAATTTACAAAACATTCCTATTCGTAGTGAAGAAGGGCGCAAAATACGGCAAGCCTTTATCGCTCCTAAAGATCATAAAATTGTTGCTATTGATTACTCTCAAATTGAATTACGTATTATGGCGCATTTATCTAACGATGCAGGCTTAGTCAAAGCATTTAGTGAAGGCAAAGATATTCATCAAGCCACTGCGGCTGAAATATTTTCTATCGCTTTAGATGACGTTAGTATCGATCAACGTCGCAGCGCTAAAGCGATTAACTTTGGTTTGATTTATGGCATGTCGGCATTTGGGCTGTCAAAACAGTTGGGAATAGACCGTAAACAAGCGCAAAATTATATGGACGCATACTTTAAGCGTTACCCTAGCGTGTTAACTTACATGCAAGAAACCCGACAATTAGCGGCTGAACAGGGTTATGTTGAAACATTATTGGGTCGCCGTTTATATTTACCTGACATTAATGCGAGAAACCAAATGCGGAAAAAAGCGGCTGAACGTGCGGCAATTAATGCACCAATGCAAGGCACCGCTGCCGATATTATTAAAAAAGCCATGCTAGTGGTGGCAAAATGGTTAAATGAAAATAAATCACTTAACATTAAAATGACCATGCAGGTACACGATGAACTTATTTTTGAAATTCATCAAGATCATATCGAAGAGGTTGTTCCTAAATTAGTTGAGCTTATGAATAATGCAGTAACGCTTAATGTACCGTTAATTGCTGAATATGGCGTTGGTGATAACTGGCAAGAAGCGCATTAATCGTTAAATTCATTTGTTGCTGTTTTTAGCTGGAGTAAATAAATATTGAAACGTTGAAAGTAATTTCAATAACTAAGGTCTACATATATGCAAGTAACGTATTATTAACTGTTATTTGCAGATGTATTCCTGATACCAGTTTCATTAATTAAGTAAACTATTTTATACGTAGGAAAAATCGCCAAGAACAAGGCATTTATTTAATTAACTAGTTGTTCTAATTATTGAATAAGTAACACAGTTATTGGTGACTTTAACAAGTAGAAATGATCACTTAGTTTGTGAGATTGGTATTAATGTGCTTCATGAATTCGCCCCTACCCTTGGGGCATTTTTTTGCCTATTTTTAAGTTTTTACTCTATAAAATGTAAAATAAATACGTAAATGTAATTTTATTACGTATTTTTGTGTTTTTTACTTTACTAAAATTAATGTTTGGTTATATAATAACAGCGTTCCTCTACGAGAACGCTTGTTGTAATATTTGTATGTTGTAGCTTTCCTCATAGCTAATACGCCGATAGTTTCTAATTATAGATACTATCGGTTTTTTTTGGTTAAAATTTAAGTAAGTGTAATTTAATTACTTTTTAGGTGGAAAATTTACTAGTTATTGTAGCGTGGACAATAAGGCGCGAATTGCCCACCATGATAAACTATTCAAATGAATCGCTAAAATAGACAAGCTATAAAATGACTAAATCATTTCTATGAACGATCACTTGGCTGGTACAATAGCCGAGTAAGGGGTAAATTTTTTCGCTATTACAGCCTTTTATACGTTGCAAATCGTTAGCATTATATTGGCAAATACCTTTAGCGATAATTTTTTTAGTGTTGTTATCGAGTAAATTAACTGAGTCGCCAGCAACAAAGTTGCCATTTAGGGCGCTAATTCCAGAGGGTAGCAAAGACGCCCCATTATTGATCACTGCATTCACAGCACCTGCATCTAATAATAATTCACCATTGCTACGTAGAGTGTGTTTTAACCAATGTTTTTTTGCTTTGGCGTAGTCTTGTTTGGCAACAAAATGCGTACCTGGGTTTCGTTGTTGTAATAATTGCTCAAATACATGACTGTTAGTGCCGTTAATAATATAAGTGGCAATACCATTTTCGGTGGCTTTGTCAGCGGCTTCTATTTTGGTTTTCATACCGCCTGTAGCTATATGGTTTTTAGTGGCACCCGCCATGGCATAAATGTCATCATTAATCTCAGTGATTTGTTTAATAAGCTTAGCGTCTGTATTTGAACGAGGATCTTTAGTAAACACACCGTCAACATCACTTAAAATAAACAAACTATCGGCTTCGCTGACTAAAGCCACTAACGCGGCTAAATTATCATTATCGCCTACTTTGAGTTCATCAATAGCCACGGTATCGTTTTCATTAACAATAGGAATAATTTTATTGTCGAGTAAAATACGTAAAGTATTTTTAATGTTATTATAACATTGGCGATCTTTTAAATCACTGTGGGTAATTAATAGCTGTGAACAAGGTACATCAAAAAATCGTTGCCAATTTGCCATCATTTGCATTTGTCCAACCGCAGCCATGGCTTGTTTAGTTTGAATAGCAAGTTCGGGCGAACCATGATGGATAAGCTGACGACCAGCCGCAACACTACCAGATGAGACTAAAATAATTTCTTTATTCTGTTGATGGCAAGCGGTAATAAATTGAGCAATTGCCAAAACATATTTACTACTACAACCTTTACCGTCTGGCGATATTAAGGCACTACCTACTTTTATTACTGCGCGTTTAAAATTCATTAAAATTCCTTGATTTCCTCAGCAAGAATAAGAACGTATAATAAGGCAAGTTGCAACCCCTATTTACTTAATTACCAGAGAAAATTAGAACAAGTTATGCTAAATTTTTTACCTGTGCCCTTAATCATCTTTTTTTCGCTAACCTTTTATGTGTTAAATACCTTATTTTGGTTAGTGCCGATAGTTATTTTCTCTTTTTTAAAGGCCATTATTCCCTTTGCCGCATGGCAAAAAGTAATGAGCTATTTGCTTGATGCGATGGCAAGTAACTGGGTTGGTGTAAATAGTTTTATTCAAGATTTATTTACCCACGTTAATTATCAACATAAAGGGCTAGAAAAATTAACCTTAAACGATTGGTATTTAGTGATTTCTAATCATCAGTCTTGGGTCGATATTCTGGTATTACAACGGGTATTACATGGTAAAATTCCCTTTTTAAAATTTTTTCTTAAAAAAGAACTAATTTATGTACCCTTTTTAGGAATAGCTTGGTGGGCGTTAGATTTTCCTTTTATGAAACGTTTTAGCCGTGAATTTTTAGCAAAAAATCCACATTTAAAAGGTAAAGATATTGAAACAACCCGTAAAGCCTGTGAAAAATTTAAACATAAACCTGTTTCGGTGATGAACTTTTTAGAAGGCACGCGTTTTACGTCAGTGAAACAAAAAAAACAAGGGTCAGAATTTCAATATTTATTAAAGCCTAAAGCGGGTGGTATTGCTTTTGTGTTAGATGCTATGCGTGATCATTTAACCACTATTGTTAATGTTACCATTGAATATCCACAGGGTATTCCCACTTTTATTGATTTTGTAAAAGGTAAGGTAACGCAAGTGAATGTGGTGATAGAAACCTTGCCTATTGACGAAAAACTTATTGGTGATTATTTTAATGACGCGCAATATAAAGAAAATTTTCAATTATGGGTTAATCAGTTATGGTGCGAAAAAGATCAACAATTAACTAGTATGCAAAGCGAGCATAAGTCAAAATTGTAGCTGCCACGAGCGCAGCACAATAATAAATATAAAGTAGAATATATTAAAATAAAAATAAGGAAAACAAATGAAAGAGTTAATTAGTGCTTGGTTAACTGAGCAAGGGATCAGTGCAGCATACTTAAGTATTACTACCACGACCATAAGTGGTTTGATTATTTTTATATTGTGTGCACTCAGTTATTATTTTGCTAAACATCAGGTGTTAACTGTAGTGCATCGTTTAGTGATTGCCTCTCGTAATTCGTGGGATGATTTATTAATTGAACATAAGGTTTTTACTCGTATTGCGTTATTATTTCCCCTCATTGTGTTGTTATTTTTAATTCCTCATTTATTGCCAACACAAAGTTTGTTTAGTTATTTTTTAACGGTAGTAGCCAAAGTGGGCATAACCTTTCAAGTGGCACGCGCGATAAGTGCCTTACTGAATACCGCTAATAGCTTGTATGATAAAAGTTCGTCCAAACGTTATTTACCGATAAATGCTACAGTGCAATTAATTAAATTAGTGGTTTATATTGTAGCCACTATTTTAGCGATTTCATTTGTATTAGACAAATCTCCTGTTTATTTATTAAGTGGTTTAGGTGCATTAACGGCGGTTTTATTATTAATTTTTCAAGATACCATTAAAGGTTTAGTTGCGAGTATTCAAATATCGGCAAACCGCATGGTTGCTCCGGGTGATTGGATTGAAATGCCTAAATATGGCGCTGATGGTGATGTGGTTGAAATTGGTTTAAATACCGTTAAAGTAAAAAACTTTGATCATACAGTTACCACGATCCCTACTTATGCGTTAGTGAGTGAGTCTTTTAAAAATTGGCGCGGTATGGCAGTATCAGGAGGACGACGCATAAAACGTTCTATTATTATTGACGTAAACAGCGTTCATTTTTGTGATCAACAAGAATTAAACGAATTGAATAATGTGGCTTTATTAAAAGGTTACCTAGTTGAAAAACAACAACAATTGCAATTGAGTAACCAGCAAAATGGCATTGATGAAAACGACCGTGTTAATGCTCGTAATTTAACTAACATTGGTACTTTTCGCGCTTACATCGAAGTTTATTTGCAGCAACATACTAAAGTGCATAAACAGATGACCTGTATGGTGAGACAATTACCTGCTAGTCCAACAGGTTTACCACTAGAGTTATACTTTTTTACCAATGATACTGTTTGGGCAAATTACGAAAATATTCAGGCAGACATTTTTGATCATTTATTTGCCATGGCAAAACATTTTAATTTGCGGATATTTCAACAACCAAGCGGTTATGACTGGCAAGCGACTCGTTAGGTAAGTTTTTATTGCCAATTGTTTAGTTATTAAACAATTTTTGCAATGGTAATGCAGACGCATTACTGTTGGTTGTAAATATAGCTTTTGGAAATTATTATAGTACAAGCAGCTTTAGTGACTGAACCTACATTAACGGATCGCTTTCAAACAACTGTTCCTAGTGTCGTTCGTAAAGCGCAGCATTTTGATAGAAAAGATAAAATTAAATTCATTATTCAACCGAATGGTGAAGTTATGCTTTCACAAGTTGAGCAGAAAGATAATGATCCTGTTATAGAGTATTTTTAAACTTTTGTTACTGAATATATGCAAAATCATCCTGAAAATATTCAACCATTAACTGTAACCATGCGTGATCGCGTTGCAGTATTAACTATAGGTATCGAATTAGATTTAGATGAACAACTTCCGCTGATGATGACCTTGTCTAATAATAAGGGCTGTGTAGTTAATGGTTGGACGTTAGATACAAATCTGTTGTTATTAATTACCAATTAAACCATTAATATGAGCGACCACGCTACGACCTAGCGCACTTAACGCATAACCGCCTTCTAACATGGAAATAACACGACCATTGCTGTATTTATTAGCAATAACTTTAAGCTCATCTGTTACCCAACGATAATCTGTTTCGGTTAAGCTAATTTGTGACATTTCATCTTCAATGTGAGCATCAAAGCCTGCGGATATTAAAATAAGTTGCGGTTTAAATTTTTCTAATGCAGGCAACCAATGTTCAGTAATTGCTTGGCGAAACTCTTCCCCTTTGGTCGTTGCCGCTAATGGGGTATTTATAATGGGCGGCGTATCGCTGGTTTGCATTTCAAAGGGATAAAAAGGATATTGATAGGTTGAACAAAATAAAAATTTATCTTTAGTTTGTGAATTTTTTTGAAAAACATTCCGGACTATATCTTCAGTGCCATTACCATGGTGAACATCAAAATCGACAATAGCAACGCGATCTAAGTTGTATTTTTGCTGTGCATAAGCAGCGGCAATAGCAATATTATTGAAAAAGCAAAACCCCATCCCCTTGTCATGTTCAGCATGATGTCCTGGTGGGCGTGTAGCACAAAAAGCAGATGAAATATTATTATTCATCACTAAATCGACAGCATCTACTCCAGCCCCCGCCGAATGTAAAATAGCCTCTAAAGACGCAAAATTCATGCAAGTATCGTCGTCAAGTCGAAAAATAGTACCTTGTTCTTGCGGGGCATTAGCAAAAACATGGTCAATATAGCTTTGCTCATGAGCTAAACTAAGTAATTTTTTATCAATAGGTGAGGCATCAATTTGTCGTATAACATAGTCTAAACCACTGCGAATTAATTGATCTTGAATAGCATCCATACGCTGTGGCGATTCGGGATGATGTTCACCCATATCATGATAATTACAGCGATAGTGACCAATAATACCAACGGGCATTTTTATTCCTCATTTATTATTAAAAGATACTGAAACAAGTTCAGCATGACGTTTACGTTTGTTATCTTGTTACGTTATTGCATACTTTATGCTTTGTTGTCATCCTGACGCAGGTCAGGATCTATTTGTTTGTATTCTCTATTCTCTATTGTCTACTGTCTACATTAAGTGGTAATTCTAAACTCACTTCATCGAAATCATCTGAGGGCTTACGAATAAAACCAGACTTTTCAAAAACCTTTAACATTGGCGCATTGTCGCGCCTAACACAGGCAAGTAATTTATCTAAACCACGTATTTTTGCAATAGCGATCATTTCACACAATAGTGTTCTCGCCATGCCCTTACCACGTAAGCTTTCTTTAATAACAAAAGCCACTTCAGCACTGTTAATTGTTTCTATATAATAATAACGCCCAACTGCTTGAATAACTTCGCTTAAATTTTGTCTTTGGGTGAAGCATAAGGCTAAATCTTTATGTTGATTAACACTGACTAAATTACATGATTTTTCACGAGTCATTTGTGTAGCATGGTGATTGTAACGCATGATCAAGGTTTCTTTATTATGTGAATAAAAAAACTCTTGTAGTTTACGTTCATCGGCGGGAGACAAGGGGCGCAAAATGTAATTTACGTAATTAAAAGTGAATTTTTTTAATTCTACTTCACCTAATTCGGGTACTGAACTCGGTGTTGCTTCTTGGTATTCAGGCACCCAATAATGTTTACGCACGTCGGCTAATAATTGATCACGAAACTTAGGATGGGCAATACGAATTAATTCGAGCGCGCGTTCACGAATACTTTTACCTTGCAGCGAGGCGATACCATATTCCGTTACTACATAAGATACATGCCCACGGGATGTTACAACACCACCACCTTCGGTTATATGAGCAACAATACGAGATATTTTACCATCTTTGGTAGTCGA
This sequence comes from Alteromonadaceae bacterium, assembly GCA_016765535.1. Taxonomy (GTDB): domain Bacteria; phylum Pseudomonadota; class Gammaproteobacteria; order Enterobacterales; family Alteromonadaceae. Next base: position 28,607 of record JAESPQ010000102.1, on the reverse strand, counting down.
GGGCAGGGCAATTATGGGTTTGCCGCCTTTGCTTAATGATGCGCCACGAATAAAATCAACTTGACCGCCAATACCACTATAAAATTGATAACCAATAGAATCAGAAACCACTTGGCCCGTTAAATCAACTTCTATGGCGCTGTTAATTGACACCATATTGTCATTTCTGGCAATTTTTACAGGTGAATTTACATGCTCTGATGGATAAAATTCAACGTGGGGGTTACCATCAACAAAATCATATAAACGCTGACTACCTAAGCAAAATGTTACCACTGATTTACCTTTATGAAAGGTTTTACGACGGTTATTTATCACCCCTTTAAGCATTAAATCGATCACCCCATCAGAGATCATTTCGCTATGAATACCTAAATCTTTATGATTGGCTAAATATTTAAGTACCGCTTCGGGAATTTTTCCTATACCTATTTGTAAAGTTGCACCATTTTCAATTAACATCGCAACGTATTGTCCTACTTGTTCGCTAATACGCGTTGATTTTCCATCATGATGTTTTACAGGTAATTCTGGTAATGTTTGCTCTGCTTCAATAAAAGCGTGAATTTGATTTAAATGCACAAAACTGTGACCATTAGTACGGGGCATTTTTGTATTAATTTGTGCAATAACATATTTTGCTGACTTGACCGCCGATGAAACCACATCAACACTTACCCCTAAAGAACAATAACCGTATTCGTCAGGTGGGCTCACCATGATCAAGGCTACATCAAGCGGCAATACTTTTTCAGTAAACAATTGCGGAATATCAGAAATAAAACAAGGCGTGTAATCAGCTCTACCTTCGGCTATTGCTTGGCGGATATTTTTACCACCAATAAATAATGAATTTACTTTAAATAAGTCTTTATGTTGAGGTTCTGCCCAAACATTATCTGACAATGTTAAAATATGCACAGCTTCAATGTCATGTAACCCTTGGCTATTGGCAATTAAATCATCAATTAAGGCGTTGGGAACCGCAGCATTAGAACCAATAAATAGTCGATTACCTGATTTTAAAAAATCAGTCCATTGTCTCTGAATATTTTCTTTTGTTTGTAGCGACATAATGATTGTTATTTATCCTAAATATGCAGTTAAGTATGAGCTAAAAAAGAGAAAAGTTTTTGATCGCCATCAATATTTATGGAGTCTAAAATTCTATCGTTTGAATCGAATAGCAACAATAATACTTTGGTCTATAGTTATGTCGATAGTTGATGATTTTAGCGGCTCTTACTTTATTTATTTAAATAATCGTGGTGCTAGGTCGCTACTTTTTACTAATTAGCGTAAAATGACTTTTATTATTTTCCCCAACATTTTTATAAAGATTTCTATGAAAAAAACATTTGAATTAACTCACCCTAAACTTAACTTAGCGCGTCGTGTTGACGCCGTAAAGCATGAAATAAAAAAATATATTAAGCGTGAGCGTAATAAAACATTACCTGAAGATGTTGATTTTTGGGATTTTGACTGTAAGTTTGGCGATACAGCTCTAGATGCGAAAGACATTCATTTATCTGAAATCAATAAAAATATTGATGCTGTGGTTACACAAGAAAAAACGTCTTTTTACTTAGAAATTGTAGCAAAGTCAGGTTATCGTCAAGCTAAACCAACAACAAGTACTGATGATGAAATTGATAGTGAATAAATAGCACTACATTAACTTTTTAACTATGCTTATTTTATTTGTTATTAATCAACAAATTCCCTAAGGAATATCATCATGCGCTTTTTATCTCGCCGTTTAGTTATGCCTAATGATCTTAATTATGCTAATTCACTGTTTGGTGGACGAGCATTAGAATGGATTGATGAAGAAGCGGCTATTTATGCTATTTGTCAGCTAGAAACCAACTGCTTAGTAACCAAACATATTGGTGCGATAAGCTTTGAATCACCAGCGATGCAAGGTGATGTGGTTGAATTTGGTTTAGCGACTAAAAAAGTAGGTAAAACTTCAATTACCGTTACTTGCTTAGTACGTAATAAGGCGACTAAAAAAACTATTTGTTTAGCGGATGATATTGTTTTTGTACAAGTTGACCCAAAAACAAGAGCGCCTATTCCTCACGGTAAAAATAAAAAGTTATTAGAGCAACAAACAGCGGATGAAATGAATGCTTTGAATCTTTAAAAGAGATACTGAAACAAATTCAGCATGACAATCTTTTATGCAAGAAAATAACAAAATATTCATTATCGGTTTACCGCGTACAGGCACCACAAGCATTTGTGTGGCACTGCTAAACTTGGGCTATAAAGTCGCCCATACTGCCTATACTCAGCGTTGTATTGAAACCGCGCAAGTGATCGCAGATACACCTGTTTTTTGTGATTACCAAACATTAGCTCAACAATACCCACAAGCTAAATTTATTTATTTACAGCGTTCACTTGAATTGTGGTTGCCGTCAATAAGGCAATTGCTACAACGCATGCATAAAAATATTGTTCGTGTTGATGGTGGTTTTAATCCTATTTTAAAGCGCTGTTATAAAAAAGTCTTTTCACCTTTTGAACTATATTCTTTTGTAGATGATGATTTTTTAATACGTTGTTATCAAAAGCACCAGCAAGAAGTAGGTACTTACTTTAAAACGCAACCTCAAGATTTATTAACCATAGATGTTAGCGATAATAATGCTTATGCACGTATGCTTGAGTTTTTATCATTATCAACGAGTGATCTTGAAAATACACTGTTAGAAAAGCAGGGTTTTCAAAAAATTAATGTTGGCGGTAAAATTACTGCATGGAATAACGTAAAGAGTGAATTTAAAATAGATTCAAATTTGAAATGAACTCAGTCTTCATTTAAGTAAAAACTTGCGCAAAAGCTTCTTTCAATAAGACTACTTTATTGTTTTCTCGTGGTATTTTTTTATTCACTAGCGACAAATTAAACTGATAAGTTAATTCACTGGGCTTAATAATGCGTATTTCACTATTATTAAGTTCTTGTTGAATATAGCTTTGGGGCATATAACCAAGATAACGTCCTGATAAAATCATCGCTTTACGAGTGTCAAATTGATACGCCTTAGCCGCAAGATTTAGTTTTTTTAACTGTTCACGACCATTAGCATCAATGTCAATACCGGGGTGAATAGCGGGTGCTTGTGCCAGCATTTCTGTACTTAGCTGAGTGTCTACAATAGTAAAAAAAGGATGCTGGGCTGAACAGCAAAGATAAATAGGCTCGCTTAATAGTGCCTGATAGTTTAATCCTTCTACCTGTTGATAACCGGGAAAAATACCAATATGAGCCTTATCTTTAAGCAGTAGTTTTTCAATATTATGTATAGAGTCGCCATCAAGTACTAAATGCAAATTAGGAAACTTATCGTGTAAATATTGGATTATTTTGGCGAGTTTTTGTTGTTTGTTATTATCAAGTTGCTCAGCACATAAGATTACTAGTTCACCACTTAACTCTTTGCCTAATGACGTAACTAATAATGAGAAATCATCTAACGAGTCAAATAAATTAATGGCAGCGCGATATACTGCTTGTCCGTCTTCGGTGAGTGAAAAACCACCGCGTCCACGTAAACAGAGTTTTAATTTCATTCGTGTTTCTAAATTCGACATGTGTAAGCTAATGGTTGAACGGGTTACACCCAGTTCATTTTCTGCGGCAGAAAAACCGCCATTTTCAACCACGGCTTTAAAAATGCGTAATAAGCGTAAGTCGTATTCGGTAACAGGTTTGGGAATAATAGATGATTTTGCCATACTATTTTTTGCTCATTTTACTTAAATGTAGGTCGCTGCTTGCTGCGACAATTTACTTACAAGATATAATATTAATCATTATTGTTTTAAATACTTCAAACTTTAGGTTGAATGTTTTGTATTTAACCTTAATTGATGATGTTGTTCAATAGTCATATTCAAATTTGGCAACAAATTAATTAGGTAGATAAAATGCAACAGATAAAAGATCAACAACTGGTTAAAAACTTTTCTTACATTAATGGTAGTTGGCATAGTAGTGCCAGTAATATTGAGGTAACTAACCCTGCTACGGGGGAAATTATTGCTAAAGTGAGTAATGCTGGTATTGAAGAAACACAATTAGCGGTACAAGCCGCTAAAAATGCATTTAAGGCATGGTCGGCAAAATCAGCCAATGAGCGTGCTAAATTAATGCGTAACTGGTTTGACTTAATGATGGCACACCAAGATGATTTAGGCCGTATTTTAACGTTAGAGCAAGGTAAACCTTTAGCCGAAGCAAAAGGTGAAATAGCTTATGGAGCGGCGTTTCTTGAATGGTTTAGTGAAGAAGCAAAACGTGTTTATGGTGATACTATTCCTGCGCCATCGCAAGATAAACGTATCGTTGTGATCAAACAGCCTATTGGTGTGGTTGCTGCCATAACACCGTGGAATTTCCCTAATGCGATGATCGCTCGTAAAGCTGCTGCTGCATTAGCCGCAGGTTGTACTTTTGTGGTGCGTCCTGCGACGCAAACCCCTCTTTCGGCATTGGCAATGGCTGAACTGGCTGAGCGTGCAGGCATTCCTGCTGGCGTATTTAATGTGGTGGTGGGTGATGACGCCCGTGGTATAGGTGAAGTTTTAACACAACACCCTGATATTGCTAAATTTACTTTTACAGGATCTACTGCGGTCGGTAAATCACTTATTAGCCAATGTGCGACGACGGTTAAAAAAGTATCAATGGAATTAGGCGGTAATGCACCTTTTATTGTTTTTGATGATGCTGATATTGATGCCGCTGTTGCTGGTGCTATGGTATCTAAATACCGTAATGCAGGACAAACTTGTGTTTGTACTAACCGTATTTTTGTACAAAGTGGTGTGCTCGCAAAATTTACTGAGAAATTTGTAACAGCGGTTAAGGCATTACAAGTAGGTAATGGTGTTGATGAAGGGGTAACCATAGGTCCGATGATCAGCGCTAGTGCGGTAGCTGATGTGGCTAAATTAGTTGATGATTCTATTGCGGCTGGCGCTAAAGTGGTGTTAGGTGGTAAGCAAGGTCAAGGTGAAAACTTTTATCAGCCAACTATTTTAACCGATGTTACTAACACTATGCCAATAGCTTTTAACGAAATATTTGGTCCTGTCTCGCCAATTATTGCCTTTGATAACGAGGATGAAGTATTAGCCATGGCTAATGCTACTGAATTTGGTTTAGCCGCTTATTTTTATGCACGTGATATTGGTCGAATTTGGCGTGTAGCAGAAGGGCTTGAATATGGCATGGTGGGTATTAATGAAGGCTTAATTTCTAATGCTGCGGCTCCTTTTGGTGGTGTTAAACAATCGGGTAATGGTCGAGAAGGTTCTAAATACGGTTTAGATGATTATTTAGAAATAAAATATTTATGCATGGGCGGTTTAGATAAGTAGTTTTGCTGAGTTGTTAGAGATACTGACAAATAAAAATTAGGACAATAAAAATGAATAATGCACAATTACAAGCGCGAAAAGTAAAAGTTATGGCGCGTGGTCAAGGTAATGTTTATCCCATTTATGTTAAACAAGGAAAAAATGCTGAAATTTGGGACGTAGAAGGAAAGCGCTACATTGATTTTGGTACGGGGATCGCAGTATGTAACACGGGGCATAGCCATCCTAAAGTGGTTGCGGCAGTTAAAAAACAAGTAGAACAATTTAGTCACACTTGCGTTATGGTAAACCCGTATGAAGTTGCGGTTGAATTGGCTGAAAAGCTAACCGCATTGGCTCCCGGTAATAGTGATAAAAAAGCTATTTTTGTCTCTACAGGGGCTGAAGCGGTCGAAAATTGTGTAAAAATAGCTCGTGCCTATACGGGGCGTCGTGGTGTTATCGCTTTTAATGGTGGTTTTCATGGCCGCACTAATTTAACGATGGCATTAACGGGTAAAATAACGCCGTATAAAAACTTATTTGGCCCTTTTCCTAGTGATATTTTTCATGCTCCTTTTCCAATTTCTCAGCATGATATTTCGGTAAAAGAGTCATTAACAGCGCTTGAAAACTTATTTAAAGTGGATATTGCGCCAAGTGATGTTGCCGCCATTATTGTTGAACCAGTGCAAGGTGAGGGTGGTTTTTATGCCGCACCTAAAGAATTTTTACAAGCCCTGCGCGCATTATGTGATCAGCATGGCATTGTACTTATTGCGGATGAAATTCAAACAGGTTTTGGGCGTACAGGTAAAATGTTTGCTTTTGAGCATGCTGGTGTTGAAGCCGATATTATGACTATGGCTAAAGGTATTGCAGGTGGTTTTCCCTTGTCGGCTGTTGTCGGTAAAAGCGAGATTATGGACGCACCATTACCGGGCGGTTTAGGGGGGACTTATGGCGGTTCACCTGTGGCCTGTGCTGCGGCATTGGCAGTATTAGAGGTGCTTGAAGATGAAAATTTAATAGTGCGCGCACAGCAAATAGGTGCCTTATTTAGTAAGCGTTTAACGACATTGCAGCAGCAATTTCCACAACTTATCGGTGATGTGCGAAATACTGGTGCGATGATCGCCATTGAGTTAATTAAAGAAGGTGACAAGCAACAAGCTAATACAGAATTGACACAAGCCATTATTGCCAATGCGGCCAAACATGGCTTAATTTTATTAGCTTGTGGTTTTTATGGCAATGTTATCCGTTTTTTACCTGCGTTAACTATAAGTGATGAAATTGCTCATGAAGGGCTGGATGCTTTTATCACTTTATTTACAGAATTAGCATGATCATTAAAAAAAGTGATTATTAAAAGTTTTACTTAGCCTATTGGATTGTGAATATTTTTATATAAGATATCCCCTATCAAGAGATCCTCTATAAAGAGCTTCAATACTCTGATAGGCTAAGTTTTTGTTTAATAGCTTGTTTAAGAACTAGCAAAATGTAATTAAAGGTGGGAACATGATCAGCCATTTAATTCATATAGACCATCAAAGTGGTGAAAGCCTACAAAGCCAAATTCGTCGTAACATGGTTGAAAGTATTTTAGTGGGTTCTTTTTTACCGCAGAGCAAGCTGCCCTCTTCACGCAAATTGGCGCAACAACTTAATGTATCGAGAAATACGGTCGTGTTGGTTTATCAGTCTTTACTTGATGAAGGTTATATTGTCAGTAAAGAACGTAGCGGTATTTTTGTCAGCGATAAGATTTTGCAAGCCGAATTAAAGTCGCCCAAACAAACGTTATTAAACGACTCCGCTTCGGCTCAAATGTCATATAATCACCGATTTAAAGGGGCATTAGCCACAACGAATACCACATCATCGCCAGCAAATTGGCAAAAGTATGCTTACCCATTTATTGACGGTAAATACGATCCTTCTTTATATCCTATTAAAGAATGGCGTGATGCTAATAATCGCGCTAATGCTACTTGTGAAATTTATCAATGGTCACAATTACAAGGCCAGCAAGATGATCCTATGTTACTTGATGAAATTCGCACTAAAATATTACCGCGACGAGGTATTCAAGCGAGCCGTGCTGAAATTTTAATTACGGTGGGTAGTCAGCAAGCTTTGCATTTAATTAGTCAGCTATTTATTGATAGTACCGTTAATGTAGCGGTAGAAGATCCCGGTTATCCTGAAATGCGTGAATTACTTCAACAACAAGGAGCTAATTTAGTTTATCAACCCCTTGATGATAAAGGTTTAATTGTTGATGAACAGCTTGATGATTGCGATATTGTTTACACCACACCAAGTCATCAAACCCCCACCAGCATTACTATGTCGATGGCGCGTCGAGATCAATTATTACAAAAAGCAAAGCAGCAAGATTTATTGATCATTGAAGATGATTTTGAATTTGAAAGCAATTTTTTAGGCCAACCACATCCTGCTTTACGCAGTTTAGATACCGATAATCGTGTTGTTTATGTTTCTTGTTTATCAAAAGTGCTCGCAGCAGGTGTACAAATAGGCTTTATTGTTGCCGATAAAGGCGTGATCAGTGAGCTAAAAAAATTACGTAAAATTATGTTACGTAATCCACCACTTAGCAACCAGAGAGCCGTCGCTTATTTTTTATCATTAGGTTATTACGATGCTTTTATGATGCAGTTACACAAAGTGTTTTTTGAGCGTTGGTTAGAATTACGCGAAGCGTTAAATATTTACTTACCTAATTGTATTGATACCGGCCCAATACAAGGCGGAACCGCTTATTGGATCACGGGTTCCCAACAGCTTGATGGTGAATATTTACGAGAAAAAGCTGCCGAGCATGGCATATTAATAGAGCCAGTTAAGCGTTATTTTGCCAGTTCAGAGCACCCCGAAAATTGTTTTCGTATGGGGATCACTAGTATTCCAAAAGAAAATATTCGCCAAGGTGTAAAAAAATTGGCTGAATTAATTCATCAACTTACTGCTGAATTTGAAGAAAAATTAACCAATGCAAAAGGCTGTTTATTGCAAAATAAAGCTTTATTAGCTCAACTTAAAGATGCTCACCTTGAGTGTCAAATGGTTTATGGAGTACCTTGTGTTATTGAGCTTTTAGCCGACGGTACTATGGTAGGCAGAACAGGTGGTAAGGATGCAGAGGTAGACATCGGCCGTTGGTGGATTGAAAATAATATGTATTATCGCCAATGGAATTTATGGGGATATGGTGAAATAAAAGGTTTTTACGTTATTGTTGATGGCGATGAAATGAAATGGTTTGATCGAAACTATTGCTTTGTACGTAAATTAGAGATTAAAGACAATCTTTAAAACTGGCACCATCACATTTTTAAACTGGTACTAGTTAATCACTAGCTAAGCTCAGTATATTGGTACTCATTCAATAATTATCTTCCAATTAACGATGAGAACCATTTAATGAATCATTTCTCAATAGCAGCTTTACAGTTAGCTTTACCTAGTGGTGATAACCTTGACGTTATTGCTAAAGAAATAATAAAAGCAAAACAACGTTTTCCTTGGCTTGATATGCTGGTCTTAAGTGAGCTCTGCAGTTATGGACCCGATAAATCTTATGCACAAGAGCTACCTTGTGCTGCCGAAAAATTTTATTGCCAGTTAGCTAAAGAGCACGATCTTTGGCTGATCCCCGGTTCTTTATTTGAAAAATCTAATGGTAAAATTTTTAATACAACTTCTGTCATAAATAATCAGGGTGAAGTAGTCGCGCGTTATCGTAAAATTTTCCCTTTTTACCCTTATGAATCCGGTGTTGAACAAGGACAAGACTTTGTTGTGTTTGATGTGCCGCAAGGGCGAATTGGCATAGCAATTTGTTATGATTTATGGTTTCCTGAAATCGCAAGAAGTCTTGCTTGCAAAGGTGCTGAAGTCTTAATTTATCCCACCATGACCGCTACCATTGATAGACCAATAGAGCTTATTTTAGCACAGGCTACTGCTGCCACTAATCAATGTTATGTGCTTACGGTAAATGCGTCGGGTGATTATGGTAATGGCCAATCTATTGTGGTGGCTCCTGATGGAAAACCCATTTATCAGGCCAGTTATTCGCCAGAACTTATTCCTGTTGAAATTGACTTTGCGCGTGTGCGTCGAGAGCGCCAACGTGGTTTGTATAATTTAGGACAGCCGTTAAAAAGTTTTCGTGATAATCGTATTCAGTTTCCTGTTTATTCTGAAAATAACATTAAAAATCAATCCTTAATGTCTCTTGGTGAATTAAAAATCCCATCAAATAAAAATAGTTAATAAATAACCAACTGGACCAAAAGCTAAGGTTTAACTGGTACTACGAAAATATAAAATCCTAGTTTAGTCTAAAAAACAGACAAAGCAAAAAATATAAATCGGGAGTCAAACATGAACATAATTACAACGAATAAAAGTACTGTCTTAAATAAAAGAACCAATTTTAAAAAAAACACACTGTCTTTAGCTGTAAGTAGCGCATTATTATTCGCAACCCCATTGTTCGCAACTGAAAATGCGCAAGATGCCAACACACAGGCAAAAAATGACAAAGAAATTGAAGTCATTCAAGTTACGGCAACAGGGCGTGTGCAAAATATTCAAGAAGTACCTTATAATATTTCAGCAGTTTCAGGGGATGAATTAAGCAGTGCGAATATTATTGATTCAACTGAATTAATGCGTAATGTTGCGGGTATTACTGTTGTTGATCGTGGTTATCGTAATTCTGGTGCGGTTAATGGCGTTATTATACGTGGTGTTAATGTTGACAGCGGTACTAACGGCGATGTCGCTTTATCTGCGGTACCTACTGTATCAACTTACATTAATAGTACACCACTTTATGCTAATTTTATTTTAAAAGATATTAGTATGGTCGAAGTATTACGCGGTCCACAAGGTACTTTATATGGTAGTGGCTCACTGGCTGGTACAGTAAGGTATCGTATGAATGAACCTGATGTGGATGAATTTTATGGTAGTGTTTCTACTAGTTATAGTCAAACCAAGGGTTCAAATGGTAACAACTTAAATACCGATATTTTATTAAATATACCACTCTCTGATCGTGTTGCCTTTCGTTTTAATCTTGGCAAAATAGATAATGATGGTATTGTTGATTATGCCAATGTTTATAAACTAGACAGCAATAATTATGCTCCTGCCACGAGTGATTTAGCCGTAGGTGCACCATCGTTTGAACGTGTTAATGATGCTGATACGGTTGATATTACTTATGGTCGTGCGTCATTATTATTTCAAGCAAGTGATGATTTGAAAATTTTGCTTTCGTACCAACAACAAAGTGATAAAATTGGCGGTCGCCGTCAAGTTACTCGCGGTACACACTGGACAACGGGCAGTGAGCAAGCTTATGGCGATTATGAAAATGGTGCGGTAGTACTAGAACCCTCAGACCGAGATGTAGATTTAACCGCGTTAGAAGTTGAGTGGAATTTAGGTTTTGCCACGTTAACGTCAAGCTCGTCAGATTATACTCACAAAGGTAATTCGTTAAGTGATAATACTGGTTTTTATGCGAAAAATAACTGGTTTAAAGACTTATACTACGGCTCACCTCGCCCGATGGCAATTGCGCAACGTGGTTACAAAGAAACAGCTTTTGTACAAGAATTTCGTTTAGTGTCAAATGAACGCAAAAATAATATTGATTGGATCATTGGTGCTTATTATATGGATCAAGATACTAAATCAACGCAAGATAGTTACATGCCAGGCTATCAAGAATGGGCGGGAGCAGCCTTTAGCTGGTGGCCAACCATGGCTGGCTTTGGTATGGTTTTTACCGATAATGATTTTCATTATGTGCGTAACCAAAATTTTAAAGACAAAGCGTTGTATGGTGAATTAACCTATCACTTTTCTGATAAATTTAGAGGTACAGTGGGCGTAAGAACCTTTAAAAATACTTTTATAAATGACACCACTTTATCATTGCCTATTTGGCCATTTTTAGGGGCTGAGCCTAATTTTGATACGGATGAAAGTGACACTTTATTTAAAGGTAACTTGTCTTATGACTTAAGTGATGATGCGATGATATACACCACTATTGCTGAAGGGTATCGTCGTGGTGGTGCTAATGCTGTACCACTAACAGGTAGTTTAGCTGAACGACCAGAATGGCAGCAGTATAAATCTGATACCGCTATTAACTATGAATTAGGTATAAAAGGTTCTTTTGGCGAAGGTATGCATAATTATACTGCGTCAATATTCAGAATTGATTGGACTGATCCTCAGTTAAATACAGCGACTTCATGGGGATTTTTCTCGGTTGCTAATGGTGATTCAGCGCAAACGCAAGGGTTAGAGCTAGAATTGCAAGGCAACTTAACAGACGATTTACATTATGTGCTGGGCTATGCGTATGTTAAAGCTGAACTAACCAGTGATTTTTATGTACCATCAGCCGTTTGGTCAGATGCGCCAACAAGATTACAGGCCAAAGATGGAGCAAAATTACCAACAACACCTGAAAATACTTTCAGTTTAAGTGTTGATTACACTTATGAAATGGATAATGAAATGTACTGGGTAACGCAAGTGAATAGTTATTATCAGTCTGGTTCGTTAAATTATTTAGGTGACAGTGAAAAATTACAAGCGACGATTGATGGCTTCTCTATTGTGAATGCCAGCACGCGTTTAAATACCGAAAACTGGGATGTTACTTTATATGTTAAAAATATATTTAATGAAGATGGCGTAACAGGTAAATTACCCGAAGGTTATATGGGCACAGATCCCGCTGAAAACTTTTTAGGTAATTCATCTAAAGACTATATTAGTTTGCCGCGAACGGTTGGTCTTTCAGCAACTTACCGTTTTTAGTTTAAGTTTATTGAACGACTAAATGGAGGGTTCTGTTCGCTAAATAACTTTTACTTATGTTAGTTTAGTGATAGAGCCTTTTTGTTTTCGTGTAGGTTATTGTTTGGCGTGACAGGATTTTTCTCTTAACACTAACTTCTTTAAATTATTTAGGTATATATGTTATTAACCTCTACTATAAAACCAGATGAATTCACTCAACTACTTGAAAACGTTTGGGGTTATATAAATAGTCAAAATGTAGCTAAAGCATTAGATAGTTGTAAAAAATTAACACAATCTTGGCCTACAAATGCAGAAGCTTGGTTTGCGAGTAGTTTTTTATATTTTCAATTACGCAATGTCGAGCAGGCATTATTGACTATCGAAAAAGCTATTGAATTAGAACCACAAGCACCAAGGTGGCAAGTACATAAAGCTCATATTTTGTTACTGTTAGGTGAAAAGTTGCAAGCATTAGCTTTATTAACCCCCTTAATGACAAAAGCCTTTGATGATGTGGAATTGTGTGCCGAGTTGGCGTTAGTTTACAATAAGCTTCAATGTTATCATCAATCGATTAGTTTTTATCAACAAGCCATTAATTTATCGCCAAGCGATGCTGGTTTGTATTTTAATTTAGCTTCAGTACAACGGTATTTGGGGTTATTAAACGAAGCTGAAGTTAATTTTAATTGGGCAATTTTTTTAAATGCACATGACTATGAAGCTTATTTGCAGCGAGCTAGTTTGCGTAAACAAACCGTTGATGACAACCATGTTCAACAGTTAAAAAAATTATTGACGACAAATATAGTCTCTCCTATTGGTAAAGCACAAGTTTGCTATGCTTTAGCAAAAGAATTAGAAGACTTACAAGAATATCAAGCCAGTTTTGAGTATTTAACTTTAGGTGCAACTAGTCGCCGTCAAAATATTAAATACGATGCTAATCATGACTTGGTAACGCTTGAAAAAATTAAACAAGTTTTTGATGCTTCGCTATTTAGTCAAACAAACAATGAGTATAGTGATAAAAGTAGTGGGTTTGGTGATAAGAATCGCCAAGCTATTTTTATACTAGGTTTACCGCGCACTGGAACAACCTTAATCGAGCGTATTATTAGTAATCACCAGCAGGTTAAAAGTGCAGGCGAGTTAAATGATTTTGCTGTGCAAATGATGACACAGATAAAAAACTTAACTGCATCACCCGTTAATGGTGCGTCTAAATCTCGTCTAGAATTAATCACCTTAAGTAGACAGTTAAATTTTGCTCAATTAGGACAAACTTACCTAAAAAATGCGAAAGGTAACCTTAATGCTAGCATTAATGACAATGAAAAATTTATTGATAAATTACCGTTAAATTCTTTATATGTTGGTTTGATCCATCTGGCATTACCTAACGCTAAAATTATTTATGTTAAACGAGATCCTTTAGATACTATTTATGCCATGTATAAACAATTATTTACTCATGGTTATCCATTTTCTTATGATCTCAATGAGCTAACGCAATATTACATTGCCCATTATAAATTGATGCAACATTGGCAAGCAGTGTTACCTAATGCTATTTATACCGTTAATTATGAAGATGTTATTAATAATGTTGATGAACAAGCAAAGTTACTTATTGATTATTGTGATTTAGGCTGGCAACCACAATGTAGTGAGTTTCAGTACAATAAAGCGCCCTCTACTACGGCAAGTGCTAGCCAAGTTCGACAAGGTATTTATAAAAGTTCACAAGGTAAATGGCAACACTACCCACAACAATTATCCTCGGTAAAAGCTCAACTTGAACAAGCAGGAATTTTATAAAATGAAGGCATTAATAGGGTTTAAAGTATTACCACATAGCATTGCGGCACGTGTTTTTTTATCATTTTTAACCACGGCGGGCATTTTTTATATCAATATTATGCCAGCGGTGATCAACGGCTTGAAAGAAGGCTTACATTTTAGTAATCAACAAGCGGGGTTTGTAAGCTCTGCCAACTTATATGGTGCGGCACTAGGAGCATTATCGGCGGTATTTTTAATTAAACATATCAAATGGCGATCATGGGCTTATGTGTTGCTGGTGCTGTTAGTCGCTATTGATTTTAGCTGTATTTTTATTCGTGATGCTAACACCATGATCGCAGTAAGAGCAATACATGGTTTAACTGGTGGTTTATTGGTGGGTATTGGTTTTGCTATTATTTCACGTACCAACGAAGCAGATAAAACCTTTGGTTATTTATTATTAATTCAATGGGGATTAGGTGGGTTAGGTATTATGTATTTACCTCGTTTAGTGCCAGATTTTGGTACGAGTGCTTTATTTGCCTCATTAATTGTTTTTACTTTAGTCACTTTGGTTATGTTGCCATTTTTACCTGATTATGAATGTAATCATCATAAGCATAAAAACTCGGTTAAAGCAGCAATTAAAGTAAAGCCTTTAACGCTTAACTTATTAGGTATATTTTTCTTTCAAGCAGCAAATATGGGGCTATTTGCCTATATGATAAGTCTTGGTAAAGCTGATGGTTTAAGCGTAGCTTTTATGAGTAAGTCATTAGCTATTGCCAGTTGGATTGCTTTGTTAGGGGCGTTTTTAGTGATTGTTATAGGCACTAAATATGGTCGAACTTTGCCTTTAATCAGCGCAGTGCTAGTGACTGCTGTATGTAGTTGGTTATTACACTTTAGCGCTAATGAGCAAATTTATTTCATTGCTAATATTATTATCGGTGTAACATGGGCCTTTGTTTTGCCGTATTTATTTGGTATTTGTTCGGCTCTTGATAAAGCAGGGCAGATGGCGGCATTAGGTGGTTTTGCTTCTAAAATGGGACTCGCTTCTGGACCTATGGTCGCCGCATTAATGTTAACTGGAGATAATTACCATCAAATAATTAATGTTGCAGTGATAGGTTTACTGCTTTGTATTGTGGTTATTTTACTTCCCGCTAGGTTATTAGATCAGGAAAACTTAGCAAATTTAAAATAGGTAACTTTATGCTGAATAAAACCATTCTTCTGTTTTTTATTTTCAGTGTTTTATTTTTTACTGACGTCATTTATGCGGCAGTAGATAAAAATAAAACCTTATATATTTCAACGCCTGAATGGAAAAACTGGACTAATAAAGAGGGTACAGGCTTTTATTTTGAATTAGCAAAGCTCATTTATCAACCACTTGGCTACAAAATATCATATAAAATTGTACCCTTTGCTAGAGCAAAATTATTAGTAAAGTATAAAAAAACGGATGCCATATTTAGTTTATATGAACGAGATGAGCAGGACGATATTTTAACTCCTAAGTATCCTATTGATGCAGGTAGCATTATGGTGATGTTTAATAAGAGAATTATATGGGAGGGAATAAAATCATTACAGCATAAAAATGTCATTATCCCTCGGAGTTATCGTTATGCTAATGAAATTAAAACTGATTTTAAAGCGATGGAAGTTAACGATAGTAAGCATGGCATGTTAATGTTATTAAAAGGACGAGCACCATTTTTTATCACCGACTCGGATGAAATGGCACAATTACAACAAGAGTTAGATGTTGATGTTGCCCAATTTCATACCGAAATGGTTTATTCAAAAAATTTGTATATGGCCTTTGCAAAAACAGACAAAGGTAAGCTATTAGCAAAAGAATTTGATCAACGTATGAAATCATTAATATCTCAAGGAGTGATTAAGCAATTGTATAAAAAATGGGGATTTAAGCAGTATGTTAACTTTGTTGCTTACTAGCCTTAATACCTAAAAATTCAATTACTGGTCTTATCTTCTCTTTAATTCTGGCTCTGTTGTATTCCTATTATAATCATTATAAATTTAGGGATTATTACTCGAGCTATTGCGGGTCTCTCACTTGCCTTTTGCCCTCCATAATTATTTGTAGAATACAAATAGATGAATTAATTGATCAGTTAGCAAAAGCGTTAGATGAAACCTTAATTTTTGCTTATCAAAATAAATTTTCAAGGTGAAAATTTAAACATAAATAATAGAGCAAGGCGTTATTAACGCCTTGCTTAATTTTAAGTGTTTTTCGAGTTAATGTTTATTGTGATGGACAAGTATTATCAATATTCGCAAACACATCATTAAGCGTTTTTAAAAAGCCAATACCACCGCCATCAGTCATTTGCGTAATGATCACTTTAGGTAAAATTACACTAGCATGACCACCAAAGCCAGATAGAAAAGGCACTTGTGTACTAGCGCCACAAGCGCTCATGTTGCTAATTGTACCAGCATGAAAGCGCCAAAAACCATTGTCGTAATTTAAGTTAGCTGTTTGTGCATACAAGCCTTGCGGAGCCGCGCTTAATACCTCATGAACCATAGTTTCATCAAGTAAACCGTCATTAATCGCATCATCTCGTAAATATTGTGCAACTCGTACCACATCATTTAGGGTTGCTGATAAACCATAACCGCCCCAAGCTTCTTGGGTATCGGTTGTGCGTTGAATGCCATGAATATATTGACTTAAACCAATTCTATTATAGAGTGGAATTAAAATATCGTTAAAAGCATCAGCATTATTACCGAGTTTGTTTTTTACAAATTGATTGGCGGCATAACCGACTAATTCGGTATCTGTGGTGTGATAAACGCTATTGGTTGCTGCTGTAACTTGGTGAGTCCAACCATTACAAGTAAAGTTAGCCCTGTCTGCGCGAGTGCTTTTAAGAAAGTAATTGTTTTCTATTTCGTCACTGCTTTCGTCTGCTTCAAAGGCAAGTGAATTATAGTTTCCTGTTGCCATATCTAAAGCATTTTCAACGGTAACACCATCCCAACGACTATCAGAACATTCAGGGACTAAATCTTTTATGAGTTGATTTTTAAAATTTGGATATTGTTTTTCAAGGGCTGCAACCAGCATAAATGCATGAATAGATTTAGTAAAAGAATAAATACCGATAGTTTTTTCTGAGCAATAAGGATGTTCTCCATAGCGAGTAGTACAGCCATCAATATAACTGGTGCTATTGACTAAAATGCTGTAGCCATTTAAATCTTCAGGTTCAATAGCGTATCCATAATTACTTAGGTTAACGTTTGGATAATCAATAGCAAGTTGTGCTAAAGGTTTTGTAGGAATACGTGCAGTTTCTTCGTTATTTCGCTCATTTATTACTTGTGCTTTATTGCTTACATCATGCGTGTTGTAGCTTGCTGTTAACATGCCATAGAATTCAAAACCGTAAAAAATACAGGTTTCAGCAATATTTTGTACTTGTATATTTGATGTTGAACCATCACTTTTAAATAAAAAAGTGGCTAAACCGTTGGCTTCGCAATTCGTATTGTTTTCTTTTATGGTGTATGGAAATGCTGCACGAGTATAACTATTATCACTCGCTTCATCCCAAACAGCACCAACACCCGCGGTAATAGACCATGCTCCATTGCCAATAAAACCATGCCCTCTATCAGTAGGAGTTAGACGACCATTATCCTGAATAAATTCCACATTAAATTCAGGCCATATTTTATAGCCTGTGGGTAAATCAGTTTCGTTACCATAATTTTGCTTAAAAGTAGGTGTGCCCGTGATCACTAAGTTACCTTCAAAAATATTAGTGGCAGGGGATGCATTGTCTGGCAAAAAAGCGCTTGTAGAAAAAGTAAGTTGGGCGGTTGATGTTAGTTGTTGGTAGGTAGCTTCATTTCTGGTTACTGTTGGTGTGGCGGCAGGAGGATTTGCAGACGGCGTTACACTTTTTTCACCGCCACTGCTACCACATGCAGAAAGTAAAAGAGTGCAATATGAAAATATATAAATTATATTTTTTTTAGGCGTTAATATTTTGAACATAATTATTTATTTAACCAAGATTAAAATTTATATAATAGATAGTATTGATATTAACTGTAGTACCAGTTTTTTATTATGTTAGTACCAGTTACATAAGTCTTTTACTGATATTTACTGTATATTTTATCAATATCACCATTTTTAAGAAGTGTTGCTAGCCCTTTATTTAAGGTCGGTAAAAGATAGGCTTTATTGGGATGAATTCTTAATTTAACTTCAACTTGGCTAACGGTATCGCCAATGACGATATTTCTATACTGTGGGTTTTGTTGCATATAATATTTTATGGTGCGATAGCCGATAAAAATGTACTTTATTCTATCTGCTTGCAGTTGCTTTAAAAGTAATTTTTCAGAACGATTACTCACTTTTGTGATCAAGTTTTTATTGAAAGCATCATCGAATTTAGGATAAGAGTATCCACGGACAATACCAATAGACTTACCATAGAGATCTTGCGCATTGTTTACCGTTATCGCATTTGCTTTTTTAAAAACAATAACCTCTCTTGAATAATTATAAGGGATAGAATACAAACCTAACACTTTAGTATTTTGTCGCCATTTTTCATTAACGCCAGGTTCAATATCAACGCGCCCCATGTCAAACTCTTGTAAACCTCGGGCGGCGGGATAATTTTGTAAGTCAAAATTAAGATCTGTTACTTGTGATAATTTAAGGAATAAATCGACGAAAATGCCTGAATTTTCCCCATTTTTAGTAATTGTATAAGGTGGGTTAGAGCCTTCAAACACCAATACCGATAATGTTTCAGCAATAGTCATTGGTGAAAACAATAAAATATAAAAAATAAAATATTTTCGATAACTTTTCATGTGATTTTTCTCAATGTAAATGGTATGTAGTCACTATGTTTTTATTTTGATATTACTTTTAGCATAGTTCATTTATACACCATAACTTAAGTTTTTGTTAAGAATATAAGCTTATAATTACTGTGTTATTTATAGATACACTGCTACACTCTAAAGGCTTGATAAATTGTTTTGCAGCAATCGTAGCCATTATTTACGCTTTGTTTTTTAGTGATAATGGTTATTTTCTATGAAGAAAGTCTATCAGGTTGATTTATTTTTAGTTTCTCTGCCTTAAACTTTTTTACTTGAGAACTATCTTTAATCGCCCGTGAATAAACTTCTTATTGAATATCAATCACCGTAAAAGTGCTTTAAAAATTAAAGCACTTACATTGATTTAAGATTTAAGGGTATGATCATGATTAAGTTTCAGTATATTGTTATTTTTTTTGTTTTATCGCTATTAACTGCTTGCGGGGGCGGCTCTAGTAGTTCAACAACTCCCACAGTAGAACCACCGCCACCAGCCACTACACCACCACCGACTCCAACAGTAAAAAATACAGATACCACTGGTGTTATTACTGGTTTTGGCAGTGTTTTTGTTAATGGTGTTGAATATGAAACTACCTCAGCTGCTGTATCTACCGATGATAATGACTCAGCCAGTGAAACTGATTTACAAGTAGGTATGGTGGTTTCACTAAAAGGCTCTGTTAATGATGATGGCAAAACAGGTACTGCAGAGGCTATTCACTATGAAGAACAAATTAAAGGTCCGTTAGACAGTATTGATTTAGCGGCTAATTCTTTAGTTGTCTTAGGGCAAACTGTTATTTTTGATGAATTAACCAGTTTAGATAATTTAGTCTTAATGAATCTAGCCCCTGGAGATTTTTTAGAAATTAGTGGCTTTACCAATGCTAATGGGCAGTTATATGCAACGCGTATGGCAAAAGAAAATAACGTTAGTAGTTTAAAAGTAGAGGGCAGTATTAGCGCTTTAGATAGTGTCGCTAAAACATTTGAACTGGCCAATTTAGTCGTTGATTATAATAATGCAACATTTGTACAAATAACTGAACAAGATTTAGCTAATAACTTGATGGTTAGAGTTAAAGGCGATGTAACTGCTGTCGTTAATGGTGTGTTTACCGTTAATCAGATAAAAGCTGAGCAGCAAGAAGCACAGCATAATGAAGGTGATGGTCGTCATTTAGAAGGTGTGATCACTGTTTTTGATTCAGGTACTAGTTTTGTTATTAATGGGGTGAATGTTACAACCAATGCAGATACTTCCTATGAACATGGCACGGTAGATTCTTTAGCGTTAAATATACGAGTGAAAATTAAAGGAACTTATGACGCGAATGGTACTTTACTGGCTCAAGAAATACGCGTTCATCAACGTACCGAATTAAAACTTGAAGGTGCAATAGAATCCATAGATTTAACTAATAAAACCTTAACTGTATTAGGCGTTAATTTTACTGTTGATGATCAAACTAAAATGCGTGATGAATCTGATACCGGTATACGTTTTTTTGATTTAACTAATGTAGCTGTTGGTGACTTTGTTGAAGTTAAAGGATTTGTTGATAGTAACGGTGTTAATTTTGCCACTAAATTAGAACGCAAAAATGAAAATGCTAATACCGACAGAGAGTTAAAAGGAACCGTAAGTAATATAAATACAACTGATTTTAACTTTACTCTCGTTGATGTTGCAATAAACACCACTGACACCACTATTTTTGAAGATATTAATGGTGATAATGCTAGTCAATCGGTATTTTTTGCGCAGCTTGTAGATGGCATGCGTATTGAAGTAAAAGGTAGTGTTACTAATGGTGTATTTACTGCCAGTAAAGTTAAAATTGAAGAAAATGAAGGCGATAATGGTGGTAATGACAATGGTGGTGGCGATAATGGCAGTCATCGTACTGAATTTAGAGGCACTATTGAATCGTTAGCAGGCACCAGTTTTGTGGTTTCAGGAAATACCGTTAACATTACCGATACCACTAAATATGAAGTAAATGAAGCAATGCTTGCCGCGGATCAGTTTTGGGCTTTAGCTAAAGTTGGAGATCAAGTAAAAGTTAAAGGGTCTAAAGATGCAAATAATGTTATTACGGCTAAAAAAATAGCGCTAGAAATAGAACATCAAGGTAATGTTGCGGAGGTAGAATTGGTAGACTCTGGTTCATTAGTTGGTGATGTTTTAATGGTTGGTAACCATAATGTTCAATTTGATGCTAATACCGATTTTAAAAGTATGTCTACTGAGTTAAGCCAAGCTGAATTTTTAGCGCAAGCAACACAATGGACTAAATTTATGGTAGAGGGCACATTACGTGATGATGTTATTTTTGCGCGTAAAGTTAAACAACCAAGTAGTGATGAAAACAATCAAATAAAGGTATCTGCTTTTATTGAAGCCTTTATTGATAATGGTTTAACGGTTGCTTTACATGAAATTGCTTTTAGCACAAATACTGAATATTTTAAGGGTGACAACTCATTAACTCATGATGAATTTATAGCTCAAGCACAGTTGAATGATAAAATCATCATTAAAGGCAGTATAACGAATGGTAA
The DNA here is from genome assembly GCA_016765535.1 of Alteromonadaceae bacterium. Classification (GTDB taxonomy): domain Bacteria; phylum Pseudomonadota; class Gammaproteobacteria; order Enterobacterales; family Alteromonadaceae. The sequence continues at coordinate 7,100 of JAESPQ010000102.1, read as the reverse complement.
CCAAGAAGTTATTAGTGCGACAAGCGTTGAATTAAAAATGCATAATTAATTTTACCTGTAGTTTTGCGTATTAACGAGTGAATATTATTTGTTAATATTGTTTGTTAATATTGATAAAGAGGTTATTTAGCATTGACTATTTAACCTCTTTTTTGTTGTGCTGATTATCGTTACAATAAAGCACTAATATAATTTAAATAAAAGTAATTTTTTATGTCTTCAGATAAATTTGGTAGCAGCGCTAATTATAAACGTGAAGAACAAGGTTATCGTGATCGCGCGTTAAAGTTATTTCCGTGGGTTTGTGGTCGTTGTGCGCGTGAGTTTGTTTATTCCAATTTAAAAGAGCTGACAGTACATCATGTTGATCATGATCATACCAATAACCCTAATGATGGCAGTAACTGGGAATTACTGTGTATTTATTGTCACGATAATGAACATGCAAAATATACCGATCACGCGCAATATAAAACCGAAGTGGTTGCGGGTGATACTAATCAAGATGTTGCCACCCATAATCCCTTTGCCGATTTAAAAGCGCTGATGAAAAAATAATTTAAATCGTAACTTTTTAGTTAAATAGACTAAAAAATTGTATTTTAGTTAAAATGTTAAAAGTTTTTTATTTTAAGTTATTGAAAATTAGTCTTATTATTTTTGGTCTTGATATTGCTCTATTAACATTAGCATCATAAATCATGACACTTTTATTAATCAAGGAATTATATAATGAGCTATAACACATACGAACACGAAGAAAAAATGAATAAAAGCCGTAATGTATTTAAACGGGGTTTCGCCATGCTATTTTTTGGCTTTTTAGCAGGCTTTGCGCGTGTTGGCATTACCTTTATTGCTGTTTTTCAATTTATTGCATTGTTAGTTACTGAAAAACCTAATAAAGCATTACAAGAGTTTGGGGCGGGTTTGAATAATTATATTTTTCAAATTAATGAATTTTTAATCGTTAATTCTGAAAAATATCCCTTTCCATTATCAGGCTGGCCAACAAACAGTAATCGTCATTATGAATAAATTTTAATTAATATATTGCACTTACAGACTTTAATTTTATAACGAATAAAACTATTGATCCGTTAAAAAGTGTTGGTAATTATCAATACCAAAGTAGCGGATCGATTTTTTGTGCTTGATCATTTTTGCGATTAATTGTTCTCGACAATAAATTTTTACTACTTTTTTGTCGGTATTAGTATCGGTATCGTAACTGTGATCATCATTTAGACGCAAATTATCAAACTCGGTTTTCATAATAAGTTTCACTATATTTCCTTTTTATTTGTTTTTTATTTATCTGGTTTATAAGGTAGAATTAATTTTTTATATTTACCACTATATTATCTTGCCCTATGCCTTTGTTGAAACTGTACCAACAATTAATTAAAGAAAATACTCTTCAGGTAGATCAAGCTCAACAACATGCGCTTAATGTTTTAAATACTTTATTACACAATATAAACACCTCAGATTATTCTGCTCATAAAGGTGTGTATCTTTGGGGGAAGGTGGGCCGAGGTAAAACCATGATGATGGATATGTTTTATCACCAGTTAGCGATTAAGAATAAACAACGCATTCATTTTCATCATTTTATGGAGGCGGTACATAAAAGACTGAATGAATTAACGGGTAAAGATGAACCGCTAACTCGTATTGCTGGTGAATGGTCTAAAAAAGTGCAAGTTTTATGTTTTGATGAGTTTTTTGTTAATGACATTGGTGATGCGATGTTGTTGACTGGTTTATTTAAAGCGCTGTTTTTACAAGGAGTTATTTTAGTTGCTACGTCTAATTGTCAACCAGAGCAACTTTATCGCAACGGCTTACTAAGAGAGCGTTTTTTGCCTACTATTGCGCTGCTTAATCAATATTGTCAGGTGATCAGTGTTAATGGTGAGCAAGATCACCGTTTATCACAATTGATTGACTACACTTGTTATTATTTTCCTGCTGAGCAACATCAGAAAACCTTAATGCAAAAATTTCAACAGTTAAGCAGGCAGCAAGCGGTTGAAGCGGGAGAAATAACCATTAATCATCGTAACATTAATTACTTAGCCAAAAGTGATACCGTTATATGGTTTGATTTTTTTGCGCTTTGCTCTGGCCCTCGTAGTCAGCGTGATTATATACAAATAGCAAAACAATTTACTACGGTGATTATTGCTAATGTACCGCAATTTTCAGGTAAGTTAATTCCTGCGGTATTTTCTGGTATTGAAGATGGTTATCAACGTAGCGGCGTGTTATTAGGTGGTTTGCGGCAACTAGATGATGAAGCGCGACGATTTATTGCTTTAGTAGATGAATTCTACGAACAAAAAGTACAGCTTGTTGTTAGTGCTGAGGTTGATATTTTTACGTTGTATCAGGCGGAGCAACTTGCGTTTGAATTTGCGCGCTGTGAATCTCGATTAATCGAAATGCAAAGCGCGCAATATGCTGGTAAGCATAAAAAAGCTATTAATTAATCGCTTTTTATGTAGCAACCGTTATGATTATTATACGAATTCAGGTTATAAGGCTAATCATTTTCTAAGTAACTATCGGTTTTTAGTGAAAATTCCGCTAATAAGTCACTAATAAAACGATTTAATTCTCCTGCCATTAAGGCAAAGTCTGCATCGATTTTAGCGACAACATCATCACTGTCTATATCGTCATTTTGCTCATAAATAACATCAAAAAACTTAACACGTTTTATCGCTAAATCATCACATAAGATAAAGGATAAACATTCGTCCCATTCTAGTGCGACTTTTACCATGTATTTGTCAGCATCTAGATGTGCTTTAATTTCTTCGCTAGCTAAGTCTTGATTTTTAACACGGATAACCGCACCATCATCACCTAATGCGTTAAACTCTGCTTCCATACCTAATTGAAAATTACCCACAAAGTCTTTTTCTGTTAACCACTCTGTCATGGTTTCATCAACGGAAATTTCAGGTGAGAAACTAGTTACCGGTAAGCTGCCAATAGATTTGCGCAGTAGTGCCAAAAAGTCTTCCGCCTTACCACGGCTACTCGCATTAATAACAATAATGTTATGCTCTGGACTAATATAGCCGTGCGTGTTGGTATAACGAGAGAAAGCGCGAGGTAATAATTCAAAAATAATATCTTCTTTAAATTGCTCTTTTTCTTTTTTCGTTGCTGATCGACCATTTTCATTTTCTAAATGGGCAATTTTTTCATCTAATTGATCTTTAATTACGCCAGCCGGTAACATCTTTTCTTCTTTACGGGCGCAAAGTAAAATGTTGTTATTCGCGACATGAGATAATGAACTACCATGCTTTCCTAGCGCATCTACCCAACCAAAATGTGATAATTCAGTAGAGCCACAAGGCGTAAAAGTATTTTCTAACAGGTGTTTTTCAAGCTCATCTTGGCTATGAGAAAATTTACGTGTAAATGCAAAAAAGTAGAGGTTTTTAAACCACATTGATAAGCCCTCGGTTTGGTGGCCCTAGTTCAAATTAATATGAATTTAGTTGCCGCAAACAAAAATAAAAGAGCGTAATCATAACGAAAAATATTACGTGATGCACTCTAAATTATCTTTTTTGTTTAAAGCTTGTTGAATACCAAGTTGCTTAATATGTATATCGTTATTGATTTGCCATATCTAAAAATTTAATATCATAACTTAACCCCTGACCTGTTTCGCTATGTGCTTCAATCGAACCGTTTAAGGTGTCAGTAACCAAATTGTAAATAATATGCGTACCTAAGCCTGTACCACCGCTAGAGGCTTTTGTAGTAAAAAATGGCTCAAAAAGTTGAGCTAATTTATCTTGTGCTACGCCGTGGCCATTATCTTGGTAATGTATATGTACCAATTTATCTTTTAGTGTAATGACAATAGCTATTTTTCCCTGTTGCCTATGTTCAAAACCATGCACAATAGAGTTAATTATAAGGTTAGTTATAATTTGTGCTATTGCACCTGCATGGGTATAAATAGCGATGTCATCGGCACAATTTACACTTATTTGGTGTGAAGTTTTCTTGAGTTTAGGTTCTAATGATTGGATTATTTCATCAAGATATTTAGCTAAGTTTATTTTACGTAATTTATTACTGGTTTGATCAACAGCAACTTGTTTAAAGCTGGTAATTAAATCGGATGCTCTATTTAGGTTGTTCAGTAATAAATCTATGCTGTGCTTAGCGTTGTTGCTAAATTCGATAAATGAGCGTTTTGACAATTTGTTGTTTTCTACATCTAAAGTGATCTTTTCTAATAAGTCAGCTAAATAACTAGTTGAGGTAATACTAACGCCGATAGGGGTATTAATTTCATGTGATATTTCAGCAGATAAACTGCCTAAACTAGCCATTTTTTCGGTATTAAGCAGCATGTCTTGTGCTTTTTTTAGGTCAATAACTGAGTTGCGCAAATCTTTATTAGTTTGAATAAGTGTTTTTTCGGTTTGACTACGACGCTTATTTTCTTCTTGCAACTTATTTTGTTGCTGAACTAAAGTTTGCTTTTGTTGCTGTAATTCCAGCATTGAACTACTTAATGATGACGTTTTTTTAGCGACTTCTTGTTCTAGTAGAATATTGTGTTCGTCAAGTTGTTGGTTGCTTTTTAATATTTCGTTTTGCGCTTTGGTTAACTGTTCTTTATAAACAATTAACTCATCAATTAAATTATTGTAAGCTTCGGTTAATATACTTAATTCATTATGTTCGTAACTGGTGGAGTGTAGTTTTGATAACTCAGGATCATCAATATCAAAATGTTCAATTTGTTCTGTTAATTCTTGTAATGGCTTGGTTAGTAACCGTTCAAACGCTAACATAAATAAAAACACTAAAAAGGCGGTTTTTACCATGGCATTACCAATTAAAAAATAAATTCCGATTTCAATGCGATCAAAAATAACGCCGTTACTCGATAATAACTCTACCGTACCTACCCGAGTGGTTCGGCCTGAAAATTCAAAAATTAACGGAAAAGAATGACCAAACAAGCCATCTTTTAGTGAGCTAATTAATTGATGTCCTGTAAGTGAACTCTCATCATGGTCATATTTTAAATTGCTTTTGTCGGTTTGCCTGCCAAGTTGTGCAATAACCTGTCCATTTTCATCGGTGACAGAAATACCTTGGATCATGGGGATCGCAATTAAGCCTTCAGCAATATCTATGGCTTGTTGGGTGTTAAGCTCCCAAACTGCACGGGTTAGGCTTCCCGTAAAGGTTTTTTCTAAGGTAAGTAGTTCATTGGTAATGTGGCTTTTAGTATTGAAGTATTCTGCCACTATTTGTCCACAGGTAACGATAAAGGTCAGTATAAAATATACTGACAACACGCGGCTTAATAGTTTACGAGAAATACTGGTTATTTTCATTTTATTTTCATTTAGCTTTTATTAAGGGCTTTAATTTGTATTTATTAGTTAAAAGAATAGCTCAGTGTACTAATTTTAGACATTTTATTGAATGTTAACAGCTTTTTTTTCAATTTTAGTAATTTATCTATAAATAATTATCATTTATAGCAGTACAAAGTTATAGGTAAAGTAAAAAGAGCAACTACTTGAGGGTTATAACGTTGACAAAAAAACTTTATTTCTATTTTTTTCTTGGTTGTAACAAAACTGTCATAGTCTGCTGTCACAATACCGACATCAAAACGTAACTACTTCGTCATGGTTTTGTCATCAAAGTTAAATGCTTATTTGGTAGCCATGAAAAAACAAAAGAAAATATAGGTTAAATTATGAAATTACTTAAAAGTGTTCTAACCCTTGCAATTTGTTCTGCATTTGCTTTACCTGTAATGGCAGCAAATAATGATGGCGTAAAAATAAAGATGTCACACGGTGGTTTAAAAATTAGTCAAGGTGATAGTTCAATCCAGTTTGGTGGTCGCTTTATGCTTGATTATGATTTTTTTGATGGTGCGAATAACGCTGTAAACAATGGTGATACAGGTAGTAATTCTGAAATTAGACGCGGCCGCATTTTTATTAAAAGCAAATTCAACAAAGACTGGGAAGCTAAGTTACAAATTAATGTTGACGATAAATCAAACAAAGATAAATTTGAAGATGCCTATTTAAAATATCATGGTTTCTCTTTTGGTAGTGTGACAATAGGTAAACATAAAGAGTCGTTTGGTTTAGAAGAGTTAACCAGTTCAAAATATATTAGCACTATCGAACGTAGTATGATGACAGATGCTTTTGCTCCTGGTCGTAGTTACGGTGTGTCATTATCGGGTAAACAAGGTGCTTTTAGATATACAGGGGGTGTTTTTTCAACCGCTAAAGATGGTTCAGGTAAAGAAACTTACTCATTAACGGGTCGTGTTACTTATACACCAGTATTATCAAAGGGCCATGTTATTCACTTCGGTTTATCAAGTTCTGTTCGTGATTATGGTGATAATGGTTATCAAATTAAAGAGCGTGCAGAAGTGCATACTGCCAATAGTAAACCTGCAATTAGTATGTTAATTCTTAGTGTAGGTACCGTTGATCTTATAGGATTAGAAGCCGCAGGTGTATGGGGACAATTGTCATTGCAAACTGAATATCAACAAGCGTCTGTTAATGCGAGTCAAGGTGGAATGGATGCGAATTATTCTGGTTATTATGTTATGGGCAGTTATTTTTTAACCAACGATTATCGCCCCTATAAAAAAGGTGCTTTTGGTAAAGTTAAACCAAGCAGTACTACAGGTGCTTGGGAATTAGTAACACGTTTTAGTAATTTAGATGCTATTGACAATAATGCAGGAACTAAAACTGAAAATGTTACTTTTGGTGTCAATTATTATGCTAACTCTAATGTAAGATTTATGGCTAATTATATCAATACAAATGTTTCTGGAAACTCAGTTATTAAGACAGATGCTAATGCTCTTTCATTACGAGCACAATATATCTTTTAATAATATCTCTTTTAATTTAACTTGATTATAAATTAGGGGACTCATCAAACCAAGGTAACAGATAGAGTATTTGTAGGTCGGGCTTCAGCCCGTCAAATATAGATTGATGGCCTAAAGGCCAACCTACAAGTGTTACCCTAAAATATAGCTATTTGACCAGTCC
>JAESPQ010000101.1 GCA_016765535.1 Alteromonadaceae bacterium | reverse complement strand
TTCAGGACAATATGCTCCTGCATTGTCGAATAAGTTACATCCATGTAACGTAGCCCGTCAAATATAGATTGATGGCCTAAAGGCCAACCTACAAGTGTTACCCTAAAATATAGCTATTTGACCAGTCCCCTTATTTTAATAATCAAAATCGTCTTCAAGTAATTGTAACTCGGCATCGTTGTCTAAACGTTTACCGCCTTTCGTTAAGATGGTTAATTCATTTTTAACTGATTCTGGTCGTTTAATTTTTGATTCGATTTTCAGCGCGATATTATCTCGACTACGCCCTAATTTAGCTCTAAACGTTGGTAAATCTTCTATTAATACCGTTAAGGTATCCGGCATTTCAATCGGAATTATATCACCTTCTTTTAGATTCATTATTTTTTCTAAGGTTAACTCTACTTCTAAAAATTTTGTTGATAATTCTACGGGCACATCCATAATTTCATCACGAAGTGCTTTAGACCACCGCATATCGGTATCTTCTTTATCACTTTGTACACCAGCGTCAAGTAGTTCACGAATAGGTTCGAGCATTGAATAGGGTAAAGCAATATGAAAATCACCGCCGCCGCCATCTAGTTCAATATGAAAAGAACTGATCACCACCACTTCGGTTGGGCTAACAATATTAGCCATAGACGGGTTAACTTCTGAGTCTAAATATTCAAATGACACATCCATAACTGGCGACCAAGCTTCTTTATAATCTTCAAAGACTATTTTAAGTAACATTTGAATTATTCGGCGTTCAGTAGGCGTAAATTCACGCCCTTCAATTTTGGCATGATAACGACCATCTCCACCAAAAAAGTTATCCACTAAAATAAATACTAAGCGCGCTTCCATGGTGATTAACGCTGTACCTTTTAATGGACGAAAACGCACCATATTCAAGCTAGTAGGAACAAATAAGGTATGCACATACTCACCAAACTTGATCATTTGAATACCGTTTATTGATACCTCTGCAGTACGACGCATCATATTAAATAAACTAATTCTCAAATGGCGAGCAAAACGTTCATTAACCATTTCCAGCGTCGGCATGCGGCCACGAACAATACGATCTTGAGACGAAAAGTCGTAATCGCTAGTACCCTCGGCACTGGCAACCTCTTCTTCAACTTCTTCTTCTTCAACATCATCAACACCATGTAATAGCGCATCAATTTCGTCTTGTGATAACAAATCACTCACTGGATATTCTCTTTAGTTATTAAGGTAATGGCTATGTTCCCTTTTATTGTTGTTAGCCCAATAAACAATGTAAATACAATACCTTGTAGGTCGACATTCATGCCGTTAATATTGATGGGCTAAAGCCCAACCTACAAAAATTTCATACCACAATTATTCATAGCACAATACAATACCTTGTAGGTCGGCATTCATGCCGTTAATATTGATGGGCTAAAGCCCATCCTACAAAAATTTCATACCACAATTATTCATAGCACAATACAATACCTTGTAGGTCGACATTCATGCCGTTAATATTGATGGGCTAAAGCCCAACTACAAAAATTTCATACCACAATTATTCATAGCACAACAGTTAAGTACAACAGAGCTAATGTAATTTAATTTTTGTGCTATTACTGCATTACAAAACCAGTAAACAGCACTTTTTCAACAATTTTTTCATCGGCAACATCTTTCATTTCTTGTTGCACTGCGGCCAGCGCTTTTTGTTTTAATGACGCTTTACCGACACTGGTCGCTAAATCGTCGGCATTGGTTTGTGAAAATACCCCTAATAACGTACTTTCAATCAATGGAATATGCTTTTTCGCGGTTTCTTCTTGATCGCTACTACGCACTAATAATTGCACGCGTATTTCCACAAAACGATCACGCACAGTCCCCGGAATGTTAAAACGAAAAGGTCTTGGCATAGGGACATATATTGCATTTCCCATATCAACACTACTACTTTCTTCGACTGCCCCTGCAGTATCACCTTCGCTAGCACTAGCACTATTTTCTACTGGTGCAGGTTTATCGTTTCCGCCCAGAAAGAAAAAAGCACCACCACCGCCAGCAGCTAAAACCACAACTGCAGCGATTATAATAATCATTTTTTTACTTTTTTTCGGTTCTTCTAACTCAAGCTCTTTATCTTTTGCTTTATCTTTCGCTTTATCATCAGCCATATCAAAACCTTAAAATGTATAAATCTATAAATTTACCTGTAGTTAAACTATATCCTTGAAAAGCTATTTAGCCAACATTTTTACGCTCTTTTACGTGGTTATGACTATCTTTTGAGCAGTTATTCATCGCTTTTATACGTTATCCCTATTTTCACGCATAATAATCAACACCAACACTTGGTTCTTTAGTTAAACTCGCGGTTAATACTTGTACTGAACCGTCAATATCTTCACCAACAAAGCCATTACCCTGTTGGGTAAACTGACCTTGTTCATTATGATCATTTGTTTGTTCATTACGATGCCCAACGTTGGCATCGCCAACATTAACGCCTTGTTCTGCTAACATTTCTCTAAGTTTTGGCATATTTTGATCTAATATTTCTTTCGCTTGCTGATTTTGCACAATAAAATGTATGCTTGCTTGTTCATTTTGCAAATTTAGACGAATTTGCATTGAACCTAATTCTGGCGGATCTAAACGAATATCAACTTGTCTAATTTTTTGTTGTACCAACACCATTACTTTATCTTGCAGTGCGCTAGTAAAATCTTTTCGATGAATAGCAAGGGTTTCAACACGGTTAACACTGTCTAGTTTTTGTGCATTAACGTCGCTTATTTTATTAGTCATCGCCTGCAGTGTTTGAATATTTTGTAATTCTTCTTTAGTATAATCATTGCTAGAGACTTTTTCACCCGCTAAATTACTGCCCATATTAGCTGTTATATCAGTTAATGACGCGCCAGCCAAATTGCTACTTATTTGCTTAGCCGCATCAGCTTTATTCACATCAGCAGAAACTAATTGTTCAATAGAAATATCTTGTTCATCACTTTCACTAGCATCATCACTCGCATTTACTAGACGATTAAGCTCTGCGTCGGTTTGTATATTTTGTTTTGTGATATTTGCAGCTGCGGTTAACTCTGCCGGTACAGGTTTTTGTGCATTAACTGATTTGTTATCTGCATTAAGCTGTAATGTTTTTAACAAGTCGTTTGCCCTTTTAAGCGCCTTGTCACTCAAACTTTCACTACCTAGTTCTTCACTACTTACCCCGTCACTACCAAATTTATTCCCTAACGCATTCACCAACTTACCATCTAAGGCTTTTTCTTCACTGCCAGCTTTACTATCTAAATAGGTTTTAAGCGCTTGTTCTACCTCTTGTGGGCTGAATGATTTATCTATTAATAATTTATCTTGTAAAAATTTAACTAATTCTGCTTCACTTAGTGCTTGACCATTTTCATCCGTTGGTTGTAATGGTTCATCTGGTAAATTATTACTATCAAGTTGTTGTGCTTTTGCCGTTAAAGAAGCTAATTCACTGATATTATTAGCTTGATTTTTTTGTACGCTATTATTTGTCAATAGACTTAATTGCTGCAACAACTCAGTATTTTTATTATTGTCGATAGTGTCGGAAGATAATTGTGGGTTTTCACCATTAATTTTTGCTAATAAGGCTGCCATAATGGCCGCATCATTTTTTTGCCCCGCTACACCATCATCTCCAGTAGTATTACTTGCAGTGACTTCATCACTAATTGCTTTACTAGCAGAATCACCTCCCTGCGCTGTTGGTAAGGATGTAGGCACTAACGTTTTTTCTGCATTTTGTAATAAGGCAATTAACTGCTCAGACTCCGTTAATTTTTCGTCTTTAGTGTCGAGCGTAGCTCGTTTATTATCAAGCTGCTTTTTCGGCGCTGACTTAGACGTTTGTTCATTAGCTAACTCATTAAGCGGTGCTTGTTTTTCGCTATTATCTTTATTCGCTACTTGTTTATTTTTCTGTATGGCAACTTTATTATCATCATTTTTGGTAATAGTTGATTTTTGCTCTGTTATTTTTTGCATTGAAGATTTGCGATTAATCACTGGATTTACTGTGGATTTATTATCAACTGTTTTAATTTTTATCGACGGATCATTACTCGCCCTATTTTCTAGTGTTCGTTTATCTTTAGCTCGCTGATCTGCCACGCGATTATCTTCGATCCTATTTTTTGTCGCTCTATTTTGCGCCGTACGCTTGTTATTATCTGTTCTGCGCGCTTCATTAATCGTTGTTGGGCGTTCTCGGTTGCCGTTAGTATTATTGTTATTGCCGCTGTTGCCGCTAAACATTTGCTTATTCAACTCTTGTGAAAAAGCACGATTATTCTCTTTATTATTATAAACCGATGTAAAGCTAACGCTTTTAAAATCTGTACTTTTACCTAAATCAATAGGTAATGAGCTCACTTTTTCCATAATAATTTCTCTTGCGGTAATAAACAAAAACAATGATTAAATAAACAACTTAATAACTGATATTTATAGTTAGAATATAAACAAGCAAAAAACAGTCCATTTTAAATGTTATAGCTAAATTATAGAATTTAAAAAACACTAAGGAGCATTTGCCAGTAACTTAATAAAGTGAAACACGTTAATAATGACGGCGAACAAATTGTTGCGTGGCTATTTCGTCAAACATTTTTTGTTCTTTTTTAGCGGCAATTAATGCCAGTTTTTGTTGTTGTTTACTTAATAATAATTCTACCGCTTTCACTTTTTGATGCTGCAATAGCCATTGTTGTTTGCATTGTTGTGCTAACGCTTGTGCTTGTTTTATCGCTATTTCAATTTGCCCCGATGCGTTATCAAGTTTATTGATAAACGCATGATAATGCCCATAAGTTGCGCTATCTATTCCTTCTAACGAGCGCTGCTGCACTTTTTTCATATATTCCAACCTAAAATCACCAATGCTAGACAAACGCGATAAATTATCTTGATAAGCTTGTTCCGCAGTTTGTAATTCTTGTGCTCTTTGCTGTTCTTTTTCTTTTTCAAAACGCAACAGTATTACTAATTGTTTGTTGGCCATAATTTATTTCCCAAAGCACGTTAACTTAACCATTTAATTTGCATTCGCTTGCGCTTGTCCTGCCGCAATAATTTCTTGCAATTGCGCTAAACTTTGATCATAGGGGATCACTTCTTTCATACCTTGTTGTAAGAAAAAGTTGATCACGGGCATTAAATTAATTGCTTGGTCGATACGCGGATCATTGCCTTTGGTGTAAGCGCCAATAGCAATAAGATCTTTATTTTGTTGATATAAAGCATAAGTTTGTCGTAGTTGCCTAACTAATTGTTGGTGTTCATCACTCGTCACCATCGGCATTACCCTGCTAATTGAAGATTCGATATCAACTGCAGGATAGTGCCCGCCATCGGCAAGCTCTCGTGATAATACAATATGGCCATCTAAAATAGCGCGTGCAGCATCGGCAATAGGGTCTTGTAAATCATCACCTTCGGTTAAAACGGTGTAAAAAGCAGTGATAGAACCTTGGCCTTCACCACCATTACCTGCGCGTTCAACCAATTGTGGTAATTTTGAGAACACTGACGGCGGATAGCCTTTAGTCGCTGGCGGCTCACCAACCGCAAGGGCTATTTCGCGCTGTGCTTGTGCATAACGAGTAATAGAGTCAAGTAGTAATAAAACATTTAACCCTTGATCGCGAAAGTATTCACTAATTTGTACCGCAGTTTCACAACCTTTTAAACGCATTAACGGTGAATTATCTGCAGGAGCGGCGACCACAACAGCGCGTTCACGTCCCTTTTCACCTAAAATTTCTTCAATAAATTCTTTAACTTCACGACCACGCTCACCTACTAAGCCAACGACCACTACATCGGCATTGGTACCACGCGTCATCATGCCCAACAAAACACTTTTACCTACACCTGAGCCCGCAAATAAGCCCATACGTTGCCCTTTACCTATGGTTAAAAAGCTATTGATAGCACGTACACCAACATCTAAAGGTTCGGTTATCGCTCGGCGTAATAAGGGATTTTTAGGACTAGCATCATAATGATAATCATCGCTATTTTTTAACGGTCCTTTGCCATCAAGCGGTTTACCTACACCGTCAATAACTCGTCCGAGTAAATCCATGCTTAATGGAATTGAATATTTTTTACCAATAGGTACTACTCGTGCTCCTGGCATAACACCACGTAAACTTTGCTCGGGCATTAAAAATATTTTTTCTTGGGCAAAGCCGACAACTTCAGCAATTAAATCGCCTTGAGACGTTTCAACTAAACACTGACTTCCCACTGGCGCTCTAACACCAACGGCCTCAAGCGTTAAACCAACAACACGTACCAAACGCCCCGCAACAACAGTCGGTTGTGGATGAATAAAATTCTGGCTTTTTTTTAGTCGTGCGCAAAGAGAGCTACTATTATTCATATTTTTTAACCAAGTATTTTTAACAACGTGCTAATTCTATCGCGTTAACTATACTTTGAAGTTATTAGCGCCAAGTTATTGGCGTAAATTTATTGATGTAAACTTATTGATGTAAGGCATTCTGCAAGAAAGGTTCCAAAACCTCGGTTAAACGAGATTTTATCCGCATATCAATATTAGAAGTGCTATTTTCAACTTGGCAGCCGCCAATTTCAAGTTGTGGTGCGGGGAGTAAGCGCCAACCACTAGTTTTTATATGTTCTTCACCAAACGCTTTTTCTACACGTTTAATATCATCGGGATGAAGATATATTTGCGTTTGCGCATCATGAGCAGGCAGTGCTTTTATGGCTTCACTAATAGCTGACATAATAATATCAGCATTAGTTTTTGCTTCATGCCTAACAATAACAGCGGTTAACTGTTCAACTAATATAAATAATTGCTGCTCCACATTTTTATCAACATTTAATAATGGTGTATGTAGTTTATCAATTAGTGTTTGCCATTGAGTTGTTAGCTCGGTAATTTGTTGTTCTGCTGCCGCTAAACCTTGTGCCAAGCCTTCTTCATGACCTGTTTTAATACCTTCTTGGTGACCTGTTTTAATACCTTCTTCGTGACCTTGTGTAAAACCTTCGTCTTTACCTTGACTAAAACCTTCGTCAAAAGCCGCTTGACGAATTTTTTCAATTTCTTCTGCAGTTAAAGGTTTAGGCTCTTCAATAGTTTCTTCTGGAGGTTCATACTTCCATGTATTTTTAAGACCAAATGCGTTAGTTGCTTGTTCATCAAGTTGTTGTTTTTCATCTTCAACATGTGGCAAAGGCCAAGTTTTCAAATCACCTTCTTCATCTGGATGAATAATACCGTGATTTTGCTGGTTTTTTATTCTCATAACAGGTAGCCTAAAACGGTGTAATTAACATGAAAGTAGTTTTTATAAGAACTCATCACCACCACCACCACCACCAAGCATAATTTCACCCGCGTCAGATAATCGACGAGCCACTGAAAGAATTTCTTTTTGTGCCGCTTCAACTTCACTTATGCGCACAGGCCCCATGGCCTCAAGATCGTCTTGTAGCATTTCAGCCGCACGTTTAGACATATTATTAAGAATTTTTTCTTTAAGTGCTTCATCAGCACCTTTTATGGCTTTCATTAAGGCGTCTTGCTGTACATCACGTAAGATAGCTTGAATACCACGGTCGTCAACATCGGCTAAATTTTCAAAGACGAACATTAAGTCTTGAATTTGTTGGCTCATATCTTCATCATGTTCACGAATAGCATCCATCAACATACCTTCAACATTACTTTCTAGGTAGTTCATAATGTCAGCTGCTGCTTTTAAGCCGCCCATTTTAGCGGCTTGCGCGCCCGCTTGACCTGCAAATTGTTTTTCCATAATTTCATTTAATTCTTGTAATGCTGCGGGTTGTACTTCTTCTAAATTAGCAATACGCATCATTAAATCTAAACGAATTTTTTCGGTAAATTGTGCTAATATTTCTGCTGACTGCTCGGCTTCTAGATAAGAAAGTACAATAGTTTGAATTTGCGGATGTTCGTTACGAATAATGTTAGCCACTTGTTTAGAGTCCATCCATTTTAATGAATCTAACCCTTTCGCTCCACTACCTAATACAATTTGATCTATTAAATTACTGGCTTTATCTTCACCTAATGCGGCGGTTAACGCTTTACGCACAAAATCTTCACTTTGGAAGCCAATAGTACTAAAATTTTGAATTTCATTAATAAATAACTTATGTACGGCGGTAATTTTTTCTTGCGTAAAATCCTCCATCGCCGCCATAACAGTACCTACTTGTTGTACTTGCTTAGGCTCTAAATGTTTTAAAATTTGTGCCGCATCCTCTTCTGATAAACTCAGTAAAAGTATTGCTGCTTTTTCCACACCATCTAGTTTTTCAACATCAAAACCTGATGGAATGGCTAGCTCTTGGTTTTCATCACTCATCTTCGGTTAACCAACTTTTAACGACTTGTGCAGACAATTCAGGTTCATTGGCGACTAAGGCTCGAACCGCTTTTAATACATCTTCATCACGATGTAAGTCTGGTAATTGTAAACTACCATCGGCAGCAAAACCAACACTAGCGGGATCAAACTCAGTAGTTAGCATATCCATAGTTTCATCACCTAAATCGATATGTGAGTCTAGTGACTTATCACCATAATCTGATGGTGCACTTTCTGGGTGCATTAAGCGTTGTAGCATTGGGCGAACAACGGCTAAGATTAAAATAATAATAACCACAGCGCCCATAATTAATTTAAGGGTTTTTAAGAACCATGGCTGCTCGTATATAGGTTTTTCTTGTTCGGCTTCAATATGTACACGAGAAAAAGGTAAAGTAACCACTTCTAAAGCGTCACCACGTTGTAAGTCAAAACCAACACTACCTTGTAATAAACGACGTATGTTGGCTATTTCTTCTACACTACGTGACGCTTGCGTTATTTCACCTTCAGCCGAAGTGGTTGACAAATAATCTAATGCCACCGAAATACTCAAGCGACGCATAACTCCCGTTTGTTGCTTAGTATGACTAATTGACTCGTCTAATTCATAATTGCGCGTTGATTCTTTATGCTGACGATTAGGCATGGCTCTTTTAGCATTTGCCCCCGTAGCATTTTCAGGAATATTTGACTCTAATGGCGGTTGATTAGTTAATGCACCGGGAATTGCACCAAGTAAACCGCCGACATTAGAGTCTTCAACTTTCATTTCACTGCGCAGTGCAGGTAAATCTGGATTAAAACTACGTTGTGTTCTTTCTACATGAGAAAAGTCCATGGTTATATCGACTTGCGCAGTATAATTTCCCAAACCAACGACAGGGATCAAAATGGAGTCTATTTTATCTAAATATTGTTTTTCGCGCTTTTTCACAAGATCAAACTGTTTACGTGAGCGTGAAGAAATAGAGTTTTGTGAGCCTGAATTTAATAAGCGTCCATTTTGGTCTGTTACGGTAACGCGACTAGGGGTTAAGCCCTGCACTGCTGAGGCAACAATATCAACTACCGCATCGACTTCTTCTTCAGATAACACATGACCTTTATTTAACGATAACACAACGGTTGCGGAAGGATTTTTACTTTGTCTTGAAAAAACGTTACTGCGAGGTATCGCTAATAATACCCTAGCTCTTGCTACTGATTTTAATTCTTCTATGGTATGCGCTATTTGTTGCTCACGATTGTATTTTAAACGTTCTGTTTCTAAGCGCTGACTAACACCAAAGCCCATATCTTTCATCAATAAATCAGCATCGTCTTTACTTTCATCGCCTAAACCTTCACGCGCTAAAATCATTTTTGTTTCTTGATACTTATCAACGGGCACTGAAATAGTATTATTTTGTTGACGATAATCAACTTGATTCGCATCAAGTACATCCATGGTTTGAATTAATTGTTGGGTAGGTAGTTTAGTTAAAATACGGTATTCTGGCTGGTTAGCCCAAAGTATAACAAAAATAGCAATAGCCAAACATATTGCTAGCGCCATAATTAAGGTAATTTGGCGCATCATATCACCGTTACCTAAACTCGCCGCTAAACCTGATTTTTGATCTTCAACGCCAGCCGCATCATTATCAGTGGCTAATAACTCACCGCCTTCGGCAACGGCTAAACCAGTAGAATTTGTATCAGACACTTAGGCTCTCCAGTTAATTTTGTTATTAAGAAGTGCATTTTCAAATAGCGACATGGTGATCACAAAAGCCATTAAACTGGCATGCTCATAATTTCTTTATACGCTTCAACAAACTTATTGCGTACTTGTACGGTAGCCTCAAAGGCTAAGCCAGCCTTAGCACCAGATATCATAGTTTCAGCTAAGCTAATACTACGATCACCTAACTCAAAGGCCGTTTTTTTCGCACCAGCATCATGCTGTAACTCGTTAACCGTATTAATAGCATTTTTTAATAGGTTGCCAAAGTCTTGACCTGATTGATTAACATTAGCGATAGAATTAACTTTAGAGTTACCCGCCTCTAATGACATGCTTTGCATTTGTGCTAGTAAAGAATTACCTTGAATATTCATTATGAACCTACCTATGTCAAACTTTCTAAAACAAATTTCATGAAATAAAACTTTGTGTCAAAAAAGTGTTACTTTGAGCATTTATGCCTCTATATACACAGTTCTGCAAGCATAATGCCAAGATCAAAAAAAACCAAGACAGATAGTACTGGCTTGGTTTTAAAGTGCGAAGACCTTGGTTCTAGATCCTATAAATCATGCGGGAATTTGAATACCGCAATCGCGCATACGAGCAATTTTATAACGTAAAGTTCTTGGGCTAATACCTAAACGCTCTGCCACCGCTTTACGACTTCCTTGACATGCGTTTAAGGTATCTAAAATTATTTGATGTTCTTGCAGTTTCAATTCACTACCTAATCTATCGTCTTGATTTATTTCACTTACACTTTCTTGCTGTACTTCATTGACAGACATGGTATCAAATTGTTCAATTAATAAATCTTCAGCATCAATTTTTTGCCCGCTTTGTAAAATTAAGGCTCGTTGCACCACATTATCAAGCTCACGTACATTACCAGGCCAATCGTAAGCAATTAATTTACTCCGTGCAGCCGAGGTTAATTGTGGAATAACATCAGCACTTTTTTGGCAATGACGTTCTATTAAGTGCTGCACTAACGGTAAAATATCATCTCGACGTTTTGATAATGGTAACCATGTGAGGGGGAATACATTTAGGCGATAATATAAATCTTCTCTAAATTCACCATTTTTAACTGCCGCTTTTAAATCACGATTACTGGTAGCAATTACGCGAACATCTAATTTAATCATTTTACGACCACCTAAGCGCTCGACTTCTCGTTCTTGTAATACCCGCAAAATTTTAGCCTGTAAGCCTAACTCCATTTCGGTAATTTCATCAAGCAATATAGTACCACCTTGCGCTTGCTCAAATTTACCTGGACAAGCTTGAATGGCACCAGTAAAGGCACCTTTTTCGTAACCAAATAAGGTGGCTTCTAACATATTCTCAGGAATGGCAGCACAATTTATGGCAATAAAAGCTTTATCAGCGCGAGGAGAATTTTTATGTACATATTGCGCTAAGACTTCTTTACCCGAACCACTGGGTCCTAACACCATGACTGACGCTTCTGTCGTGGCGACTTTTTCAGCGAGCTTTAATAACGCTAAACTTTTACTGTCGGCAACAATGGGGGTGTAATTATCGGAGATAGTTAACGGTACATATTGGCTAACCATATTCAATAGCACTTCTGGGGCAAAAGGCTTTGACATATAATTGCAAGCACCGTCACGCATAGCCTGTACCGCATCCTCAATGCTACCAAAAGCAGTCATGATCAATACGGGCATATTGGGATGAGCATTTTTAATATTTTTTAATAACATCAAGCCCGACATACCGCCCATTTGTACATCACTTACGATTAAATCTATTTTATGGTTTTTTAACAGCAATAAAGCTGCTTCACCTGAGTCGGCGGCAATACATTGATAACCTGCTAATAATAAGGTATCAACTAAGGCTTCACGTAATGGTGCATCATCTTCAACCACAAGTAATTTACTGGTATTCATAAATACTCCCTTAACTTTGTTGCTGAGTTTTATTTACTGACGCTTTATCGCCAGCAGAAAAAACAGGTAATTTAATACAAAAATGAGCGCTTTCGCCGGTTTTACTCAACAAGCTAACATCACCTTGATGTGCGTGAGCAACTGACTTCACGACAGCAAGCCCTAAACCTGTACCTTGTGCTCTTTTGGTAAAAAATGGTTCGAAAATTTTATCATGTAAATCTGCTGCGATCCCTGCACCGTTATCACTGACATGAATAAACACATAATCATTTTGGCATTGCACTGCAATGTTAATTTCGGCTTGTTCTGGGATAAGCTGCAAACTGTTATTCACTAAATTTTGAACAGCCCCCGTTAAGGCTCTTTTATTACCTAAAATTTTGCAGTTATTGGGACAATAATTAACACTTATTTTTGCCCCTGCATCATTAACTTGTGCATCTAATGCTTGTACTGAATCGGTTATTAATTCGTTTACCGACAACACTTCAAGCACTTGTTGTTTTCCACTTTTAGCATAAAGCAGCATGTCATTAACTTGTTGCTCTAAGTCTTGTAAGCGATTCATTAATTTATCTTGAAAATTAGCTCTATCACGTAGCGTTAATTTATTATTTGATAGGTTAGCTCCGTACAAAATAGCCGCAGATAATGGCGTTCTAATTTGATGTGCTAAGGTTGAAATCATTCGCCCTAATGAAGATAAACGCTGCATTTGGCTAATTTTATCTTGTAATAAACGTGTTTCAGTTAAATCAGTAATAACAATTAATTGTCCTGGTTGATCGCCAAGTGTGCGTATTTCTAATTTAACACGACGACCATCATTGAGTGATACTTCATGCCAATCGTCTTTGCGAGGTTTAAATGAGCGTTGAATAACATTAACCCAAGGTTGTCCTAATATCGGTTCGTCGAGTAACAATCGCGCCACGGGATTAATTTTAATAACAATACCATTACCATCAAGCATCACTAAACCTGTGGGCATAGCGTCAATTAACAAATTAGCTTGGCTGCTTTGTTGGCGTAATAAGGCTAATTCACCGGGAAAAGCTTCTTGAGCAAACATAACCGTGCTTTTTTGGGTTGTGTCTGCATCAATAACAGAGGCTTGTACAAAGGCTGATTTTACAAAGCTTTGATGTTGGGAGTTTAATGCTTTTTGTTGAACAGCGGGATCTTGAATTGTATTCGCAATAGGATCTAAAATTGAACCTGATCTAGAAACTTCAATTGAACGTAATGCCACAGCCATAATATACTCACTTGATAAAAAACTCACCAAAAAATTAGTGATCATTTATCTTGAACAAGCATTTACTATGCCAAGGAATTTATCTTTACTTATCAGTTAAATAAAAGCATCTAAGTACAGTCAAATATTTGTCTGTGTTGAAATTATTTCAATCTTAGTTGGTTTATTTAGTGGTTAGATTTCATTTTTTAACCTTCAACCATAACCTACGACGTTAATATCATAATACAGGTTTTTGTAAATCATATTTACGCATTTTTTCAACTAGGGTAGTACGGCGCATACCTAACGTTTCTGCAGCACGAGCAACCACCCAGTCTTGCTTAGCTAATGCTTGTTCTATCAAGGCAACTTCTAGTTCAGCTAAATACTCTTTTAAATTAAGACCTTCATCAGGTAATGCATTAATTGCGGTTGCTTGCGGTGCATTTGCAAAATCATTATTAGCTTCACTAATTACACTATCACTTTCTATATCGTCATCATCATTAAAGTCGGCAAACAATTCATTAATAACATCTCGTTCTTGAATTTCTTCAGGGTATTGTGGCTGATAGGTTTCTGCATCTATGTGTTGGTATTTTGGCGGTAATTCGGCAACATCAACCACTTGATCGCCATACAGAATAAGCATGCGTTCAATCAAATTAGACAATTCACGAACATTACCCGCCCAAGCATGCTCCATTAATGATTCTAGTGCTTTTTCGGTAAAGCGTACCGTTTTACCTTGTTCTTGCTCAAAACGGCTAACTAATTCTTGCAACAATAACGGTACATCTTCTTTACGCTCTCGCAAAGCAGGTGTTTCAATAGGAAATACATTAAGGCGATAATATAAATCTTCTCGAAAATCACCTGATTTAATCATTTCTTCTAAATTTTGATGAGTCGCAGCAATAATACGCACATTAGCTTTAATACTTTTGCTGCCACCAACACGCTCAAATGTTCTTTCTTGTAATACTCGTAATAATTTAACTTGCATAGGTTGTGGCATATCGCCTATTTCATCAAGAAATAAAGTACCACTTTCGGCTAATTCAAAGCGACCCTTACGGGTAGAAAAAGCGCCTGTAAAGGCACCTTTTTCATGTCCAAACAATTCACTTTCTAATAATTCAGCAGGGATAGCACCACAGTTAATGGGCACAAAAGGTCCTTTTGCACGTGTCGATAAATTATGAATATTACGGGCGACCACCTCTTTACCTGTCCCTGACTCTCCTAGCACTAAAACACTAGCATCGGTTGCCGCCACTTGTTCAATTAAAAAACGTACTTGCAGCATTGCATCACTAGCGCCAATTAAAGCACGAAATAAAGCATTAGCTCCTTTATTTTTACGCTGCTTTGCTGGTAGTTTATTTTGATATTGATGACTATGATGAATTAACTCAGTTAATTTTGCATAATTTAAGGGCACCGACAATTCGCCAATAACATTCACTAAAGACTGTATCGGCAAACTATCAACAACATCATGAAGAAGAAAAGGGCAACTAGGATGTTTGCGGATCAACTCGACAACATTAGCGGTTAACTCACCCGTTACAATAATGGTAAGTAAATTAGCAATACTTGCTATTTTGGTATCCATTTCATCTTCTGTACAACTTTGAAAATGTTCACCAACAAACGCTAACACCGTTTCAATTTGCTGACGGCGTGCGTTATTATTATCGATAACTAAAATTTGTTTTTGACCTTGCATTACTTTTATTTTACTTACTTTTTTATAGACTTATGTTCAATTTTAGCGGGCTAATAGAATTAATCAACAAAAATTTGACACTATTAGTCATCTTTTTGACTTTTTAAACAATAAAAGTATTTTTTGCATAACGGTCTGCAAAAATTAATTCATTTACATGGCTATATAGATAACTCAGGAGCCTTTATTTAATTCGACGATCCTTCTGTAAGTCGACATTTATGTCGTCAAATATAGAATAAATGATATGGATTGATGGGCAGAAGCCCAACCAACAGGTTTACCTGAACCAAGCACATAGCCATGTTAATTTATCAACGGTATAAATAATACCTTGAATTACTATTGTTTTTGCTTGTTAAATCAACAAACACAATAATAATTAAACTATTGTGCTATTAGATATTGCACTTGGTAATTTTTTGATGGATAGTAATAAAATTCATCACTAAAGATTGAGTTCGTTTTTGGCCTATTATTTGCTTAGGTTTGAGTATATACCTATAGATACTTGTAAAGAACGTAAGTTAAACAACATAAATAATAGTGAAACTTGAGTAGTAATATTATGGTTAGTACCTCGATTAAAAAATATAGAAATGCCAATGCCGAAAGTGTTGTGGATGCTAGTCCACATCAATTAATTAGCTTGATACTTCGACACATTCTCAGCAACATCGCCATTGCCACAGGTGCAATTTCACGAAAAGAAATCGAAAACAAAGGCAAAGCGATCTCTAAAGCTATTGCTTTAGTGGGTGAATTACAGGATAGTTTAGACATGGAAAAAGGTGGTGAAGTATCACAAAACTTATTTAATTTATATGATTATGTGGTGCGAACACTTATTGAAGCAAATTTAAATAGTAATGTTGATAAACTAGAAGAAGTTCGCAATTTAATTGCCACCATCAAAGAAGGTTGGGATGCTATTCCACTAGACAAACGGGTAAAACCAACCTAGTACTATAAATTAAGTACGATCACAATAAAGACTAAAATAACGACTAATACATAATCAGGATATATTATGACCGAACAAAAACCACTATCAGAAGAGCAAATATCTGAATTAGAAGATCAAATTTTAGATGTAGATACGGTTATACAAGATCCTGAGTTATTAGATCCTGCTATTGAATTTATTACCTTAATTGATCAAAAAATTCAAGAAATGCTGCCCAGCATTAATGAACACACCTCAGAGCAGCACATTAAACGTTTACAGTTATGTGCTTATACATTAAGTAAATTAGCTGAAAAAGCAGAGTCGCAACTTGAAGAAGTAAAACAAGAAATATTAAAAATCAAAAAAAACAAAAATGTCAGTGATGCTTATCAAAATAATAAATAATAAACTCCATTAAATAAGCGCCATAGCATAGTTCAATAAAAAGCCGATGAATTAATATGTTATCGGCTTTTTAGTTTATATATCCATTCTACTTGATGATGCAAGTTACCAATGATGCGGAAATAGTTATTGCATTACACTGCGTGCATTCAGTGGTTGAATAGGTCGGTTATTCGCTTCATGCAAGGCACTTTCAAAGTTTTCAATTTGAGTTTTAGAAGCACTAACGGCATCTTTCATCACTAACCAGCGCACACCTTCAGAACAAGGTGGAGTGGTTAACGAACCATTAAAACGATAGTAATCTCGGTTTTTAGGTAATAACTTATCAACGTTAACTTTACTGGTTAATTTATGTTGTTCGCCCGCATGCTTTGGCATAGATTGCCAAGCTTTTGCCAATAAGGCATTACTTTTTCCTTCCTTAAACATTACGGCAACCACAGCAAGATTTCCATTTTTATCGGCATGAACTAAATGCGCCTCAAGTGGGTAGCTGTGCCCATTTATATGGTTTTCACTAGGAGCATGAAAGTGAAATTGTAATAAATTAAAATGTTTACCATCAATAGTTATTGAGCTACCTTGTTGATAATTAACCTGTACAGTATGACCATTATTAATCACTTGCTCGCCACCTTGTTGATAATCAAAGATAAGTGGTGTTAAATCTGCTTCAATAAAACCTGTTAAATTAATCGGTGATTGATTTTTACCATCACAACTTAAATTATCACCACTAAGCTTTGCCCAGTTCTCTGGACCTTGATGACCTGAGTAGCCCCAATCTGCTTTTTCACTAGCTAAAGCGCTAGCACTGCCAAAGGTTAGCGATAATACAGCATAAGATATTAATAATTTCTTTTTCATAAAAGTTCCCTAAATAATGGTGATACCAAGTTGATTTAATGTAAAGATTAACAGTATTATTACCGTGAAAATGTTGTTAAATGTAATCTTAGGCTAACTGGTTAAAAATTGCGATTAAGAGCGCCAATCTCGAGGATCTAATTGATAATAATCTTTTAATAACTGAAATAATTGCGCATGTGCTTTTTTTAAACTTGCTGGGCGCTCAAAAAATAATTCGGTAACAACTGCAAAAAATTCAGCTGGATTAGTTGCCCCGTAACTGTCTATTAATGAATGATGCCCTACGGCTAAACTGTGTTGTAAAGCGCTAAATTCTTCACTAAACACTTGCGACCAAATACGATAACCATCTTTGGTATATAACAACGGCGCGCCATTCGCTTGACCACTTTCTTGGTCTAACTGGTGAGCAAATTCATGCAAGACCACATTACTACCATCATGAAAATTACTCATACCTGACTCAACACTATCCCAAGCTAAAATAACTTTACCATTTTGCCATGATTCTCCCAGTAAATGCCGTTTTTGTTGTGACACTAAACCGTATTCATTTTTTTCTGCTTGTTTAGCAATAAACACCGAAGGATAAACATAAATCCATTTTAGCCTTGCATAACCACTATTAGGACGATTAAGAATAAGTAAACAAGCCTCAGCAGCTATTACGACACGAATTTCATCCGTAATAGTTAAGCCATTGCAACCAATAAAAGTTTTAGTATACAAAAAGCATAACACTTGCTGATGAAGTTGTTGTTTAAGCACTTTAGGTAAGTATTGATAAACAGGTAAACGTTTATTAAGCAATGCTTGATATTCACTTGGAAACTCACGGTTAATGGCTTGCTTATATTGTTTTTTTTTATAAAATTGAATAGCGAACACTACAAAAAAAACAATAATAATTAATACAGTAAAACTAAAAGGAGTTAACATAAAAAAGCCTAATAAAAACTATAATGAGTTTATAAAACTACTAATTTCATCTTTAAGCTCATCATTTTTAATTTCAGCGATAAGGTCATTTGCTTTATTGCTAAATTCTACTGTTTTATCTTTTTCTTCAAACTCATGATAACGCTGCGCCATTGCTAAAAATATAGACGCTTTAGCATCAACTAAATTCAATTTTTCCGCACTGTTTAGCGCTAATTGATAAATGTCTAACGCTTGATCGCCGTCATGAGTAAAATCAGCTAAAGCTTCCCATTGCAAAGGGTGATCTTTTGGTGTGCCTTGATTAGTTTGACACAATTTTTGTAAAGATTGATGAGCCAGCTCGCTTGCTTTTTCATCATCGGCAGCTGATGCTTGTGCCATTAGTTGGCAAATTGTTAAAATTTCATCGTATAAAGGTGCTTTCATTTTTATCTCTTTAAATAATATAAGGTTACTTTTGATCAAGCTTATCTGTTTTGTAAAAGAAAATCTAAACCCGCCGTAATTGCTGCAACTTGGGCAGCAATACAATTTTCATCATTTGCTTGTGGGCTGTCTGGATAAACTTCGGTGGTGGTTACATATTGTGCATTACTTAATCCGGCACATAATCCCAATGCTTTAGTGGCATAATTAATTACGCCAAATTGTTCAAGGTCAACACCAATAAGCTTACCATCATCATCACTTGGCGCAATATGGGTAACTTGTTTAACTGCTTTGATCATCGCGTTTTGAAAGTCTGCTTCAGGCCTAAGAGTATCACCCACCAAATAAAAACCGTCAGGAATATTCCAATTATCATGAGTAACCGCATCACGCGCAGCAAGTGCTGGTCTAAATTCAGTGTTATCGGTATCTGTCGTTTCGTGTAAATCAAAATGAGCGAACAATTCAATATTTAACGACTTAATATAAGCCATTAATGCGGCTGATTCTTCTGCGGGGCTGTTTTCATAAAAAGAACGATTAGGATCAATGGCTTTTGGGTTCCAACGATTGATTGTTTCATACCCCCAAGGGCTAACACAAGGCGCAACAATAATATTAAAGTGTTCACTGTATTGAATTGCTTTAGTCGCTAAAAAGCGTAATGCCCCCTGCACACCACTGGTTTCATAACCGTGTACACCACCCGTTATTAATACAGAAGGTTTACCCACAGAAAAAAGCTTTGTTTTTACAACCCAAAGCGGATATTTATCGGTATCAATACTCAAGGCACCGTATTGTTCTACAATAAAGCTTTCTTTAAAAGCATTAATTTTAGTTAATACTTCATCTGCATAGCTACGCTTAACCGCTTGTAATGTTAACCACTGTATTCTTTCTGCATCAGCCCATTTTTTACCTTGTGTACCAATCGCATACACCGATGATTGCGTCATAATATGAACCTGTTTAATTTAATTGCGGTTTGCTGTTGAAGGGAATTATATCAAGCAAGCAAGAAGAACTCTAAATTATTAACAAAGAAAACTTACCATTGTCGTAAACTAATCAGGAAAAAACACGTCTGGTTGACCTTTTACCCACAAGGGATATTTGGTCATCGTTCTGGTAAATAATGAACTTTGTAGATAGTTATTCAGCCATTGTTTGAGCTTGGGATAAGGCGATTGTAAATACCACTGCCGTTCAACTCGCGCAAATTGACGAATATAAGGGAATATGGCTAAATCGGCTAAACTAGCATGATCTGAAATAAAAAAAACATGTTGATTTAAGTTGTTTTCTAGACGTTTTAAATGCTGCTCACACGCTTGACGATACTCAACAACCGTATCTTCATGATAACGTTTTGCACACTTATATTGCTCTAAAGAGGGTTTAAATTGTTGATCAAAAACTTTAATTAATGCCAACATTTGCGTTAATTGGCTAACATCATAACTGTGTAGTAAATCATCAGGATCATTTTCATTTAACGCCCACAGCATTATTTGTAAACTTTCATCTAGCACTGTCAATGATGGTAGCGCTAATACTGGCACACTCCCTTTTGGCGAAGTGATAAGAAAAGCTTTAGGCTTATTGGTTAACACAAGATTTCGTAATATTACTTGTTGTTTCGACGACAAAAGAGCCATTCTAGCCCTTATTGCATAAGGGCAATTTTTTAACGAATAAAGAATGGGTTTGTTATCGGTTATCATTAATATTCATGGGTAAAAAATGGATAATATATTATACTATTTAACTTAATAGTAATAACTAGCTTTAATAGACTGTAAAGAACAATTAATAATATGACCGAAAATAAAGCTTTAGGGCTTGCACCACTGATCACCCCCTTTGCACTTTCATTTTATGGGGGTTTTACTCATATGAGCGGGTTTAATTTAGATGAGGGAATAATCAGCTTCATCACTTTATTTATAGGTATATCTTTGAGTAGTATTCCTGTGGCCTACATATACATGTTTTTTATCGGTGGCCGTTTATATGGCATTTTCAAAAGAAAAAAATGGCTTAATTTTTATACCATAATATTAGGCTCAATATTTATTGCTGATATACCTATGCTATTAATTTGGCCCTTTGCCGCAGAAAAAAGCTTTTACTTAACTGTACAATTGTTTTCGTTTGTTGGTTTTATGGTAGGGCTAAACTATTATTTTTTATCTCATTATGATCAATTCCGAAATAAGATAAAACGCTTATTAAAAATAAATTAACATGCCTATGCAGATAACTCAGGAGCCCTTATTTAATTCGATAATTATTCTGTAGGTCGACATTTATGTCGTCAAAGGCAGAATAAATGACATGAATTGATGAGCTACGTTACATGGATGTAACTTATTCGACAATGCAGGAGCATATTGTCCTGAAGCCCAACCTACAAGTTTACCTGAACCAAGTACATAGGCATGTAAATTAATGTGCTTCAACAACCCTATTTGTCTTTAAAAGATAAATGTAATTAACCACAACACTTCTTATATTTTTTACCACTACCGCATGAACACGGATCATTTCGACTAGGTGTTTTTTCAAACCGAGTGGTAGTCGGTTTATTTAATATTACGCTAAGTTCGTCAATATTTTCATCAACCGTGCTATCTACCGTAATATTAGCAAACAAATCATTCTCAGCAACTAATTCTTCAACGTCTAATTTTCTTTCATCGCTGTTCACAAGTAATGTTAA
The DNA here is from genome assembly GCA_016765535.1 of Alteromonadaceae bacterium. GTDB lineage: Bacteria > Pseudomonadota > Gammaproteobacteria > Enterobacterales > Alteromonadaceae. Next base: position 13,320 of record JAESPQ010000101.1, on the reverse strand, counting down.
CGGGCTTTTTTCACTACCAAGCTTAACGGCACGCTTAGTGTTATAACCTGTTTTTACATGGTTTACTCGGGTATGAATACGCCCTTTGTAATACAAATCGTGCATAATATTCTCTGCTAATTAAAAGCTTGTTTTATTACTAAGTTGACTACTAACTTGATTATGCGCGGCAGTATAACCTAAAGGGGGAAATAGTCGACTGCGAATTAAATATATTATTTTTTATTTTAGCCAAAAATAGATGAACAAATACAAAAAAGGTAATGATACCTTCATATCATTACCTTTATTTTTGATAACAATTTTTTTATTATTGCAGTGCTATGGATGCCATTTTTTTAATGCTTGTCAATGATACTGCACCCGCAATAAATAAATTATTATGGCAAAACATCGCATCATCAATCCCAATTACTTCATTAAGCGCTTGATCAGATAAACCAGCCCATGATTTAGGCAGCGATTTTCTGTCTTCAAATGAGCCTAATTCAGCAGGTACGGTATGAATTATCCACTTACCTGATTCAGAAGGATAAATAATAAATAACGCCTCTTCAGATAAGGCGTGAACCACCTCTTTCCACGGCGTATATTTTTCTAATTCTATTACTCTGGGATCGTTTGCATTTTCAACCGCTTTAGCCACAATTTCTTTTGCACTTATATCACCTTCAGCAGCGGCTATAAATCGAGTTAAAATGCGCGCGGCAAAGTCAACAGCTTCGTCAAAACAGCGATCAAAGTGGCTGTCTTCTTGCCAAGTAGGATTAAACATTGCAATAGTTTGGCTAAGACTAATACCGTTATAAACACCTTTAACATAACCGCAATCAAGCGCGTCAATCATTGATACTAAAACCGTATCAACAGAATTTGCTACGTCTTGATCACCTTGGCATATTGCTACACCATATTTTTTCCAAATCAAACCAAATGAAGAATAAGGAATACCATTCTTTCGCTCACCTGCGCCGCCACGTTGATGGTGATCAAAGCGATCAGCATCAGGATCATATTTATCACCAACATCAATAACAATGTCTGCTTTGTTAATCAGCTCTAAATCGCGTGTACGTATGAGTTTAAAAGAAGGAATTATACTTTTAAGCGCCGCAACACTGAAAACATCATCCGCATGAAAATTACCGTTGTGAGTTACTATTGTTTTATCATTCATTTGTATTATTTATCACTAAAAAAAGCCGACAATCAAAATAAATTATCAGCCTTTTAGTTTTAATTTGTCGCAAATTAATGCGCTTCGCTAACCATATTGACATTATATTTTGGGATCTCTACCACGAGATCTTCGTCTTTAACTAAGGCTTGGCAACTTAAGCGTGATTCTGGCTCTAATCCCCATGCTTTATCAAGCATATCTTCTTCAAGTTCATCGCCTTCTTCTAGCGAGTCAAAACCTTCGCGAACAATAACATGACAAGTAGTACACGCACAGACTTTTTCGCAAGCGTGCTCGATACCGATATCATTTTTAAGAGCAACATTTAAAATGCTTTCGCCAACTTCTGCTTCGACTACGGCTCCATCGGGACAAAGTTCTTCGTGTGGTAAAAAAATAATTTTTGGCATGGTTTTCTTTCCAGTTAATTTTTTAGATGCTGAAACAAGTTCAGCATGACTATTAATTTGTTCTAAATATCATCTACCTTTTGGCCTGACAATGCTTGACGAATGGATGTATCCATACGTAATTCGGCAAAATATGCAGTTAGGTTATCCACTTTTTCTATAGCGACTTCAATATCTTTTATCCCCGTAGGATTTTGATCTGAATTTTGTGTAATTTCCACTAACTGAAACAATGCATTACTAATATCATTACGCTCTTGCTCGCTAAGTAAATCGCCATCTGCGGCAAGTGCGGCTTGCACAGATTCAAGCACTCGTTTGGCTTCAACTTGTTGCTCTTTCAGCATCCGTGCTTGCATGTCTTGTTCGGCATTGGCCATTGAGTCGGTTAACATTTTGGTAATTTCGTCATCGGCTAAACCAAACGAAGGTTTTACGGCGATACTAGTAGCAACTTTACTTGATTTTTCCATCGCGGTAACTTCAAGCAAGCCATCAGCATCCACTTTAAACGTTACCCGAATATGCGCAGCGCCTGCGGTCATAGCAGGGATACCACGTAATTCAAAACGCGCTAACGAGCGGCAATCATCCACTAATTCACGTTCACCTTGCAACACATGAATTGCCATTGCAGTTTGACCATCTTTAAAGGTGGTAAACTCTTGTGCTTTCGCCACGGGAATGGTGGTATTGCGTGGAATAATTTTTTCGACTAAACCGCCCATCGTTTCAATACCAAGTGATAATGGGATCACATCAAGTAATAAAATATCGCTGTCAGGTTTATTGCCCGCTAAAATATCCGCTTGAATAGCAGCGCCAATGGCAACCACTTTATCAGGATCAATTGAGGTTAATAGCGTGCGTTTAAAATATTTTTCAACGTCATTGCGCACTAATGGCACCCGCGTTGAGCCACCTACCATGACCACTTCAATGACTTCATCTATGCTAACACCTGCATCTTTTATCGCGCGCTTACAAGCGCGCAAAGTTTTGCTCACTAACGGTTTAGCTAAAGTATTAAAAAAGTCTTTAGTCAGTGTGGTTTTATATTCATTATTTTCGGCTAACGTTAGCACTATTTCTACGTGGTCTTGAGTGCTTAATTGTTCTTTGGCAAAACAAGCTTGCTGTAATAATTGTCGTTCTAAATTGACTGATAATGGTCGTGCTAAGCCTGCTTGTTCAACTAAAAGTTCAACAATTAACAAATCAAAATCGTCGCCGCCTAAAGCCGAATCGCCACCTGTCGCTAATACTTCAAAAACACCTTTATTTAAGCGTAAAATCGAAATATCAAAAGTACCACCACCTAAATCATAAACGGCGATCACTCCCTCTGTCCCCGAATCTAAACCATAAGCAACTGCAGCGGCAGTTGGCTCATTTAACAAGCGTAATACTTCAACACCTGCAAGTTTTGCCGCATCTTTAGTGCTTTGGCGTTGGGCATCATCAAAATAAGCTGGCACAGTAATAACCACGCCAGTAAGTTCACCACCTAAAGCTTTTTCAGCCCGTTTAGTCAGTTTTTTCAATATTTCACTCGACACTTGCACGGGGTTAATCGCCCCTTGACGTGTTTGAATATCAGGGTGATTTTCATTGCCAACAAATTGATACGGTAAATGTGGGTATTTTTTCTCGATATCTGCTTGTGAACGACCAATTAAACGTTTTGCAGAAATAATAGTATTTTTTGGGTCGCTAATTGAATATTGTTTTGCTGCATCTCCAACTAATATTTCATTAGCTTGATAGCTAACAATAGACGGTAAAATAGTACGATTATCATCATCTGATAACGTTTCAGCTAAACCACTTTTAACGCTAGCAATAAGCGAGTTTGTTGTACCTAAGTCGATACCTGCGGCTAATCGATGATCATGAGGAACGGTACTTTGACCGGGTTCAGCTATTTGTAATAAAGCCATGTTATATAATTCTCTTGGTTCTCTTTATTTAGATCGTATTGATGATGACATTATTTTATGTGTATAAAATGATGATAGTCTGAATAACCTTTTCTATTCATCAAACAATTGTTCTTCAATGCGTTCTAATTCAAGCTGTAATTTTTGATAAAACTTGAGTTTACGCACTATTTCGCTGGCTATTTTATCACTTGCCGTGTTGTTGTCTTGCATAAGTTGCTGTAGTTGACAAAAAAGAATTTGATATTCGTTGTCTAATGTTTCATTCGCTGCATTGACTGCACCATCAATATCATCAGCGTGTGGCAATTCTTCCAACATTTCATGCAATTCCATTTGTCGCATTAAAAACAAGGTATCTTGAAACGAAGTTTGCTCACTTGGCATATCAGTACCACGTTGTTGCAACATGTATTCGGCACGTTTTATAGGGGTTTTTAGTATTTGATAAGCGTCATTAATATTTGCAGATTTTTGCACTGCTAATAATTGCTGTTGTGATGACGCATGGGCAAACTTATCAGGATGAGCCATTTTTTGTAACGATTGAAATGCGGCGCTTAATTTAGCTAAATCAATCTCAAAAGAGTGTGGTAAAGCAAATAAATCAAAATAATTCAAAGTGAATATTCCACGGGTAAAACAATGCGAATAAAAGAATTAAAACAAGACTAAATGTCTCACTAATTTTTTCTACAATTTAAAATATTGGTTATTTCAAAGATATTGGGAATTGAGACAAGGCGAAAGCACGGAGTTGACGCGAGTCAATGAGTACTTTTAACGCCGTATCAAACCCAAGAGCGAAGAAATAAACTTATCTTTAGACGTTAAAAGACTCCCCACACCCACACTCACCTTTAGCGTTAGGGTTGGTAAATTTAAAGCCTTCATTTAGCCCTTCTTTAACAAAATCTAGCTCAATACCATTTAAATACACTAAACTTTTGCCATCAATAATAATCTTTACATTATCAATATTAAAAACTTCATCGTCGTCATTTAAATCATCTACAAATTCAAGTACATAAGCCAAACCTGAACAACCTGTAGTTTTAATACCTAAACGTAAACCTAAGCCTTTGCCACGGTTTTCCATAAAAGATTTTACGCGCTCTGACGCTGCTGATGTCATGGTTACTGACATGTTACTACTCCGCCTTTACAATAAAAATGTCGCCGCAGGACAATATACATCTCCTGCATTGTCTAATAATACCATCCATGTAACGTAAGCTACGACCTACATAGTAATAGTTGATTTTTGTAAGTTGAGGCTTGCCTCAATAAATGTTGCAGCGAGCTACAACCTACAATAATTAAGACTGTTTAGAACGATAGTCTTCAATCGCCGCTTTAATCGCATCTTCTGCTAAAATAGAGCAATGAATTTTAACGGGTGGTAAGGCTAATTCTTCAGCAATATCGGTATTTTTAATTTTGCCCGCTTCTTCAATGCTTTTGCCTTTTACCCATTCGGTTACTAATGAACTTGAAGCAATAGCAGAGCCGCAACCATAGGTTTTAAATTTAGCATCTTCGATAATGCCGTCATCTGAGATTTTAAGTTGTAATTTCATTACATCGCCACATGCTGGCGCGCCAACCATCCCTGTTGCTACTTGTGGATCGTTTTTATCCATTGAACCAACATTGCGTGGATTTTCGTAATGATCAATTACTTTTTCGCTATAAGCCATAATATTTCTCCTAAACGCTCTAGTGAGCAGCCCATTCAATAGAATCTAAATCAATACCGTCTTTGAACATTTCCCAAAGCGGTGACATATCACGTAAATGACCAATAGAATTTTTAATTAATTCAATGGCATAATCTATTTCTTCTGCAGTCGTAAAGCGACCGAAACTAAAACGAATTGAACTATGCGCCATTTCGTCATTTAAACCTAATGCACGTAATACATAAGACGGTTCTAAACTTGCTGAAGTACAAGCACTGCCTGACGATACCGCTAAGTCTTTAAGCGCCATAATTAATGACTCGCCTTCAACAAAGTTAAAGCTAACATTTAAGTTACCCGCATAACGTTTGTCGCTATCACCATTAATAAATACTTCTTCCATGGTATTTAAACCCGCCCATAAGCGATCACGCATTGCAGTAACATGTACTAAATCTTGTGCCATCTCTTCTTTAGCAAGTCTAAAGGCTTCACCCATACCAACAATTTGATGAGTTGGTAAAGTGCCAGAACGCATACCACGCTCATGACCACCACCGTGCATTTGTGCTTCAAGACGAATGCGCGGTTTACGACGCACATATAAGGCACCCATACCTTTAGGACCATAAATTTTATGTGCTGAGAACGACATTAAATCAACTTTTAAATGCTGCATATCAATAGTAACTTTGCCTGCACTTTGCGCCGCATCAACATGAAATACAATTTTACGCGCACGGCACATTTCGCCTATTTCGCTAATATCTTGAATAACACCAATTTCATTATTTACATGCATTATGCTCACTAAAATAGTGTCATCACGCATCGCTGCTTGTAATTTATTTAAATCAATTAAACCATTACTTTCGGGATCTAAATAAGTGACATCAAAACCTTGACGCTCTAATTCACGACACGTATCTAATACCGCTTTATGCTCGGTTTTAGACGTTATAATATGCTTGCCTTTTTTATTGTAAAAATGTGCAGCACCTTTAATAGCAAGGTTATCTGATTCTGTCGCGCCCGAAGTAAAAACAATTTCGCGTGGGTCAGCATTAATTAAATCGGCAACTTGATTACGCGCGATATCAACCGCTTCTTCAGCTTGCCAGCCAAATTTATGTGAACGTGACGCGGGATTGCCATATACGCCATCAGTAGTTAAAAATTGCATCATTTTTTCAGCAACACGTTTATCAACAGGGGTTGTGGCTGAATAATCAAAATAAATTGGCAGCTTCATAAGCTAACATTCTCCAAAATAAAACAAAGCGACTTAAGTTAAGTCGGCATAATAATTGCGGTGGTGATCAGTGTATTTAACGAGCTTTTCTGTGCATGCGCTCGATGTTGTTCTTGCTGATGCTCTTTTTGAAAAGTATCTTGTCGTTTAGACACTGATTGAACATCTCTTTGTTCGATCAACTCTGACAAAGAAATGCCTTGTAAAAAATCTTCAATGCGTTTGCTTAAACCTACCCAGAGGTTATGGGTAAGGCATTTTTGCCCACCTTGACAACCAATTTTTCCTGAGCATTTAGTCGCGTCTACATTTTCATCGACGGCGAAAATGACATCAGCAACAGCAATTTCTGCAGAGCATTTACCTAAGCGATAACCACCTCCAGGTCCACGTATGCTGATCACTAACCCGTGTTTACGTAAACGCGAAAATAACTGTTCTAAATAGGATAGCGATATATCTTGCCTTTCAGATATGTCGGCTAAAGAGACTGGCCCAGATACGGCATGAATTGCCACATCAAGCATTGCTGTTACCGCATAACGGCCTTTAGACGTTAATTTCATTTTAGCCCTTAATTCTCTATCATTAATGTTTAGTTGACTAAAAGCAGCTAAAATTAATAAACTGGAATGAATAATCGCGCAATTTTACATAACCCTATAAAATAGTCAATTAAATACCCGAGTAATTTACTAAGGTATTATACGCGAGTTAACAAAAGAGCGCAAATAATACTTGAGTAAAAATAAAGGGTATTGATTTATATCAATACCCTGATGCTATTTTACTCTTTTGTTAATTATATTTCGGGATCAAAGGCGGCAACTTTACTTTCGCGGCGCTCTGCAGCGGCTTTTTCATCTTCAATAAATTCACCAACACGTAGCTCTGGTAAAGCTTTGTCGCAAACATTACCACCTAAATTATTAACTTCTTTACAAAGATCGCCAATTTTACTATCCATTAAATGTACATGATCAAGCATGCGACCAATAGCTTTGGCGACGGGATCAGGATTGTCTGGTGATACCGCATAGGCATCAAAGCCATATTTTTTAGCAATTTCAGTACGTTGTTCGTGGCTAGGATCACTATCTTTTTTAGTATTAACGATACGACCCGGAATACCAACTACTGTGGCTTTTTCTGGCACGTCTTTTACCACGACCGCATTTGAACCAATACGTGCATTATTACCAATCATTAACGGCCCTAATACTTTCGCACCAGCACCAATAACTACATTATTACCGAGTGTAGGGTGGCGTTTACCTGCATTCCAACTAGTACCACCTAAAGTAACACTATGATAAATAGTACAATCATCTCCAATTTCAGCCGTTTCACCAATCACAATACCCATACCATGATCTATAAAAAAACGTCGTCCTAAGGTAGCTCCTGGATGGATTTCAACTCCAGTTAACCAACGTGCAACGGTAGAAATAAAGCGTGCTAGCCATTTAAAGTTTTTCAGCCAAAGCCATTTAGCCAATCTATGCCACCAAATAGCATGCAAACCAGGGTAATTGGTTAGCACTTCAAAAAAAGTACGGGCGGCAGGATCACGTTCAAAGACACTATTAATATCTTCTTTGATACGGCTAAACATATTGTTTTCCTTTATTCATTTTTGTTAACTTCAATCAATTATTACCCTGTAGGAGTAGAAGGAAATTTATCCCCGATAAGTTTTGCGTTTAAAAAGCTCCTACGGCTTTTTATTTGCACTCGCTTTATCTACCGATGACAAAATGCCGCGCAACATTCTGACTTCTTTAACATCGGGACGTGCACGATTTAATAAACGGCGTAATTTAGTCATCACTAATCCAGGATGGCTTGGCGTTATAAAACCTGTGCCTTTTAACGCCTCTTCAAAATGTTGATACATACGCTCTATTTCTTCAACCACAGGATATTCGTCTTCCATCCTGTCATTAATTGCATCAGCTGTTTTTATTTTATCAACCGTCTGTTTTTGAGCAGCAAGCGCATTCATTCTAATTTCATAGCTAAGTGTTTGTACCGCCATGGCTAAATTAAGTGAACTGTACTCTGGGTTAGCTGGAATTTGCACATGAAAATGACACAGTTGTAATTCTTCGTTAGTTAAACCACTACTTTCACGACCAAACACCAAAGCGACAGGAAAATCGTTCATTTCACTCACTAATTTTTCACCACATTCACGCGGTTCAAGCATTGGCCAAGGTAAAGTGCGCGACCTTGCACTTGTACCAATAACCAAACCACAATCTTTTACTGCATCTTGCACAGTAGCAACCACTTGCGCACTAGCTAATACATCAGTTGCCCCAGCAGCCAAAGCTTGCGCTTGACCATTTGGCATTTCAACGGGATTAACTAACACCAGTTGGCTTAAACCCATGGTTTTCATAGCGCGTGCAGCACTACCAATATTACGACAATCGGAGGTATTAACTAAAACTATACGGACATTTTTTAAAGAAATTGACATTTTAAATAACTAACTATCTAGACGGCTAAAATTACGCGCAGTTTAGCACAGAGTTTAATAAGCTTGTACTCAAACCAGCCAAAGAGAGTAAACATGGTATTAGTACTAACAATAACCAGCCATTAACTAAAAAGCATTAATCAAATGACCATTTATCTAGCGTAATTTATTCTGTATTAGAGCCTTTACTTCTATAAACAACAACACAGCCTTGTATTGATTGTTATTTAAGCTATTAATTTTATTATGCTTTAGACTCATACAGATGATAAATTAGAGTAAGAAGCAAAACTAGTCGTAAAACATTTTTTTTATTGCTATAATTTGCGCGCTTAAATCTGTGGCTACAAGTAGAATGATACTTGTTAGTCTTAAGCCTCGTTCTTTTACAACATTGATTATTGAATGGTCTATGCTAAATAAAAAAGCAATAGACTAACGACTTAGGGTAATAATATGCATCCAATGCTAAATATTGCTGTGCGCGCTGCGCGTAGTGCAGGTACAGTAATTTCTCGTGCTTTTGAGCAACACGATAAAATTGAAATAGAATCAAAAGGTGATAACGACTTTGTTACCAGTGTCGATATTAAAGCAGAACAAACAATAATAGACACCATTAGAAAATCTTACCCTAAACATTCAATAATTAGTGAAGAATGTGGCGAACTAAAAGGTGAAGACAGTGACTATCAATGGGTTATTGATCCACTTGATGGCACCGCTAACTTCATCAAAGGCATTCCTCATTTTGCCGTTTCTATTGCCTTAAAAGTTAAAGGTAAATTAGATCAAGCCGTTATTTACGATCCTATCCGTGGTGAATTATTTACCGCTAGCCGTGGTCAAGGTGCCCAATTAAACAATCTACGTGTTCGCGTTAAACAACATAAAGAATTATCTGGCACAATCTTAGCAACGGGTTTCCCTCATAAACAAAAACAGCATACCGATGCTTACATGGGTATGTTTAAAGACTTATTTGTACAAACTTCTGATATGCGCAGAGCTGGTTCTGCCGCATTAGACTTAGCATATGTTGCCGCTGGTCGTGTAGATGGTTATTTTGAATTAGGTTTAAAACCTTGGGATACCGCCGCAGGTGAATTATTAGTGATTGAAGCGGGTGGCTTAGTCAGTGATTTAAGTGGCGGTCATGAACATGTTAATTCTGGCAATATTGTTGCTGCTTGCCCACGCTTATTAAAAGTGATGGTAAAAAATATTCGTCCACATTTAACACCTAGCCTAAAATAAATTTTTACGATTAAAAACTAAACGCGCAACTTAATTATACCAAATTGATTAAGTTAGCGCATTTTTTAACCATTAACTTTATATTGAGTAATATCAACCTCTATATTTTTACTTAAAAAATCAACTAAGTCGTTAGGTAGTAAAGGTTTACTAAACCAGTAGCCTTGAATTTCATCACAATCTAGCCCTTGTAAAAAAGTTAAATGCTGATATTCTTCAACGCCCTCGGCGATAAGAGACATACCTAAATTTTTCCCCAAAGCGATAATAGTTTTAACTAACGCTTTATCTTCTTCATTTTCATGGCAATCTCGAATAAATGACTGATCTATTTTAAGTTTATCTACGGGGAAGGTTTTCAAATAAGATAAAGACGAATAGCCCGTACCAAAATCGTCAATCGATAATTGTAGCCCTAATGCTTTTAATTGCTTAAGCACCGACAACATTTCCTGCTCGTTATGCATAAAAACACCTTCGGTGATCTCCAATTCTAAATTTTTTGCTGACAATTTTGATAATTTCAACGCATTAATGACACATTGAACAAAATCTGGATGAGAAAATTGTCGTGGTGACACATTTATAGCGACCACAATATCTTGATAGCCACTATCAACAAGACGTTTGGCAAAATAACACCCTTGCTCTAATATCCATTGCCCAATAGGCACAATTAAACCCGATTGCTCTGCTAGGGGAATAAAATCTACGGGAGAAATAATATTATCTTGATGCCGCCATCTTACTAAAGTTTCAATACCGGTAATACGCGAATTAATAATATCTAACTGCGGTTGAAACACTAAAAAAAATTCTTTATTGGCTAAAGCATTATGCAAGTTATTGAGCATAGTGACCGATGTTTTTAACACCTGTGAAAATTCTGCATTAAAAATTACGGTATTAATATATTTATCTGCCGCAGCTAAATTCAATGCAGTATGAGCATTTTTATAGAGTTGACTAAAATTTTCGCCATGATGAGGAAAAAGAGTAAAGCCAAAATCTAAATCTATAAAGAATTCGCCAAAGTGAGTAACTACAGGTTTTTCAGCATTAATACCTATATCTATTACTAATTTTTGTAGCAGTGCTGCAGAAGTAACATCTAATGAAAGTAAAGCAAATTGGTTTTGATTTAAGTGATACAAATAACTTTTTGTCGGTAAATTATGAGCAACAATACCCGCTAATACCTTGGTCAATTCAGCAATAGCTTCAACACCGTATGAAGTAACCAAACGATTAAAGTTACGAATTTCAAACAAGCCAAGAGAAAATTTATTTTGCTCTATCACTAGTTCATCAATATCAGCATTAAGTTTAAATTGATTAGGCAAATTAGTACTTTGCATATAATAAGCAAGATTATTAATTTTTTGCTCTGCCAATTTCTGTTCGCTAATGTCTAAAATATGAATATCATAAACATCTAATTCAACCAACCAATTAATGGTTAATTGCAGCACATGGTCATTGATACTTTTTTCAATAGTTAAGCTATGTTTAGAGTTTTGACTAATTTGTTGACGTAAACTATCAAAATTACTTGGCACTAGTTGTTGAACATCTCCTTTAACTAAACCAATACTACTTAATAAGGTGTAACAGGCAGGATTATTAAAAACCAACACCCCTAAATTATTAACACTTAAAATAGCATTAGGATTTAACTTGGGAAATAAAGCTAAACGGGTATTTTGTGCATTGGTTAATGCATATTGTTTAACATACCAAGCAATTAATAATGACAACAAAACCAAAGAAATAGCGTAAATAACAACCATATTATGATTAAAATTCATTTGCGCCAGTACGGTTTTATGCCCTTGCTTCACCGCTAATTCCGTTTGTTGTTCTATTTTATATAAAATAGGCAGCATATCTCGACGCAACTGCGACATTTGCGCCAATAAGTGCCGTAACTTATTCCAATTATTACTTGGTAACTGCATTATTTGATCAAATTGATTAATTAATAATGCTATTTTTTCTTGTTGGGCTCTAATGTGGCTAAAGTCAACCGAAAAGCTTGGGTGCTTGGCAAGTTCTTGGCTGTGAGCAAAAATATTGTCTTGGTTAAGTTTGATAGCAGGTTTAAATAATGACTGCTTTTGATTAGCATAATATTCATAAACAATACGCTCTTGTTCACTAATATCAGCAATGACGCGATTAATACTACTGAGTACCGGCACACGATTTTTAACTAAATCAATACTATTATCTCGTACTAAATCACTAGATAAATAGATCACTAAAGATAATAAAATACCTAACACCAGCGCAAAGCCTGCCGATAAAGAGGCTCTAAATAGATAGGGCTTAATCATGGTTGTCATGGTAACGTCCTTTTAAAGGATAATAACCTAGACTAAAAACAGTCAGCCATAACCGTTAATAGCATTTATTTATTGATTAATTAATAAGACACTAGCAACGTTGAAAATATTACAAGATCAATAATATAGCTTAGCAATTTAGTCACTTATGCCGCTATAATAGAATAGCATTAAAAAATACTTTATTTAAATAAAATAACACCAACAAAACGGACACTAACATGAATAAATTGGCTGCATTAGCTATATCACTATTATTGATCAGTGGCGCTGCACTGTGGTTGCTTGCACCAGATGCCTTTAACGATTTTATAAAAGAACAAATCGAAGTCATTGGTAGTGAAACAACTGAACAAACCGTAAAAGTTAATGAAGTAGATTTTAAATTAACTCAAGGTATAGCCGCTATTAACGGTTTATCTATTAGTAATCCTAAAGGCTACCAACAACCCTATGCATTCACATTGGGTTCTATAGCACTTGATGTTGATATCGCTAGTCTTGCCAAAGAACCGATTGTTATTGAAAGCTTCACCATAAATAATGCTAAAGCCTTTGTAGAATTTACGAAATCGGGTCAAGCAAATATTAAAGATATTCTTGACGCTATTACCAAAAAACTTTCTAAAGAAAAACAGCAACAGCAAATAAAACAGCAACAACAAGAGCCAAAAGTGCGTGTTGATAAACTTATTTTAGCGGGAGTTGGCCTAACACTAGATTTACGTCAGCTTACTACAAAAGGCTTTAGTGGCAAAAGTTACCAAGA
>JAESPQ010000100.1 GCA_016765535.1 Alteromonadaceae bacterium | reverse complement strand
GAACGTTTAATTAATGAATTGATCAGACACAATAAACAATTTGATTTTATGTCGTTTCCTAATCGTACCCATGGTTTACGTGAAGGTAAAGGCACCACTTTATTTATTAAAACCAAAATGACAAACTATTTTGAACAGTATTTGAAATAATTTAGTTTTTATAAAACGATACTAAAAGTTATTTAAAACCTGTCAGTAAATGTTGACTGACAGGTTTTTATTCGTTTTCTTCTGCTTTTTCTTTTAAATATTCAAGTACATCTTCATTTTGAACACGCTCGTAAATAGCTTCTACCGATAAATCAAAATTGATTGACTCAAAATGAATATCATCGCCTAAAAAGTAATGGGTTGAGCGCCAATCATCATTTTTGCGATAAACAGTTACATCAACCACATCTTGCTCTATTACGACATATTCTTCTAGGCTATCAATATTAATGTATTCGAGTAATTTGTCGCGTTCATCTATTTTTCGGGTTGAGCGTGAAATCACTTCCACTAAAATTTTTGGCGTTTGGGTAACTAACCATTATCAATAAAGTTATCGTCACAAACGACTAACACATCAGGATAACGATAATTACCCGTTGATGTTTTTACTTTCATGTCTGAGGTAAAAGGGCGGCATGGTGAATTTTTTAAATGCATTTTAAATTCAGTCACAACATTAACTGAAATAGTATTATGATTAACACTCGCACCTGCCATCGCATACACTTGCCCATCAACATATTCGTGTTTTGTTTCACTATGCTGTTCACCAGATAAATATTCTTCAATGCTGAGAAAATCTGGTTGTTTTGTTGTTGGCATAATACTTTCCTGAATTTTATTAGCAGACTCTGTAGGACGTACTTTAGTGCGACGTATTACTTTAAGTTAAATAATATCAGCCAGCTCGTTTTTCAGCAATACAAACACCGCAGTAGTTAACGCGGGCACGGTAAATCTATGTTTATCCGCTTTGCTCTGTTTGACAACATAATCATTACCTTGTTGTAAAACAGGGTGTAATTGATAACGGCTCGCGTTGTTAAAAGTAAATATTTTCTTTTCTGGATTAGTATTAAAAATCACTATAATACTTTGATAGGGTTGCTTGGCAATAACCAGATTCACTAATATATTTATTCAAGCGTTTACCGCTCGTTGTGTTTTGCTGAGGTTGCGCGTTAGCTTTGGTCACGGTTTACCACTTGTTTTATAAATAATGGAAAGTAAATGCGCATTATAGCAAGCATTGATTGTTAATCGTTAAGATTTTTGAACGTAAATTTTAGTTTGTTTATCGATTAATGGTGTAAATAATTTGTCTGTTGATTGTATACAATTTATAGTGAAGCACTTATAAATCTGCTTTTGCAAAGTAGATTTATAAGTTGATCTTGTACTCGTGCTAGCAACTAGCGCCTGTAAATAGTGTCATCCAACCAGCGGTGCCACCACCGACAATAACAATATTTTTAATTTTATTGAAAATTTTTATCTTTCCTATGGTTGGGTTATTGTTTTTTAAGTAATAAAACACTGCTTTTAGCTGGAACAGTTATGATTAATTGATCACCTGATATGTTATGTTTTTTCATGGAAATTAAGTCAGTAAAAGCCTTTACATCAGCTGTCTTTATAGTTATTTTTTGTTCTGTTGCTGCATTATTGAATAATACCCATAAAACTTGTTTATTTAATGCTATAGAATAACTGCGTTGAAAACCGTATATATTTTTGTCATCGTTAACAATTAGAGCTTTAAAATCACCTACCTGTAGTGCTGGGTACTTTTGACGAATATGGATAAGCTTTTGATAATATGCTTTAAGTTCAGTGTTAATGAAAACTTGATCTATATCTTTATTTTCTCGTTTACTACCGTCTGGTAAGTATTGTTCATCTTCATAATCAATATCTGGCCATAACATAGGTTTACGGTTATCGGGATCATTTCCACCCCACATACCAACTTCATCCCCGTAATAAATCATAGGAGCGCCAACATATGTCATTTGCAGCATTATAAATAGTTTTTGTAATTGAATTTCTGTTTGGTTAGGTTTACGTACTTTGTAGTTAGGGTTGTTGGCCGCTTGTGATAAATTAAAGTAATTCCCCCAATCGCGAAAGTTTCCAATACCTCTATTAACAATATGTGAAGCGATTCGGTTGGCATCGTGACTACCAAATAGGTTTTGATTTACGTAGGCGACACCTACAGGGTAAAGATCTCTTAGTTGTTTAAGCTTCCTATCAAATTGTGATGGTGAAATATCCATACCTTGAGGGTTGAATAAAAATTCAGCTGCAGTAAAGGCGAAGTTATAATTCATTTCACCATCAAATTCATCACCTTGCATATAAGGTTTAACTTTTTCAGGTTGAGCCACTATTTCTGCCGTTAAATATGCCTGTGGATTAATGCTTTTTACTAATATTCTCCAATCTTTCCAAAAAGGATGGGCTACTTCAAAAGCAACATCCAAACGCCAACCATCAATACCGTGTGAAGCCCCTTTATTTTTAGGGTTCATCCAACGCTTGGTAGCATTAAAAATATACTCTTTTGGCCCATTAACAATACCTTGTTCGTTTTCTCGCCATTCAGGTAGTGACTTAACACCAAACCACCCATCGTATATAAAAGTCGTGCCCTTTTCTTTGTCTTCAAAACTATGAATTGTAAACCAGTCTTTATAAGGGGAGTGTTGTTGGTTTTTTTTAACATCTTTAAAGGCAAAACTATTGATACCCATATGGTTAAAGACACCGTCAAAAATAATACGAATTCCCCGTTGATGACATTCATCAATTAGTTTTAAGGCAAGTTCATCGGCTTTAGTCCACCGCCATGTTTTTGGATCAAATGGTACTTCTGTCGCCATAATTATTCTGTCACCGTCAGGATCAGGACCAAAATTAGGATCGATATGATGGTAACTTGCACCGTCATATTTATGTAAAGATGGAGAATCAAAAATAGGGTTTAAGTAAATTGCATTTATACCTAAATCAGTTAAATAATCCAGTTTATCAATAATACCTTGTAAATCTCCTCCATATCTTCTGCGTAACAAATGCTTCCATAGTTCTGGTTCACCATTAGCTAATTCATAGGCCTGCCTTTTATACCAATCACTTCCCCATGGATGTACTTGCCATTCTTTAGGTACTTCAACGGGATCAGCACCTAAAATATCTTTTACCGTAGGGTTGTTATGTAGATCACCATCACGAAAACGTTCAGGAAAAATTTGATACCAAATAGCAGATTTAGCCCAAAGAGGCACAAACTCTTTACTGCTTTGCTGTATTTTATCTTCTGCAATAGAACATGAAGACATTAACGCGAATAAAACAGAAAGTGATAATTTTTTTAACATAAAAATTTTCCGTAACGAAAAGTGAGAATCATTTTAGTTAACCCATGGAGCATTGTTCAAAAAACGAGATAATAAAGTACATTTATCAATCAATATTATTAATACACCAAGGGTTTAGTTAGTGTTATATTATTGAAAAAAAGCTTGAGGTAAATCAGTTACACCATTTCCAATTGATGACGAGGTAGCACTGCGGTTACTACCTCCTTCCCAAGTAACATTGCCCGCACCATCTTTCATAATAAATTTATACTGAAATGTTGTGCTTTTAGGCACGCTCACAGGCAAGAACCAATTATACCACTGAACGGCCTCAGGGTTATGAAATGCATCTATTGCTTTTGTTGGATCCCAACTACCCAGTTCAGGAATGCTACCAACAATATAAATTTTTTGACTTAATGCTGTATATTTTTGTACATGAAATATCATTTGATTTTGATCACCTGATAGAACATTAAAAGTAAAATTGTTACTAGTGATACCAGACTTTTTAACGGTAATTATGTTTTCACCCGCAGAAGTACTAGGCACTACAACCTTTATTTGATTATAATTATTTGATGATATTATTGCTGAAGTTGTGCCAAAAAAAACTTGAATAGTGCCATCCAGACCTGTACCTGAAATAGTTATCTCATTGCCTTGTCTGCCAGCAACGGATGTCACATCGCCAATATGCGGAGAACTACCTAAATTAGGATTATAGCTCCAAATACTGACTTCTTGTTGGCTTAATTGAAAAGATGAAATTTGTCTATTGCCGCCAACATTGATGACATTTGCAGTGTTGCCACTTAACTGGCTAGTTAGTATGTCATTGTAACTCCCTAATGGTAAATTAGTGTTTAAATTAGGGACAGTGTAACCCTTGAAAGGGCTTCGATTGATAGCGATGATGACTTCTTTATCATAAAATTTACGTGACATAACTAATACATCAGAGTTTGAATAAAGTATGCTGGTCAACCCATAGGCAAGTGCATCATTCGTTTGGCGCAAATCTGATAATTTTTTAATAATCTTATAAGCGCTAGTGGTTTGACTAAATGTTTTATCTTTTTGTAAAAATACTCGACCACCATTTTCACTGGCATCATGGCCATTTACATACTGTTCAGTACCGTAATAGATGTTTGGAATACCTCGAGAAGTTAAAGACACTGCCAAAGCTACATCTAAACTACGTTTGTCGCTATTAATTCTTAAAAACCGTGGTACATCGTGATTGTCAATAAATGTAACTGTTTGATTTTCATATTGATAATCATTGGCGGTATACTGATAAAAGTTGGCTAAAGTATTCATATCTTCAGAGCCAGTACCAAACACATTAGTGATAGTTCTGAAAAATTCAAAATCTAGGTTATTGATATTAGTTCTATTTGGAAATGAAGTATATTCAGCATACTTTGGATCGGGTTTACCAATAAAAAATTCACCGAAATGTGATACTGAGCCTCCAGGTGCTGAATCAATAGCATCTCTAAAGCCTTTAGCAAAAGCAGGATTCATATGTAAGGTTGCATCATGACGGTATCCGTCAATACCTTTATTTTTCCAAAAGACAGCTGCCGTTTCCAAATATTTAGTAACAGCAGGCAATTCATGGGTAAAATCAGCTAAGGAGCCTAGATCGCGATATCGAAATCCAAAGCGACTACTGTCACTGCCTCTATCTCCCTTACGGTGAAACCAGCCTGGGTTTATTGTGCCATTTGGATCGGCAATTAAATTATCAGATGAGCCATCACTATTTAGATCAATGGGATCGCCATTAATATCAAAAGAAAAATTATTATTGCTATCTCTATCTGGTTCATACAAACGACCATTCTCTGCACTATTATTATTGGTTGGGTTTTGCCATCGACTAGTATGGTTTGAGACAAAATCAATAATGACTTTAATGCCATTTGCATGTAATGCAGCAACCATATCTGTGAAATCTTTCATTCCGCCAAAATGCGGGTTAGTTTTGTAATAATTACTCACATGGTAACCGTGGTAACTTGACCAGATTATTTGACTACCATCTGCTTGATAGTCTATTATCGGTTCATCTCTATTGGCATAAGGGGCAGAGATCCAAACTGCAGTAATCCCCATGTTCTTCAAATAGGCTATCTTGGTTGCAACACCTTTAAAATCTCCACCTTGATATAATTTTAAATCACTACCCGTACCATCAAATATCTGACTAGGCGAACCTGGAGGAGTATTATTACTGGTATCACCGTCATAGAAACGGTCAGTTAGTATCTGATAAACAACATCTTTGCTTGTGATAGGACCTAAACTATTTTCTGCCATACCTGAATATGATATTATCGACAGAGTTAACAAAGCACATAATGTTGTTGCTTTTGAAAATATTTTTTTCATTTCCTAATCCCTTAATTATATTGTTTGAATAATCATTTTGTGTTGACTATAAGAATGTAGGTCTAAATATACTTATAGTTAGACCATAGTAGGACAATAATTGAATACGTATGCAATAGATTGCATACGTATTCATAATATCCATACGTATGCACCTTATGAACTCTTTAAATTACCATGGCAATATTTATTATTAATAAAAAGCCCTTATATTGAAGATATAAGGGCTTTCTTATTATTTGAAATTTGCTCTTTATGGGACATTACATTTTATAGATAAAACCTAGTAAATATGAACTACCATAGTCTTGGTAATCTCGTACTTGTAAAGCGTTATCATCTTGTAATGAGGTGAATGATTCTTTAGTTAAGTTATAACCTTGTAAGAATATAGATAGACCCTCTAAGTTTTTAAAGCCACCTTCGCCAAAATCATAGCCAATTTGAGCATCCAAAATGGTTTCACCGACAATATCTACTTGCACTGTGTCGAAACTAATGCCATAAACATCGCCTTTAAAATCATCACGTTTACGCATGCTAGCACCCGTTGCGGATCAATTGTTGTACGATACTATTTATCAAGAACGTTATTCTGGCTTATTACCTGATTATGCTGAAGGTTATAAAAAAGGCTCGCCTATTACTTATGCCAAAAACCTACAAGGTAAGTTGTTATTAATGCATGGTACGGGT
>JAESPQ010000099.1 GCA_016765535.1 Alteromonadaceae bacterium | reverse complement strand
ATGTTAATAAAGCACTGATTGCCCTGCATCAAAAACATATTGCATTAGCCAATGAGCAGTTAACTAAAGCTCTTTTAGCAAACCCCAATAATCCTTATGCCTATAATTTACAAGGGCAAATAGCACGTAAGCAGGGTAACTTTAACCAAGCAGAAAAAAGCTATCGCCAAGCCTTAATTATTTGGCCACAGTATGCACAAGCACAATTAAATATGGCAATTTTATTAGAGTTATATCGTGGTCGCTTATTAGACTCAATGAAGTATTATCAAGCTTATTTAAAAATAAAACCACAAGATAAACAAGCGCAGCGTTGGCTGGCAGGACTTAAGTTAAAGATAAAGCGCGCGGGGTTAACCGCAGTTAACGCTAATGATAAAACCATAAACAAAGCTAGCAGGCAATAATAATGAAAACAACAACAGGCTACATTTTTTTGTCGCTACTATTTATCAGCACTTTTGCCGTTAATTTATCGGCAAATGAGCTTAAAAACAATAAAAAAACGCAACAAACCGTGATAATAAATAGCAAAATAAAAGGTTCGCAACAACAACCTAAAGTATTGTATATCATGCCTTGGCAAGGTATAAAGACACCCATAGTAGTTAAAGGTAAAGTGATGCGATTAGCCTTGCCAAAATTTAAACCCATTAATCCTAAAGTTTTTAAGCAGCAAGTTAGTGACTTTAATAAACAACAACAATTGAACAATGTAAGGAAAATAAAATGAGCTTTTTCGACAGTATAGTTGCCTTTTTACAAAACGGCGGCACCTTTATTTATCCTATTGCGTTGGTGTTAGTATTAGGTTTAGCGATCACCATTGAACGCTGGTTATATTTAAGCTCGATACACAGAGCCAACCAAAAAGCATTTTCTTTAATACAAAACGCCCTAAAAACAGCGGATATTTCGGCCATCGACAACCATGCCAAAAGCAATGATGCGCCCGTGTTAAATGTTTTAAAATCAGGAATTTCGCGTTTATCTAATGCTAGTCGTCGTGAAGATGTTGAATATGCGATGGAAGAAACCATCATGGAATATATGCTTAGACTAGAAAAGCGCACGCCATTTTTAGCTATATTAGCCAACATTGCCACTTTACTGGGTTTACTTGGTACCATAATGGGACTTATCGCGGCCTTTTCAGCCGTAGCTAATGCTGATCCTGCCGAAAAAGCGAATTTATTATCGGCAAGTATCTCGGTTGCAATGAATACTACCGCCTTTGGTTTGATCACCGCTATTCCGCTAATTTTATTTCATTCGAGTTTACAAACTAAAACCGCCACCATTACTGACTCATTAGAAATGGCAGGCATAAAATTGCTCAATGCGTTGTCTTTTAATCAGCAAACGGGTACCAACCGAGGCGAATAATGATGAGAATTCGCCGTCGCCAAAAACAAAAAATAGAGAGCGAGCTAGATATCACCTCATTTATGAATTTAATGATCGTGTTAGTGCCAGTGCTGTTGCTCAGTTTAGTTTTTTCACAAGTTAGAATTTTAAATTTACAGTTGCCGATCATGGCAAATGCGGCGCAACAACAAGATAAAAAACAAGCCAAAGCGCTAGAGTTAGTGATCACCAAACAACATTTAACCTTAAATTATCCTGCTGGAATTTTATTAAAACGTTTTGATGTGAGTGAAAAAGGCTATGATTTTTCAGCGCTCGCCATTTACTTACAAGATTTAAAACTAACCTTTCAACAACAAAATATCGACAAAAATGACATCGTTATTTTACTTGCTCCAGAGGTGGATTATCAAACCATTGTTTCGGCAATGGATACCGTACGTTCATTTAAAGCCGTGGTGGCTGCAAATTTGGTTGATGCGGAATTATTCCCCCTTATTTCGTTAGGTGATGCTCCCCTTGAAAAAATAACAAAAGAGCAAGCAGGAGCACAGCAATGAAGCAATCTCCTAAAGCCAGAAGATTAGCCAGACACCACAAAAAAATCAACTCAACAAGCAAATTAAACCTTGTCGCGCTAATGGATATATTCACTATTTTAGTGTTTTTTTTGATTGTTAATCAGTCTAAAGTCAGGGTATTACAAAACATTAAAGAAATTAATTTACCCGTTTCCATCGCCGATAAATTACCCGAAGAGAACCTAGTAATTACCGTCTTAAACAATCGGGTATTGATCCAAGAAAAGGTGATTTGGCAACAATCAAAAAATGCTAATACGCTTAGCCAGCAGAATAATGTTGAATTAACTACGGCGCTAAAAAACGAGTTAGCCTATCAAGCCAATCGCCGCATAAAATTATCGGCAACCGAACTTAAAAAAGGTCGCGCCGTAACCATTATTGGTGATGCCGCGACACCTTATGCGGTGTTAAAACAAATTATCGCCGCCTGTGCCAACAGTGATTACCGTAATGTTTCACTGGCGGTAAAACAGCATGATAAAACTAAACAGAGTGAGGGCTAATAATGACAGCCACTCACACCTTTAATCACACAACTGTTCACATTGATGATCACAAAAGTAAAAATAATGAATTACAAGGATTTAATGATTTATTAAAACCGAGCGCACAAGATAAGAATTTCAATAAAATTCTTACTATATTATTGCTGATGTATTTATTGTTTGCGGTTGGCATACCTTTAATCGAACAAGTAAAAGTATCTCGCGAGATAAAAGAACGTCCTCCTGCGCAGCTTGCCAAAATAATGCTAAAAGAAAAACAACTGCCATTACCTAAAAAACCCCCTCTAAAGCCAAAGAAGAAACCGCTAAAAAAAGCAAAAGTAAAAGCCCAAGAGAAGGCTAAGCAGAAAGCACCTACGCCTGTAAGCAAAAACGACAGAGCATTAGCCAAAACTAAAGCGCATTCGTCGGGTTTGGCAACCATGAAAGACGAATTATTCGCCATGCGTGAAGCCTTTGTAGTAATGCCAGCTACAACCACCAAATTAAATAACAGTAAAACCAAAGCAACAACAATAAAAAGAAAATTACTCGCCGCAGCAACGAATAAACAGAGCAGCCAGCTAACACAAGCACAACTGGGTAAAACCGTTACTAGCGATGCCCTAAGCACGAAAAACACCGAACATATCCGCCTAGGTAAAGAAGAAATTCTAGCGAACAATAATGCATTGACCGTAAGCGATAACGGCTCAACAACGCAGCTAGGACACCGTTCTGAAATGACATTACGGCGCACACTCGAAGCGCACAAAGCTAGATTATATACACTTTACAATCGAGCGTTAAGAAAAGATCCTCTATTAAAGGGCAAAGTACTATTTGCAATAGAAATACAGCCTAATGGCAGCATTAGCCATGTCACTATTAAGTCGAGCGCCTTGCATAATGCAAAATTAGAGCGACAGTTAATCGTAATATTACGCAGGATTAAGTTTCCTGCTGAAGACGTTGCCGTGATGACAACAATATGGGCGATAGATTTTTTACCTAGTTAGTTGTTTTTCTCGATAGCTTATAATTCTAAAATAAATAAACAGCGTGGTTATTGGTAATTTTAATACTTAGATTCAAATAATAAAAGGAAGTAAAATGAGAACTATTGGTAATGTAATTTGGTTTTTATTCGGTGGAATATTTATGGGCTTAGCTTGGTGCTTTTTTGGACTGATCGCTTTTATAAGTATTGTTGGTATTCCTTGGGGAAGGGCTTGTTTTGTTATTGCAGGTTTCTCATTTTTTCCTTTTGGCAAGGAAGCTATGGCCCGTGATGAGTTAACGCAATCAGAAGATATTGGCACGAGTGGCTTAGGCGTATTAGGCAATATTATTTGGTTCGTTTTTGCAGGATTTTGGTTAGCCATAGGTCATCTGCTTTCAGCAATCGCCTGTTTTATCACTATTATTGGTATTCCATTCGCTTTACAGCATTTAAAACTGGCTGGTATTTCAATTGCGCCTATAGGTAAAACCATTGTTACTAAAGAGGTTGTCGCTGCGGCGCGTAGTGCAAATACAAACGCAAACGCCGAGGTAGCTAACTTAAGAGCAAATAGTTCACACTAATATTCAACTGCGATAAGCCGTTCATACGTTGGAGTTTAACTTTTACTTTGTCGTCTTGGGCGTTTTACATCAAGGAGTCTAATGGATGATCGAAGCAAGCTGTCATTGTGGGAGTATTAAAATAAAACTTCCAGCAACTACAAAAATAGTCACCCGTTGCAATTGTTCTGCTTGCAGTAAATATGCAGCGTTATGGGCATATTTTCAACCGAAAGAAGTTAAAGTATCGGCAGCAAAAGATGTTGTCGTTTCATACTGTTGGGGTGATAAAACCATTGAATTTCATCATTGTAATCGTTGCGGTTGTTTAACTCATTACACCGCAACGAAATTAGGCAATAAAAACAAAATGGCTATAAATTTTCGTATGGTAAATTCCGACATCCTTAACTCACTTGATACTAGGTATTTCGATGGTGCAGATACTTGGACGGAAATAACTCAATAAGCATAAATTCAAACGGAAGAAGTACAATGAATAAATTGTTACCCCTCTTAACTATTTTATTGGCTTTTGGCGGTTAACTTTTGTGACTACGTAATCTGAAACACTAAGTTACCAAAAGTAAAAAGGAAACTATTGAAAAAAACCAAAATCACTTGCATATTTAATATCTACTTTTCACTTCAATATAAAAATTGATAAGGATGTTGATGTGCTGCAATTTAATCAAGTCAGTAAGCGTTTTAGCAAAAAAATTATTGTACAACAGTTTAGCTATCACTTTGACCAAGCCCATTATTGCATTGCTGGCGAAAATGGTATTGGTAAAACAACGTTATTATTAATGGCAGCAGGCTTAGAGGCAATTGATAGTGGTAAAGTTTTATTTGAGCAAAACATAATAACCAGTATTACAGCTAAGCAAAATATTGGTATTTCTTCGGATAAAATATTGTTACCGCAATTTTTAAACGCACAACAACTGATCAACTTTCATTGTCAACAATATCACATTGAATTTCCTAATATTTTAGTTACTGCATTAAATTTTAATGAACAATTAAACAAAAAAGTACAAGAACTATCACTGGGCAACAGTAAAAAACTGTCGTTAATATTAGCGCTAGCTCATCAACCTAAATGCTTATTACTAGACGAACCGAGCACAGGATTAGATCATCACAGCCGTACTTGGCTGTTAAATTATTTACGCAATTATCCTCACCACACACAAAGACAAATAATTGTCACTAGTCATGAAGATGACTTTATTCATGATCAACAATATACGCAACTCAATTTTAAAGACTTTAGGCAATTAAATAGCGGCTTAACTAACGAGCAAGTTCGCTAATGTTAAGTCAGCGTAAAACACCACTAAAGATGCAATACATACAACTGCGCTATCAATGTTATCAACAACAACTGAGAGTTATGTTAACCGCATTAAGACAGTTTTTTTACTTTCTAATGATGGCATTATATTTAGCGTTACCCGCTTTATTTTTATCGGCGTTAATATCATTGAGTGTTATCGCCGCTAAAGATACTGAAATCATTACTCGTATTGGTTATCAATGGGGCTATTTTTTATTAGTGTATTTATTAATACGTATTCAACGTAATGCTATTTTAGGACACCAATATCGCTATTATTTAAAAAGCTTAAATTACAGTGCTAAATTCAATAAAACAGCAACGCTATTACTAACTCTTTTAGCGGGCAATGCACCACTATTAGCGCCGAGTTTATTAGCGTTATTGATCCCTAATACGGCAACGTTAATCAATCAATTTTATTTTGTATTATTCGCCTTTAATGTGCTCGTTATCGCCTTTATTGCTATTAAACAAACATCACTATTGTGGTCATCTTTATTACTATTTCCATTACTCATAGTAATATTTCTACAGACAACAACACAGCTTAACCACATAACGTTAACCTCAATGGCTACGCTGTTAAACCTGCTTTGGCTAGTAATAATGCTGATGGAACACTATTTTTCGACCACATTAACTCATCACTACGCTCGTATAAAAAAATGGCTCCCCCTCAATAGTGGCAATATAGAGTTTACTGGCAAACATTATTGGCAATTTCGTTTAATAGATATAAAACAGCAAGCGGCGGCAAATATCGCCCGTTTAGGCGCATTAACGTTAATAGCTATGCTGGTGATATTATTTCAACACGAAATGAAAACACCAGCAAATATACCTATACAGCTTATTATTAGTTACTTTTTTTCCTTAATTGTTGCTAGTTATCATTTTGATAATGAAAGATTTTATAAAAAATACCGCTATTATTTAGCGTCAATATTAATGACCACAAAAAAACGTTATTTTTACGACACCTTGGCGATAGTGCTTATCACGCTATTTATGCTCATGGTTAGTATTCTGCTCTTAAATTTTAACTGGTTAACCCTATTCACTTTACCCATAACAACGCTACTTACCGTTGTTGCTATTCATTACTTTCCGCGCAATTTTTTTATCGCACCAAGTATTTTTAACTTAGGGTTATTGGTTACTTATTTCATCGTATAAAATAGAACATATGCGACATCATTAAATATTTCCATTGAGAAACATTACTATTAACACTATGATCACTACATCATTTATTCAATTTTTTTATGCAAAACATGAAATCATCTAGTCTATTCATTTTTGGCTCTGTTGTAGCTAATTGTTGTCTATACTTATAAATGAGACTAACTTATTGAAGGTAATAGCAATGAATACAAAATCATTTGTAGGTAAGCTTAACCAGATAACAAAAGCACTTTTCTCTATGACACCAGCACAAAGAGAGATAGTTCATCAATCAATTCAAGCATTAGATACTGAAATCAGTACGGATGAACTTATTCAGCCACTTTTTGATTTGTCTGCTCAATGTCCTCACTGTCACTCTAGCCAGTTAAAAAAATGGGGAAAGTCAGGCGCAATACAAAGATATCGTTGCAAGGACTGCTTAAAAACCTTTAATAACAAGACCAACACACCTTTAGCTAAACTGCATAAGTGCCATCTGTGGGAAGAGTATGCCCGTTGTATGACGTTAAGATTAACCTTAAGAGAATCAGCCGATATTTGCGGTATTAATCTTAAAACTGCTTTTTTATGGCGTCATCGTTTCTTGAAGGCCCAAGCAGGTCAAAATAACGATAAATTGTCGGGGATCATTGAAGTTGATGAATTTTTTCTAGCTTACTCCGAAAAAGGTTCGAACATCCTATCGCACAAGAATAAACCAAGAAAACGTGGCGGTAACATAGATAAAAGAACTAAAGAAGGACAGGTTGCCGTACTGTTATCAATTGATCGCAGTAACCATATGATTAATCCTATTTTATCTGCTGATACAACGGCAGAAATATCGGCTAACTTTAGTCAGAATATTAGCGAAGACTCGGTGTTATGTAGTGATGGCTCTTGGTCATATGTGGTGATTGCCAAGGAAAAGAAATGCGATCATAAACGATTGATAAATGGCAAGGTTAGAGTGATAGATAAGGTCTATCATATCCAAAAGGTTAATGGTGCTATAGCTCACTTTAAAAGTTGGGTTAATGGAAAAATGAAGGGCGTTGCAACAAAGTATTTATCAAATTACCTGGCTTGGTTCAGAGAAAGCAACGCAAAGCTAAATAAACAGCAAATTTTGATAGCTGCTTATGGGTAGACAACAGTATTATGGAACAGAGCCTAAAATTTTGTGTTTTACTCGGTGTTTTGGCAATGAATTCTTTAGGTCACTTTTCTCGCCAAAATGTGCATTTGTAAAGCGCCAATAGGGAACATGTTATTGAGTTTAATTCTATTACCGAGTGCCCATTAGCTTATTGCGCTTTGGAGTGTTTGCCTCAAAATCTACGGCTTGGTTAAAGTTGCGGTGGGTATAGGCTCATAAAGTTAAGTGAGTTGCTAGTTACTTTAAAGGCTGTTATTTTAGTTAAATATTAAACAGTTATATAACAAGCAATTTAACAAGGACTAAAAAGTGCGGGCTGTTTTCGCTTCGCTCAAGTTTAGCCAACAATTTTTAGCCTGTTAATTGGGCGTTAGCTGTCTAAAGAGGTACTGAGCAAATATAGCGTATCGTTACTGAAATCTTGCTCATGAGGCCACTGTACTGAACCAAATGCAACGGATACTTGCTTGAAATAATTATAATCTTGTAACTCTCTAAAAATACCTTTGTCTAGAAAGGGACTAGCATCAAATAGCTTGATTTCATTATTTTCAAATGACAACCTTAAAAAATGGTCATTCACTGTTTCTACTGAAATTACACGAGGATTCATAATGTTAACCTTATTTTAAAGGATCAATTTTAAAGACAGACTCACCATTAATTGCAAGTTCCCAGTCAGCCATTAATTCATCTTTATGTATTTCAATCCAAGCATCTACAAGTTTTTGTTTTGGCTTAGGTAATTTACCTTGGAGTACATAGCCTGTTGGTATTTCAATGATCGCAGCATCGCCTTGGTAATGTACATGGATATGTGGCAAGTGATGTTGCTGGTTGTCAAAATAATACATGCGTATAATTATTCCGTAAAACATTGAAATAGTTGGCATAGCTTTCTCTTAAATGGTTAACTATAGGTATTATACGTCAGCTAACAAGAACTTCAAACGGAAAAAATACAGTTGGCTGTTTTCACTCCGTTCAACATTTTAGCCAACTGTATTTTTCCGCTTAAGTAGGCGTTAGTTGCCGCAACGCATTTGAATGTTTGTATTACTCGTTTTCGGCATTTAACCTAAAAGTTTTGCGCTTGCGTCGTTTCTTTTTTGTGGTAACTTTAGTGCAGTAAAATTGGTTTTAGTTTTTGTAAAATAGTTTTTTTGCCAAATCATTTTAGGTGCTAATGGTAGTTTTAACGCGGTATTTATTGGTAAATGACTGCCGTTTTTATCCT
>JAESPQ010000098.1 GCA_016765535.1 Alteromonadaceae bacterium | reverse complement strand
GATGATACCGAATTAGCCGCAATAGCGGATGAAAAAATACGTACTTTCCAAGCTGATGCAGCACGCGAAGCAGGTATTTTTCATCATTTAATTACCTTGCCAACTTATCATACCGCAGCGTTATCTACCGATAATTTAGCGAAAGAATACTTCGGTGATCAAGGCATGTTAGGTTATGTTAAAGGCGTGCAACGTAAAGAAATTCGTCAAGGTATCGCCTGTGTTAAACATCAAAATATGGCGGGTTCTGATATGGGTGATGATCATAAAGAATACTTTGCTGGTGACGCTGCGCTTAAAGCCTCGGGTAAAGACAATACCATGAACCAGTTTTAGTTAATGGGTCATATGTTAAAGAATTAGCATTCTAGAATAAAACAATAGATGCTTACTGTAAAAAACCGCGAGATGATAATCATCTCGCGGTTTTTTTATGTTTTAATGCTGAGAACCTAGAACCTAGGGCTTAGAAGATTAGAAACTATAAACTAAAGTAACCGATGTTTGAGTATCTAAATTTTCTTTGTCTATATCTACTTTACTATTGTAATCAAGAGTTAAGGTAAATTTCATTTGTAGCGTTTCAATTAATTTGGTGGTAATTGAACTTTCAGCTTTATAGGTGTTATTTTCACCTGAATCGGTGGCAACTTTTGCACTTAATGTTTGTTTGAATTCAACAAAATCATTTATTTGGCGTAAGTATAACGCTTGTGCTTGAACGATTAATGACGTAGTAGTCTCACTTGGATCTGTTTCGGTAGCCTTGGTTACATCGCGTTTGAAACCAGGACCAATATCAGCAAAAAATGACGCTTTATCCGTTTTATACCAATTACGACCCCAACCCGCTGAAATAGAGCTTTGGTTGTCATAAGAAGTAAAACGGTTGTCTTCATAAAAGGCATTACCATAAACATAATTTTTGCTATTGGTGTCTAAGGTATAATTAGTTTTTGAATCTACTGTCCACTTTTGTTCTGTGGTTATTAGCGTTTTGTTTTCACTATCAGCAATAGTTTTTTCAGTTTGTTTAGCTAAAATATCAAAATCAAAAGTACTCAACCATTGATCTTGTTCATATTTAATGCTTAATCCTGCATTGATATCGGCACTTGTTGTATTACCTGTTTTATATAAAAAGCCTAACTCAGCTGATGAACTAAAAGGTGATTTCTCAGCTGGTTTTGTATCTTCTGCAAATACTGAAAGAGGTAAATAACAAGCTGTTGCTAAAGCGATAAGGGATAATTTATAGTTCATTGATGCGCTCATAATATAAATAATGGAAAATAGTCGTATTTTTAAGGGGGCGGATTATAAATAAAAATTTAACTAATTACTAGGGAATGTGAGCTTGAATTTTGAACATAAAAAAAGAGCCATGGCTCTTTTTTTATGTCGATTGCTTTTGTCTAAAGACTAAAACGAACTAATCACTCTAGTCGTTATAGTCATTATTTAACAACGGCATCCAACTCACCTTGCTGATAACGGGTAAACATTATTTCTAATGAATCGCCTTTAATTTTATCAGCATTACCCGCTGCGCCGAACGCTTCATAACGCGCTTTACAAATATCGTACATGGCATTGGTGGTTACTTGTAAAAATTTACGGGGATCAAATTCGCTAGGGTTTTGCGCTAAAAAGCGACGTACAGCACCCGTTGAGGCTAAACGTAAGTCAGTATCAATATTTATCTTGCGTACACCATGCTTAATACCTTCTTGAATTTGTTCAACAGGTACACCGTAAGTTTCTGCTATGTTGCCGCCAAACTCATTAATTACCGCTAACCACTCTTGTGGCACAGACGATGAACCATGCATCACTAGATGGGTGTTAGGAATACGTGTATGAATTGCTTTGATACGGTCAATGGCTAAAATATCATCCGTTGGTGGACGAGTAAATTTATAAGCGCCATGCGAAGTACCACAAGCAATAGCTAAAGCATCAACTTGGGTTTTACTGACAAAGTCAGCGGCTTCTTCAGGATCGGTCAGCATTTGCTCTTTAGTTAATTTACCCACGGCACCAATACCGTCCTCTTCACCCGCTTCACCAGTTTCTAAAGAACCTAAACAGCCTAATTCGCCTTCAACACTAACGCCACAAGCATGAGCCATTTCTACTGTGCGACGAGTTACACTAACATTATATTCATAGCTTGATGGCGTTTTACCATCGTCCATTAATGAGCCGTCCATCATTACCGACGAAAAACCTAATTGAATAGAGCGCTGACAAACGCTAGGAGAAGTACCGTGATCTTGGTGCATAACCACTGGGATATGGGGGAACTCTTCAATGGCAGCTAAAATTAAATGACGTAAAAAAGGTGCGCCAGCGTATTTTCTTGCGCCCGCTGATGCCTGCATAATAACAGGACTGTTAGTGTCGTTTGCCGCCAACATAATAGCGCGAACTTGCTCTAAGTTGTTTACGTTAAAGGCGGGAATGCCGTAGCCATTTTCGGCAGCATGATCGAGCATTTGACGCAGTGAAATTAAAGCCATGAAGTTACTCCTGTTGTGATGTTTTGTTTGGGTAAATGTAATGTTTTAGTTTGTATAACGAAATTATAGCAAGATCAAAAGCGTTGACGCGAATTGTTTTGTTAATTGTTTTGTTAATTTTTAAAAATTAACGCGAAAAGTATTTATTACCGTACAAAATTAGTGTCAAAGCACATAAAAGTGATTGTACTATTTCTATTGTGCTAATTCTGGTCAATAATGATGTTAAACTAATATTGTCGAAGTTAAGTAATCATCTTTATGAAATTAAATCGTCGTATAGAACATTGCGCTAGCACAGAAAAATTATGTCAAATAAGGGCAGAGGTTCGCCAAGCTTGTCAGCAGATGCATTTCTGTCAAGAAGATATTAACCTCATCACCCTTGCAATTGACGAAGCTTGCACCAATATAATTCGCTACGCTTACAGTGGAGATGAATCTGGTCGATTAATTGTTAGTATTTTCCATAATGAAAGCGATGCTATTTTTCATCTACAAGATTTTGCCAAATGCATATCCCCCAGTTGTTTAGAAGTACGCAAAAAAAACTTAACTGAGCCTGGCGGTCTAGGTTTACAACTTATTCATCAAGTGATGGACCAAGTACAACTACTGCCACCCTCTAGCTCCATTGGCAATATTTTAGAATTAAAAAAACACTTACCTTTATTATAAGGTGAGTAATAAGGCTAACTAAAAATGATTTATCAACAAACAACGTATTTACATTATCAATGTTTACAACTTAATGGCGAGGTTGATCTACATAACTCGCCACAGGTGAGAAAACAATTATTAGCCATTTTAAAAAAAGGCGATTCGGTGTTAGTAGATTTTTCAACATTAAGTTATATCGACAGTTCAGGCATTGCTACGTTAGTCGAAGCTTTTAATATAGCTAAAAATAAACAATTAACGTTAACGATAGTTGCGGCATCAGGCGGCCCCTTACAAGTACTTGAACTGACTAATTTAGATAAGGTTTTTCCTATGGTTGCCAACCTTACAGATGTTAAGGAATAACGGTTGATGACAACAACATCACCCATTATCACCGTTAAAAATTTAAATAGTCACTACGGTGAACGGCAAATTTTAAAAAACGTTAATTTTTGCGTACAGCAAGGTGAAATACGGGTAATAATGGGCGGTAGTGGCTCGGGTAAAAGTACCCTATTAAACCACTTACTTGCTCTACTTGTTCCCACTTCTGGCAGTATTAATATTGATGATGTTGATGTTGTTAATGCGGATGCTAAAACGCTGTCGAATTTACGGCAAAAAATGGGTGTCGCTTTTCAAGGTGGAGCTTTATTTAGTTCGATGACGGTGGGTGAAAATATTAAATTACCACTAAAACATCATACTCAATTAGATGAAAATACCATCGATATTATGGCGCGGTTAAAATTAGAGCTGATGAATTTAGCAGGTTTTGAAGATTTAATGCCTGCGGAATTGTCTGGTGGAATGCTTAAACGAGCAGGTCTTGCACGTGCAGTTATAATGGATCCTAAATTATTATTTTTTGATGAACCATCAGCAGGGCTTGATCCTGTCACCTCGGTGGAGTTAGATGAATTAATTTTAAAGCTTCGAGATGCAATGAATATGACCATAGTGGTGGTAACGCATGAATTAGAAAGTGCTTTTAAAATAGCAGATAAAATTACCGTATTATTCGATGGTGAAATTGCACTTACTGGCACGGTTGATGAAATTAAAAATAGCGATGATATTCGTATTCAAAACTTAATTAATCGTCGTTCTCGAAATGAGAAAATTAATGCAGAACAATACATTAAACGTTTAACTACAGGGCAGGGCTAATATGTTTAACTCGCTTACTTTAACGATTGAAAGTATAGGTTCTGTCGTGGTTAGACGTATTGAATCTGCTGGCCGATTAGGTACTTTTTTAGCGCAAATAGTTTCACGGTTATGGGGACATAAATTTCCGCTTGGCGAAACCATAAAACAATTACATTTTGTGGGGGCTCGAACCGTACCGTTAATATTAATTTCGGGGCTTTTTACTGGCATGGTTATCGCGCTGCAATTTTACGACACCTTGATCCGTTTTGGTTCAGTTGAACTGCTCGGTGCTGCGGTGGCAATGAGTTTAATTCGTGAACTTGGCCCTGTGATGGCAGCCTTAATGGTGATTGCCCGCGTTGGCTCCGCAACCTGTGCAGAAATTGGCATTATGCGTAACGAACAACAATTTGACGCATTAGATTGTATGGCTATTGATAGTTACCACTACATTATGTTACCACGATTAATTGCCGCACTTATTGCGGTACCGTTACTTACCGCATTGTTTGACGTTTTTGGTATTGGCGGCGGTTATATTGTTGGCGTGTTAATTCATGGTGTTAGTGAAGGTGCTTATTTAACGGGCATGGCAGATACTATTGTTTGGAACGATGTCTTGATGGGCTTGATAAAATCGACTTTATTTGGCGGGGTTATTTTATGGATAAGTCTAGCCAAAGGTTTTTATTTACATATTGAACAAAAAAACGCAGGGGCTGAAGGTGTTAGCCAAGCCACTACAAATGCAGTGGTATTAAGCGCGGTATTAATGTTGTTTGTTGATTATATTGTTAGCTCGTTGATGATTTAATCATCTTATATTAGTTGTTATTAGTGGGTTAATAAACCACTAACAAGGTTAGATGTAATTTAGGAATTATAATGAAAAGAATGAATTTAAATTTTATTGTTGGCTTATTTATTATAGCGGGCATGGCTGCGGTGGCTTATTTATCTGTGACAATTGCGGGTGTATCGGGTTATTCAAAAGATAATTATCAGCTAGTTGCAAAATTTAGCAATAGTTCAGGTCTTAAGAAAGGCGCTTTTATTGAAATCGCAGGGGTAAAAGTCGGTAAAGTAACCAATATCGTTTTAGATAAAGAAGCGTTTGAATCGGTGGCTACATTTACGTTTGATGACGATGTTGCCTTATCTGAAGACACTATTGCCTCCATTCGTACTGCGGGTATTCTTGGCGATAAATTTGTGAAAATATCTCCTGGTGCGACTGACGAAATGTTGAGTTCGGGCGATGAAATTATTGAAACAGAATCTTCTATTAGTATTGAAGAGTTAGTGAGTAAATATATGTTTAATTCTGACGACAAAAGTTAACAGCGCCTAGCGGCTAAATTTAACACTATTTATTTAACTTAATTTAAGGACAACACCGTGAACCGTAAATTTAATCCCCTAATTTTCTTATTTATAACACTTTTTACTGCTAACACCATGGCTGAAAAAATCACGCCTGAAATGATGACGCCAACCGTTGTTTTAAAGTCAGCGGTACAAAAATTTATCGCTATTGCAACTAACAAAACGTTAACTAAAAAAGAAAAAAAGGCAAAAATCACGGAGGTCGTTAAAAATAAAATGGACTTGAAAGTATTGTCTATTCGGGTGGTATCTCGCCCATGGAAAAAAGCAACGGCCGAAGAACGTGCTGAATTTACTGATTTATTTACCCACGTTGTGGTAAATACTTATTTTAGTTTATTAGAAAAGTACACTAACGAGAAAGTAGATTACTTAAAAGAAGAAATTAAAAAGAAAAAATACGCCAAAATTAATACTAACATTGTTATGAGTGACAAAAACATCCCCGTGACGTATAAACTTATTTTGCGTAAAGGGTTATGGCGTATTTATGATTTTTCTGCTGAAGGGATTTCTATGGTCAGTACCTATAGAAGCAACTATAAAGCGACGTTGAAAAGATCTGGTTTAGCGGGTTTAAATAAAGCGCTAAAAGCCAAAGCACTGAAAAAATAAATTATTTTATTGGGGACTGGTCAAATAGCTATATTTTAGGGTAACACTTGTAGGTTGGCCTTTAGGCCATCAATCTATATTTGACGGGCTGAAGCCCGACCTACAAATACTCTATCTGTTACCTTGGTTTGATGAGTC
>JAESPQ010000097.1 GCA_016765535.1 Alteromonadaceae bacterium | reverse complement strand
GAATACCATCGAAATCTTCTGTTTGATTTTGTTGCTTAAGAAACTTAAGTAAATCTTTCACACTTGCTCTCCTGTCGGAGTTAATCTTTAGCAAGTAGGGAATTTCACCCTACTTGCTGAATACTAATTTTTACTTGATAAAGTAAAATCAGCGCGTTAACTAATCCTGATCTAATTCAATATTAATACCTAAAGAACGAATTTCTTTAAGCAACACATTAAATGATTCTGGAATACCAGGCTCCATACGATGATCACCGTCAACTAAGCTTTTATACATCTTAGTACGACCGTTAACATCATCAGATTTAACCGTAAGCATTTCTTGTAGGGTATAAGCAGCACCGTATGCTTCTAATGCCCACACTTCCATTTCACCGAAGCGCTGACCACCAAACTGAGCTTTACCTCCTAGTGGTTGCTGAGTTACCAGACTATAAGACCCTGTAGAACGTGCATGCATTTTGTCATCAACTAAGTGATTTAGTTTTAACATATACATATAACCAACGGTTACAGGACGTTCAAATGGGCGACCAGTACGGCCATCTGTTAAAATAAACTGACCACTTTCTGGCATTTCAGCTAGTTTTAACATGTCTTTAATTTCTTTCTCAACGGCACCATCAAATGCTGGTGTAGCTACGGGTAAACCTGCACGCAAGTTATTGGCTAAACGATTTATTTCATCATCAGAGAAGCTATCAATGTCAACCTCTTGACGAGATTCACCTAATTCATAAGCTTCTTTAATAAAGGCACGTAATTTTGCCATTTCTGCTTGTGCTTTGATCATACGATCAATTTTTTCACCAATACCGCGTGCAGCCATACCTAAATGTATCTCTAGGACCTGACCGATATTCATCCGTGATGGTACACCTAATGGATTAAGTACGATATCAACTGGCGTACCGTGCTCATCGTAAGGCATATCTTCAACAGGAGCGATCATCGAGATAACACCTTTGTTACCATGACGACCCGCCATTTTATCACCTGGTTGAATATGTTTTTTAACGGCTAAGTATACTTTAACTATTTTAAGTACACCTGGCGCTAAATCATCACCTTGAGTAATTTTACGACGCTTGATTTCATACTTAGTATCAAAATTTTCTTTTAATACATCATATTGCTCAGCAATTTGCTCAAGTTCAGACTGTTGACCTTCATCAGATAAACTTTGCATTAACCATTGACTACGATTCATGCCGTTAAGATCGGTATCATTTAAACCAGCATTAAGCAATAAACGTTTAGCTCGGGCATAAATACCGTCTTCTAAAATACTAAATTCATCGCCTAAATCTTTCTTAACTTGTGCAAGTTGCATACCTTCAATTTCAAGCGCACGAGCATCTTTTTCAACACCATCGCGAGTGAAAATTTGCACATCGATAATTGTTCCTGAAATAGAATTACCAACACGCAATGAAGTATCTTTAACATCAGCCGCTTTTTCACCGAAAATAGCACGTAAAAGCTTTTCTTCTGGTGTTAATTGGGTTTCACCTTTAGGAGTAACTTTACCCACTAAAATGTCACCACCTTTAACTTCAGCACCAATATATACCACACCTGATTCATCTAATTTAGATAATGCAGATTCCCCAACATTAGGAATGTCCGCAGTAATTTCTTCACTACCTAGTTTAGTATCACGAGCAATACAAGTTAACTCTTGAATATGAATGGTGGTAAAGCGATCTTCTTGCGCTACGCGCTCAGAGATCAACATTGAATCCTCAAAGTTATAACCATTCCACGGCATAAACGCGATACGCATGTTTTGCCCTAACGCCAATTCACCCATATCAGTGGAAGGACCATCGGCCAATACATCACCGCGAGTCACTGGTTCACCAATATTACAAGTAGGACGTTGGTTTATACAGGTGTTCTGGTTTGAACGGGTATATTTAGTTAAGTTATAAATATCAATACCGGCTTCACCCGCAAGCATTTCATTTTCATTCACTTTAACTACGATGCGAGAAGCATCAACATAGCTTACTACACCACCACGTTTAGCAACGGCTGTTACGCCAGAGTCAACTGCGATAACTTTTTCCATACCTGTTCCCACTAACGGCTTATCCGTTTTAAGTGTAGGAACCGCTTGACGTTGCATATTAGCACCCATCAAAGCACGGTTAGCATCATCGTGTTCAAGGAATGGAATAAGTGATGCCGCCACAGAAATAATCTGTTGTGGTGACACATCCATATATTGAACCGCATCAGCCGACATCAACGTAAATTCATTTTTATGACGGCAGTTAACCAACTCATTAACTAATTTACCATTTTTATCAATTTTAGCGTTGGCTTGCGCGATAACAAAGTTACCTTCTTCAATCGCTGACAAATAATCAATGTCGTCAGTCACTAAACCATCAATAATTTTACGGTATGGTGTTTCTAAGAAACCATAATCATTAGTACGTGCATAACAAGACAATGAGTTGATCAAACCAATGTTTGGTCCCTCAGGAGTCTCAATTGGACATACTCGACCATAATGCGTTGGATGTACATCACGTACTTCAAAACCAGCACGTTCACGGGTTAAACCGCCCGGCCCTAAGGCTGAAATACGACGTTTATGAGTCACTTCAGATAACGGGTTATTTTGATCCATAAATTGTGATAATTGGCTTGAACCAAAGAATTCTTTAACCGCAGCCGAAATAGGCTTAGCGTTAATTAAATCTTGTGGCATTACCGCGTCTAAATCGCCTAAGCTTAAGCGTTCACGCACAGCGCGTTCAACACGTACTAAACCGACACGAAATTGGTTTTCGGCCATTTCACCCACAGAGCGAATACGGCGATTACCTAAGTGATCGATATCATCCACTTCGCCTTTACCATCACGAATATCAATTAAAGTTTTCATTACTTTAGTGATATCTTCTTTTGATAAAACACCTTCGCCTTCAATAGTGTCAACACCAACTCGACGGTTAAACTTCATGCGGCCAACGGTTGATAAATCATAACGTTCTGGCGCGAAGAATAAGTTGTTGAATAGTGTTTCTGCGGCGTCTTTGGTTGGTGGCTCACCTGGGCGCATCATCCGATAAATTTCAACTAGCGCTTCAAGCTTGTTCGTTGAACTATCAACACGCAAGGTATTAGACATATATGAACCAACATCGAATTCATTCATATATAAAGTAGAAATTTCTTTATAGCCTGCTTGGCTTAACTCAGCTAACAGCTCTAAGGTTAATTCTGCATTGGCTTCAGCAATGACTTCGCCAGTACTTTCATCAATGTAAGCTTTTGATAACACTTTGCCGATCATATATTCAGCGGGTACTTCAAGCTCAGTTAGCTTTGCTTTTGATAAAGCACGAATATGACGCGCAGTAATGCGACGACCTTGCTCAACTAATAAATCACCATTCGGTAGTTTAACGTCAAAGATGGCTGTTTCACCACGTAAACGTTCAGGTACAAGCTCCATAATAAGCTTATCACCTTTGATGGTGTATTTTGTTGTATCGTAAAAAATATCTAAAATATCTTCGGTGCTATATTCTAAAGCACGCAGCATAATACTTGCTGGTAATTTACGACGACGGTCAATACGGACAAATAAGTTGTCTTTCGGGTCAAATTCAAAATCTAACCAAGAACCACGGTAAGGGATAACGCGTGCGTTATATAATACTTTACCTGATGAATGAGTTTTACCTTTATCATGGTCAAAAAACACACCTGGAGAACGGTGTAATTGTGAAACAATAACACGTTCAGTACCGTTAATAACAAAGGTACCATTGTCAGTCATCAATGGGATTTCGCCCATGTATACTTCTTGTTCTTTGATATCTTTTACTGTACCCGCAGGTGCTTCTCTGTCGTAAACCACTAAACGTAGTTTAACTCGTAACGCTGCAGAATAAGTAATACCTCGAATTTGACATTCTTTAACATCAAATAATGGTTCACCTAATCGATAGTTTACGTATTGTAATTCAGAGTTACCTGAATAGGCTTTAATAGGGAATACAGAGCGGAATGCGGCTTCGAAACCGATTTCCCCTGTTGGATCATTATCAATAAATTTGCGAAAAGATTCGAGTTGGATAGACAACAGAAATGGATAATCCATTACTTTTGCGCTTTTACCAAAGTCCTTTCTAATTCGCTTCTTCTCAGAATAAGAGTAAGCCATGGGGTTCCTCAGCTTGCTGGTTATTGCCGAAACCTATTTAATTTAATAAATAGATTTTGTCTTTTTTACAGTGACGTAAACGTCTAACTTTCTAATATTGCACTGTTTTGATTTAAAAAAAACCAATTAATATTTTTTCATAAAACAAAGCGCAAAAAGGCCGGTGACAAAAAAGTCACCAGCCATTGCCTTTTCAGGCAAATAATCTGTTTAAAAACAGATTATTTGATCTCAACAGAAGCACCAGCTTCTTCAAGAAGTTTCTTAAGTTCTTCAGCTTCAGCTTTATCAACGCCTTCTTTAATTGCTTTAGGAGCCGCTTCAACCGCTGCTTTAGCTTCTTTAAGACCTAGGCCTGTAGCACTACGAACTGCTTTGATCACTGCAACTTTCTTCTCACCGAAGTTAGTTAAAACAACATCAAATTCAGTTTGTTCTTCAGCAGCACCACCAGCATCACCACCAGCAACTGCAACAGCAGCAGCAGCAGAAACACCAAATTTTTCTTCCATAGCTTCAATTAATTCAACTACGTCCATTACTGACATTTCAGCAACAGCATTTAGGATATCGTCTTTAGAAATAGACATTTTATAATTTCCTGTTTTTAATAAGTAGCTCTATCAACTTTTCTATTAAGTGATAAAAGTCTACTTGAAATAACTATTAATACAAAAAGTGCTTTGCTTATTCTTATATATGTAAATGAGAACAAGCCAAATAATTAAGCAGCTTCTTGCTCTTTCTGATCGCGAATTGCTGCAATCGTACGGCAAAGTTTGCCGGCAGATGCTTCTTTCATAGCGCTCATTAAACGTGCAATTGCTTCGTCGTAAGTAGGTAGCTTAGCTAACATATTTACGTCTACAGCGTTACCTTCAAATGCGGCAGCTTTTAATTCAAAGGCTTCGTTAGTTTTAGCGAAGTCTGTAAATAATCGTGCTGCTGCACCTGGATGCTCGTTTGAAAATGCAACTAATGATGGGCCTGAAAATGAATCTGTTAAACATTCAAATTCAGTACCTTCTACTGCGCGACGTGCTAACGTGTTACGAACAACTTTCATCCATACACCGTTTTCACGTGCTTGCTTACGCAATTCAGTAATTGCACCAACTGCTACACCGCGGGCGTCCGCGATAACAGCTGATTGAGCGCCTTTGGCAGCTTCTTGAACTTCAGCAACAATTGCTTTTTTGTCATCAAGATTGATAGCCATTGGCTTTAACTCCTGGTTCAATCCGGCCTCTAATATAAAAGCACCGGTAATAACAACTCCTAATAATAGACATATCTACTATTAAGCCAATACGGCGAGAGCCAGAATTTAAGGAAATATCTGGGGGTTTCACCATCTACGTAGGAAATTAAGTAAGCTCTTTATAAACAATAAACATTTATAAAAACTAACACCTACGGTCTTGGACGGGGGTCGGTTAAGGGTTAACTGAAATTCTAATTTACATCAAAATTAAAGTTACTTTACAACCAACTCCTACCAAAATTTAAGGGGCGAAATTATAGACAATAATTTCGCCCTTGTAAAGTAGTGATATACACTACTTTACAAAAAAGTTAGGCTTCTAAACTAGATTGGTCAACCGTAACACCGGCGCCCATTGTAGTTGAGATTGAAACTTTTTGCAGATACTGACCTTTAGCATTGGCTGGTTTTGCTTTTTTAAGCGCTTCCAATAATGCTTCAAGGTTTTGTTGTAATTGACCTGCTTCGAAATCAGCCTTACCAATAGTGGTATGGATAATACCGTTTTTGTCATTACGATAACGAATCTGACCAGACTTGGCGTTTTTAACCGCGCCAGCAACGTCAGGTGTTACAGTACCAACTTTAGGGTTAGGCATTAAACCACGTGGCCCTAAAATTTGGCCTAATTGACCAACAACGCGCATTGCGTCTGGAGAAGCAACAACGACGTCAAAGTTCATTTCGCCTTTTTTAACTAATTCGGCTAAGTCTTCCATGCCGACGATATCAGCACCAGCTTCTTTAGCTTTTTCTGCATTAGCGCCCTGTGTAAATACAGCAACACGAACGTTACGACCTGTACCATTTGGTAATACAGTTGCGCCACGAACATTTTGATCTGATTTACGAGCATCAATGCCAAGTTTAATAGCTACATCGACACTTTCACGAAAGTTTGCTGTCGCTAATTCTTTTAATAAAGCAAGCGCTTCACTAATTTCATATTCTTTTAATACGTCTACTTTTTCACGGATAAGACGAGCGCGTTTTGATAATTTAGCCATGATTAATCCTCTACCACTAAACCCATTGAACGAGCGCTGCCCGCGATAGTACGCACTGCAGCTTCTAACGAACCGGCAGTAAGATCTGGTTCTTTTGTCTTAACAATTTCTTCAAGTTGAGCTGTAGTAACAGTACCCACTTTTTCAGTGTTAGGACGACCTGAACCACTTTTGATGCCCGCTGCTTTTTTCAATAAGTAAGAAGCAGGTGGAGTTTTTGTTTCAAAAGTGAAAGAACGATCATTATATACAGTAATTACTACTGGAACCGGTGCGCCTTTTTCTAAAGAATCTGTTTTGGCGTTGAACGCTTTACAGAATTCCATGATGTTAACACCGTGTTGACCTAATGCAGGACCAACTGGTGGTGACGGATTAGCTGCACCAGCAGCTACTTGTAGCTTGATAAAAGCTTGGACTTTTTTAGCCATCTTTAAATACCTTTGTTTTGGGTACAAACGCCAATTGTTATTAGCTCCCCGTTAATAATAACCCGTTAAATTGACTGTTATTCATACAACTAATGTTAACAAACAAACAATCAGCCAAATAAAAACGGCAGCGGATTATATATTAATCATCGCTGCCGTTGCAAGGTTTTTTAATCATTGTGATTAAATATTAATTACTTTTTTCTACTTGACCAAATTCTAAATCAACTGGTGTTGAACGACCAAAGATCAATACTGATACTTTGATACGGTTTTTATCGTAATCTAATTCTTCAACTACACCACTAAAGTCAATAAAAGGACCATCAATAACACGAACCACTTCACCTGGTTCAAATAATGTTTTAGGTTTCGGCTTATCTGTTGAGTCTTCTAATCGCTGTAAAATACGATCTGCTTCTACTTGGGTGATTGCTGCAGGACGCTCAGTCGTTCCACCAATAAAGCCAAGTACTCGTGGCACGCTTTTAACTAAATGCCAAGACTGTTCATTCATTTCCATTTGTACTAAAACATAACCAGGGAAAAATTTACGTGAACTCTTACGTTGTTGACCTGCACGCATTTCAACTATTTCTTCGGTTGGTACTAATATTTGACCAAAAAGCTCTTCTAAACTTTGTACTTGAATATGCTCAAGTAGCGTTTTTTGTACACGCGCTTCATAACCAGAAAAAGCTTGTACAACATACCATTTTAATTTTGGATTAGTATTAACAACAACTTCTTCTTTTTCTACATTATCTTCACTTTCTTGTGGGAGATTATTTTCTTCTGACATAATTACACCTTTAAACCAGTAATAAAGCCAACAACCCAAAACAAAAACGAATCTAAACCCCAAAGTACAACTGACATGAAAGCGGTCGCTAACAATACAATTCCAGTGGTTTGAACTGCTTCTTGGCGTGTTGGCCAAACAACTTTACGAACTTCAGTACGAGATTCTTTAGCAAACAAAACAGCAGCACGACCTTTTTCTGTTCTCATCGCAATTAAACCAGCAATAACAACTGCAGCAACAACCGCAATAGCTCTGATTAAAACTGATTGATCACCAAAGGTGTAATTGCCCACTACGGCACCACTTAAAAGAAGAAATATAATTCCCCATTTCAAACCATCAAAGCTAGAGCTTGGTTGGTTTTCTGTACTTGCATTCATATTTTTGACCTGTAACTACTGTCTAAATTTATTATTAATTAATGCAGTGCACTAATTAAAAGACGTCCTTGCAATAGCAAGGAATGGCAGGGGTAGAGAGATTCGAACTCCCAACACCCGGATTTGGAATCCGGTGCTCTACCAATTGGAGCTATACCCCTTCAAATTTTTATCTACTGGTACACTGGTAGAATAAATCTTAGTTTGTTTGGAATTAAGAGAGACTCTAGAAGTGAGGCGCTATTATACTAAGCAAAAACTTTTACTCAAGGGATATTTCAACTTCGCGATAGATATTTAACTTAGTTCACCATATTTAGAATAAAAAACACTAAAAACCAGTTCCAATACAACTTAAAGCATTAACATTTTAAAGCAAAAAAAACCGCCAGCGTTACAAATTTAACACTTTAGTTACTTTATGTGTTGCATTTATAATGATGTGTCTATATTATGCACAAAAAAAATAATAAAAATGATTATAAGATGGATTTTTCCACTGAAGAGTTAGACTTTTTTAATGGACTCTTTTCTGCTGATATCGCAGAGACCCAGCAAGAGTTAATGCAAAAAAATCTCACTGTAACCACTAGCGTGCCAAGTAACATTGCCAATATATTAGGTAGCGCAAAAACGTCTCTATTAGTTGAATTAGGTTTTTATCAACTTTGGTTTCCCTTATCAATTGGCCTGAATGACTGTGGTGAATTTACCTCCATTATAGGCTCCCCAGAGATCGTCGACAACCAATTAAACGAACGTAGTTGGCGTGTTAGCGCACCTAAAAACATCTCGCTATCACAGCAAGGAATTGCTCAAAACGTTGAAATTTTATCACTTTCGAGCTCAGGTTTAACCATGCGAGCAACCAGTGATAACATGGTTTTAAAATCGCTTAAAGATACTGAATTAGATCTACACTTATCTGATTTTGGTAGCATTAAAGTGGCATTAGAAAAAGTACGTTCTTATGATGACGTACTTGCCGTAAAATTCAAAAAAGCAAAGCAAGAAAATGAACATTTACGTAAATTTTTATTTAATTTACATCGAAGCGAAAACGCTGATCTTTACCAGAATACAGCAATGAATTAATCTTTATTTTGATTAGTTTATACCTCCAACATTCCCACAAAAACCCTGCAATATATTCCATAAATAGCAAAATTGTCGCGCCTCTCTAGGGTCTAGGGTCTAGGGTCTAGCATAAAAAATAAACTCTCAATTCGCTAAAGTCAATTAAATACAAAAAAGGCCGCTTGCGCGACCTTTTAATAAATTATTAGCTAATTTGCTTGATAACTGACG
>JAESPQ010000096.1 GCA_016765535.1 Alteromonadaceae bacterium | reverse complement strand
GCTTTAGCCCATCAAGTTGACGGCAGCTCTTCATAAAAGATGCCGACCTACATTTCACGTTAAATATACCCCTCTTCGCGAAGCGAATTTGAGCCAGAGCGAAAAGCCTTGGCGCGGGGTATTTGATTGTTTATCTTAATGTTTGTTTTAAGTGTTTATTTTTTTCATATTTAGTTCAGGAATATTATTATATGGCTGACTCAGATAGTGGTGAACGCTCAGAGGAACCCACAGGAA
Source organism: Alteromonadaceae bacterium (assembly GCA_016765535.1). Classification (GTDB taxonomy): domain Bacteria; phylum Pseudomonadota; class Gammaproteobacteria; order Enterobacterales; family Alteromonadaceae. The sequence continues at coordinate 14,645 of JAESPQ010000096.1, read as the reverse complement.
AAAAAATCTCTGATGCGCGAAAAAAAGGACAAATAGCACGTTCAAAAGAATTGGGAACTATGTTTGTGCTAGTCGGTAGCGCTAGTGCAATGTTGATTATGGGGAATTCTTTAGTTAATGGCATGGCACAAATGATGTCACGTTTATTTAGTCTAACCAAACAAGAATCTTTTGATGTTCACGCTTCTTTTCGGGTGATTTTGCAAGCGGTGGAGGCAGTATTACAACCTTTAATGTGGATTTTTTTCATTATTGCCATTGCTGCTTTTGTCGGCAATATACTACTGGGCGGTATGAGTTTTTCATGGGAAGCAGCAGGCTTTAAACCTAATAAAATGTCACCATTTGCAGGTTTTAAACGTATGTTTGGTGCACAAGCTGCGGTCGAATTGTTGAAATCACTGCTAAAGTTTTTTGTCGTAGTTACTGTTGCTTATTTATTATTAAAAAACCTTTTTCCTAATATACTTGGTTTGAGTTTAGAAACTACGCCAAGTAATTTTGCTCACGCGGTTAATTTATTGTTATGGATGTTCATGACACTAACGTTATCGCTAGTGATCATTGCTATAATTGATGTGCCTTACCAGTTATGGAAACATAACAATGAATTAAAAATGACTAAGCAAGAAATTAAAGATGAATCAAAAAATAGCGAAGGTAATCCTGAAATAAAAGGGCGTTTACGACGTTTGCAAATGGAAGTATCACAACGAAAAATGATGGCAAATGTACCAGACTCTGATGTGGTGATCACTAATCCAACGCACTATTCTGTGGCGATAAAATATGATTTTAGTAGCGGTGGTGCCCCTATAGTATTAGCGAAAGGCATTGATGAAATGGCAATGCATATTCGCAAAATAGCTAAAGAGCATCAAGTTGAAATGATCCCCGCCCCAGCATTAGCACGTTCATTATATTATAGTGCTGAAGTTGATGAAGAAATTCCTGAAGAACTTTTTGCTGCTGTAGCGCAAGTATTAGCATTTGTTTTTCAATTAAACGAACATAAAAAAGGACATGCTAAAAAGCCAGTGCCTATTGCAAAAAATTTACCCATACCCGATGAGTTTAAATATTAAAATTATTCTAGACCCTAGACCCTAGACCCTAGACCCTAGACTCTAGTTCCTAGTTCCTGAGATTAGCTCAAATTATCGACAATCAAAAATATTCTATATTTATTGGTATATTCCTTGCAATTTCATTACTAGTGTCAAAAAACTATCAATGAAATTTATGCAGTTAGCTCAAGCTTTTTCTGATTTTAAACAAAATAAATTAAGCCATTTATCTGGTTTAGGAACACCCATATTAGTGATGGCTGCATTAGGTATGGTTATTTTACCTATGCCGGCCTTTTTACTTGATATTTTATTTTCCTTTAATATTGCCTTGTCTTTAGTGGTGTTATTGATCACCGTCTATACCTTAAAACCACTAGATTTTGGTTCTTTTCCCGCCGTACTATTAATTGCTACCATTTTACGCTTAGCGCTGAATGTTGCCAGTACTCGCGTAGTACTACTTGAAGGTCATAAAGGCCCTGATGCAGCGGGAAATGTTATAGAAGCCTTTGGCTCTGTAGTTATTGGTGGTAACTATGCCGTTGGTTTGGTGGTGTTTTTGATTTTAATCATCATTAACTTTATCGTGGTTACGAAGGGCGCAGGACGTATTTCAGAAGTAACAGCACGTTTTACCTTAGACGCTATGCCTGGTAAACAAATGGCGATAGATGCAGATTTAAATGCCGGCTTTATTACCCAAGAACAAGCGAAAGAGCGACGTGAAGAAGTCACCAGTGAAGCTGATTTTTATGGTTCTATGGACGGTGCTAGTAAATTTGTTAAGGGTGATGCGATTGCAGGTATTTTAATTTTATTTATCAATATTATTGGTGGTTTAATTATTGGCATGGTACAGCATCAATTAACCTTTGATCGCGCCGCTGAAATATATACTTTATTGACCATAGGTGATGGATTAGTTGCACAAATTCCAGGATTATTGTTATCGGTGGCTACCGCTATTGCGGTAACGCGTCAAAATACGTCTCAAGATATGGGCGAACAAGTTAGTAGTCAATTAGGACAAAGTCGAGTTTTATATATTGCTGCGGGCATAATGTTTGTAATGGGGGTGATCCCGGGTATGCCGCACTTTGCTTTTTTACTTTTTGCCATCATTATTTCTACCGGCGCATATTTTATTACACAGAAAAAAGAAAAGAAAGCCATTACGATTCAAAAAAATGAAGCCGTACAAGCAGAACAAACCCAAAAGCAAGAAGCCGACGTTAAAGAATTGAGTTGGGACGATGTTAACCATGTTGATGTTATTGGTTTAGAAGTGGGTTATCGACTTATTCCCTTGGTTGATAAATCACAAGGAGGAGAGTTATTAAGTCGTATTAAAGGGGTGCGTAAAAAACTTTCACAAGAGTTTGGTTTTTTAGTGCCTGCGGTACATATTCGAGATAATTTAGATTTAGAACCGAATACTTATCAAATATCATTAATGGGTGTAATTGTAGGTGAAGCCGAAATTCGTCATGATCATGAATTGGCAATAAACCCAGGGCAAGTGTATGGCAAGCTTGACGGTATTGAAACTAAAGATCCTGCTTTTGGTTTAGAAGCAGTATGGATTAATCAAAATCAACGTGAACATGCACAAACACTAGGTTATACCGTGGTCGATGCTGCTACTGTATTAGCCACACATTTAAGTCAAATATTAACCAATAATGCGGCACAGTTAATTGGTCATGAGGAAGTACAAAATCTTCTCGATATTTTAGCGAAAAGTTACCCTAAGTTGGTTGAGGGCCTAGTGCCTGATATTTTGACGTTAGGTACTATTGTTAAGGTGTTGCAAAATTTAATGAATGAAGGTGTCGCAGTAAGAGATATGCGCAGCATAGTACAAACCTTGGTTGAATACGGGCCTAAAAGCCAAGATACCGATGTGCTAACCGCTGCGGTACGTATTTCATTACGTAAATTTATTGTGCAAGATTTAGTCGGCGCTACCCCAGAAGTCCCTGTCATAACTTTGGCTCCTGAGCTGGAACAAATGTTGCATCAGTCTATGCAAATGGCTGGAGATGATGGTGCAGGTATAGAACCAGGTTTAGCGGAGCGATTACAAAAGTCGCTTGCCGATGGTGCTCAACAGCAAGAATTAGCAGGCGATACGCCGGTATTGTTAACCTCTGGCATGTTGCGCACGGTATTAGCTAAATTTGTTAAATATACTATTCCAAGCCTTAGGGTAATTTCATATCAAGAAATTCCTGATGATAAACAAATTAAAATTGTTAGTTCTATTGGCCAATAAAAAAGTCAGTAATAGTTGTTCGGTGCTTTAGCTTTTAGCGCAATAAAACTAACGCAGTAATGTTATCTCGTTTTGATATATAAAGGGGTTTTTCGTGAAAATTAAACGTTATGTAGCTAAAGATATGCGCAGTGCGCTAGCACAAATTAAAGAAGAATTAGGTGCTGATGCGGTGATCATGTCAAATAAAAAGATCCCCGAGGGCGTTGAGTTAATGGCTGCCATTGATAGTAATGATGTTGCTCAAAATACTAAGCCTACAGCTCCACCTACACCACTAGCAAATATTAATGAGGCTAATATTCATGGTGTAAATGCTGAACGACAAATGGCACAAGATACCGTTTCATTAGCGAGTACAACCATGAAAGTCGCGAATACGAATACTATTGCAAATGAGCAAACTGGTTTGTCAGCTTTATTAAGTAGAGAAATTCAGAAAAGTACTAGCGGTGAGCAACCATCATATTCTTCTGCTGAAGCAGTATCACCAATATCTTCCGCAATGCAACCAACATTGTCAGCTGAAGAGGCAAGCATAAAGCAACAACTAAAAATCTTTACCGAACGTTTGCAACAATCCACTTCCCCTAATATGCCAACCATTGCCGAAAATAGTGCTTTTACTCACGCCTCAGTGGCTAATTCTTCAGTAAATCATTCATCTGTTAATAGTTTTGCTGATGAGTCATCTGCTGCTGCAAGTTATGTAAATAAACAAGAGTTTGATAATATTAAAAATGAAATGTCAGCAATAAGGCAACTATTAGAACATCAAGTTTCAGGGCTGATGTGGCAGGATTTAGCACAAAAAGATCCCACTAAAGCAATGTTGATTGAACGTTTGACATCGTTAGGTTTAAGCCAACAAATTTCCGAACAAGTTGCAGGTTTTGTGCCTAAACACGCGGATCAAGAACAAGCATGGAAATTAGCACTTAATTTAGTGACTCAGCAAATAAATACCACCAATAATGATATTATTACTCAGGGGGGAATTGTTGCTTTAGTTGGCCCTACTGGTGTTGGAAAAACCACTACTATTGCTAAATTGGCCGCACGTTTTGCACAAATTCATGGCAGTGAAAGCGTCGCCTTAATTTCAACGGATACTTTTAGAATAGCGGGTTTTGAACAGTTACAAACCTATGGTCGAATTATTGGCTGCCAAGTAAAAATAGCCAAAGATAAACAAGCACTTGATGGATTAATTCAAGAGTTTGTTAATAAAAAGTTAGTATTAATAGATACAGCGGGAATGGGGCAAAGAGATTTACGTTTAGCACAACATTTAACTACCTTGATATCGAATACGCGTGTTAGAATTCGAAATTATTTAGTGCTTGCCGCCAATACCCAACAACGAGTTATGCAAGAAAATGTGGAACGTTTTAATAAAATACCCTTAGTTGGTTGCATTTATACTAAACTTGATGAAAGCTTAAGTATTGGTGAGATTATTAGTACCGCAATTAAAAATACCTTGCCGATAGGCTATCTTACTGACGGACAAAGGGTTCCTGAAGATATTAAGGTTGCTAATGCTGAAAAATTAGTTATGCTTGCCAATAAAATGGTTAGTCCTACTAGCGTTGAACAAGCACATCATTGGCGACCACAAGTTACTATGTCTGCAGCCATGATATAACAGGCAAAAAAACATAAAAATTAAGTTATTGTAAATAAAGCTAGCTAATTAGTTAATTTTTATCCAAAATAATTAATAGTGATAGCACTGCTAGCTTTAATCTAAAATAAATAGATGTACCAAAAGAAGATATAAATGATAGATCAAGCAAGTGGTTTACGAAAAATGCGCGGGTTAAAACAAATGAAAGTTATAGCAGTCTCTGGTGGTAAAGGTGGTGTTGGTAAAACAAATGTTTCGCTTAATACTGCGATTGCCTTAGCTTATCAAGGTAAGCGAGTGTTAGTTTTAGATGCCGATTTGGGCTTAGCCAATGTTGATGTAATGTTAGGCTTGCGCGTGCAGCGTAACTTATCGCATGTACTGTCGGGTGAATGCGAACTTGATGATATTATTATTGAAGGGCCAGCAGGAATTAAAGTTATTCCTGCCACATCAGGCACTCAATCTATGGTTGATTTGACTCCCGCAGAACATGCAGGTTTGATCCGCGCGTTTAGCGAGATGAAAACCGAATGCGATGTGTTAATTGTTGATACCGCGGCAGGGATCTCTGACATGGTATTAAGTTTTACTCGTGCTGCACAAGATGTTTTATTAGTGGTTTGTGATGAACCCGCTTCAATTACTGATTGTTATGCCTTAATGAAATTACTTAGCCGCGATCACGAAGTGTTTAAATTTAAAGTCGTTGCCAATATGGTACGTAGCCCAAAAGAGGGTCAACAACTTTTTGCCAAACTAACCAAAGTATCAGATCGTTTTTTAGATGTAGCACTGGAACTAGTCGGTGTTATCCCTTTTGATGAAAATGTTCGTAAATCAGTGCGTAAACAACAAGCAATAATTGATGCTTTTCCTGATTCACCCGCATCTATTGCTTTTAAAGAACTCGCACAAAATATCACCCATTGGCCAATTCCTAATCAGCCATCGGGTCATTTAGAATTTTTTATTGAAAAATTATTAGCAAACTAAATAATTCATTGGTGGTAGCAGAGTGGCAAAAGCAAGTGCTTACAACGTTAAAATGGATAAAATGGCTTTGCTTGAGAAACATACTGTTTTAGTAAAGCGTATTGCTTATCATTTAATGGCCAGATTACCCGCAAGCGTATTAGTTGATGATTTAATTCAGTCTGGCATGATCGGTTTATTTGAAGCCGCAAACAACTTTGATCATAGCAAAGGAGCGAGTTTTGAAACCTTTGCGGGTATCCGTATTCGCGGCGCAATGCTAGATGAAATAAGGCGTGGCGACTGGACACCTCGCTCTGTTCACAAAAATAGTCGTATGGTTAGCGAAGCCATAAAATTATTAGAAGCACAATTTGGTCGCGATGTTACTGATATAGAAGTTGCTGAAAAACTTGATATTTCGTTAAATGAATACCATCATATCCTTAATGAAGTAAGTTCTGGCAAAATAATTGGTATTACAGACTTAGGCATAAATGAAGATGTTTTAATTGTTGATGAAAGTCGTGATGGTGAAAACCCTTATCAACAGATAGAGAAAAACTTTTTCAAAAAAGCGTTAACTCAATGCATAACTAGCTTGCCAGAGCGTGAATCTTTAGTATTATCGTTATACTATGATGAAGAATTGAATTTACGTGAAATTGGCGAAGTATTGGATGTAAGCGAATCTCGTGTTAGTCAAATTCATAGTCAGGCAATGCATCGATTAAAAGCGCGTATGCAAGCATGGCAAGTAGATATTTAATTGATTTTATCGATTTAATCAATTAAATATTAATTAATTAAAATAAAGTTGAGCAGAATTTACTTAAGTAGAATATTATTATAATTGTGATTAAATGTTCTCGTCGGAGGGTGCCTTGGATAAAAATATGAAAGTTCTTGTTGTTGATGATTTTTCAACCATGAGACGTATAGTGAAAAATTTATTGCGTGATTTAGGATTTACCAATATTTCAGAGGCGGATGACGGTAGTACCGCGTTGCCAATGTTACAAGGTGGAGATTTTGATTTTGTCGTAACTGATTGGAATATGCCAGGAATGCAAGGGATAGATTTATTAAAAGCTATCCGTGCAGATGAATCATTAGCGCATTTACCCGTGTTACTGATAACGGCGGAAGCGAAAAAAGAACAAATAGTGATGGCAGCACAAGCGGGTGTTAATGGTTATATTGTTAAACCTTTTACCGCCGCAACGTTAAAAACGAAGCTTGATAAAATTTTTGCGCGTTTGGGCTAATCAATATAGTCTTATGCTTAAGGATTTTTCATGACAATTGCTATGGGTAATACAGTTACGCTAGAACAGGCTAAATTATTAGTTGAGTATATTGAGAGCGATCAACAAGATAAAGCAGATGAATTACTGGCTGAAATTCAAAATCCCATTAATTCAGAATTATTTGCTGAAATTGGTAAATTAACGCGTCAATTACATGACTCGTTAATGAATTTTCAATTAGACTCGCGTTTAAGTGATTTAGCCAGTGCCGATATACCTGACGCGAAAGAGCGCCTTAATTATGTTATTGAACGTACCGAAGAAGCGGCTAATAAAACCATGGATGCGGTTGAAGCTATTTTTCCTGCGGTGGATGATATTCAAGCACAATTACAATTGGTTGAGCCAAATTGGCAGAAACTAATGCGTAATGATATTGATTTGTCGGGTTTTAAAGGCTTATGTCAACATATTGATAAATTATTGAAAATGACAGACAAAGAAACGAATAATATTCATACCTTAATGACTGATGTCTTAATGGCACAAGATTTTCAAGATTTAACTGGACAGGTTATTCGTAAAGTTATCGATTTAGTTCGCGAAGTAGAAGAAAGCTTAATTAGTATGTTAACCGCTTTTGGTATAACAGAAAGTATGCTTTCTAATCGTAGTGACGATGATGGTAATGGTGAAATGAAAAAAAGCAGGCCTAAAGTAGGTAAAAATCTAGTTGAAGGTCCTATTATAAATGTAGAAGAAAGAGATGATGTTGTCGTAGATCAAGACGATGTTGATGATCTTTTATCAAGTTTAGGTTTTTAAGGGGAATGGCTGCATGTCTTTTGAAGCAGATGAGGAAATTCTACAAGATTTTTTAATTGAAGCTGGTGAAATACTTGAGTCGCTATCTGAACAGTTAGTTGAACTTGAAAATGATCCTGACAATGCTGAATTGCTTAATTCAATTTTTCGTGGATTTCATACGGTAAAAGGTGGTGCTGGATTTTTAGCATTAAATGATTTAGTCGATGTATGTCACGGTGCAGAAAACATCTTTGATTTATTACGTACAGGGCAACGAACTGTCAGTGCTGGATTAATGGATGTTATTTTACAAGCACTTGATACCGTTAACGAAATGTTTGTTACAGTGCAAGCTCGAGAGCCATTGGTCGCTGCTGATGCTGATTTATTAGCTGAACTTCATCGTTTGAGTCGTCCTGAAAGCGAAGATGAACCAGCCGTTAAAGACGTTGTTGAAGTAGCAGCTCCTGTCGCAGCAGCACCAGCCTCAGCTGATGCTAGCAGCGACGAAATGAGTGAAGATGAATTTGAAGCGTTACTTGATGAACTTCATGGTTCTGGTTCTTCTGCTAGCAAAACAGCTGCTCCAGTGGCTAAACCTGCTTCTACCCCTTCTACAAGTAGTGGCTCTGACACGGATATAACCGATGATGAATTTGAAGCTTTATTGGATGAACTTCATGGTCAAGGTGCGTTTTCTGCTGATACAAATACCTCAAACAACAGTGTTAGCTCAACTGATTCAGATGAAATAAATGATGATGAATTTGAAGCATTGTTAGATGAATTACATGGCAAAGGGCAAGCGCCTAAAAAATCAGCTCCACAAGCTAGTGTTACGGCACCCGTTACACCAAAACCTGTAGCTAAAGCGGTAGTAAAACCTGCGGTAGCTAGACCTAGCGCTGCAAAAGTGACACCTAAACCTGCTGCGCCGAAATCAACTGCAAAAGCAAAAGCAGGAGGGGAAAAAGCCAAGCCCACTGCTGTTCCTCAGGGTGAAACCACGGTACGCGTAGACACTAAACGTTTAGATAAAATTATGAACATGGTTGGTGAGTTGGTATTAGTGCGTAATCGTTTAACCAGTTTAGGCTTAGCGAAAGATGATGAAGAATTATCGAAAGTTGTCTCTAATCTCGATGCGGTTACTACTGATTTACAAGGTGCTGTTATGCAAACCCGCATGCAGCCTATTAAGAAGGTATTTGGTCGTTTTCCTCGCGTTGTTAGAGATTTAGCACGTAGTTTAAATAAAGAAATTAAATTGATTTTAGTCGGAGAAGAAACCGATTTAGATAAAAATCTTGTTGAGGCATTAGCCGATCCTTTAGTGCATTTAGTGCGTAATTCAGTTGATCACGGTATAGAAGAACCCGATGTACGTGAAGCAAAAGGTAAACCTAGAGAAGGCTCCGTTATTTTATCTGCCTCACAAGAGGGTGATCATATTTTGCTTACCATCAAAGATGATGGTGCGGGCATGGATCCTGAAAAACTAAAATCTATCGCGATTGAACGTGGTGTGCTAGATGCTGATACGGCAGCTAGAATGCCTGACAAAGAAGCCTTTAACTTGATTTTTGCGCCGGGCTTTTCGACTAAAACTGAAATCTCTGAAGTTTCAGGTCGTGGTGTTGGTATGGATGTGGTTAAAACTAAAATCACCCAACTCAATGGTACCGTAAATATTGATTCAGAAATGGGACGAGGTACAACCTTAGAAATTAAAGTACCGTTAACGTTAGCAATATTACCCACATTAATGGTTAAATTAGGCAAACAAATTTTTGCATTACCATTAGCGGGGGTTAATGAAATATTCCATTTAGATTTAACCAATACTAACCTAGTTGACGGACAATTAACGATTATCGTACGAAAAAAAGCTATTCCATTATTTTATCTTGATGAGTGGCTTGTTAAAAACTTTACGGGTAAAGCAAGAGAAAAAGGTCATGTAGTTATTGTGCAATTAGGTAATCAACAAATAGCTTTTGTTGTTGATGGTTTAATTGGACAAGAAGAAGTTGTTATTAAACCTCTTGATCAACTATTGCATGGTACACCCGGTATGGCTGGCGCAACGATAACGAGTGATGGTGGCATCGCACTTATATTAGATGTAGCGAGTATGTTAAAATATTATGCAAAAAAATCATCGGTTCATAAAAGATTGCGTTCATAAAAATAAGTTTATATATGCTACTAACTTAAAAAAATTAATCTCTTTGTTAGTAGCGTTTAAATTATAAAAACCTGAATTCAATAGCTAACTAAAGAGAAAATTAATGGCGTATAAAGTTTTAGTAGTTGATGACTCCAGTTTTTTTAGACGTCGCTTGGCTGATATTTTAAATAAAGACAATAATTTAACAGTGATTGATGTCGCTGTTAATGGGCAAGAAGCAGTAGATAAAGCCATTGCTTTAAAACCTGATGTTATTACCATGGATATTGAAATGCCCATTTTAAATGGCATTGATGCGGTAAGACAAATAATGGCAAAAGCACCCACCGCAGTATTAATGTTTTCATCGTTAACACATCAAGGTGCTAAAGCTACTTTAGAGGCTTTAGATGCAGGTGCATTAGATTTTTTACCTAAAAAATTCAATGAAATAGCACAAAATAGTGATGAAGCCGGAGCCTTGTTACGACAACGAGTTACTGAATTAGCACGCCGTAAAAAAATAGTTACTCGTCAATTTACCAGTACGAGTGATCGTTCTAGAAAAACAGTCACGGCAAATGCCCCGATAAAGCAAAGTTTATCATCGCTTGAAAGATCAAAGCTTTCCCCTGTGCATAGTCGAACCACAACAAGCGCTTCTTTATCTACTTCAAAAAATTCAGCAGCAATATCGAGTAGCTTCAAACATTCGTCAGGTAAAAAATATAAATTATTAGCCATAGGCACCTCAACAGGAGGACCTGTTGCTTTACAAAAAGTATTAACACAAATACCAGAAAACTTTCCCTTACCTATTATTTTAATTCAGCATATGCCCGCTGCATTTACTAGCGCTTTTGCAAGTAGGTTAAATGTATTATGCAAAATTAATGTTAAAGAAGCACAAGACGGTGATGTTTTAAAAGCAGGGTGTGCTTATTTAGCTCCGGGTGGTAGGCAAATGATCATTGAAGGTAATGAAAATAACGCCAAGTTAAAAATTTTAGATGATAACTCGCCACGTATTACCTATAAGCCTAGTGTCGATATTAGTTTTGGATCTGCCGCTAAAGTTTATGCGGGTAATGTTTTGGCGGTTATTTTGACTGGCATGGGAGCAGACGGTAGAGAAGGTTCGCGCATGCTTAAAAGTAAAGGTGCTACCGTTTGGTCGCAAAACGAACAAACTTGCGTTGTATATGGCATGCCGCAAGCGGTTACCGTTGCAGGTATATCGCAATTAGAACTTCCCATAGAAGATTTTTCAGCAGCGATAATTAAGGAAGTTGCTCATGGATAAGCTCAGTATTACTGGGCTAATTATTGCGTTAGGTGCCATTTTTTTAGGTTTTGCTATTGAAGGCGGTAATGTTAGCGCCTTATTTGAGTTACCTGCCTTTATCATTGTTTTTGGCGGTACGATTGGGGCGGTAATGTTACAATCGTCAATACAGCAATTTTTCCATGCGTTTTCTTTACTTAAATGGGTTTTTATTCCGCCCGTTTATGATATAGACAAAGGGATTAATAATATTGTTGTGTGGGCAGAAAAAGCGCGCGAGTCGGGTTTTTTAGTCTTAGAAAATCAAGCAGTAGAGGAAGAAGATCCTTACGTACAAAAAGCATTGAATTTAGTCGTTGACGGTGAAGAAACAGATAATATGCGTGTGGCGATGGAACTAGATTTAGATATTAGTCGAGAGCATCATTTACGTTCGGCAGCAGTATTTGAATCGATGGGCGGTTACAGCCCTACTATTGGTATTTTAGGTGCGGTATTAGGGTTAATTCAAGCAATGGGACATTTAGATCATCCTGAACAATTAGGTCAAGGTATCGCAACGGCATTTATTGCCACTATTTATGGGGTTGGCTTTGCTAATTTACTCTATATTCCTATTGCTAATAAGATAAGAGCGATTATTCATCAACAAAGTATGTTTAGAGAAATGATGATTGAGGGCTTAGTTGCGGTCGCTAATGTTGAAAATCCACGAGCGATTAAAAATAAATTGTCTGCGTTTAGGTTGCAGTAATGAATCGGTTACGTCAACGGCGGCATTGGGTTGAACATGATAATGTTGATCGGTGGTTAGTGTCTTATGCCGATTATATGACGCTGTTATTTGCCTTGTTTGTTGTTTTATATGCCATGGCAATGGTTAACGAGAAAAAATTCGAATCGGTTACTGAATCTTTTGGACGAGTATTTCAAGCAGATCAGAAGCAACCTAAAGAGCGTGGCCATGGTGACGATATATTACCAGTGAACACTAGCCAAACAGATAAACGTTTATATGGTGATGGTATTTTAGCGAGTGCAGGTACTGAACTGGTTAACGCTAAACCGCAATTATCGAATGTAGATCATAATGAAGTTGGCACTAATTTGTCATCATTAGAAAAAAAATTAAATACCGCGTTATTTGATATTATTGAATCGGGATTTGCACAATTACAAATAGATGGTGATTGGTTAGAAATAGAATTAAATAGTGGGTTACTTTTCCCCAGTGGTTCGGCATCATCTACTAATGCAGCTAAAAGCATTATTAATGTTATTGCTGGTGTTATTGGCAAAACAAACAACTATATTCGTATTAGAGGTTATACTGATAATAAAGCAATACATAATGAAGTATTTACCTCTAACTGGCAATTATCGGTCGCGCGAGCAACCTCTATTTTAACCTTATTAGAAGCGTTAAAATTAAATCCAGCGAGAATGGCAATAGAAGGGTATGGGCAATACAGTGCTAAAACAGATAATAAATCGGCACAACAACGCGCGAAAAATAGGCGTGTAGTAATTGCTATTTCAAAATACAGCTTAGCTAAGAAAGCGTTAATTGCAGCGACATTGAATAAAAAAACTAAAAAATCGGATAAAACAACGACTATTGCTGAACCAGATAATAAAATAAAGGTTATTCACCTTAAAAATGGTGGTTTGCGGATCACCACACGTAATGATGAAGCGATGAAAAATAGTCAGAGCAAAAACAACTTGAACAAAAAAGAGCCTTAAAATTCAAGTAAAAAATACTAGAACAGATAAAGTTAATAATAAGTAATAAAATAGGATAAACACTTGGTAGTCTGGACAGTAGCAAACCAAAAAGGTGGTGTTGGTAAAACCACCACAACGATTGCATTAGGAGGCTTACTCGCAGAGCAAGGCCATAAGGTATTATTAGTTGATACCGACCCGCATGCGTCTTTAAGTTATTATTTTGGTATTGAGTCAGAAGATCTTGATTTAAGTGTGTATAATTTATTTGTGCAAGTATCCTCTAAAGAACAAATTTTACAAAGCCTGTGTCCTACGTCATATGAAAATATTGATATATTGCCAGCAGTTATGGGGTTGGCTACGCTAGATCGCTCATTAGGTGCCAAAGGAGGAATGGGCTTAGTGTTGAAAAAAGCCATGCAGAAGCTCGAAGGTGAGTATGATTATATTCTCATGGATTGTCCTCCTGTTTTAGGTGTGTTAATGGTTAATGCGCTTGCCGCGTCTGATCGCATTGTAGTGCCAGTACAAACTGAATTTTTAGCCTTAAAAGGGCTAGATCGCATGATAAAAACGATGGAAATAATGCAAGGTGAACAAACAAATATTTTTAATTTTACTATTGTGCCGACGATGTTCGATAAACGCACTAAAGCATCATTGATGTCTTATCGTAGATTACAAGAATTATACCCAGAGACCGTTTGGAGTGGTGTTATACCCGTAGATACTAATTTTAGAAATGCTAGCCAAATACAAAGAGTACCGTCAGATTATGCGCCATCGTCTCGTGGTGTGAGTGCCTATCGGTCTTTATTAACTCATTTACTTAAATTACCTGTAAAGAGTCGTTAAATGTCAAAATCATTACCCGCCAGTAAAAAAGTAATGAAAACATATTTGTCAGAATTGTTGACAGAAGATGTCGTGCCAGAAACAGTAAGTAAGGTAAAAGAGCAAAAACTTGAGCGTTTATTGCAAAATGTTAGTGTTGTAGAAACGCCTACGGTTGTTACACAAGTTAGTGCGTCAGTAGAAAAATCTACTCTTAGTTCGAAAAAATCAAGCACGAAAAAAGTTGAAGAAAAATACGCTATTAAAACATCTTCAGTAGAAGTTAATAATAGCGGGAAATTAGTGACAGCTAAATCATCAGCTAAAATAGATGTTGTAATCGAAAAAAGTTATCGACAAGGTGATTTTCAAGCGATGTTTTTTGATGTTGCTGGTCTTACCGTTGCAGTACCTTTAATTGAACTTGGTGGCATTCATAATACTGATAAAATTACCGCATTAATGGGGAAACCTGACTGGTTCAGCGGAGTTATGCTTTATCGTGATGAAAAAATTAATGTGGTAGACACCGCTTTATGGGTTATGCCTGAAAAATGTGATGAAGCATTAAAAAATTCGCTAAACTATCAATATATTATTATGCTTAGTGATAGTCGC